>JAGOLX010000058.1 GCA_017993835.1 Phycisphaerae bacterium
CGCGGAGGTCTTCATTCCGAGCGCCGGGTTGTTGGGCATCTGCTCGATGGCGTGTCTCGTGGGCGGCCTCTGGATCTTCTTTCAGCACAGTCTGGTTGCCGGATGGATCGGCGTAGTGGTTGCCCTAGTGATGGTGCCGCTGCTGTTGGCAACGGCCTACAAGGTGTTGCCAAAGACACGGTTCGGCCGGAGGGTGATCCTGACGCCGCCGACCCGGGATCGCGGCGATGCAATCGCGGACACGCCGGAACTGGCTCGCCTGATTGGACGCACAGGCAGGGTCATCACGACCATGCGCCCCGTGGGCATGTGCGATTTCGACGGGCGAAGGGTTGAATGTGTCGCCGAATCCGGGTATCTACAGAAGGACAGGCAGGTCAAGGTGATTCGCGTTGAAGGGACCCAGGTGACCGTGCGGGTCATGGACGAGGCTTAGGGAAAGGATCGGAAGATGTCACAGATCGATGGAGTGTTGCTGCAGCTTGATCCGATGATCGCGGGGATTCTGATCATCATCGGGATCGGGGTACTGGTGGTGGCCCTGATCGTGCTGAAATTCGCGCGGTTGTGGCTGCAAGCGTACTTCTCCCGCGCCGATGTCCGACTCAGCGAGTTGATCGGGATGTGGCTTCGCCGTGTGGATTCTCGGACCATCGTACTGAGCAAGATCACCGCGGTCCAGGCGGGCCTGCAACTGACGACGAAAGACCTCGAAAGTCACTACCTGGCGGGCGGGCGCGTCCCGAACGTCGTGCGGGCGCTCATCGCGGCGGATCGCGCCAACATCGACCTGAGCTTCAAGACGGCCACCGCCATTGACCTGGCAGGGCGGGACATCCTCGATGCGATTCAGACCAGCGTCAATCCGAAGGTGATCGACTGCCCCGACCCGAAGAAAGGCAAGGAGACCATCGACGCGGTCGCCCAGGACGGAATCCAATTGAGGGCCAAGGCCCGCGTGACCGTGCGGACGAACATCCAGCGCCTCGTCGGCGGCGCCACGGAGGAGACGATCATCGCCCGAGTCGGCGAGGGCATCGTGACGACCATCGGCAGTTCGATCACGTACAAGAACGTGCTCGAGAACCCGGACCGGATCTCCAAGGCGGTGCTGGACAAAGGGCTCGACGCCGGCAGCGCGTTCGAGATTCTCTCCATCGATATCGCGGACGTGGACGTCGGCGAGAACGTCGGCGCCCAGCTCCAGGCGGCCCAGGCGGAAGCCGATATGCGGCGGGCCAAAGCCGAAGCCGAGAAACGACGCGCCATGGCCGTCGCGCGGGAGCAGGAAATGCGGGCGCTGGTCGTCGAGAACGAAGCGAAAGTCCCGCTGGCCATCTCCGAGGCCTTCCGCGCGGGCAATCTCGGCATTATGGATTACTACCGGCTCAAGAACATCGGCGCCGATACGCAGATGCGCGAGTCGATTGCCAAGCCGAAGAAGACGGACTAGGCGTCATGAGTTGCAGCTAGGATGGGCCGTTGCTGATGGCACCGTTGATCGCACAACTTGATCTCCTGGCCCAAGGGCTGGATATCGACCAATGGGGCGATATCCTCGTCATCGTCGTGATGGCGGTCCTCTGGCTGGGGGGCACCCTGGCCAAGGCCCTCACCGCCAGGAAGGGCTCTGCCCAGTCACGCCAGCAGAAAGAACAGGCCGCGGCCAAGGGGCAAGGCGGCCGCCGAGAGACGTGGCAGGAGCGTCTGACCCGCAAAGTCCAGGAGATCCAGCAGGCCGCCCAACAGGCACAGGCCAGGCAGTCGAAGCCTCAGACGCGTCCGCGATCCTCCGCGCAGGCTCCTCAGCCGCCCACCGGCAAGATCACGATCCGCCGCGGTACCCAGGGCGACTCCGTCATGGTCTACGAGCGTCCCGCGCCTTCGCCGATCCGTGAGACAGCATACGACGCCGTTCCCGTCAATCGGAAGACCACCGGACCCGGACCGGTCGAGCCGGAGGTCGCGTTGCCCGTCGAGCGGTCGTTGCAGCCAGTTGCGAGCGACTCCGCACGGAAGGCCGCGTCGCGGCCGGACACACAATCCGAGTCGTTCCCGCACGAAGAGATTTTCGACACCGCGGACTCCGACGCACTCAGGAAGGCCATCCTGCACTACGAGATTCTTGGCAAGCCGATGGCTCTGCGTAGCCCCTCAGAGGAAGCGTCCACGTTCTGAAGGGCCGGCGGACCGCCCGCAGTGAGGGGCTCAGACCGATCCTCCTCGCACAGAAATGGGCTGTGAAGCCCCCCTGCTCAACGTCCCATAAGATATGTTATGTTTCATTGGGCTTGGGCGGGCGGGTCGGTCTTTGCGGCGTGATTCCAGGCCTTTTCACGGGCTTCCGACAGCTGCATGGGCCGCGGTCTGGCAGAGATTCTCCCACATCAGGCCAATCGTGTCCGAGAGGCCGAGATTCTGCAGGACGATCGAGATGTTCGTCGCAGGATCGACGCCTGTGCCGGCCTTCTGGTCGATCTGTCGCTGGAGGTTGATGACCGAGGACGCGAACTTCACCCGGTTGCAGTACAACAGCGCGGTCTTGTAGTACAGATCCAGTGTCTTGGCATCGTACTCCTGCGGCGGCGCGATCAGTGCGAGGGCTTCCGGCGCCTTGCCGAGCTCGAACAACGCGACCGCCAGCTTCGTGGTGGCGCGTGCGAACGTCGGGTTGATCTGCAGAGCCGCCTGGAAACAATCGCAGGCTTCCTGGAGGTGCGACGCATTCATGTGGAGGATGCCCAGCCTGTAGTGCAGATCCGGATTGTGCGGGAAGCGAACCGACTGGCGTTCGTGGGCAGCCAGAATGGTCTGTTCCAGAGACCGTCCGTCCGTCGGGGCCGGCAACAGGTTGGCTTCGAGGGCGGCTTTCAGGATGAGTTTGGCGGTCTCGGCGAACAGGAACGACGTATTGGGCTGGATGGCCGATGCCAGCGACAGGGTGTTCAATGCCTCCGCGTCCTGTCCAGCCAGCTTCTGGGCCGCGGCCAAGCCCATATAGGCCTCGACGATCTCGTCGTTGATCTCGATGGCCTTGTTGAATTGCTGAGCGGCAAGCTGGTCGGCGTGCATCTTCAGGTAGCTGGTGCCCAGCTTGATGGTCACCTCCAGGAAGTCCGGGCAGATCCGCAAGGCTTGCTGGTACAGGGCGATCGCATCGCTAATCCCCCCCATCATGCTCACGATATCGGCCTGCTTGGCGATCAGGTCCGCCCGGTCGGGCTCCTCGGTCAGGAGGACCTCCACTCGATCCAGGGCCTCCTGGAACTGCCCCTCGCACAGGTGCTGTTCGAGCGTGTCATCGGGAGCGATGAAGTTGTCCGGGTGGATCAGGATGGCCGTGTTGAAGGTGGCAATGGCCTTCGGGTACTCGCCCATGGCGGTGTACAGATGCCCGAGCATGACCAGGGTGGAGATGTCGTCCGGATAGAACTCCTTCAACGGTTCGTACTGGGCGATGGCATCGGGGATACGTCCGTCTTTGAAGTAGATCGCCGCCAGTCGCTGGGCGGGCAGTTGGAGCTGACCGTTGAACTTGATGCAGTCCTGGTAGAACTCCACGGCCTGGGCCTCGTAGCCCAGTCGCTCGTAGCAATGGCCCAGGGCATACAAAGCCAGCGTGTTGCTGGGCTGTCGCATGTAGATCGAGTTGAGTTCCTGGATGGCGTCCTTGAGGTCGTCTTCCTGCAACAGCAACGCGGCGGCAGCCATTCGCCCCAGGCAGCAGGACGGACGACTGAACAGATACAGCTTCACCTGCTCTCGGGCCTCCGAGAACTTGCCGTGGCCCATAAGGTCGAGGACGTGGTCCAGTTGCGGATTCTCGGACATGTCGGTATCCGCCTGGGCCCGTCTTCGCTCATGGAGCCAGTGCCAGATCAGTTCGGAGGTGTTGACCGCAATGGCCTTGCCGAGAATCTCCAACAAACCGCACATCCCTCACTCCTGTTATCTTGCCACGTGATGCAGGGAAAAAGAGTACTGTTGAGCTATCGTCCAATTCGAGCAGGGTGTTAACCCGCGTTCCAGGACGCGGCAACTCGCAAGGGCCTTCCGAAGCGTCAACGTGGCGGTTGTGTGTGCTGTAGGGTCTGTCTGGGATTGGAGGACGTGTTATCGGGCAGTCTGCGGAGGCGCCCCCCCCCCGCCGGGTGACACGCGGTCTGCAAAGGACGGACTCTCTCCGAAGTTATCTGCCGTCAGCCTGGGCGTGTCCCTCGATCTCGCCCAGATAGGCCAGGGTCCGCTGGAGATGATCCGTGACGTGTTTGAGCCGGAGCATGGTTCGGATCCGCGTGAGCAACTCCAGGCGGTTGATCGGCTTGCTGACGAAATCGTCGGCGCCGGAGTCGAGGCCCCGCTCGATGTCCCCGAACTCGTTCAGGGCGGTCACCATGATGACCGGGATGTCGGCGGTCTGCGGGTTGTTCTTCAGCCTGCGGCAGACCTCGAAACCGCTCATCTTGGGCATCATGACGTCGAGGAGAATCAAATCGGGCTTCTTCCGGGCCACCCGCTCCAGGGCCTCGATCCCGTCGTGGGCTGCTTCCGCCTGGCACTCGACATCCTCCAGGTAGGCCTGGATCAATTCGAGGTTCTGCTGGTTGTCGTCCACAACAAGGACAATAGGCAGTTTGCCCCGGCTCTTGCTGTCTTCAGCCATTCGGTACACTCCCGGTCGGTTCCACGGATTCACGACACCGGATTCGGCGGACCACTCCAAAAAAACCGGTCGCCTGACGGGGTAGCCCCTTGTGGGACGGCCGCCGGCGGTAGATAATGCTCCGGTACGGACACCAAGAAGGGATTGTATACAAGGAGTGTGCCGTTGACAAGCATCATCGAAAAACGCCTGTCGTTGCATCAATGCCTTGCCCAGAAGGAAGAGGAGAACGCCGCGCTGCGGTCCCAGAATCTGCAGCTTCAGGCGCTGGCGACCCTCGGCTCCGCCACGTGCATGATCGCTCATGAGATCAACAACCTCCTGACCCCGTTGACGACCTATGCGGCGCTGGCCGTGCAGAACCCGAATGATACGGAACTGGCGAAGAAGGTCCTCGACAAGACGGTGCGGAACTGCCAGCGGGCCTCCAGGATCATGCAGAGCATGCTCGCCATGGCCAACGGTCAGAAGAGCCAGCGGGAACAGGTGGCGGTCAAGACGCTCGTTGAGCAGGTGTTCACCTGCCTGTGCCGGGATCTGGCCAAAGACGCCATCACGGTGCAGACGGACATTCCCGACGGCGCGTGCGTCCACTGCGTGCCGGTCCAGATCGAGCAGGTGCTGATGAACCTGATCCTGAACGCCCGCGAGGCGATGCTGCCCGGCGGGGGGATTCTCAGAGTGATCGCGGCGACGGAGGACGACCATGTCACGCTGGCGGTGAGCGACACCGGCCACGGCATTCCCGCCGAGCACATGGCGAGCATCTTCCGGCCTTTCTTCACGACCAAGACCGCGAAGGACTCCCCCACCGGTTCCGGCTCGGGAGTCGGTCTGGCTTTCTGCAAACGGATCGCGGACGCGCATGGCGGCGAGATCGGCGTCACGTCGCGGGTCGGCCGGGGGAGCACGTTCACGATTCGCCTGCCGCGGACCCCGCCGCACGATCGGCCATGATTGCCCAAGTCTACCAACACCTTGGCCATTCCATCGTGATGCTTTTGCTGCTCTGTGGCTCCGCGTTCTTCTCGGCATCGGAGACGGCCCTGTTCAACCTGACCCGCCGGCAAATCAAGCAGCTGCGGACCTCTGGCCATCGGGTCCACAAACTCACGGCGCACCTGCTCCAGAAGCCCGGGCACCTGCTGAACTGCCTGCTGCTGGCGAATATCACCGTCAACGTCCTGTACTTCGCTTCGTCCAGCGTGCTCGTCCTGCGCATCGGTCAGTCCTGGGGGGTCGCGGCCGCGACCGGCACGGCTGCGGCCACCTTCGTCGCCCTCGTCGTGTTCGGCGAGATCGTGCCCAAATCAGTGACCTACGCGGACTCGCGCTCCTTGGCGATTGCAGTCACGGTTCCGGTCTTCCTGGCCATGCAGGTGCTCGGTCCGGTCGCCTTGGTATTCCGCGTTGTGATCCTGGAGCCCATTCTCCGCCTGCTCTTTGGCGGGGCCCGTTCGCCCGAGATGATCACCCTGGCGGAGTTCCGCTCGCTGGTGAATCTCAGCCGCCAGCGGGGCCTGATCACCGCCAGCCAGAACAAGCTCATCGGCGAGGTGGTCGAGTTGGGCCTGCTCAAGGTCCGGCATGTGATGCAGCCGCGGGTGGACATGGTGGCCTGCGACGTGATCGAACCCCCGGCGGTCGTCCGCGAGCGGATGCAGAAGCGACGGCTGACGAGGATGCCGGTCTACGTGAAGAAGCTGGACAACATCGTGGGGACGATCCATCTGCGCCAGTTGCTCTTGAAGCCCGAGGCCTCGATCGACCGGCTCGTCCAGCCTGTGCATTTCGTTCCCGAACAGAAGACGGTCGAGTCGCTGCTGGACTTCTTCCGCAGGACGGGGACGGATATGGCCGTGGTGGTAGACGAGTACGGCGGGATTGCCGGGGCGGTCCGCCCGGAAGATATCGCCGAGGAGCTGTTCGGGCGGATGGAGCACGTCTCGGACATCGAGCCGATGATGCAGTTGGGTCCCTTCGAGTACCGTCTCGCGGGCGACCTGGCCGTTCACGACTGGGCGGACGTGTTCGGGGTCGATATCGAGGAGACCCGTTCGTCCACCATCGGCGGACTCGTGACCACTCTGCTGGGCAAGATCCCGCGCGAGGGCGACATCGCCCACCTGGGGAACCTGAAGTTCACCGTGGACCGGATGAACAGGCACCGCATCGAGACGGTGATTCTGTCGTTCGAGCCGATCAAGTCGGATGGATAGGCGTATGGGCATCGCGTTGACACTGGCGCTGGTTACCGTGGTTCTCTCGGGCACGTTCTCCGGCCTGGAAACCGGGATCTACCGTCTGAGCCGGCTCCGCCTGCGTCTGGGAGCGGAGCGGGGCGAGTTGAGATATGTACTGCTGAGCCAAGCCTTGTGCGACGGTTCCTCCCTGCTCCTGACGCTGCTGGTCGCGAACAACCTCGCCAACTACCTGGCAACGAGCAGCATCACGTACCTGTTTCTGACAGTCGCCTCGGACCACACGGCCGAACTGCTGGCCACGTCGCTGACCGCCCCTCTGTTGTTCGTCTTTGGCGAGTCGCTGCCGAAAAACACCTTCCTGTATCGCGCGGATGTCCTGACGCCGTACCTCGGACCTTTTGTCTATGTGATCCACAAGGTTCTGACCTGGTCGGGCGTCGTGCCGCTCCTGGGGATGATCTCTCGGTCTCTGGCCCGTCTGGGCGGGGCGCCGGTCCCGTCGAAGAAGATGATGGTGTCCAGCCAGATCCACCAAGTCAAGGCCATCCTGCGCGACATGCAGGAGGAAGGACCGTTGAGCCATGTGCAGACGGAAATGCTCGACCGCGTCGTGAACATCCCGAACCTGCGTCTGGGCACGGTGATGATCCCCATGCCGCGCGTCCGGGCAATCCCGCTGGAGACCGACCGGGCCGCCCTGCTGGAAGGGCTCAAGCGACAGGCGTTCACTCGCCTGCTGGTCTGGAGGGACGGCCCCGCCAACGTGATCGGCTTCGTCAATGTCTACGAAGCCCTCGCCTCCGCGGAGGAGTTCCGGACCGTCGAGGGCTTCCTCCAACCGATTCGGAGCCTGGACACGGATACCCTGGTGACCGAGGCCATCGAGACGCTGCGCCGAGAGCAGATCAAGATGATTCTCGCGACCCGGCGGCGCAGTGGGCGGGATGTGCCTGTGGGGATTGTCACGATGAAGGACCTCGTTGAGGAGCTCATGGGTGAACTCGCGGAATGGTAGACGTAGGACGGGCGCATCTGTTGGCAGGACGCCGTCCCTTGATGCCGGCGACCGGCCTTTGACCTCAGGGACGTTCATCCCATTCCTGGCCGTGGGCGTGATCCTCGTGCTTGCCGTCGCAATCCTGGCCAACAGCATGACCAAGGAGATCGCACGCGACGAGCAGATGTACTGCACCGCCGGCGCGATGCTGGCACAGGGCAAGCTCATCTACCGGGACTTCTCCTATCCCTCGCAACTGCCTTACCACCCTTTGCTGCTGGCGGCCTGCTACAAGGTCCTGGGCACGACGCACTACCTGCTCGTGGGCCGATTGGTCTCGGTCGTCAGCGACGTCCTCGTCGTCCTGGTGATTCTCCAGATCTACCGCTCGGTGTTCGCACCTCGGCGGACCGAGGGATCGTTGTTTGGCCTCGCGGCGGTGGCGCTGTATGTCTTCAACCCGTTCGTGGACTACGCCGCGGGATATGCATGGAATCACGACGTGGTGACCCTGTGCGTCGTTGGCGCCCTGTGGCTGCTCATGACCGCCGATTTCGCCCAAAGGACCTGCTGGCGCGTCGGGCTGATCGGTGTCCTGCTCACCGCCGCAACCTGCATGCGCGTGACGACCCTGTTGGTCGAGGCGCTATTCCTGGCGGCCGTCCTCTGGATGGCGGCCGGCTCCCTGAAGAACAGGGTCCGGACCGCCCTGCCCTTCCTGGCGGGGGCCTTGGCGACGCTGGCCTGGCCGGCGTGGGTAATCGCCCAGGCACCCGAGGCGTTCCGTCTGAACCTCGTGCGAATCCCCACCCTCTACGGGCAGTGGCTCCATGAGATCGGGATGACGTTTGACAAGGTCACGCTGACTTTCGAGGCACTCTCCATGCCCGCCAGCCTGGTCCTTCTGGTTCTCGGGTGCGGTTTGCTGGGGGTCGGGCTGCGACGCCGCTCGAACCTGGACGCCCAGGAGAGGCGAAAGGCGCTCGCAGCGATCGTGCTGCCGCTGGTGTTCATCGTGATTGCGTACATCCCCCCTACGATGTGGCTTCAGTATCTGGCCGTTCCGGTCCCGTTCATCGTGATTGCCCTGGCGTACCCGTTGGTCGCGGCCCGCCGACAGGCGTCCGCCCAGGATCTGCTAAAGCGTGTGGCGACGTTCGTCCTGCCCGCCGCGGCAGGTGTGTCGATCCTTCTGGATGCTCTCATGGGGTCGGCGGCGCTGTCTCGATGTGTGTTTGCGCTCGTCCCTGAGAAGTGGGAGCCCGTTCGAATACACCAGGTCTCGCGGGCGATGCTGGAACAGGTGAAAGAGCCGAAGCGCGTGCTGACTCTGGGGCCGCTCTACGCACTCGAAGCGGGCTGCGAGATCTACCCGGAACTCTCCAGCGGCTCGATTGCCTATCGGATCGCAGATCGAATGACGGCCGAGGAGCGCCGGATCACGCACGCGGTCGGTCCCCAGACGATCGACGACATGGTGAGCGACCGCCCTGCCGACGCGGTGATCGTGGGCGTGGAGCTGGACAAGTTCAGCGGTCTGGAGGACCCTCTGCGGCGGAGCGTTCCGTTGGACTGGCACGGCAAAAGCATCGAGCCTTTACAGGCGTACTGGCGACCCTGATTCGTCGCCTGTCAGTTGGTGGCTCTGTACTCGTCGATGATCGCCTTGGCGACGTCGTTGATCGCATCGCGGCTGAGACCCTTGGGCCCGTTGGAGAGAATGGAGAACAGATACGGCCCAGCGTCCGTCAGGCAGACGCCGGAGAGGGCCCTCACGCCGCTGATGTAGCCCGTCTTGGCGTGGATCTTGCCCTGGTACCGCGGCTCGTTGAAGTACCTGTCGATGGTGCCCTCTTCGCCCCCCACGGCCAGTGACACCTGGAAGAGCGGCCAGTTGGCGCCCCGATACTGGTCGAGAAGCAGACGCGTGAGGATATGAGTTGTGAGCCGGTTCTGGCGGCTCAATCCGCTGCCGTCGTCGATCTTGAACTGGTCGGCCGACGCGCCGAGATCCGTGAGGTATCGAGCGATCAGTTCCCGCCCTCCCGCCCAGCTTCCGCCTTTTCGCGTCGGCAGGCTGTGTGCGTGGATCGTCTTGAGCAGAGCCTCGGCAGCCAGGCCGAGACTGTCGGTATTGGCTCGGTTCAGGGCATCCGACAGCGGTGTGACGAACTCCACTAACGGCTGGAACGCTTCGCTTTCGACGAATGCCCCTTCGATCAGCCTGCCCTTGGCGGTGATGCCGGATCGAGCGAGTTGCTCGGCCAGCAGGAAGCCGAAGAACGCGGCCGGCTTCTCGATGGCCACCTTGAACGGACCGTCCTTGGTCTTGCACTTGCCGAAAACCACGATCTTGTTCGGCTGGGCCGTCCGATGGGAGCCGACTGCACTGTCGCCGGAGGAGATGGCCTCGACCTGGTTGGCCATCTCGACGAAGGTGGTCTTCGGCTCGACCTGGATGGCGACGCTCCCGCCGACGTTCGTGGTCGTCAGTTCGATGCAGTTGACGTTATAGTTCAGGCCGCAGACTTCGCAGGCGTACCACTTGTTGTGGTCTTTGGCGGGCCAACTGGGATGTACTCGCTCATCGTCGAAGACCGTCGTGTCGATCACGATGTCGTTGATCTCGGACACGCCCCGGTCGCGGAGCGCCCCCACGATCTTCTCGAAGATCCAGCCGCTCGTCCGCCCGTACTTGCGGTCGGTCTCGGCATCGCCCAGGATCGGATCGCCGCAGCCGAGGACGATGAGCGAGCCGTTGTGCAGTCCCACGCGGGTCTTGTATTCGAAGTTCGGCCCGAGATACTTCAGGGCCGCCGCGGTCGTCACGAGCTTCATGTTGGAGGCCGGGATCAGCGGCTTGTCCGGCAGGTAGCCGTATAGGCTGGCCCCCGAACCGGGGTCCACCACATGGATGGAATAGTCGGAGGCCTTCTGCGAATCCACGATCTTCCCGATGCGCTGCGACAGCGAGGCGCCTGCGGCCCCACACAATCCAAGGACCGCCACCAGCGTACACAACCGATGGTTCATGCAATAACCCACAATCCCTCGACTCCACTGACGGTTTCAGACACGGACACATACCCCCCGTGACGGCTTCTCACGTTCGAAGCCGTCACATTCTCAGAAATGTTCGCGGAATCGTCAAGCGGCAAACCCCGACTGCCCGGCAAATCACGTGGACCAGGCCGAAGTCATGGCAGCGCGACCTTGATCTGCGCGACACCGACTCCCAGGACGGCCTTTGCGATGGCATCCAGATGGGACTCCTCGCCGACGAAGTGGAAGGTCCGGTGCGTGTGCAGAATACTGCCTCCCGGGGCCAGAGCCGCCGCCGGAGACGACGTCTCGAGCTCGTAGAACGGCCCCATGGGCTTGGCGCCGGGCGACGCCGGCCCGTCGTTGTAGGAGTTGACCACGTCGCCCTGGAAGGGCTTGTCCTGGACCTTCTGCCACATCGAGTTGACGTAGTCCGCGGCGCCCTCGGGCTTGCTGTACTGCACGATCGTGAGAACGCCGTGGCCGGCGTCGTAGCTGCCGGCAACGTTCTTGGCCCGCTGCGGCAACAATCCGATCTTGCTGCGATACCGGCCGTCGCCGCTGAAGAAGATCACGCCGTTCTTGATGACCAGACGCTCAGCGGGCACTTTGCCGAAATAGGTGTCGTTGACCACGGGGCCCAGCTCGCTCTCCGGCCCCTCCTTGAACGGAATCGCGATCGTGGTGTCGGGCGACGGGGTGAACATGCCCAGGATCCAGATGGAGAGCAGGCCGGTGTCCTTGGTCCAGGGATTCGCGCCGGTGTTCACGATCTTGTTGCTCGACTCGAAGGCGATCATCTCGACGGCGGGATTGGCCGTGGTCCCGAGCATCTTGAGAGCCGCATCACGGTCGAGGACCCGGATCTGCCGATCCACCCGCAGGTCGAACTGCGCCCCGGAGTAGTTCTTCATCTGAATGGTCTTCTGCAGTGTCGCGGCGTGCGCGGACTTGGAGGCCAGCGTCCACGATTCCGTGTCGATGGCGGCCGGTGTAAACCAGTTCTCGAAGGTCTGCTCGACGCCCGGTGCGAAGAAGATGGAGAACTGCCCGCCCTCGGGTCCCAGCCAGAAGCGGTCCTCGCCCCCGAAGCCGTTCATGTGCTCGATGAACTTGCCCGAGGCGACCAGCTCGCGGTTGATCCAGCCGAAACTCAGGCCGTCCGGGCCGGAGGCCGTGCTGGTCATCACGCGACCCTGCATCTTCGGGAGAACGGCCACCTGCCCTTGTCCCGACCGGTCCTTCAAGATCAGGACGTCCGTGTGCGCCTGCAGGAAGTCGATGTCGTCCGCGAATCCGCTCTTCTGTGCGGTCGCCACGGTCTTCGCCTTGCCCGCCTGGGATGTCTCCTTTGCGCCGTCCGTCGCACAACCGGCAATCCCCAACAAGATGCCCACCAGCACAATCACCTTCAGGTTCATGCTCAACCTCCCTTTTGCCTAATCCGTCTACCGATCTCTTTGACCTCTGCCGACGCTTCGGCGTCCTGGCAGACCATGCAGGAGCATAGTCCATTCGGGGTCTGCTGACAAGTGTCCGGTTTGGATTCCGCCGGGTCTGGATCATGGAACCGAGAATGGTGGTTTCCCATTGATTCAATGGCCTCTGCGCGTATCATAGGGGCCAGGCCGTCTGGGTGGCCGGATGTGGAATTCCCGGCGTCCCGTGGCATATATGACCGAGAGGCGGACGCGCCGGGATGGGAATGAGGGACTCTGCGTATGGCTGAGGACAAAGGAATCGCCCGTGATGAGGGACCTTCTGCCTCCGGCGAGGGGCAGGCTCAGACGCTGTGGCTCCAGACCGTTCTGGACTCGCTTCCCCACCCGTTCTATGTGATCGACGCGTCCAACTATCAGATTCTGCTGGCCAATCGAGCTGCCTGGCAGATGCACGATGCGGGGACCTGGACCTGCCACGGCCTGACACACCGGCGCGAGCAGCCCTGCGACGGCGCGGGGCAGCGTTGCCCGCTGGAACTCATTCGACAAACGGGGACGCCCGTCACGGTGGAGCACGTCCACCAGGACGCCCAGGGCCGTTGCCATACGGTCGAAGTTCACGCCTTCCCGATCCTCGATAGCCAGGGGCGCGTGGCGCAGATCATTGAATACTGCGTGGATATCACAGAGTACCGTCGCATCATCGAGGACTATCGCTGGGAGATGGCGGTCGACGAGGCCCTCGTCGAACTGGCGGACGCCTTGATCGATCCGTCCTTCTCGCTGGAGGAGGTGGCCGAGACGGTTCTCGAACAGGCCCGTCGGCTGACTGACAGCGAGCACGGCTTCGTCTCCTCGATCGATCCAGAAACCGGCGACAGCGTTGCCCACACGCTCAGCGCGATGATGGAAGGTCAGTGCCGGATTTCGCCTGACAGACAGCAGATTGCCTTTCCTCCCCGCGCCAATGGCACGTTCCCCTCGCTGTATGGACACGCGATGAATACCCGGCAGGGTTTCTACACGGACGCACCGGCCCGGCATCCAGCGTCAACCGGTCTACCGAAGGGACACATCCCGTTGAAGAACTTTCTGACCGTACCGGCCGTTGTATGGGGACAGGTCGTCGGACAGATCGCCCTGGCCAATTCCACGAGGGACTACTCGGCCAGAGACCTCCACGCCATCGAACGCATGGCCAAGTTGTATGCGTTGGCCATCCAGAGAATGCGCAGGCAGACCGCCCTGAAGGCCAGTGAGGAGCGGTACTCGCTCGCCCAGAAGGCCGCCAACATCGGCTGCTGGGATTGGAACATCGCGACAGGGAAGCTCCTGTGGTCGGAACAGATCGAGCCGATGTTCGGATTGGCACGGGGTGCTTTCCCGGGCACCTACGAGGCATTCTCGGAGTCCGTTCACCCCGAGGACCGGCAAGCTGTCATCGATTCCATCAAAGCGTGTATGGATCGTCACGACAACTACCGGATCGAGCATCGCATCGTCTGGCCCGACGGAACCGTGCGGTGGGTCGACGAGACAGGCGACGTCGTCTGCGACGCGAATGGCAACGCAGTCCGTATGGTCGGCGTCGTCCGGGACATCACGGAGCGCAAGAAGGCCCAGCTCGAGATTCGCAAGCTCAACGAGGATCTGGAACGCCGGGTCCTCGAACGAACCGCGGAATTGACCGAAGCCAACGAATGCCTTCACCTGGAAATGCAGCGTCGCAAGTACCTGGAGAAGGAGATCCTCGGGATCATCGAGAGGGAACAGACGCACATCGGACGAGAACTGCACGACAGCCTCGGTCAGCAGCTCACCGGTATCGCGATCATGAGCAAGGTGCTGGAGCAGAGACTGGTCTCCCGGTTGCCGGAGGAGGCCGCGAGGGCCGCCGAACTGGCGCGTCTCACAAGCCGGGCGATTGAGGAGACGCGACAGCTCTCCCGAGGCCTGCACCCGGTCACGCTCGACGAGAACGGCCTGATGGCGGCGCTGCAGTCGCTGGCCGCGAGCACCGAGACCGTGTCCGGCGTGGCATGCACCTTCCAGTGCGACAGGCCTGTCCTGGTCCGCGACGCTTCGGTGGCGGTCCACCTCTACCGCATCGCCCAGGAAGCCGTCTCCAACGCCATTCGCCATGGCAAAGCCAGGCACATTGCCATCTCGCTCGCTGCCGACCACAGTCGAGCCACCCTGTCCATCATCAATGACGGCCGGCGATTCCCGAAACGCCCCGCCAAGAAAAAGGGTATGGGATTGCAGGCGATGGGCTACCGCGCCGAGGTGATTGGTGGTATACTGAGCATCACGCAAGGTCCCGCCGGCGGCACGCGGGTCACCTGCGAGTTCGATGTCGGGCCCAAGAGGCGCAGAGGGGCGAAGAAGAATGTCGCAACGGACACAACCCAGCACTGATCGTCGCAGCAAACGAACGATTGTGATCGTGGATGACCACCCCATCGTGCGCCAGGGGCTCGCGCAGTTGATCAACCAGGAAAGCGACCTGCTGGTCTGCGGCCAGGCGGAGGACGCGCACGAGGCGATGCAGACCATTCGGGAATCCGATCCCGACATGGTGATCGTGGATATCTCGCTCAAAGAAACGAGCGGCGTGGAACTCATCAAGGACCTGAAGATTCAGTATCCGGATCTGCCCGTCCTGACGCTGTCCATGCATGACGAGACGGTATACGGCGAGCGAGCGCTGCGAGCCGGTGCGCGCGGATACATCATGAAGCAGGAGGCCACGGAAAAGGTGGTCACAGCCATTCGACGCGTGCTGGCGGGCGAGGTCTACGTCAGCAACGGCATGGCCGCCAAGATGGTCAGCAAGCTCGTCGGCGGGCCCGGCAGGAAGACGGGCTCTCCCGTCGAATGCCTCAGCGATCGGGAACTCGAGGTCTTCCGCATGCTCGGCGAGGGCTATAACACGCGGGAAATGGCGGATAAACTCCACTTGAGCGTCAAGACGATCGAGACCTATCGGGCGCACATCAAAGACAAGCTCGGCCTGCAGGACGCCAGCGAGTTGTTGCGTTCGGCCATCCGATGGGTCAACACGGAATTGCAGCGCTAGACCGCCCGGCCAACCACCATCGGGGAAAACCCGATAACGGATCAGGCCGTCCAGCCTATGGCAAATACAGCTTCCGCCCCGATTCCCTATTTTGCTTGGGTTCTGTATCCTGAGTCTGTGTGTGTGGGCGAACTGCCCAGAGTTCCTCGCCGGAACCGTCATGGTGGGCGAAGGGGCAAGGAAGCCCAGGCTCGGATGTCGTCGGACAGGACAGGCAGGACACAGCGATGCAGGCCATATGCACAGAAGAGATGATCGAAATCGAAGAGTTCGTGGGCAGAGGCCGCGAGGTGAAGGCTGAACCACGCGGCAATCGAATCCGGATGGTTCGACGCAGGCTGGCGGAAGGCTGGTACGATCGGGACGATCTCCTGGACGCCATTCTGGAACGAATTCTCGTCGACTTGTCGATTGCATGAGTCGATCTGGATGCAGAGGACGCGCACCACGGTTGCGGGAAAAGCCGCGGTATCCGCACCAGGGGATGTGATGAGTGTGTGCAGTCATGAAGAGGCGACTGGCCGGACGAGAGTCCTCGTGGTCGATGATCACTATGTCATGAGAGCCGGGCTTTGCGAGATGCTCAAAGAGCGACCAGGATTTGCCGTCCCTTCGGCTGTGGCTGACGCAAGACAGGCCCTGGAAATCACACGGCGACAGCCGTTCGATCTGGCGATTGTCGACATCTCGCTTGGAGAGACCGACGGCATCACATTGACCGGCATGCTCAAGTCGGAGCACCCCGATCTCGTCGTGCTGATCCTCTCCATGCACGAGGAGGCCGTCTACGGGGCTCGAGCTGCGGGCGCGGGCGCCGCCGGCTTCGTCGAGAAACAGCGGGCCAGCGAAACCCTGCTGCCTGCCATCGATTGCGTCCTGCATGGCGGGCATCACTTCAGTTGTATCTGAGCGACCTTGCTCACGGTCCAGCCGGGGGCTATCATAGGCGAGGATGGGCCATCCGGTCCCTCGGAACCGACACACAGGCTGGAGTCGCTTATGCTGGACGCATCGCACACCCTCAAGGGCCGATTTCCTGCGTTCCAGACCGCACGACCGACCGGTGCGGCGCAGTGGGACAGTGACAAGGCCAGGCTCGAGGGAACGATTCGACGGCTCCTCGGGGATTGGCCGTCGTTATTCGTGCCGCAGGCGAGCGTGCTAGGCACCGACGCACGACACGACTGCATCGTCGAGCGGTTCGCATTCGATAACGGCGTCGGCGACACGGTATACGGCTTGATGCTGATCCCGGCCGGGCGCACGGGACCCGGACCGGCCATCCTCTACAATCACTGGCATGCGGACAACTATGAGCTGGGCAAGGATGAGATCCTGACCCGGGTGCATCCCGACCTGGGCTTCGCCACCGGCGAGCGGCTCGTGCAAGCAGGATACGTCGTGCAGTGCATCGACGCGTATGGCTTCGGCGAGCGCCGTTTCCAGGGGCCCGCCGGCGGAAAAGAACACGGGGCCGCCGTCGAAGCCGCCCTGTTCAAGACGTTCCTCTGGGAGGGACGCACGCTCTGGGGAATGATGGTCCGCGACGACATGCTGGCGCTGAGCTACCTGGCGTCGCGTCCCGAGGTCGATCCGGGCCGGATCGCCGCGATGGGCGTGAGCATGGGCTCGACGCGGACCTGGTGGCTCGCGGCACTCGACGACCGCATCAGAGTGGCGGTGTGCGTCGCCTGCCTGACGCGGTACCAGGACCTGATCGCCCGCGGCGCGGTCAACGCCCACGGAATCTACTACTACGTCCCAAACATGCTCAGGGAAGGAATCGACGCGGAATCGGTCGTGGGCTTGATCGCCCCGCGGCCGCTGCTCACGTTGACCGGCGACTGCGACGAGGGCTCCCCCGCCGACGGCGCGCGGACCATCAACACGTTCCAGGAACACCTCTATCGCCTCTACGGCCGACCGGGGAATTTCCGTGGTCTGCTCTATCCCGGCGTAGGACACGCCTACACCCGCGAAATGTGGCAGGAAACCCTGGACTGGCTGCGGACACACCTCCAATACGGACTCGGATCAGTACGTGCGCGGTTCCTGTCATGCTGAACGAAGTAGAGGGATGACAAGAGGTGGGCCTCCAACCATATGAGCTTGGTGAAACGCCCGTGTCCTTTCCGGCACCAGCCGCCAAGCGGCTGAGCGACTCAGGATGACAGAATGGCGACTGCGCATTGCCGCGGATCGAGTTGCAGTCTTCCAGAGAACTCGATCACACGCCGCCAATCCCGAGATTGGGTTCGTTTCGCACGATTCAGCCTCGCCCGTCGCTCCGCCATTGGATCTGTGCCAAACGAAGCCAATTCCACCGGCTTGTCGCTTGTCCGACGCGATTCTCGCTGTCTGCGGAGTTCGGCTATCGTGCGGTACAGGCCGCTCTCGATCCTCGCCTGATGAGCCCTCCGGATTCATGATTCTCGATTTGCGATTCGTCGCTCCCAACGGGGCGACACTCATGTAGATTATATCATAGCCGCACGCAATTCCAACAACAATACAACAAACTGCATTGATATTTTCCGCACCCTAAGCCCTGCTCCCGCCGGGACTAATGGAATCCCGCGAGGGAATCTTCGCCCCAGATACGCCTTTGCGGGACAGGTGGATGTGTGGGTGCGGGCTGCGGACGCCCGCAGTTCAGCCGTTTCTTCTTGCCACTCCCGGTCACCCCTGCCACAATAGTGGAGTAGTGCGTGTTGAGATCGGGGATTAAGGTATTAGGGAGAACCAGTATGAGACACGGCTTCGTTCTGTCGGTGGTGGCGTTCATCGTGTGGATCGGGACGGTCGCGGAGATACAGCCCGTTGTCCGGGCGGAGGAACTGGCGTCTCCGACCGGTGATCGCGACCTCATCGTCTTCGTCGCCAAAGAGAAGCCGGACTTGTATCGGCTCGTTGGCCAGGAGCCGACGCCCTACGGGACCGCGAAGTTCTCCAATCCCAAGGCGATCGTGGCCGACGCGGGATCTCAGTGTTTTTACGTCTTTGACGAGCCCCCGCGGCTCGATCAGATGCGCAAGGTCTGGCGCATCGACGGGCAGGGAAATGCCACGCTTGTCTTTCAGGGACACCTGACCACCCATGGCGGCCCATTCGATTGCCCCGTCGGGCTGGGACTCGATGAAACCGGCAGACTGCTCGTGGCGGACGCCATCACAGGACTGTGGCGGCTCGAGGGTGCCGGCCGGCTCCAGCGGCTCGTGGACGGCAAGGACAAGCCACTCTACCGGATCACCGCAGCAGCCGCGACGCGCGAGTACGGCCTGATCGTCGGCACCAGCTACCTGTATGAAATCACAGGCGGCCATATGCTGAACCTGCCGAAACATATGATTGGCAACATTGAATTCGAGGGTACCTGGGACCCCACGCCGTCCTATGGTGCAGTGTCCGAAACGTCGTTGGGTCCGGACGTTCCCACCGTCAATCTCACGAATACGGGTGTGGGGAACTCCACGGGCCGCCAGGTCCCCATTCGAATCTGGAGGAATCAGGGCGGATTGTATCGTGTCGATCCCGGGCGTGCGCCGGCCGGCGTGGACGGTCTGCTCGTCAACCGCCGGCCCGACGGCGAGGAATATGACACCTACTGGCGGACGCTCAGGCAGGTCTTCGTCGATGCCGCGGGCCGCGTGGTGCTCGTCGACGCCGGCAGCGCCCGGCAACGCACCGAGCTGTCCTATACCGGCGGACGTCCCACCGACCACCCGCAGACCCGAACGAGCACCTCGGTCATCAACGGCGGCGTCTTCCTGCTGTACCCCGACGGCCGGTTCGAGGACTTGACCTTCAAGACGCCGGACCAGAGTTCCGGACCGATGCGCCATCCCGTCGGTGCCGCCCAGTGGTCCGACGACACCTACATCGTCGCCGATCCCGAACTGTATGTGGAGGGGATCAACGGCACCGGAGGCCTGCTCCTGCTGAAACTCGACGGCTCCCGCGAGGCACGCTGGCCCTTCGGATACCGCCTCAAACCCATGGGCGTGGCGATCCTGCGAGGCGCGGGCGCGCCTGCCGAGACGAAACCCGCGATGCCCCTGCGGATTGCGGACCTCGTGGGCGTCATGACCGCCGGACCGATTACGCGGATCGAGAGCGTCTCGCTCGAACGCAAGCCCCAGCCCACGGGCGGCGGCCTGCTCCCCCCGATCATCATCAACTGGGACAAGCTACCGGCGGCGCAGGCGGAACAGAAGCTCCGATCATTCGTCGAAGCAGCGCGGTGGGCGGTCGCGAAAGACGGGACGGTGCGCTTCGTTGGGCGGGGCGTAAACCCACGCGAGGAAGGCAATCCCTGGGTCATGCACGGCCGAATCACCATGCACGGGCAGATGGTCAACGCCTCGGTGAGCTACCAGCGCAAGAACCTGTATGACATCCAGATCGGTTCGATCGATGCACGCTGGCGCCGCACCGGACCCGACACGGTGACGATGAACGCAACAATGAACGTCTTCACCACGACGGAGCGCCTCAAAGCCACCTTCGAGCAGACGATGCCATTGCAGAAGAACTGACAATCTGGGGACAACATGCTCGGGGACTTCCAGGGGAAATCCGACGGGAAGATCCGAAGCTCGAGGCTCGAAACAAATCCAAAGCACGAAGCACAAATGACCGAAACGCTGTCGCACGCCGGGGGGATGTCTCATTGACGGGACCTGGCTCTTGACTGATTGCGGGCTGGCGGCCATGATTGGGGCTGTTACGTTTGGTCTTGTGCCGTTCAGGAGTTGTCCGTAGGAGGTGTCTGTCATGTCGAGTCGCGGCGAACAGAAATGGTTTGGGCTTTTGTCGTGGGTGGTCGGTGTGGCTGTGGCGGGGACCGCCTGGGGCCAACCGGGACAGTTCACCAAGGTGGTTCTCGACAAGACGTTTCGGTCGGAGGGCGTTGGCGTCGCAGATATCAACCACGACGGCAAGCTCGACATCCTGGCGGGTGAGGTGTGGTACGCGGCCCCCGACTGGCAGATGCACGAGATCCTGCCCCCGGGAAAGTACGATGGCAATACCGGGTACAGCAAGACCTTCGCGAACTACACGTGCGACGTCAACCGCGACGGCTGGGTGGATTCGGTCATCACGACGATGATGGGCGAGCCATCCCTGTGGTATGAGAACCCGCAGAATCAGCCGGGACACTGGAAGGTCCACAAGGGGACCCGCAGCGCGTGCAACGAGACGCCGCTGTTTGCGGACCTGCTGGGCGACGGCAAGCCCGTCGCGGTCTGGGGGGTGCAGCCGGACGGGTACATCGCCTGGTTCAGCATCCCCGAGGACCCGTACAAGGAATGGGACATGCACATCATCGGCGGTCCCAAGGCCCCCGGCAGCGAGCGGTACGACCACGGCTTAGGCGTCGGCGACCTCAACGGCGACGGCCGCAACGACGTGCTCGTGACCAAAGGGTGGTGGGAGGCGCCGCAGGACCGCAAGCAGGAGCAATGGAGGTTCCACGAGGTCGATTTTGGCCCGCCGTGCGCGGACATGGTCGTCTACGACCTCAACGGCGACGGCCTGAACGACGTGATCACCAGCTCCGCCCACAACTACGGCATCTGGTGGTTCGAGCAACTGCCCGGCTCCAACGCGGAGCGATTCCACCTGCAGGACATCTGCAAGACCTTCTCGCAGGTCCACGCGATCCGCCTGGCGGACATGAACAACGACGGCATCCTGGACTTCGTGACAGGCAAGCGGTACTTCGCCCACTGCGGCAACGACCCCGGCGCCCGCGAGCCGGCGCTGCTGGTCTGGTTCGAGATCCAGCGGCCCGAGAAGGGCAAGGTGAAGTTCATCCAGCACGTGATCGACGACGACTCCGGCATCGGCACGCAGTTCGAGGTCGTCGACATGAACGGCGACGGGCGGATGGACGTGGTCACCGCGAACAAGAAGGGCGTTCATCTGTTCCTGCAGGCTGGCAACGTGAACGCGGGCGAGAAGAAGATAACGCCTGACGGCGTCACTACGAACTTGCTCTTCGACGGGCGGACTTTCTCCGGCTGGGAGGGCAATCTCGACTGGTTCCGCATCGAGGACGGCGCGATCGTCGCGGGCAGTCTGAAGAAGGCGGCGCCGCGGAACGAGTTCCTTTGTACGACGAAGGCCTACGCGGACTTCGAGCTGCGTCTGAAGGTCAAGCTGGTCGGGGACCTGAGTCAGGCGAACGCGGGGATTCAGATCCGCAGCCGGCGGATTCCCAACCACAACGAGGTTTCCGGCTACCAGGCGGACATGGGCCAGCAGTACTGGGGATGCCTCTACGACGAGTCGCGGCGAAACAAGGTCCTGGCTCAGCCCGACGCCGAGCTGCTGAAGAAGGCCCTGAAGGCAGGCGAGTGGAACGAGTACGCAATCCGCTGCGAGGGCCGACGGATCCAGTTGTCACTCAACGGCGTTCAGACCGTCGATTACACCGAGCCCGATGAGTCCATCGAGCAGACGGGCGTGATCGGGCTCCAGATCCACGGCGGCCCGCCCACCGAGGCGTGGTACAAGGACATCCAGATCGTCGAACTCGCCCGCTAGAATGGCGAGCGACCGTATCGATGACGGCGAAGAGAAGGTCCGTGCGTGTCATCCTGAGTCTTCCGAAGGGATCTGGTCACGCCGTGGAGGCGGGCGGCCGGGGAATTGACTGGCCGGGGCCGGCGGGGGTCGCTATGATCGTGGGTCGGGGACGCCGGGAAACGTCGCGGCGTCGTGACGAAGGAAAGGTTGGTCCAAAGGAGGTATTGCCATGAGGAGCTTCCCATCGATTCTTGCGGCGGGTCTGTTGTCGATCTGTCTGCTGTGCAGCACGAGCCTGGCCGCCGGGCCGGATGATCTGGCCGGCCTGGCCCGCATCCGCTCGGGCGTGAAGACCCAACGCGTCAGCAGCTACGACCGCTCCGGCGGCAACAACGACCGGTTCGAGCACATCAAGGACGGCGAGACCCGCGAGCTGTTCAACGTCCAGGGGGCCGGCATCATCAACCACATCTGGATCACCATCGCGCCAACGCCGGAGACGTTGAGCCGAAACGACATCATCCTTCGCATGTACTGGGACGGGAACAGCTTTCCGTCCGTCGAGTCGCCCATCGGCCCGTTCTTCGGGCAGGGCTGGAACGAGAGCTATCCCTTCGTGAGTCTGCCCCTGGCGGTCGGCCCGGTGGAGGGTCGGGCGATGGTCTCGTACTTCGCCATGCCGTTCGCCAACGGTGCGAGGATCGAGATCGAGAACCAGGCCGGGCGGGAAATCTCCGCTTTCTACTACTTCATCGACTATGTCGAGGTTGAGAAGCTCCCGGACGACTCGGGTCGGTTCTGCGCCTGGTACAACCACGAGCTGACCGAGGCCCTCCCCGACGGCGAGAACGAATGGGGCACCCTGGGACCCGAGGGCAAGAACACCACGGGCAAGGACAACTACATCTTCGCGGACATCAAGGGCAAAGGGCACTACGTCGGAGTCAACTATTACGTCCACAGTCCTTCGCCGATGTGGTACGGCGAGGGCGACGACATGATCTTCATCGATGGCGCCGAGACGCCCACGCTGCACGGCACCGGCACCGAGGACTACTTCAACACGTCCTGGTGTCCGAAGACCCTGTACAGCCATCCGTACTTCGGCTACGGTCGCGTCAACGACGACCTCGGCTGGCTCGGCAGGACCCACGTGTATCGGTTCCACATCGCCGACCCGGTCTACTTCGACAAGTCGTTGAAGGTCACCATCGAGCATGGTCACAACAACTGCCTGACGCTCGACCTCGCGAGCGTCGCCTACTGGTACCAGGCTCCCCCGCTGACGAAGCTGGCGTCCATCCCGAACAAGGAGGCCCGCAAGCCCAAGTCGTTCATCGGCGTGACCGACGTCCACAAGTGGCGAGACGCCTGGCGCAAAGCCCACGGTGGCGACGACCAGCTCTGGGGCAACGAACGGTGACACTCGATTTCTGATTTGTGATTTGAGATTGTTGATTGTGGACTTCCACAGCGTCGTCAGTCCACGACCGTCAGGTCCATTCCGACCGCGTGCTCGACGCAGTAGGCGCGGATTCGCTCGACCATGATCCGCCCGTACTGCTTGGTTTTCGTCTGACCGACGCCTTTGACTTCGAGGAACCGGTCCAGGGTCGAGGGCCGACGTCGGGCCATGTCCCGCAGGGCGGCGTCGCCGAAAATGACGAAGGCCGGGACGCCGCGCTCCCGGGCCAGCTTCGCGCGGACTTCGCGGAGCGCGTCGAACAGGCCCCGGTCGGTGCCCTGCCAGGCGTCGGTGGCTACCTTGGCCTTGCGCCCCGGCTTCTCCGCCGGGCGCAAGAGTCGCGGGACCACCTCGCCGCGCAGGACTCTCCGGCCTTCCGGGGTGACGACGAGCACGTTGTACTCGCCGGTCTTCTCCAGGAAGCCCTGCCCGACCAACTGCTCGATCCAATTGTGGACGGCCCGCGTGTCGCAATCGGCCAGCAGGCCGTAGGTGCTGAGAGTGTTATGTCTATTGTCCAAGATCCGCTGATCGCGCGAGCCCGTCAGGACTTGGGCGGTGTACGCGCCGCCGAAACGCTGATCCAGACGCAGAACACAGGAGAGGATCTTCTGCGCTGTCACGAGTGCGCCTTCGATCGAGTCCACGTCTTCCAGACAGATGTCGCACGCGCCGCAGTCGCTCTTGCCGAGCGATTGCCCGAAGTAGCCGAGAATGGCCTTGCGGCGGCAGACGCCCTCCGTACAGTAGCTGTACATCCGGTTGAGCTTGGCCAGTGCGACCTTCAATGCCTGCGGGTCCATGTCCCGCATCAGGCTCTTCCAGGTGCCGTAGTCGCCGGGGGAGTAGAACAGACAGCACTCGGCCTCCAGTCCGTCCCGCCCGGCGCGGCCGCTTTCCTGCTGGTAGTGCTCGATCGATTTGGGCATGCCGGCGTGGACCACGTAGCGGACGTTCGACTTGTCGATCCCCATGCCGAAGGCGATGGTCGCCACGATGGTATCGACCCGCTCCGCGACGAAGTCGTCCTGGTTCTTCTTGCGGGCCTCGTCGGTCATCCCGGCGTGATAGGGCGCCGCGCGGAATCCCTTCTGGGTGAGAGCCACGGCCATCTCATTGACATCGACCCGCCGGATGCAGTAGACGATGCCGGACTCGTTGCGATGGCGATCGACGACCTCGCAGACCTGCTTGACGATCCGGCTTCGCGGGCGGACCTTGTAGATCAGATTGGGCCGGTCGAACGAGCCGACCAGCATGGCGGGGTCCTTGAGAGACAGTTGTTCCGCGATGTCACGCCGGACTTGCTCGGTCGCGGTCGCGGTGTAGGCGCCGATGGTCGCCTTGGGGAAGACCGTCCGCAGCGAGCCGAGCTGGCGGTACTCGGGTCGGAAATCGTGGCCCCACATGCTGATGCAGTGGGCTTCGTCGATGGCGATGAAGGACAGCGGGAGCGTCTGGAGGAGCCTGCTGAACGACTCAGAGACCAGCCGCTCGGGCGAGACGTACAGCAGTTTGAGCTGGTGCTTGCGGACCCGCGTCAGAGCGTTGTCCCGTTCTTCAGGCGTCAGCGAGCTGTCGATCCTCGCCGCGGGCACGCCGCACTCGGCCAGCGCGTCCACCTGATCCTTCATCAGCGAGATCAAGGGCGACACCACGATGGCCAGCCCCTCGGACGTGACCGCAGGGACCTGGAAACACAGCGACTTGCCGCCGCCGGTGGGGAGCACGACGACGACATCCCGACCGGCGCAGAGACAGTCCATGGCCTCCTTTTGCAAGGGCCGAAACTCCCTGTATCCCCAGTACTTCTCCAATGCTGTTGCGAGCGGCTCGGTCAAATCCCGTGGTCTCCTATGGTCTCCAACGCCTGCCCATTATACTGGCCGCCGCCTTGACAGGACAGACCTCTTGTCGTACAGAAAGCCAATCATGGTGTTTCGATCGGAAAACGGGTCCATATTCGCATGTGATTATCGGACAACTCTCCAGGAAAGGGCACGCTGCGAGGCGCCGACGCATGCCCGTGCCGTCGCCCGATCGGGTTTGTGCCTGCGCACATGCCGGGAAGAGAGGCAGGTGGGTAATGCCCTATCCCTCGGCAGCCGAAATACGTAATGAGATGCTATGCTGACCGGTTATCTCCATCCTGATTACGCCAAATCGCTGGCGGCCTACGGCCTGCCGCGCGAGCTGCCGCGCAGCGGCGTCTGGCTCCTTGAGCGAGCGATTCCCGGTTCGACCTCTCGGGACGCTATGGGGTGCTATCCGCTGTCTGCGTGCCGGGACTGGTCGGCGTTGAAAGGCGATCTGGACGCGCTGGCCTCGGATCTCCTGTCCGTCTGCCTCGTGGCCGATCCCTTCGGAGACTACACGGAAGCGCAACTTCGCGAGTGCTTCCCCGATCACATGATCGTCTTCAAACAGCACTACGTGCTGGACACGCAGTGCCCCATCGAGCAGGCGGTCAGCAAGAGCGCCCGACGAAACGCCCGGGCCGCGTTGCGCCGGCTCGACGTGGAACTGTGCTCCCAGCCGACCGACTACCTCGCCGACTGGGTCCGGCTTTATGACTGCCTGATTCGCAGACACGACCTCCGAGGTCTGCACCGATTCTCCCCGGAGGTCTTTCTCGCACAGATGAGGATCCCGGGTCTCGTGATGTTCCGGGCCGTCAGCGGGCGCGACACAGTCGGAATGATGGCCTGGTACGTCCAAGGGGACGTTGCCTACAGCCACCTGGCGTGCTCGGATGCGGTTGGGTACACGCTGCGGGCGGCCTACGCGCTGTACTGGTCGGCGATTCGGCACTTCGTCGGCAAGGTTCGCTGGATCGACTTCGCCGGGCCTGCGGGCAGTCGTCACAACGAGAAGGCCGGCTTGGCCGAATTCAAGCGGCAATGGTCCTCCGGGACCAAACCCGCCTATCTCTGCGGTCGCATCTTCGATCGGGCCCGCTACGACGAAATCGTGAGAGCCCGGGGCATCGCTCAGACCGACTACTTCCCCGCCTATCGGTCGGGGGAGCTGATCGCCTCGTCCTGCGAGAAGAACGCGGCCAGATAGACGGCCTCCGCGGCCTGCCCATGGAGCGGTCAGGGGTTCTCGTTCAGCATCTTCTTCGTGCGGAGAATGTGGTGATAGTGCTGAGCAAAACGGTGGGCCTCGTCGCGGACGTATTGCAGGAGCTTGCGGACGGGCGAGTTGGCGGGCAACTTCAGGGGCTCCGCAGCGCCCTGGAGGTAGATGTCCTCCTCGCGTTTGGCAATTGAGGCCATCTTCGTGTGTGGTCTCTGGAGATCCGCCCCCCCCGCCGCGACCGCCTCGTCGATCATGCCCGCCAGCGCCGCCTGGGCAGCGTGCAGGTGGCCCAGGCCGCCGTCGATGAGGATCAGGTCGGGCCAGAGCTCCTCGCCCCGCAGGGTGTACTTGTAGCGGCGCCGGACCACTTCCGCGATCATTGCATAGTCGTCGATGCCCTTGACCGTCTTGATGCGGAAACGGCGATAGCCGGTCTTGAAGGGCCGGCCGTCGATGAACTTGACGAGCGAGCCGACCGCCTCGGCGCCGCTGATATTGGCGATGTCGATCCCCTCGATGATGCGGACCTGGGCAGGCGTCTGGAGGATGTCACGGAGCTTGATGAGCCCCTCGGCAGGGTCAGCGGCGAAGACTTCCGGCTGGACGTGCTCGTCCGGCGTGCCACGCTGGTCCAGGCTCTCGATCAGGCGGATGCGGTCGCGGAGCATCGCGGCCTTCTCGTATTCCAGGTGCTTCGACGCCGCGGTCATCTGCTCGTACATCTCTCGCAGCACCGCGGACCGCTTCGACCGCAGGAAGCGGACGAGGTCCTTGACCGTCCTGCGGTATTCGGCTTTCTCGATCCGGGCCGCACAGGGAGCCGTACATTGATGGATGCTGTGCAACAGGCACGGGCGGAAGAAGCGCCGCTTCGGGTCATCCGCATCGATCTCCAGGCCGCACGTGCGGAACCGGAAGATCTTCTGCATCTCGACGAGGACGCCGCGAAGGTCGCGGACGTTCGTGAACGGGCCGAACAGGATGGTCCCCTTCTCCTGCGGCTTGCGGGTGATGTAGACGCCAGGGAAGTCCTCACGGACCGCGATCTCCAGATAGGGGAACGTCTTGTCGTCCGTCAGGTCCATGTTGTACGGCGGACGGATGTCCTTGATCAGCCGGGCCTCCTTGAGCATGGCGTCGACCTCGCTCTCGGTCTCGATGCAATCGACCGTGTGAACCCGGCTGACCATCTCCACGATGTGGGGTCCGCGGGAGGCTTCCAGGTTGCTGGAGGGCTGGAAGTAGCTGCCGACGCGGGATCGCAGGGACTTGGCCTTGCCGATGTAGAGCACGACGTCGTCGGGGCTCTTCATGAAGTACACCCCCGGCCCGGTCGGGAACTCCTTGATCCGCTCGCGGATTCTCTCGATTCTCTTGCTGTCGTCCTGGCTCACCGCCCGACTCCCGAGACTGCCGCCGCCCTGCCGCGGAGGACCGATGGGATCGCCCGCCGGCAGGCCGGACTGCCTGATCATGCCTATGATATCGACAGGAATCCGCGCGGTTCATTTCGCAAAATAAAATACTTGGCAGCACGATTCCTCCCAGATATACTCCCTGGCTCGTTCCGAAACAATCAGTGTGGGTTTCTTTGGTCGTTCGTGAGATGATTCTGACGCAGATACTACAGCCAACGTGTGTGAAGATTCCGTTGGAAGGCAAGGACAAAGACGCCATCATCACGGAGCTGATCGACGTTCTTGACCAGAACAAGCTGATCCAGAACCGACAGACAGTCATCGACGCAGTCTTCACGCGGGAGCGGACCCGGAGCACCGGCATCGGCTCGGGCATCGCAATTCCGCACGGCAAGTGTACGGCGGTCAAAGAGCTGGTGATGGCCCTGGGGGTAGCCGAGTCCCCGATCGATTTCGAGAGCGTTGACGGCAAACCGGTGTCTATCGTGATCCTGCTGGTGTCTCCGCAGGATCAGACGGGTCCTCATATCCAGGCGCTGGCGAGGATCAGCCGGCTCATGCTGGACGTCGATTTCAAGGCCGCCCTGGAGAGAGCGACTTCCGCGGAGGTCGCCTACGAGCTCCTGAGCGAGCGAGAGACCAAGTAGCTCGCGGTATGCTCAGTTCCTCTCCCACAGGATCAGGCCCATCTCGAACGGGCTGCTCTGGTCCGGATGATTGGGGAGAATCCGCACGGCCACCCCATGCTGGCCCGTCGCACGGCATTCCATGCGTCCGGTGAACCAGTGGTCGCCGTTGTCGCCGGCCTTCTGCTCGTGGGTCATGGCGATCGCCATTCCGTCGCGGATGTTGCCCCAGGAATCGGTCGGGCCGTGATAGAGTTCGACGCTGACATCTCGCGGCTGGGCCCGCCCGAGGTTGACCAGTGCTCGCACCGCCAGTTCCGTCCCCACCTTCAACTGCGGCTGGCGCGGATTCAACTGCTCGCCGCCGTTGCCGTTGGCGGCGTTCAGGACCACCTCGCGGACCGCGAACTGCGACCAGGCCTGTCGCATCTCGGACTTCCATCGCGCGAAGGCCTTCGCCTTGCTCATCGCGCCGGAGGTCAGATGGTGATATCGGGTCGCCGCCGGACAGTAGAACCGCCGGGTGTACTCCGCCAACATGCGATGCGTGTTGAACCGTGGCGCCACCCACTTGACACAGGCCTTCATCCTCGCGATCCACCCGCGAGGCAGGTTGTCCGCCGACCGGGCATAGAACAGCGGCACGATCTCGTTCTCCAGCACGTTGTATAGGGCCTGGGATTCGACGCTGTCCTGGTACTCGAGATTCTCGTAGTTCTCGCCGGCCCCGATCACCCAGCCGCCGTCGGGGATATAGCCTTCGCACCACCAGCCGTCCAGCGTGCTGAGGTTCAGGACGCCGTTGGCGGCCGCCTTCATGCCGCTGGTGCCGCTGGCCTCCATGGGTCGCCTCGGGTTGTTCAGCCAGACGTCGACGCCTCGCACGAGGAATCGGGCGACATCGATATCGTAGTCCTCCAGGAAGACAATCCTCCGCCGGACCGCGTCCTGGGAGGTGAAATGGGCGATATGGCGGATGATCTCCTTGCCCGCGGTGTCCTTCGGATGCGCCTTGCCGGCGAAGACGAACTGCACGGGCCGATCTGTGTCGTTGACCATCCGGATGAGACGCTCCACGTCCCGCAGGAGCAGGTCGCCTCGTTTGTAGGCGACGAACCGTCGGGCGAAACCGATGGTCAGCGCCTCGGGGTCGAGCACTTCCTCCGCCTGTCGCAGCTCGCCCTGGCAGGTGCCCCGACGCTGCATCTGGGCCATGAGCCTCTTGCGGGCAAAGACGATCAACTGGTCCTTGCACCGCTGGTGCCCGCTCCAGAGCTCCTCGTCCGGGATGTGGTCCACCTGTTCCCAGTTCGACTTGTCGAAGACCGTGGACGACCACGTCGGTCCGATGTACCGCTCGTAGAGAGAGGAGACTTCGTCCGACAGCCAGCTCTTGAGATGAATCCCGTTGGTGATCGAGACGATCGGGACCTCTCGCGATGGCAGTCCGGGCCACAACGAGCCCCAGACCTCGCGGGAGATCTGGCCGTGCAGCTTGCTGACACCATTGAGGTAGCTGCTGAGCTTGATCGCGAGCACGGGCATCTTGAACGGCTCGTTCTCGTCGTCGGGCAGGATCCTGCCCAGGGACAGGAACTGCCGGCGGTCCACCCCGAGCTGCGGGTAGTAGCCGCCGAAGTACTTGTCCATCAGATCCACTTCGAACTCATCGAGTCCCGCTTTGACGATCGTGTGTGTGGTGAAGACGTTGCCCGCCTTCGTGGCCTCGACGGCCTCCTCGAACGTCATGTTCGTCTCGCCTCGAATCTGGCGAATGCGTTCGAGGGCCATGAATGCCGCATGTCCTTCGTTCATATGACAAACCGACGGCGCGATGCCCATCGCCGCCAACGCCCTCAAGCCCCCGATGCCCAGCAGGATCTCCTGGCGAATCCGCAGCTCGCGGTCGCCGCCGTAGAGGCTGCTGGTCACCATGCGGTCGCCGGGAGAATTCGACGGGATGTTCGTGTCGAGCAGATACAGTTTGAGCCGGCCGACGTCGATGCACCAGATCTGCGCCTCGACCGAGCGTCCCGGATACTCCACCCAGATCGTCATGGGCCGGCCGCCCGAGTCGCGCACGAGCGAAGCCGGCATGTTGAACAGGTCGTTCTCGTGGTACGCTTCCTGCTGCCAGCCGTCGAGGTTCAGATACTGGCGGAAGTAGCCCGTCTGATACATCAGGCCGATGCCCACGAGAGGGATGCCCAGGTCCGATGCGCTCTTGAGATGGTCGCCCGCCAGGATGCCCAGTCCGCCTGCGTAGATCGGCAGGCACTCGTGCAGTCCGAACTCCGCGCTGAAGTAGGCGATCACCGCGTCGGGATTGTCGCTGCAGACCTTCTGGTACCAGGTCGATGCCTGCATGTACTCCGCCAGCGTCTCCGATGCGCGGCGCAGCTCGTTGAGAAAACTCTCGCTCTGCGACAGCGCCTCCAATCGGGATTGCGAGACCGTACCGAGGAGCTTCACGGGATTGTGACCACACGAGGCCCAGAGGGCCGGATCGATCCTCTTGAACAACTCCACGAACTGCGGATTCCAGGACCAGACCAGGTTCCTCGCGAGAACATCCAGTTCCATCAGGGATTCGGGCAGCGCCGGCAGGACCGTGAAACTTCGAACACTCGGCATTTCATCTCCTCACTATCCAATCGTCCGTATGAAGCAGGCCCCCCTCAACCGACGCGGGCAAGCCCTGCGTTGTCATCGGCAGGATAAGGGGATTGCTTAACCTCAAAAGGGCTCAGGATTTGCAGGGGTCGAATGTCCCTGTGCCCGATAAAGCGGGCGAGGACGATGTCACGAGGAAATGAAAAAAGGCCTGCGCAAAACACAGGCCCTTTTCTTATATGCCAGCTCACCTCCACCTGTGCCGTAAAAGGGGCGATTGAAGGGAACCCATTACTTCAAGTGGGCAGATCGTTGCTTGCGTCCAAACTTCCTGCTGGCAGGCATGTTCGGCCCGGCAAGGCCTGATCCTCCCTCAGTACGGGTATCGGTTCCTTCAAATACACGCCCTGAATACGAACACTGCAGGGGTCAGCCTGCAATCTACATATAACAAATCCGCGGCGCTCGGTCAAGGAAATCTGGGCGACCTGCGGCACACCACACACACGAGCCCCGCCGTCGCGGCTGCTCGTCCACTGCGTCCAGTGTGTTATCGGCTCTGCGCGTGCCTTCTCTTCAGAAAATCGCGAAGCCTTCGAAAGTGATTCGCGAGCCCGATGCATGGACGCACCACCCGCCCGACGTTCGTTCGTAGTGACGCCGTCAGGCGCTCTCTTCTTCCGCCTGCACGATATGCCCTCACGGGCACACTACGAGCGCAACGCATCCCGTGCGGCGCCTCTCCTACACGGTCCGCAGCTCGGCGCCGACCGCCTTGCGCAGGCTCTCCACGATGGCCGCCTGGTGGCGGTCCACCACATCGTGCGTGAGAGTGCCGTCGTCGTCGCGGAACCGAAGCGAGAGCGTGACGCTCTTGACGCCGGGGGCGATCCCCTTGCCGCGGTAGATGTCCACGAAGCGGGTCTCCTCCAGCTCGGCCGGCGCTACGCTCTCGACCGCCTGCGCGATCTGCGCCCAGGCCGTCGGTTCCGGAACGAGGATGGACAGGTCGCGGTCAATGGCCGGGAAGCGAGGGATGGGTCGGATCTTGATCGGCCCACTCCTGAGGGCCGCCAGCTCCTCGAAGTCCAGCTCAGCCCCGCAGGGGGCGAGGTCCTTGAAGTCGAATTTCTGACGAATGGCATCCGCAAATACGCCGGCCCAGCCGATCTCGCGTCCATTCACCACGATGCGGCCCCCCACCTCGGCCCAGACCAGTTCCACAGGGTCGAATCGGACGTCCGCCGTGCGGTTGATGCTCTGGACCAGCCCCTCCACCGCCCCGCGAAGCTGACGCAGCGAGCCGTCGGTCACCAGGGCGACCTTCGTCCGTTCCATCGGCAGCGAGCCCGAGGTCCCCGACGGCACGAACGTATCCGCCATCTCGTAGATGCAGCACGGCAGGTTCCGCGCGTTCACGTTCGTCTTGAGCACCTCCAGCAGCGAGGTCAGGAGGGTCTGGCGCAGCAGGTTGCCCGTCTTGCGAGTGACATCGCGGACGGCCAGGTGTCCCGCGCCGGGCGCGACGAACAGGTCCGCGACGCCCCGGTCCACGAATGTCACGTTGACCGTCTCGTAGTAGCCGCACCCATTCAGGAAGGTTCCGACCGCCTCGGAGAGCTTCTGCCGGGCGTCGGCGGGCCGGGCCTCGATCTGAATCCGCGTCCGCGTGCCGACCTTGTCGTAGCCGTACACCCGGGCCACCTCCTCGATCAGGTCCACCTCGCGAGAAATGTCGCTCCGCCAGGTGGGCGAGGTGCAGAGGATCGAGCCGTCCTCCAAACGAGGCTCGAACTGCAGCGCCGCGAGGATCTTCATCGCAGCCTCCTGGGGCACCTCGATCCCGAGCAGCTTGTTGAGCCGGGACAACCTCATGCGGACCTGCCTGGGCTTGGGCCGGCGAGGATAGGCGTCCACGACGCCGTTGGCCACCCTGCCGCCCGCCCACTCGACGATGAGCTGCGCGGTCCGACGGGAGGCCCAGTCAATTCGCTCGACGTCCACGATCCGCTCGAACCGGAACGACGCCTCCGATGGCAACGAGAGCCGCCGGGAGGTCGTGCGGATTGTGACCGGGTCGAACCAGGCGTCCTCCAGGAGGATCGTCGCGGTCGCGTCTTTCACTTCCGTCTGCAATCCGCCCATGATGCCCGCCAGCGCCACTGGCTGCCGGGCGTCGGCGATCACGAGCATCTCCGGCGTCAGCTCGCACTTCGTCCCGTCGATGCTGACGAGCTGCTCGCCCGCGACCGCTTTTCGTACGATGATCTTGGCGCCCTCGATGGTCGCACAGTCGAACGCGTGGGGCGGCTGGCCCGTCTCCATCATCGCGTAGTTCGTCGCGTCGACGACGTTGTTGACGCTCCGCATGCCGACCGCTTCGAGCCGCTTGACGACCCAGTCGGGCGACGGGCCGATCTTGACCCCTTCGATCACCCTGGCGGTGTATCGGGCGCAGGCCGCGGGCTCGCGGATCTCCACCGAGACGAAATCCGACGCGGGGCGATCCATCTCCTCCAGGCGCACGTCGGGCAGCCGGAGCGCTTTGCCTGTCGCGGCGCCCAGCTCCCGGGCGATCCCGATGTGGCTCAGGCAGTCGCCGCGATTGCTCGTGACTTCGACATCGATCACCGCGTCGTCGGCTGTCTGCTCGATCCCTTCGCAGGGCAGGCCCAGATTCATCAGGATCTCGGCGATCCGCTCGGCCGAGAGGTCGATTTCCACGTAGTCGCGAAGCCAGTTGACGGATACTTTCATGTCGCACACCCTTACAGAAAGCGGTAGAAACCCGGTAGATTACCCTCGGCCAGCCAGCCTGTCAACAGCGTGCTGAAGCCCGCGCATGCGTCGCGTGCACGACCGCCGTTACGGCCTCCTGTGGGGCGACGAGGCATAGGCCGGACGCTGTCATTCCTGCGTCAAGCAGGAATCCAGGAACCGTGGGACTTGGCACACCGCGGAGAGTGGATTCCCGCTTTCGCGGGAATGACAATCCAGGGTCTCCCCCCACCGCAAGCGAGCAAGAACGCTCATCACCCGCGTGCGAGCTTGCCGACGGCGGACGTTTGCGGTATCCTGGCGACACGTCGGGAACGCCCGCGAAGAGTGCAGGACCTGGCCGAGGTAAAGGAATGAACGATTTCGAACGATTCGAGCAACTGATCGAGAACGGCACGTATTGCATCTCCATCGTGACGCACGAGGAGCGATACGCCCTGGAGATCGTGCGTAAGACCGCAGCCAAGCTCAAGCGAGACCTGTGGGTCTGGTCCGTGGCGGACGGCGTCCGCGACGGCGCCATCGACGGCGGCCCGTGCATCTCGGACACGGACGTGCCCGCGGCAGGACTGCTGAACATGGCCCAGGCCAAGCCCGGCTCGATCTGCGTCACGCTCGACCTGGCCGACCACCTCAAGAGCGGCAAGGCCCTCCGCATCCTGCGGGACCTCGTGGACAACTTCCACAAGACCGGCATCACCATCGTCATGATCGACAGCAGCGGGAATCTGCCCGAGGTCATCAAGACGTACGCCCGCCCGTTCGAGATCTCCTATCCGGACGAGCAGGAGCTTCAGGAGATCATCCGGGCCACGCTGAGCCGGCTCCGCCGCAAGAAGCCGATCGAGATCGGCATCTCCCAGAAGGGACTCGACACCATCGTGCGAAACCTGCGAGGGCTCACCCGCCGCCAGGCGGTCCGGGTCATCAGCGACGCGGTCGCGGTCGATCGGCGGTTCAGTGACGACGACATCAACGTCATCATTGCCAACAAGCGGCGCATGATCCAGCAAGGCGGCCTGCTCGAGTACATCCAGACCCCGCTGGACCTCGACGAGATCGGCGGCATGGCCAACCTCAAGAAGTGGCTCAACCACCGCAAGGACGTGTTCAGTCCCGAGGCCAAGGCCTTCGGGATCGTTCCGCCCAAGGGCGTGCTCATGCTGGGCGTCCAGGGCGCGGGCAAGAGCCTGTGCGCCAAGGCCATCGCCACCGCCTGGCAGCAGCCCCTGCTGAGACTGGACCCGAGCACGCTGTACGCCAGCTACATCGGGGAGTCGGAGAAGAACCTCCGCGAGGCGTTGCGCCAGACGGAGATGATGGCGCCGGTGATCCTGTGGATCGACGAGATCGAGAAGGCGTTCGCGTCCGCGGCCAGCCGCAGCGCCGACGGCGGACTCTCGCAACGGATGTTCGGCACTCTGCTCACCTGGATGCAGGAGCACCTGATGCCGGTGTTCGTGGTCGCGACCGCCAACGATATCGAAGCCCTCCCGCCGGAACTGCTGCGAAAGGGCCGATTCGACGAGATCTTTTTCGTGGACCTGCCGTCGCGCGAGGTCCGCAAGGAGATCTTCGCGATCCACCTCCACAAGCGCAGCCGCGACCCGGCCCGCTTCGACCTGGATGTGCTCGCGGAGGCGTCGCAGGACCACAGCGGCTCGGAGATCGAACAGGCGGTGATCGCGGCCCTGCACGACGCCTATGCAGCCAAGGCCGATCTCGACACGGACAGGATCATCGCGGCGTTGAAGGGTTCGCCCCCCCTGTCGGCGACGATGGCGGAGAAGGTGGCGTCGCTGCGCCTGTGGGCCAAGGGCCGGTGTGTGATTGCGGAATGAGGACAGGAACGGATGCCGATGCCAAAAAATCAAAAAACAAAGATCAAAAACCAAAAATGGTTCGGTCTTACCCTGTGCCTGGCGGTGATTCTCCTGGCAGGCTGCGTGGAGCGGACGCTGACGATCAACACGGAGCCGCAGGGCGCCGTGGTCGTGTTGAACGACCAGGAGATCGGGGTCTCGCCGGTGACGGTGCCGTTCAACTGGTATGGCGACTACTGGGTCCGCGCCGGCAAGGAAGGCTATGAGACGCTCAACACGCACCGCAGGCTGAAGGCCCCACTGCTCGACTACCCGCCGTTCGATTTCTTCGCCCAGGTTCTCTGGCCCGGCCGGATCGTGAAAGCGTATGATTGGACCTTCGACCTGTCCCCCAAGGTCTATCCCACCCGCGACGAGCTGATCCAGGAAGGTCAGTCGCTCCGCACGCAACTTCAGCCGGCGGCAACACAGCCATAACAACGGAGCCCTGGGTAGGGTGCGTATCACGCACCGCTGGCCCCCTCGCACATAGTCTCACCCGAGGTTGCGGCGGTACCAGTCGATGGATCGCTCCAAACCCTCACGGAACGGGACGACGGGCTCGAAGTCGATCAGTTTTCTTGCGGCGGTGATGTCGGCAAGCGAGTGCTTCACGTCGCCCACGCGGGCGGGGACGTAGTTCGGCTTGACGCTTTTGCCGAGCAGGCGGTTGATCATGGCGATGATCGCGTTGACTGTCACGGCCTCGCCACAGGCGACGTTGACGACCTGGCCTGCGGTCTTCTTCGCGCGGGCGGCCAGCAAGT
>JAGOLX010000015.1 GCA_017993835.1 Phycisphaerae bacterium
CGGCCAACGGATTCTCCTCTCGGTGACAACCGCGCATGGGGAACTGTGGGCGATGGAGAACTTTCTGCCGGCAGGTAGTGGAGCGAATGACGCGAAGTAACGGTTGCCGCCTGCCAGTCGGTCCGGGCGACTCGCCTTGACGGCGTCCTGTCGAGGATGGATATCGAGGAGGCCCCGGCCAAGCTGGCGAAGCAGGGGTTGAGTTTTGCGGGCACAAGTCTCTTGCCGGCCAAAATATAGCAGATGCTCAGGAAATTCAACTCGCCTGATTTGCCGGCCGCGAAAATCCCCCGCCGATTTTCTTGAAAGAAATTTGATTTTGCCCTTGCGTATTTGATTTAGATCAAATATAATTATGGCAAATCAAATACGGAGGTCTGCATATGGGTAGATCGAAGCAGCAGAAGGCCGGGCGGCGAAAGAAGACCACGACAGAACTCACCGAGGCCGAGTGGGAGATCATGAAAGTCGTATGGGAGAAGGAGCCCTGTGCGGCGGGGACCGTCCAAGAGGCCCTGGCCGCCACCCGGGACTGGTGCTACGCCACGGTCAAGCTCACGATGGACCGCATGGTCGAGAAGGGATTCCTGGAGATCGAGAAGATCCGTAACCTGCAGCTATTCCAGTCCTGCATCAGCGAAGTGGAGGCCCGACGGGGAGAACTCCGCAAGATGCTCACGCGAGCCTTCGGCGGCACACTGACCCCCATGCTGAAGTTCCTCATCGAGCATGAAGGTCTCTCACGGGAGGAAGCTGCAGAGCTTCGTGAACTGGTGAAGAAGGCGGGGAGGGGGGAAGATTGACCCTGTGGATTCACACAAGTGGGAGGTCTACCTATGGTCGCGATCATCAACGAGTGTGTGAATGGCTTGAATCACCTCGGCAACGCATTCAGCCGGTACGCTGTCAGGGGCTTTCTGCAATCGGCGGTGCTGGTCATCGTGCTGTTCGGCATCGACCTGCTGCTGCGCAAACGGGTCCGTGCTGTCTTTCGATACTGCATCTGGCTTCTCGTGCTCGTAAAGCTGATCCTGCCGCCGACGCTTTCCCTGCCGACGGGGATCGGATACTGGGTTCCGGACCCTGTGCCCGCCCGCTTTATTACGCCGGGGCCTTATGTGGATGTTGACCGGTCTGAAGACGTGGAGGGGCCTCTTTCGTCGCGTCCTGAACCGTCGGACGCCGTCCCTCCGGTCCAGTCTTCCGCAGCCGTAGTGGCGCCGGATGACCCTGTGATCCCTGCTGCGGTGAGTCTGACCCCGATCACCTGGAAGGCAATCGGTTTGCTGTTCTGGCTTGCAGGTGTGCTTGCGTTCGCGGTTGTGCTCGCCCAGCGGATGCGGTTTGTCAGCGGACTTGTCGCAGCGAGTAGGGCTGCACAAGGCCAATTGCTTGATTTACTCGAAGCATGCCGCCGGCAGATAGGAGTCCGTGGGCGGGTCGAATTGCGAATCTCGGAGGCCTTGTCCAGCCCAGCCGTCTGCGGCCTGCTGCGACCTACCATCCTGATGCCTGCCTCGCTGGTGACGAAGCTTTCGCCGAAGGGGCTTAAGGCGACCCTGACCCATGAACTGGCGCACATCAAGCGGGCCGACCTTTGGGTCAATGCCCTGCAGACAGTCCTGCAGGTCGTGTACTTCTACAACCCCTTCGTGTGGCTTGCCAACGCCATGATTCGCCGGACGTGCGAGGAGGCGGTGGACGAAACGGTCCTCGTGGCCCTCGGCGGGCAGGCGAGTGATTACAGTAACACCCTGATCAGCATCGGCGAGATGGCGTTCTGGAAAGCCGACTTCGGCCTGCGCCTGGTCGGCGTAGCGGAATCGAAACGAGCCTTGAAACGGAGGATCAAACACATGCTGACACGACCCATCCCCCAAAGTGCGAGAATCGGCGCCCTCGGCACCATCGCCATCCTTCTCATCGCGGCCGTCCTGCTGCCCATGGCCAGAGCCGAGAGATCGAACGAGCGGGCGTCCACGCCTTCCTCCCCGGCGGTGACAGAGGCGAGCGAAACGACCTCGCCTGCTGAGGCGAATGATGTCATTGTTGACCCGAACACCGGAGTCAAGTTTGTGCTGGCCAAGACGTTCTCCGGGGCCAACAACGTGATCAGGTTTACCACCAAGCTGATTCTGTCGCCCGATGCGCGATTCCTGGTTTCTATCGGCGGCCTTGTAGTCCCGCTCGATGGAACAGGGCCGTTCCGCTGCACCGAGCGGGGTGATGCCCGCGACAGGGCGGTGTCTCCCGACGGGCGATACATCGCCCATGGAGGAAAGGCGGTCTGGCTGCAGCCGGTGTCCCCGGAGACGTTGCGGCCGAACGGTCCTGCGAAGAAGCTTCTGGACTTGAGAGGAGGACAGTTGGTGGGAAGGAACAATGGGAAAGGCCTCTACTGGACACGGGACTCACAGACTGTCTTCTTCCAGGCCTATGACGTGGAAGGCCGGTTCCACCCGTACGCTTTTTCGGCGGCGACCGGCGCGTCTGTCAGTTACCCGGACGCCGCATCCGCGGGGCTGCCCTCTCCGGATGGAAAGTGCATTGCGTTGACCATTACTGACCCCGCAGGAGGATTTTGGGTCAAACCGATTGGCGAGGGCGCCGCACGGCTACTGGGCGAACGGCCACAGGGCGAACCGCGACCGCCAATGTGTTGGTCGAAAGATGGGCATTGGCTGATCGGAGCTCAAGTCGACGGAACCGTTCGATTCGTGCGCTACCCTGAGGGCCAGGAGTACCTTGTCCCCTTGCCGAAGGAACTGGCGCACGACCTGGATGATTATTCTGGGACATACTGCGCGGGGCCGTCTGCCGATGGGAGCAGGCTCTTCTTCTATCAAACAGGGTACACGGTCAAGTGGCGGATGAAGGTTGCGTCGGCACAAGGCGCGGCCCTCCGCGATCTGGACAGCGACACACGCTATGCGTTCAGACCCTTCCAATGGGCACGAGATGGAAAAGCAACATTTCAAACTGACTATCAGGTGTATCCGAAGCAACCGGAAACTGCCTTGCTGATGAGTCCGCTCTCCGGAGCGAAGCCGGCTCCGTTTGTCCTCATGCCTGGTGTCTCCGCCCGAGCCAGACCTCTGGCTGTATCTCCCGACAGCAAGTGGTTGCTGTTCGTCTCGCCCCAGGGATCCGGCAACAGGACGTTGGATTTGAACGTGATAAGCTTGTCAATGGCCGACCACAGTGTGAGTGGACCAGCCACGCTGCTACTGCGCGTCACGCGGCCGGCGAGAGAAAGCTCACTTGCCCCGGCGTGGTCGCCCGATAGCACGCGGGTGGTATTGGCCTGCAAGGCCGATCCTGCGGGCGAGGAAGACATCTGGGTCGTCTTCACGAATGGCACAGCGCCGATCCGTCTTACCCGAACGGCAGCGATTGAGCGCGACCTGAAGTGGTCGCCCGATGGGAACATGCTGGCCTTCATCTGCGATGACGGGGGTGCCGGGGAGCTGAAGGTGGTCCCGACTGCCGGCGGAGAAGCGGTCGTGATCCGCAGATGGGCTGTCGCGGATGTGCCGGAATGGGGGTGGTCGCCCGACGGCAAGTCTTTGACCATTGCGGAGGAGGACATGCTGGTGCGTCAGCCCTTGTCCGGCGGCAAGGCCGAGCCTATCGTCAACTTGAAGGAGTACGGAATTGAGAGCTTGGAATGGCAGGGGTGGAGCCCCGACGGCAGCCGACTCGCCCTGGCCTACGGCGAGCGCAACACCGAAGACCCGCTGGCTTCTTCGACGTACCTTCTGTTTGCACGCGTGGAAGGAGGACGCTTGGAGCAGACAGTCAAAGTGAGAGCGGATGGAGGTAATATGTACTATACGTGGTCCCCGGATAGCACGCACGTAGCTTACCTGTGCGAGGATGCGGTGCCGGTCAGGCCCGAGGGACGGCTCTATGCGGTGACCGTGGACGACATCGTGGAGAGAATCGAAGCGGGAGCGATTCCGCCCATCCGGCGAAAGACATCCGCACCCACCGCTGCAGAATACCCATTCGAATCCATACCCACCGCGCAAGTTGAGCCCATCACGGGTCCTGTCTTCTCGGACAACTTTGACAATGGGCTGTCCAAGTACTGGCAGATTGTGCCTGGGAAGCCCGACGCATCACCTCCACCGGCCCATGCGGTCGAAGACGGTCAGTTGATGCTGTTGAATTCCAGTGCCCGCCTCAACCAGATAGATTGGGCGGACTACCTCGTGACCGTCCGTGTCTGCGTGAAGGAGGGGGCAGCCCCCAGGCAGGGAGGCGTAGCGATTTTCGCGCGGGCAACACCATCTAACTTCGGCATAGAGGGCGTGGATCAGTACACCTTCCTTGTCTCCCATCCAACAAGCTTGTTGTGGCTCGAACTCTACTATGCCAATGCCTCAGGCTCGCTCTCTGCGGCCGTTTTGAGCAGAAACCCCTGCACCCTGGTCCGGGACAAGTGGTACAAGCTGGCCTTCGAAGTCCGCGGTGAGCATTTGCGGGGATACGTGGATGATAAGCTTGTGATTGAGGCGACGGACGCGCGGCTGTCCAAGGGGCCTGTATCGATCAACGCTGGGAGCTCCCCTGTGCTGTTCGACGATTTCAGTGTGCGGCGGCTGACATACAACGCTGACTAAACCATGCCACTCGCGCGTGCGCAGGCCGTGGCGCTGAGGACACGTCATTGGACGGCGGCGATGGCGTCCTTGAGGTCGAGCGTTCCCTCGTAGAGGCTCCGGCCGACGATCACGCCGGCGACGCGGATGGGAATGAGCTTCTTGATGTCGGCGGCCTCCTTGACGCCGCCGGAGGCGATGACCGGGGTTCTGACCGCGTCGACCAGCGCCGCGGTCCGCTCGATGTTCGGCCCGGTGAGCATGCCGTCTTTCGTGATGTCCGTGTAGATGATGGCCGCCAGGGGCAGCTTGTCCGCCTGGGCTGCGAACTCCAGCAAGGGTTGACTGCTGTCCTCCAGCCAGCCGTGCGTGGCCACCATGGACCCGCGGGCGTCCAGCCCGAGGACGAGCCGGCCCTTGAACCGGTACGCCATGTCGGAAAACCACTCGAAGTCACTGACCGCCTTGGTCCCGATGATAATCCGCGCGACGCCCAGGTCGATCAGCTCGCGGATGGAGGCCTCGTCGCGGATGCCACCGCCGACCTCGATCTTGAGAAGGCCCAACTCGGCGATCTCGGCGATGCTCGCGGTGTTTATGGGCCGTCCCTCCTTGGCGCCGTCGAGATCGACGATGTGCAGCCATCGGGCGCCGTCGTCGTAGAACCGCCGGGCCTGCTGGGCCGGATCGTCGTTATACGTGATCTGGCGGTCGTACTGCCCCTGGATCAGTCGGACACATTGGCCGTCTCGCAGATCAATGGCGGGGATCACATCCATAAGCCATTCCCTATTGATGATTGACGATTGATGATTTATGATTCAGCATCATGCCATACGGCATGATAAACCGTGAGTCGTGAGTCGTAAATCATAAATTGCCGGGAGATAAACGATGGTGGATTCATTTCGGGTTCCTGCAGGCGCCGTGGCGGCGGTCCTGCTGGCGGCGCTGGCCATGTCCGGGTCCGCGTACGCCGGTGCCAGGCCGGTCGTGCTCGACACGGATATCTGCGATGACATCGACGACACGTGGGCCCTGGCCGTGCTGCTGCAATCGCCCGAGCTGGACTGCAAGCTCGTCACGACCGCGGTCGGGAATACCGAGGACAAGGCCCAGGTCGTCGCCCAGTTCCTCGACCGGGTCGCACGCAGCGATATCCCCATCGGCATCGGGGTCAGGCAGGGCAGCGGCTCGCACCGCCAGATCGCCTGGGCGCGGGACTACGATCTGACCTCCTACCCGGGCAAGGTCCACAAGGACGGCGTGCAGGCCCTCATCGACACGATCATGAACTCGCCGACCCGCGTCACGCTGATCGCGCTGGGCCCGCTGCCCAATATCGCGGAGGCCCTCCGTCGCGAGCCGCGGATCGCGGAAAAAGCGGACTTCGTCGGGATGCACGGCAGCGTCTTCGTCGGCTACGGCGGGGCGGACCATCCTGACGCGGAGTACAACGTCAAACAGGACGTCGCGGCGGCCCAGAAAGCCTTCACCGCCGCCTGGCCCATGACGATCACGCCGTTAGACACCTGCGGACTGGTCCAGCTCACCGGCGACAAATACCAGCGGGTGCTCAAGCGAGACAGCGCCGTCACCAGGAATCTGATGCAGAACTACCGCCAGTGGTACCGAGACGGCTTTCAGGACCGCAAGGACCTCAGCGAGGCCGATCTGGCCCGCGAAGTGGACGGGAAGCTCGCTACCAGCAGCACCACCCTGTTCGACACGGTCGCGATCTACCTGGCGGTCAATCCCGAGTTGGCCGAGGTTCGGGAAGTGCCCCTCCGCGTCACCGACGATGGCTTCACGCGAGTGGAGGAAGGCGCCAAGAAGATCCGTTGTGCGGTGAAATGGAAGGACCTCGGCGGGTACGAGGACTGGCTCGTGAAGAGGCTGACCGGGAACTGACGGTCCCTGACTGTCCCGATTCAATGAGTCAAGGATCCAACATGGAAGAGAACGTTCCGAACATCGTAGTCGTCGGCAGCTCGAACATGGACCTGGTCGTGAAGTCGTCGCGGATTCCGATCCCCGGCGAGACGATCCTGGGCGGCGATTTCCTCATGGTCCCGGGCGGCAAGGGGGCCAACCAGGCGGTCGCGGTGGCCAAGCTCGGCGCCCGCGTACACTTCGTTGCCCGGCTCGGCAACGATGTCTTCGGGCGCAAGTCCCTCGACAACTTCCGCCTGGAGGGACTGGACACGACGTATGTGAGCCTGACCTCCGACGCACCCTCCGGCGTGGCGCTCATCACCGTGGACGAGGCGGGCAACAACGCGATCGTGGTCGCCCCCGGCGCCAACGGGAGACTCTCGCCCGAGGACGTTCGGCGGGCCGCGGATGCGATCCGATCCGCCGGCGCGGTCGTCGCCCAGCTCGAGGTGCCCCTGGCGACCGTCGAGTGCGCCGCCGAACTCGCCCGGGAAGCGGGCGTTCCCTTCATCCTGAATCCGGCGCCCGCCCAGCCATTGACCCGGGCGCTGCTGGAGAAGGTGGCCGTCCTGACGCCCAACGAGAGCGAGGCGCGAATTCTGACGGGGATCGAGGTCGTGGATGAGAAATCCGCCCGCAAGGCGGCGCAGAAACTGGTGCGGGGCGGCGCCAAGGCCGCGATTGTCACGATGGGCGCGAAAGGCTTCTTGCTGGCAGACGGGACCACGATGGAATTCGTCCCTGCGATTCGCGTCAAGACGGTCGATGCCACCGCGGCGGGCGACGCCTTCACCGGCAGTCTGGCGGTCGCTCTGGCGCTGGGCCAGGATCTTCGCGAGGCGACCCGCTTCGCCAACTGGGTGGCGGCATTCTCCGTCACCCGCCTGGGGGCCCAGCCCTCAATGCCCACGCGACTCGAGCTGGAAGAGTTTATCGCGGCCAATGCGTGATTCCTGGGAGATAGGAGAACGGAATGAGCAAGGCAAAGTTGTGGATGTGGCGAGGTTTGGCGGTGCTTGCGGTTCTATGTCTGATCGGCGGCTGCAAGAAGAAGGACGACAGGCCGCAGGTCGTTCTGCTGATGAAGTCGCTGGCCAATGAGTTCTTCCAGACCATGGAGGACGGCGCGAAGGCCCACTACGAGCAGCATAAGAACCGCTACGCCCTGAAGGTCGTGGGCATGAAGAATGAGACGGACGTCGCCGAGCAGATCCGCAACGTCGAGCTGGCCATTGCCCAGGACGTCAACGCCATCGTGATTGCGCCCGCGGATTCCAAGGCCCTCGTCCCGGTCTGCAAGAAGGCGATGGACGCGGGCATCGTCGTCGTCAACATCGACAACAAGTTCGACGAGGGCGTGCTCGCGGACAAGGGGGTGAAGATCCCCTTCGTCGGCCCGGACAACCGCCAGGGCGCCAAGCTGGCGGGCGTCTACCTGTCCACGAGACTCCAGAGCGGCGACAAGGTCGCGATCATCGAAGGGGCTCCCAATGCGTTCAACGGCATCCAGCGGAAGATGGGCTTCGAGGACGCGATGCTCGCCAGCAACCTGAACATCGTCAGTTCGCAGACGGGGTACTGGGAGACCGACAAGGCCCTTCCCATCGCCGCCGCCCTGATCAACGAGCATCCGGATCTCAAGGCGATTCTGTGCGCCAACGACAGCATGGCCCTGGGCGCGGTGACCGCGGTGAAAGAGGCCGGCAAAACCGGCGCGATCCATGTGATCGGGTTCGACAACATCGCCGCCGCGAGGCAGTTGCTCAAGGACGGCAAGATCCTGTGCACCGTGGATCAGCACGCGGACAAGATCGCCCAGGGCGGGATCGATTGCGCCCTGGAGATGCTCAAGACCAAGGTCCCGCCGGTGGACAGGCAGACCCCGGTCAAACTCGTCACAGCGGAGATGCTCTGACGCCTGAGGGAAAACTCGAAATCCGAAATCCGAAACAAATCCAAAGGCTCGAAGCTCAAATGACTGAAACGCTATCGCGCCTCCGATGCTCGGGCGTTTCGAGTTTCGTGCTTCGGATTTGGCGCATTGTCCTATGGATCCCACGACCGATAGACTGCTCGTCGCGACCGGTGTGACGAAGACCTTCCCCGGCGTTCACGCGCTCCGCGGGGTTGATTTCGACCTGTGCGCGGGCGAGGTCCATGCCCTGGTCGGGGAAAACGGCGCGGGCAAGAGCACGCTCACGCGGATCATCGCAGGTGTGGAGGTCCCCGACTCTGGGCGGATGCTGCTGGCGGGTCAGTCCTACGAGCCCAGGTCCCGCGCCGACGCGGAGGCCCGCGGCGTCCGCATGGTCATGCAGGAGCTGAACCTGATCGGCACTCTGAGCGTGGCCGAGAACATCTTCATCGAGCGGCTCCCGAACCGGCTCGGCTTCATCGATTACCACAAGCTCCACGAAGCCGCACGCCAGGTCATGTCAAAGGTTGGCTTGGGCGACCTCGACCCCGCTACGCCCGTCAGTTCCCTGGGCATCGGCCGACGCCAGATGGTCGAGATCGCGGCGGGCCTGTCCCGACAGTGTCGCGTTTTGGCTCTCGACGAGCCCACCGCCTCGCTGACGGACAGTGAAGTGGAACTGCTCTTCGCCCAGATCCGCCGGCTCAAGGCCGAGGGCGTCGGGATCATTTACATCTCGCACCGGATCGAGGAGGTGCTGCGGATCTCGGACCGCGTGACCGTCCTTCGCGACGGGCAGGTCGTCGGCACGCGGGCGGCGAGCGCGCTGGCTCCCCAGGCTGTCATTCACAGGATGGTCGGCCGGGACCTGGGCAGCGAATGCCTCGCGCCGAGCGGCGGCAGGGGAGCGGTCGCCCTCCGCGTTGTCGGCCTGACCTGTGGCGACCGGGTCCGCGACGTCTCCTTCGAGGCATTTCGGGGCGAAGTGCTCGGCATTGCGGGCCTGATGGGTTCCGGGCGGACCGAGACCATGCGGGCGATCTTCGGCGCCGATATCCCCGAGGCCGGCTCCGTCTGCCTGCATGGCGACAACGAGCCCGCCTGTATCCGAAATCCCAGCGACGCGGTCCGCCAGGGGATTGCCTTGCTGACCGAAGACCGCAAGGAACAGGGTTTGTTCCTCTCTCTGCCTGTGCGGGCGAATGTCTCGATCACTCGTCTGGGGGCCCTGAGCCGGCTCGGGTGGATCGATTCCTCGCAGGAGCGCCGAGTCGCGAGTGACTACGTCAAATCGCTCGGCATCAAATGCTCGTCCGTCGAGCAGGCCGCAGGGCAGCTCAGCGGCGGCAACCAGCAGAAAGTCGTGATTGCCAAGTGGCTCTACCGGAACTGCGATGTCCTGATCTTCGACGAGCCGACGCGGGGGATCGATGTGGGCGCCAAGTTCGAGATCTATCGCCTGCTGGCGGACCTCGCGGCCAGGGGCAAGGCCATTCTCTTCGTCTCCTCGGACCTCAAGGAGCTGATGGCGATCTGCAACCGCATCCTCGTCCTGTCGGCGGGAAAGGTCGCGGGGACCTTCGACCGCGGCGCCTGGAGCGAGGACGCGATCATGGCCGCCGCATTCAGCGAGTACGTCAACAGTGGAGTCCTGCAACATGGCGGATGACGTGAACAAGGGCAATGTACGCGGGCTGCTCGCCGACTACCTGGGCATGGCGATCGCGCTGGCGGTGCTGATCGGCGTCTTCGGCGTCTCCGCGGACAACTTCCTCACCCAGGCCACTTTCCGAACGCTCGCCAACCAGGTCGCGGACATCACGATCGCGGCGGTGGGCATGACGTTCGTGCTGATTATCGCCGGGATCGATCTGTCGGTCGGCTCGGTGATGGCGCTGGCGGGAGCGATCCTCGGCATTGCCATGGTCCACTGGGGCCTGCCTCTGCCGATCGCGGTGTTCCTGTGCCTGCTCGTCGGTCTGGCCTGCGGCGCCGCCAACGGTTTCATCGTCGTCCGCTGGAGGCTGCCCTCGTTCATCGTTACGCTCGGAATGCTCGAAGCGGCCCGCGGCGCCGCCTACCTGGCGACGGATTCCCGCACGATCTACATCAACTCCATCGACGCGATCACGCAGACGGTGGCGCTGGGCCTGTCGGCGCCGTTCTTCCTGGCGATTCTGACCGTGGTACTGGGCCAGTTGACCCTGTCTCGCACCGTGTTCGGGCGGTACTTGATCGCCATCGGCACGAATGAGGAGGCGGTTCGGCTCTCGGGGATCAACCCTCGTCCGTACAAGCTGGCGGTCTTCGCTCTCTCGGGTTTGCTGACGGGCGTTGCGGCGGTGATCCAGACGGCCCGCATGTCGTCAGCGAACCCGAACGCTGCGCCCGGCTTCGAACTGCAGGTGATCGCCGCGGTGGTCATTGGCGGGACCAGCCTGATGGGCGGGCGGGGCTCGGTCGTCCGGTCGTTCTTCGGCGTTCTTATCATCGCGGTCCTCGGCGCGGGCCTGGCCCAGGTCGGCGCCCAGGAGTACACCAAGCGTCTCATCACCGGCTGCGTCATCGTGGCCGCCGTAATCCTCGACCAGTACCGCCACCGCGCTCGACGCAGATCCTAGCCCCTCCAGGGCCAATCTCCGCACCGGACAGGGGGATGCTCCGTAGATATACACGCCGTAGATGGGTTCTGTTGCACCTGTTTCACAAGACCGGTCAATCCTGGCTTGACAGAATGGTCGTCAGGAACAATAATAGGACAGGAACTCGAACCGTGTGTGTGGTGGAGGTACTGACCATGCGTCTGGTACTAAGACAGAAAGACGGTGAGACGAAGGAGTATCAGTTTGCCCAGGGCCCCATCCAGATCGGTAGGGCCGCCGATTGCCACGTCTTTCTCCCCGACCGCACGGTCTCCAAGAAGCATGCGGTCATCACGTGCAGCGACGACGGGGCCTGGCACGTCCAGGACCTCGATTCCGCCAACAAGACCTACCTGAACGGCGAGCCCGTTCGTCAGGCCTCGATCAAGACCGGCGACTCGATCCGCATCACGGATTTTGTGATCGAAATCAACATCGATGACGCTGCGCGGGCGCCCCAGGAATCGCAGTTCGAGGATACGCTGAACCTGGAGGCCGGTCTGGCGACCCCGCTCCATGAGACGGTGGTCCGCAAGCCGGACGCCGGCCATGCCCCTGCGATGCGTCTTCCCGCCAAGCGACTGTCCGAGTTTGCCCATGCCTGCGACGCCATTTGTCGTTCGAAGAACCTCGAGGAACTGCTGATTACGCAGTTGAACCTCGCCCTCAAGCAGTTCAGCGCCTTCCACACATGGTGCGCTCTGCGGGAACAGCCCAGCGGCCCGATGACCTACCACGCGGGCAAGCGTCGGGACGGCCAGGCAGTGGACCTCAGCGAGTTGAAGCTGGCCGACAGGATCAACCAGTCGGTGGAACGCGGGCAGTCCCTGGTTATGCCCAGCGTGGCAGCGGATGTCGAGGAGAAGGCGAGAATTCGCTCGGCGATGATCGCTGCGATTACCGGACCTTCCGGTTGTTACGGCGTGATCTACATCGACAACGCCATGATTCACGACCACTACACCCTGGGCGACCTGGACTACCTGATGCTGATCGCCACGCACACCGCCGCGGTCCTGAGCAAGTTCCTCACATGACTGGGCGATTACCCTTCGCCTCGCACACAGGCGTATGACCGCTGTTGTGGCCTCCCCTGGGGCGACGAGGCATGGGCCGGACGCGGTCATTCCTTCGCCAACCAGGAATCCACAAGCCGTGGGGTGCGACGCGTCCCAGGAACTGGATTCCCGCGTTCGCGGGAATGACAATCCGGGATCTCCGTGGACTCCTATGGCATGCGCGAGTACGATCATGCGTCTCTCGCACGTGCGTCTCTTGACATTTCCCCCCGAAGGCGGTATACTATCGGAACATGGAGGACTCTTCGGGAAGAGCGTCCTTCCCGCATGTTCTGGGGTCGTAGAGGCCTGTCGCGACAGGCGCTCTGTGCATCAGTAATCGAGGAGGTTGGAGATGAATCGTCGCAAGGCGTTGGTTGCGTCCATTCTCGTGTTCGCGCTGTGTGCGCAGGGTTTGGCCGAGGAGGGCGTTCTCAATCTCGGGCCCGAGGAGGTCATTCAGGCCAACGGCAGCGATCTCGTTGTGTCGGGCTATTCGGCTCCCTCGTTCGTGGATTGGAACAACGACGGCCTGAAGGACCTGATCGTCGGCGAAGGCAGCGGCTCGACGCCGGGGAAAGTCCGCGTCTACCTGAACATCGGAATCGAGTCCGAGCCGAGCTTCGGCGATTTCTTCTACGCCCAGGCGGACGGTTCTGATCTGGCCTGCGCCGGCCAAGGCTGCATGGGGTGTTTTCCCCGTGTGGTGTACTGGGACGAGGATGCCCGCAAGGACCTGATGGTCGGCCTCTCCGACGGCACGGTGAGAGTCTTCCTGAATATCGCGGACGACAACGAGCCGGCCTTCGACGCCGGTACGCTCGTCACGACCGGCAGCGACGGCGCCGTCACGCTCGACGTCGGCTCGCGCGCGACGCCGACCTTGGTGCACTGGGATGACGACGACATGCTAGACCTCGTCGTCGGCGGTCTCGACGGCCTGATCCACGTCTACACCAACTGCGGCTGCGGCGGCGACGTCCCCCCGCACTTCTTCTTCATGCCCTTCGACGGGCTCTACGTCCAGGCGGGCGCCCGCGACCTGATGGTCCCCAACCTGCGGTCGAGTCCCGAGTACGTGGACCTCGACGGCGACGGCCTGAAGGACCTGCTCACCGGCAATACCAGCGGCAACATCCTGTTCTACAAGAACACCGGCACGCCGTCGCTGCCCGAATTCTCCTCGTACACAGCGGTCCAGTCCGAGGGCGTCGCGATCGACCTGTATGAGAACCTCCGCTCGCGTCCCTTCGTCTGCTATTGGACCGGCGAAGGCAAGTTCGGCCCGAAGGACGGGTACTGGGATCTGCTCGTCGGCTACGGCGACGGCAAGGTCCGCCTGTATCGCGGCCTGCCCCGCGCGGGCGATTTCGACTACGACGGCGACCTCGACGCCGACGACTTCACCTTCTTGGCCAGGGCGCTGAACCAGCCGATCCCCGCGGAGGGCACGCCCGCCGACCTCAACAGCGACGGCGTTGTGGATAGTCTCGATCTGCTCCTGTTCGCCGACCTCTGGATGGCCGCGAACGGGTAGTCCAGACCGGCTGGTCGGTGGGCCGCATCTGCGCCCGCCCACGCGATGAGTGGACGCCGAGTCCCGTGGGGACGGTGACTCCGCATGTCCCTGGGGTATGCGCAAAGACCCCTCGCCTTTTTCCCCGTTACAACTCGTGCCTGGTGGGGCACATTCATACCAGTGTGAAGGCAGTACTCCGCCATGGGGCCGGATGCCCGCGAGATGGGATGGGGCCTGCCTGCGAATCCTCTTGTCATGGTAGACAATCGTAGGGAGCTGAGTATGAAATGTGGGGAGAACAGTCTGAGAGCCGTCTTTGCCATCGTTGCATCCATGTTGTTCTGGGGGGTGATCTGTGTCTTGCCGGCGGCGGCTTCCATCACGACCCTGGGTGATGTCGATCCTTCGTACGACGACTCCGATCCCTGGATTCTGTCGGCGGAGCTTCTGATCGGAGGCTACGCCGAGGGCAGTGTCGCCGTCTCTGCGGGTTCGCAGGTGCTGCTCGCGTGGGATCCCGAAAGCGGGCTGGGCGGCGATCTGTTCGTCGGGGGATCGGGCAACGGGACGCTCCAGATCGGTCCTGAGGGGTGGGTCGTCAGCGACGCCGCGTCCATCGGTCACGACGCGCGCGGAGTGGGGGAAGTCGTTGTCTCCGGTTCGCACGCTCTGTGGGAGAACGACTCTGCGATTCAGATCGGCGCATCGGGGACCGGTCGTCTGGGGATCAACGACGGGGGGGCGGTCGCGACCGCGGACGCCACCGTTGCTGCCATGCGGAACAGCGAGGGCATGGTCGCGGTGGAGGGAACGAGTTCCGTTCTGGAAGTCGAGCAGAAGCTGATCGTCGGCGCGCTGGGGAACGGGAGCCTGTCCATCTCGGACGGCGGTACTGTGACGAGTTACTCGGCCTCTATCGGCGACCAGGCGGGCGGGGAAGGCTCCGTGATGGTCCAGGGCGCCGGTTCGCTCTGGCAAAATGCGGATGCCCTGTACGTCGGCAGGGCCGGCCAGGGAGAGCTGACGATCTCGCAGGGCGGTTGCGTCACGAGCCGTGGCGCGACCATCAAGGGCCAGGAAGAGGGCGCCGCGGTCGTCACCGTGACCGGGACGGGTTCGCGATGGACGAACACAAACATGCTGACCCTAGGGGACCGTGCCGATCCTGGCGTGCCGGCCGCGGGGGCTCGCGAAGGCTATGGAACGATCGCGGTCCGCGATGGCGGCACCGTCGAGACCGGCGACATGGTCGTCTGGGAGAGCGGCGTCCTCACCGGCGACGGCGTCTTCGAAGCGTCCGAAATCACCAACCATGGCATCATCCGCCCGGGCAACTCGATCGGCACGCTGACCATCGAAGGCGACCTCACCATGGGCTCGAACGGAGTTCTGGAAGTGGAGATCGACAATAGCGGCAACAGCGACAGGTTGTTGGTCGCCGGTTCCATGTACCTCCCCTATGACGGGGTGACGCCCGTTCCGCTGGAGACCCTGACGGGCCCACGTGAGTACACCATCGTCGAGGCAAGTAGCGTCGAGATCCCCATACACACCTGGGTCTGGCCGTCAGACCCGGGTCTGATCTATTCGACCATCAGGACCGACAGCGAGGCAGAATCGGTCCTCTTGCGTGTGACTGTGTTGCCATTCGATGACCCGAACGTCGTGCAGACCGATGCCCAGTGCTCGCTCGGTTCGGCGTTGCAACAAGTCGCGGACGCGGGCGGCAACGACATCACCACGGCTTTGCAGCAGCTCCAGACTGGCGATGCAGTCCGCGCCGCTTACGATCAGCTCAGTGGCCAGACGATGCCTTCGCTGGCTCCGGTCACCGTGGCCGGCGCGACGCGGCACGTGGCCATGATCTCCGGCCGGCTGCGAAGTCCCGCTGCGAGCTTCGCGGATGCCGGCCTGTTCACATCCGACGCGGTCGGCGTCGATACGGGCCGGTACCTGTTCGCTCTGGGCAGCGGCACGCCGGCTTTTGGCGACAGCCCCTGGGGTTTCTGGGGCAAGGGCTACGGCTTGTTCGGCGACCGCGACAGCGAGTCTGGCGTCCCGGGCTACGACTACGCGGTCTACGGCGCCGGCTTCGGCCTGGACTACCGCTTCACCGACCGCCTGCTCCTGGGCGTCACGGCCGGCTACTCGGACGGCGATATCGATTACTCCGGCTCGCGGGACAGTTCCGAGGTTTCCGCCACTCACGGCGGCTTCTACGGCAGCTACGAGACCTCTCGCTGGTACCTCGACTCGATCGTGACCTATGCGGACCTCGACTACGAGACGCAGCGGTATGTGGACCTCGTCTCCGAGCGTCTCGATGGCGACTCCTCGGGCGATACGCTCACTGGCTACCTCGAAGTGGGCCTGAATCGCTGGATTTCCCAGCGGACGCTCCTCCAGCCTCTGGCGGCGGTGCAATTCTCCACGCTGAGCATCGACGGCTTCACAGAGTCCGGCGGCGACAGCGCCCTGACCTTCGACGACCAACGGTACGACTCCTGCAAGGGCTCGCTCGGCGCCAAGCTGAGCCGGCAGCTCTGGGATCACGGCGACGGCCGCAAGGTGGCCCTTGATCTTCGCGCACGCTGGGTCCACGAGTTCGGCGATACGAAGGCGAGCCTGGATGCTGCCTTCGCGAGCGACCCGTCTGCCGCCTTCCGCGTCAGCGATGAGTCGATCTCCCGCGACAGCGCCGTCCTCGGCGCCGGCCTGGACGCCTGGTTCACGCGTCAGACCCGCCTGTTCCTCGACTACGGCACGGAGTTGAACGCCGACAGCACGACCCACCTGGTCAGCGCCGGTCTCGAGCATCGCTGGTGAGCGGCCGGATGTCGTGGTTCATGTGCCCGTAGGAGCTTGTCGAAGAGACATGTCTTCCCCACGTCAGAAGCGGGATCTTCTGTAGGGTGGGCTGTGCCCACCGTCTTGCCGACCTCGGAGTAGAGAGACTGGTGGGCACAGCCCACCGATTCAACTCATCTCAGCAACTACGGCTCGTACATCCGGTGGACAAGTAGTCATCGCAGCTTGCAGCGCAACTGGTCCAGGAGTTCGGTGACCAGTCGGGCGCGCGCTGCATCCGCTGTGCCGGAGACGGGGATCTGCCGACTCTCGACGCGGCCGTCGGGGGATCGGAAGACGACCGGGACGAGGCAATTGCCCATCGCATCGCGCAGAGACTCGCCCGTCGCAACGACCCATCGGCTGCCGGCAATCGCGGCAGCTTCCTGTGCCAACCGCTCGACGTCGTCGGTGTGCGCCGCTGTCTCGCCGGGCCGCCGAGGGCCGCCCAGCATCTGATGGAGCCTCTCCGTTGTCGGGGCGATGTACGCACCGATGAGGACTTCGTGTGTTCCCTGGGCTCCGTTCAGGGCGGCGGCCAGCGCTCCGCCGGTGCCTACCTCGGCCAGCGCGATCGTCTCGCCTCGCATCTCCAGCAGTTGCATCACGCAGGTTTCCAGCGAGGTCGTCGCATCGCGTGCAAAGAGGAAAGCCCCCAGGTGCTGCGCGATCTTGTCCCCGAGTTCCGCCAGCCTGGCGCGATCCTCGGGCGTGTCCTGGGGCAGGGAGAAGGTGAAATCGACCCGGCCGCCCTCGAACTGGGAACCGGTCGTGACATCGTCGGGCAGGGGGACGTGGTCCTTGAGGGTCTGATCGATCTGCGACTGCCCGAGTCCGACGAATCGCAGGGTGATCGACGCGCCGGGCGGACGCACGCCGAAGCGCCGGCTCAGGTAGGGCACCAGCTCGTCGCGGACCATCGGCTGCAACTCTCGCGGCGGGCCGGGCAGAGCGACCACCACGCGGTCGTCCATCTCGAAGACCAGTCCTACCGCGGTGCCGCCGGCGTTCTTGAGATACGTGCCCCGCTCGGGCGTATGTGTTTGGCGACGGAGATTCGTACGCAGTTGGTCCGGCGGGACGTTGAAGCGCCGTGCCATGGCTACCAGCACGTCTGGGTGCTCGCGAAGAGCGATGCCCGTGAAGTCTCGCAGCGTTTCGCGGGTAATGTCGTTATCCGTAGGACCGAGCCCGCCGGTCACAATGACGAGGCCGGCTCTGTCCGCGGCGAACCGCAGGGCATCCTTCAGATCCGCTGCTCTGTCGTCCACGGCCATCGAGCCGATGCACTGGAGGCCGAGCGGCCGCAGGGTTCTGGTGAGGAAGAAGGTGTGTCCGTCCGCGTAGGCGCCCGCGAGAAGCTCCCCGCCTGTAACGACGACCATATACCGAACGGGCGGCGCGACCGATTCTTGCGGCAATGCGACCCCCGCTGCCATCGACAACCAGAACAGAACGACCTGCCATGTGGAACGGCTGATGACTTCCATTCGATGCACTCCTGACTCTGCGGCTCAATAGCGGCTTCATCGTCACCGGGCCGTGGGCGAGTTTCAACCGGAAAATCCGGAAAACGGTGGAAGTCCGCCCGCGAATCTGACACAATGATCCCGTGTTCCGCTGATTCACTGGCGGGTGGTGGAGCAACCTGAATCGGGGCCCGAGCGGCCTGTAAGGAGTGGCGACCGTGAGTGAGCAGATGAATCGACGAGAGTTTCTGGGCGTGAGTGCGGCGGGGGCGGGAGCGGTATTGCTGGGCACGCAGCTTGCGGCGGCCCAGAGCCAGGACGCGAACTGGCCTCCGAAGATGCCGCCGGTCAAGATCTACAAGGTGTTCATCGGGCGGACCGGCGGAATCTACCTGTCCCGGCCGACCGAAGAGGTTGACAAGTTCAACCGCTACCTGGCCAACATCGAGTACAAGCTTGGCGACGTCAAGTTCATCGGCGGCGACATGGTCCCGCAGGTCGAAGTGGACCAGGTGCTGCCGAAGCTGAAGGAGGCGGATGCAGTCCTGTTGTTCCACCTGTGCGGCCACGGCGGCGATGCCCCGCTCCAGGCGATGACCAAGATCGTGGACGTCGGGCTGCCCACCGCGGTCTTCTCGCAGCCGTTCAGCGGGCACGGCTGGATGTACTTCCCCGTCTGGCAGAAGCAGGGCAAGCGGGTCATGCTGCTGCCCTCCAGCGATTGGAGCGAATTGGACAAGGCGGTTCGCCTGCTCCGTGTCAGGCCCAACATGGCCAGGACGCGCATCCTCGTGATTAACGGGCCGGTCGGTTCGGACGCCGCGTGTTCTGCAGAACAGCTCAAGGCCAAGCTCGGAACCGAAATGATCGTGGTCCCCGTCGAAGAGACCCTCAAAGCCCACGAAGCGGTCCCTCTGGCGGATGCCGAGGCTGAGGCGAAGGACTACTGGCTCAGCAAGGCCAAGAAGGTTGTCGAACCCACGAAGGAGGAAATCGTCAACGCGTCGCGGTACTACCTGGCGGTCAAGAACCTCATGATCGAAAAGGGCGCGCACGCGGTTACCAGTTCGAACTGCATGGGCGCGCCGGCCAAGGGCTGTCTGGCGTTCAGCAAGCTGGGCGACCTGGGCCTCGTCGGCGCCTGCGAGGGCGATATGGACTCGACGCTGACCATGCTCATGTTCGGGTATGCGTTCGGCATTCCGGGATTCATCAGCGACCCGGTCTTCGACACAGCCAACAACGCATTGATCCACTTCCACTGCACCAGCGCCACGAAGATGACAGGACCCGCCGGCAAGCGACAACCCTTCTCCATCCGCACCCAGACCGACAGCGACAAGGGCGTGGCCCTGGAGGTCGAAATGCCGCTCAATCAGGTCGTCACGTGCGCCAAGTTCGTCAACCTCGACACGATGGTGATCTCGACCGGCGAGATCTTCAAGGTGACGCACGATGAGCTGGGCTGCAGAACGCAGTTCTGGACAAAGGTCAAGGACGCCAACAGCATGTTCCGCAACTGGGGCGCCGGCGTCGTCCAGGGCGGCGTCATGACCCTGCTCCATCGCGACGTCTTCTTCGGCGACCACATGCAGAGCATGAAGGATCTCGGCAGCCTCATGGGATTCAAGGTGGTCGAGGAAGCATAAGGAAGACAAACCCGGAATTCAAAGCACGAAATCCGAAACAAGGGCCCGGCATGATATCACGTCCGGGCCCTTGTTCTTCTGTGGCTCCTGTAGGTTCCAGCGGTCGGACCGCTTTGCCCTTGAATGGGGGATTTGGCGGCACGTATAATAGGTTTCTATGCGAAATTTCGACAAGACCAAGCGCGTGGTCATCAAGATCGGCACGAACACCCTCGCCAAGGGCGGCGGGATCGATACGGCGTATTTCAGCGGCGTGGCGGACCAGGTCAAAGGCCTGATCGATGCGGGTCGGCAGGTGGTCATCGTCACCAGCGGCGCCATCGGCATGGGGGCGGGCCAGCTCCGTCTGACCGAGAAGCCCAGGGAGATGACGATGCGGCAGGCGTGCGCCGCGATCGGACAGCCGCTGCTGATGCAGGAATACCGAAAGGCCTTCGGTCAGCATGGCATCCAGGTAGCCCAGGCGCTGCTCACCGCGGAGGTGCTCAGCAATCGCAAGACCTACCTGAACCTTCGCAACGCCATCGAGGCGCTGCTGGAACTCGGGGTGGTGCCGGTTCTCAACGAGAACGACAGCGTCAGCACGGCCGAGATCGGCACCGCTTTCGGCGACAACGACAAGCTCAGCGCCCTGGTCGCCAGCAAGATCGACGCGGACCTGCTCATCATGCTCACCGACATCGACGCGTTGTACGACAAGAACCCCCAGGTCCACGCGGACGCCAGGCCGATCCCGGTGGTCTTCGAGATCACCGACGAGATCGTCCGCAACGCGGGGGGCTCGGGCAGCGTCCACTCGACCGGGGGGATGAAGACGAAGATCGAGGCCGCCAAGATCGCGGCCAACGCCGGCTGTCGGATCGTCCTGGCTAACGGTCGGGAGAAGGACGTGATCCGGCGGATCATGGCAGGCGAGCCGCTCGGCACCATCTTCATGCCGAAACGCAAGCTCGGCAACCGCGCTCGCTGGATTCTCAACAGCCGGATCGCCGGCGTGATCCGCATCGACGACGGCGCGATGAAAGCCCTGCGGAACCACAAGAGCCTTCTGCCCAGCGGCGTCAAGGGCGTCGAAGGCGTCTTCGAGCCCGGCGAGGTCGTCATGCTCAACGAAGCCGCCAAAGCGGTCGCGAGCATCAGCAGCGCACAACTTGAAACCGTCGCGGGCAAGCACAGCACCGAGATCAAGAAGCTGCTCGGTCCGAAGCACCGCGATGTGGTCGCGATCCCCGAGGACATCGTCTTTTTGGATTACTGAGGAGCTGGTCCATGTCTGCGGACGACGTATCCTCCGATGAGTGGTTTGTCCGGTACTCGCTGGACGCGGGGTATCTCGTGGCCCTCCTGCTCCTGGCGATCGGGGTGGCCTTGTACCTCGACGGCGGCGACTACTTCCGCGATCTGGACCGCGAGCCGGGGGCGGGCTTCCTCGTTTGCATGGTGCTGTGCCCGGTGCTCGGGGTCGTGACGCTGGGCCTTCTCATCTATGCGGGCATTCGGCTCTTCGTGCGGCCCCGCACGTTCGGGCATGCCCTCGTCCGGCTCGTACTGCTGGCCGCGCACGCCTGCGTATTTCTCCTGTGCATCGACACCATCTCGACGACGACCACCTCGCTGGTTGGCAGTTTCGGTCGGCAATCGTCGGGCACGGACTCCGCGCAAGTGTGGGGCGCGCTCGGAGATCGCGACTTCTCCGGCTCGCAATACGACGTCCGCGAAGGCTCGCCGGGGGACGATGCCTCCGCGCCGTCGGGTTTCGGCCCGGGGGCGGGGGCTCCGACCGGCGGTCGCGGGATGAATTCACGATGAGCCCTGCGGTCCACACTGATGTTTATAGTGACACCGTGAGGCGTTATCTTCTTCGCTTGGGCAATGAAGATATGCCCTTACGGGCACACTACGAACGAGCTGCGCATTTGGAATGCCGCCGAATCGCGGCACGGGCGTGTTTCACTTCACGACCGGAGTCAGGACGATATTGCGATAGCAGATGCCGGTGTGGTCGCCCTGGAGATAGATCGGGCCGGGCTTGAACTCGTCGGACCAGAGGGCGCCGCCCGTGCAGCCCAGGAGCGGCTCGTTGTCGATGATCTTCTGGCCGTTGAGAATCACGGTGACGTGCCGATCCACGAGCGTGATGTCCATCGTCTGCCACTCGCCAGCCGGCTTCTCGGCGGCGACGCACGGCGTAATCCGGCTGTAGACGCCGCCCATGTTGTGCGGATCGAGGGGCCGGCCGTAGGTGTCCGCGACCTGGACCTCGTAGATGCCGCGCAGGTAGACGCCGCTGTTCTCGCCCTTGCCGACTCTCACTTCCAGCTTCAGATTGAAATCCTCGAATTCTGCGACTGTGCGGAGGTTGCCATAGGAGACGTGGCGGCCTACCGGTTGGACCGGCCTGTTGACGAGCAGCCCGTCCTCGGCCGACCAGCCGTTCCTCGCACCTTCGCTGGTCAGCTTCCATCCGTCGAGGTTTGTGCCATTGAAAAGCGCGATGGGATCGCCGAACTTGACCTTCGACAGGTCCGGCTTGGCGGGCAGGGGGGGAATGCGCTTGCCGGCGAAGGACCGCTCATCATAGCCGATGCCATCGCGGTGCGGCCGGATCTGGGTCAGTTCGAGCCAGTCGCCATCAACCTTCGCCGTGATGACTTCCGGGGGCGTCTGCGTACGGACGACCTTGCCCTCGGCGTCTTTGCGCTCCAGCTTTTCGAGACGGAACACGTACAGGGTGCCGTCGGCGGTGAAAACCCAATCCACGGGCACGACGCTGCCGCCGCCCCAGAGGATGCCGGCATCAAGGTAGCCGTTTTCCTGTGTGACGCCCAGCCAGCCGGCGCCGCCGCCGGGAATGGTCAGAGCCCATCGCCCGATGAACGGATTGGTTTGGGAGGCAACGGCTGTCGTGCAGATCGACAGAGCCACAGCAAGGAGCAGTCCGTAACGTGTCATGAAGATCACCCTTTCATATGTATGCTGACGAGTCTGGTTTTGCATAAGAGTACCGCAACCGTGCAGGCATTTCAACTGATGTCTTCGTGCGATTCGAAGAGCAGTTGCAGCTCGGCGCGGCATCTGCTATCGTGTGGTCCGGTCGCGGATGAACGTGTCGGCTGCCGCGGCAGCAGACGGTGTCGCCTTGAATAACGGAGACGGAGCGTGGAGAACCGACAGAACGACTCAGGCGGTCCCCGCGTGCTTTCCATCGATGCGCTGCGAGGCTTCGACATGTTCTGGATCATCGGCGGCGGGACGCTGTTCGAGAGCCTGACCGAGATCTGGAAGCACCCGATGGCCGGGACGATCCGAGCCCAATTGGAGCATGTGCAGTGGGAGGGCTTCCATTTCGAGGATTTGATCTTCCCCCTGTTCATCTTCGTGATGGGCGCGGTGCTGCCGTTTTCGATCTGTCGGCGTGTGGAGCGGGGAGAGAGCCCGGCCCGGGTCCATCTGCACATCGTCCGCCGTACGGCGCTGCTCCTGCTGCTGGGCTTCATCTACAACGGCCTGCTGGACTTCAACTGGTCCGAGATGCGATGGCCCGGCGTCTTGCAGCGGATTGCCCTGTGCTATTTCTTTGCCGCGTTGATCGTGGTTCACACGAAGTGGCGGACCCAGGCGATCCTGGTGGCCGCGGTCCTGCTGCTGTACTGGGCGGTCACGATGTGGGTCCCCGTGCCGGGGTACGGAGCGGGCAACCTGACCATGGAGGGCTGCCTGTCGTCCTGGATCGACCAGCAGGTGATTCCGGGCACGCTCTATTACGGACACGGCGATAACGAGGGGGTGATCTCGACGTTTCCGGCAGTGTGTACAGCCCTGCTTGGGGCACTGGCGGGCTGGTGGCTTCGCAGCGATCGCGGCGGGTCTCGCAAGGCCGCGGGTCTGGCGATGGCCGGAGTGCTCTGTGTGGTCGTCGGACTCCTCTGGGCGCTGGTCTTTCCGATCATCAAGATCCTCTGGACCAGTTCCTATGTCCTGTTCGCGGGCGGCTGGAGCCTGCTGTTGCTCGCGGCCTTCTACTGGGTCATCGATGTAAAGGGGTACCACAAGTGGGCGTTCTTCTTCGTGGTGATCGGTATGAACGCCATCACGATCTACTTCTTGCAGCGAGTCGTCGACTTTGACGATATTGCGGCGTTCTTCCTCGGCGGTCTGGCCGGACGCATCGGCTGGCTGTCGCCCTTGATGCTGGCGTTGGGTGCGTTCGCGGCTCGTTGGCTGCTTCTGTGGTTTCTCTATCGTCACAAGGCGTTTCTCAGGGTGTGATCGCGGTTCGAGGGGATGTCCCCGAAAGCGGGCAGGAAGCTGGGTGATATGGCCTTCGCGGCGTCCACTTGGCTGACCTGTGTATCCTCGCGTGCCTTTTGGAGCCTCGATCCAGAGAAATGACTTGACAAATCGCGGCAGCTATGGAGAATTGCACCAAATGGACAAGGCTGGTGGTCTTGTCCTACGAGCATGAGACTTCGAGCGGACCGGCCGTTTGCGAACCGGGCGACGCGTGGTGTCGTAGAAACGCCACGACTCAATGGTCGCCAATCCGCTTGGAATTCGGGTGAATCAGGCGAATGGCATCACAGCGGTGGTGCTTGAGCATAAGGATTTTGGTTGAGGCACTAAGGAGGCCTAACAATGGCAAGAAGTTCAAAAGGAACCGTTCCCACAACCACAGGCAGCACCTATTCGGGAGCCGGGACTGCCACGGCGACCCGCACGACGGTCGGAAAAGCCCCGAGTTACGATCAGATCGCACAGCGAGCGAAAGAGATCTGGAAGAAGAAAGGTTGCCTGCCTGGTCAGGATGAGCAGAACTGGCTCGAGGCCGAGCGACAACTGAAGGCCGAACTTGGGTCCAGGTAATCCGACGCCGGTTGCTCCCAAAGACGACCGACGAGTTTCATACACATCGAGCATAAGCGCATACAGGCCATCTGGGCTAGACAGTGAGTGACTGCGAATAGCAGGCTTGACTGCCAACGTGGAGGGTTTGTACTCATATCTGCATCTCCTCCTACCATGTGGTGCGATGCGAAGGACACCGTTGTAATGGTGATGTCCTGCATTCTCCAGACATCGGTGTGCTACCGCGGGGGGCCTCCACAGGCGCGATGCGTAGGACGGTTGCCCCTTGGGACGACCTGGACCAGGAGCGTGCCGGTGTCGCTCTTGGCTTGGCCGGCGGGGGGCATGTCCGTAACGCGCACGACGATGGCGCAGGTTTGAACTTCCGTGGGCTTCCACAAGAGGGTGTAGGACCCGGCCTTGGGTCTGTTGACGATCTGCACGCCATCGGGACCACTGACGACGTCGACCCTGGCGAGGTCGCCATTCGGGTCATACCACGCCCGCGTATGGATCAACTCCTCGCCGAGTCCGACCCGCACCCAACCCAGGAGTCTTCCCACCACGAGGTTGGGATCCACCGGAAACGGGCAGTCCTCGATGTTCGGATAGTATGATTGCGGGCGATCGGCTGCGCCGCCGATCAGCAGAGGCAACAGGACCAGAAAAACGACCGTACTTCGCATGGAGCCAGAGATAGTGGATCCGGCCTCCGTTGTCAAGTACCGCGCGCCTGGTGGGATGGCGCACGGTCCCTGTACTTGGAGGATTCGCCTGGATATAATACCGATACTCGTCGGATGAACGCATCGACCAGCATACGGCGGAGGCGAGGGCCTGCCGGGGGTGTACACGATGTCAACAACGTGGGAAGAAGCGACGGTTCCGCGAGGGCACGTTCGCTTGTTGCTGTCGGGGCCTCTGTTGCTTGTGCTCATATTCGGGTGTTCTCGCACGTCCGAGAAGGGCTCGGGCTGCACCTCGCGGAAGTCTCCGCCCGTGGCGCCTCTGTCGACAGGCGAGGAGGCACTCCCTGTCGCCCCAGTCCCAACGGGGCGTCATCCCGCGTTCGCGGAGCGAATCGAAGAGCGGGAGCGGATGGTGGCCACGCAGATCGCAGCGAGGGCAATCCGTGATCCCCACGTGCTGCAGGCCATGCGGACGGTGCCCCGACACGCGTTTGTGCCTGCTCCCCAGCGTGCTCTCGCATATGCCGATCACCCGTTGCCGATCGGGCACGACCAGACGATCAGCCAACCCTACGTCGTGGCGTTCATGACCGAGGCACTCGCCCTCGATCCCAACTCGGTCGTTCTGGAGATCGGCGCCGGGTCCGGCTACCAGGCGGCCGTCTGCGCCGAGATCGCGAGGGAAGTCTACTCGATCGAAATCCTTGAACCGCTGGCGAAGTCGGCCGCCGAAGTGCTGGCTGCGCTGGGTTACGCCAACGTCCACGTCCGCACGGGGGATGGCTACTACGGCTGGCCGGAGGTCGGCCCGTTCGACGCCATCATCGGCACCGCGGCCGCTACGGAGGTCCCGCCGCCGCTCGTTGCCCAGCTCAAGCCGGGCGGACGCATGATCCTGCCGGTGGAAGGGCAGTATGGACTCCAGAACCTGATCCTGCTGACGAAAGACGAGCAAGGACGGCTGCATCGCGACACCGTGATGCCGGTGCGGTTCGTCCCCATGACCGGCCGCAGTCGGCGCGACCCGGAATAGGCGTTGGCCCGACGACGCGTGACGGCGCCGTCGGTTCAGCACCACATCCGAAGGGCTTGGGGCAGCACCTTGAACTCGAAGCATGTTCCCTTGCGGTAGATGCTGCCATCGACCTGGGCGCACCGCTCTCGTTGGGTCGTGATGCGAATGGTCCGAGCGATTCTGTGGATACCCATCTTGCTCTCGTTGATGAAGGCGCTGGCGACGCCCCCGACGATCTCGGCCCACCCCGAGTTGATGGCGAGCAGGTGGAGCTGTCCGTCGTCGAAGACGGCATTGGGAACGATTTTCATTTTGTAGCCATAGTAGGGGATCTTGGTCACGATGGTGGTGACCGCGTTGGGCACGACGAGTTCCTCGGCGTCGAGCTGGATAGACATGTCGGTCCGCTCGAGCTCGGTGAAGAAGGACCCGAACGTCGCCATGGCGTAGGCCCGCGGGCCGCTGACGCCGCTATCGCGCAGGGCCTCGCGGCGCTGAATGATATCGGCCTCGAGTCCCACACTGCACATGAAGCCCTTTCGGACGCCGTCACAGAGGATCAAGTCGTACAGTTTCAGCCGGCCTTCCTTGATCCGCTTGGCGACACGGGTGAGCTGAGGCGGCAAATCCAGTGCGTATCCCAGGGCGCAGCCCGAGCCGAACGGCAGATACGAGAACGTCGTCTCGCTGCCCAGGGCATTGATCGCATCGGAGAAGGTCCCGTCCCCGCCGGCCACGATGAGGACATCGACCTCGCGTGCCAACTGTGCGGCGCACTGCACGAACTCCTCGCGGGATCTGGTCTCCAGCCCTCGGATCTCGCATTCGCCAAGGATCGTCTTGATGGTTTCCAGCGTCTTGGCCTTGCAACGGGCGTTGGCCGGTCCCGCCATTGGATTGACAATCATCCCGAACTTCACGCGTCGATCTGCTCCATCCCTGCGGCTGTTCCTGCAGAACCTCGGACTCATCCTGCCGGTCCGACGTACAACACCCCTCCCTCCTCGCGTCCATTGTAGCGGCCTTTGCCCCGCTTCGGCAAGTGTCGCGACAAAACACAGGCGGCCCCGACGAGTTCGCCAGGGCCGCCTTCGCATAGCTAACCAGACTGTCGGATTCGACGCCGATTCGCCCATCGTCCGATGCGAGAGCATCGTCCGTCACGAATCCGTGCGCCCGATCCGGTGCCTCTTACTGCACGATCTTGAGGTCATCGTACCAGACGGACGAGGCACCGTTGCCGAACAGGTCGATGGCCTGGAACGTGGTATGACCGGTGTCATCCCACTGGTTCGTGGCGTACGGCACGCCATCGTAGTAGTTCTGGACACTGTTGTTGTCCAGATCGATGACGCACTTCACCTCGACCCACTTGTCGTACACGATCGTCGCGGTGGCGCCGCCGTCGAAATTCACAACACCGGCCGCCAGGTCAAAGTTCGTCTGCACCGACCAGTCGAGGGTGGCGCCGGGGTCATCGTACTGGTTCATCAGGATGAAGTACGTGGTGCCCGTGGTGCCGGACGGAATGTACTGCATGGCGGTGAGGGTCACGACGCCGCCGTTGCAGGGGAACTCATGCACGAGGTCGGCGGTGCCGATGATCTCGACCGAGTTCGCTCCGCCGAAGGCGCGGGCGTTGGACGCGGGCGAGCCCGCGGTGGCGGTGTTCTGCCAGCCCTTCCATCCGCCTTGGCCGTGCAGATCGCTGCCGGCCGCGTAGGACTCGAAGTCCTCGAAGAAGACCACAGTCTCCGGCTCTTCCACCGCCGGCGGATTGATCATGTAGTCGACGGCATTGAGGAGCATCGTGGCGCCGTCTTCATACAGGTCAAACATGCCTGCCGTTTCGGAACTCTTGCTGTTGTTCTCACGCGAGCCGGTGAGGAACAGCAGACGAGGAGCGAGCAGCGTGTCGGTGCCGGCCCCGCCGTCATGCTTCAGAGTGGCGCCAGCCGGCCACTCGGCGATGATCACCGAGCCCGCGGTAACACTGCCCGATGCCTCCGCCAGTGTAGCCAGGACTGTGCCGCCCTCGCCAATAGGATTGGTCACGACCGAGATGCCCGCCGCATTCGTCCCATCGGTGGGATATACAGCAAGCCCGGCATACGGATTGTCCATGACCCCATCGGTCAGCGAGATTCCCGCGAAGATCGCGTGGGTAGGATCGGCGACCGCCAGCTTGATGTCCCCGGTAATGTCGGGGATGTTCGTGCCGGTATAGTAGCCCATCCGACTGCTTCTCGATGCGTAGCCGTTCAGAACGATCATGGGGACGGTAACGCCGTTCCACGTCGTAGCTGCAGCGTTCTGGAAGCTGCCGCTGGCAACCGAGCGACCGACGATTACCAGATCGGCCGCATTGATCATGTTCACGTCGGGCGTGCCCGTCTGGAGGTAGCGCTTCACATCGTAGCCGGCATCCTTCAGTAGATTGGTGTAGCCAATATCCACGGCCTCGGTGAAACCAACACCGACAGCGCCAGACGACGGAGCGTCATCCCCGCCGTGGAAGGAAACCCAAACGACCAGGGGCTTCACAGGCGTCAGGGCGCCCTGCGGAATGATTTCCTTGGCGAAGCCCGGGCCGGACCATCGCAGGTAGGCCTCGGCGCCACCGCCGTTCTCGTACATTTCCATGACGAGGACATACCGCTCGCCGGCGACGAGTTCCAGATCGGCGCTGGCGTCTTCGGTGTTGCCGCGATCAACCCAGTTACCGGCGATCTGCACACCATTGAGGAACAGGCGGCCGCCGTCGTCGGACGAGTCATAGAGCTTGTATGTGCCCGTGACCGGGACATTGAGCTGCGCCGTCCACCGGCAGGAGAAGCCGTCTATCGGAATGTTCGGATCCGGAGAGGAGGTGTCGCTCCAGTTGAAGTTGACCTCGGGAACCGTCGTGACGACCTTCGGCTCACCGGACAGGGTCATGTTGTCCCAGTACTCGGCCACAATGGCGCCGGCGGGATCGATCGTCGAGAAGGTCCACACGTCGCCCGCGTACACGGTTCCGCTGCCGTCGACTTCATCGATTCGCCAGTAGTAGGTCGTGTTCGCCTCGAGCAGACCCGTCGCGTCGAACGAGGTTTCCGCGATCTCGGCCAGCTTCGTGCTGGCGTCGCCAGCGGCGACCAGCGCCTCATCGGTGCCGGCGTAGACCACGTGCGACACGGCAGTCTGTCCCGCCGTCCAGCTCGCGGTCAGGGTCAGAGAACGCCACTTCGCGCCGTCGAAGGGGTTGGGAGCATGGGCGGTCATGGGCTGTACGGTGAAGCTCCAGACCTTTCCCGTGACGATGCCGCCCTGTGCGTCGATGCCGTCGACTCTCCAGTAGTACGTCGCGCCCGGAACGAGGGTGGGCACGTAGTAGATCATGTTCTGCAGCCATGCGCCATACTGGAGGTCGGCCTCGGTCAGATCGGGCGTCGTGCCCACATACACGTTGTACGCGGTGCTCGTGTCGCCGCCGACCCAGGTGAAGATGGGAGTCGTCACATCGACACCGCCATCGGCCGGTACCGGGTTGCGGGCCAGATAGCGGACGAACGGGGTCAGGACGCCGCCGGTCAGGACCGTCGGGGTGTCGCCCAGGCCGGGGCCTGCCCAGCCCACTTCGCCATGGCCGCCGCCGGTGCCGTCGGAGAACAGCATCTCGATATAGTACTTCTGGCCTGCAACGAGCGAGATGGCGGCGGATTTCTGATTGGCTCCCGTCGAACCCTCGGTGCCCGCCCAGTTCTGATAGCCGGTCCAGCCCTCGACGCTGCAGATCTCGACCGCATTGGCCGCGTCGGCGTCGGTGCTCAGCCACAGTTCGCTGTCGTCATCGCTGGCGATCCAGAAGGTGTAGTCGCCCGTCTCGACCGGCGTCAGGTACGCGCGGGCCCGGGCGCCCCAGTAGTCCTTTTCGCCCCAGTCCGGGCGATCCATGCCGTCCCGCAACTCGTCCTGGTCCGGGCTGTCCGGGAAGCGGGCATCGGCTTTCAGGGTGTCCAGATCGCTACCGATCGAGCCTCCGAACCAGTACTCGAAGAGCACATTCTGTGCTCTCGCGCTGCCGGCCATGGCCATCGCCAGGCACAGGGCAGCCACACACACACACTTTCGATACATAACGTCCTCCATAGAAAAAAAGAAACACCACTTCTTACTGACTCCGAGCCCCCGGCCGCGAAGAATCGCGTTCGGGACCTTTTCCACCGAGCAACCGAGGTGTCCGCCTCTCGGGAAGAATTCCGGTCCCTCAAACGCAGCTCATCGCGTCGGGGAGCTGGGATACGGTTTCGTGTGGCAACAGATCACACCCACATCAAGTTTTTTTGCGCGGAATCTGCGTCTGTGCGCGATGACACAGCGAAATCCGGACGTGACTTCCTACCTCCTTCCTGCCGGCAACTGGCCCTAGCGGATAACGGTGGGATGATTCTGCTGCGCAAGGGGGACATCGTGTTACACAGATCGTCCCGAATTGCGAGCTAACCCAGGTCTCCGATCCTGCATCCACGGCCCCATAGAATACCCATCCGCAGCCTCTGGTTGCCAGATCCCTCGGCGTCGGTTCCGGGCGGATAGGTCGGGGCCAAACTCCAACCATTGTTTTCCAGTATATCGCGGCCTTTTGCCTGATGCAAATCTTTTTCTTCGTCCCATAAGGACATTGCGAGTTCCCTCTCACTGGGCTGCGAAGAGCCGCCCAGCCTCCGAACGCAGGTAGATTCCTGATCGACCGGTTTGAGGGTGGAGTTTAGGGCGATTCCGACATCAGGTTTTTCCTGATTCGTGACATATGTCATGCGCAGGCGGGCTGTTGCCGTCAGCCGCCTGTTCATGAAAACAGCCGGCCCGAACGGACCGGCTCTCAAAGGGCCTGTCGTGACTCGTCTGCTTCTCGCGGGCGCGAATCTACTGGATCTCGACCTGCACCTGGACGAGGACCTCTCGGTCCGGGAACATCCCGTCGGCCAGAATCAACACCGCGCCTCCCGACTCTGTACCCAGAGCGGGCAGCTCGAAGCCGGCTTGTCCATCATGGAATGAGATGGTCGACAGGACCTCCTTGCCATCGCTGGAGACCGTCGGCAACCAGCCCAACGCCAACCCTCCCGGTTTTCCCGTATCCGTCAAACCCGCCGTCTCGCCCGCCAGGACCATGACATGCGGCGAGGCGATGCATCGGACTGTCGCAGGGACATCGAACGAGTCCGCTTCCTGGCGGCTGAGGATCGCGTATTGCACTCGCGGCTCAGCCGATGCCTCGACGAACTCGATCCCCTCGTCTTCGAGGAACCGCTGTATGTCTTGTCCCCCTTGGGCAGCGTCAAAGAAACGGGCAGTGCACGAGATCGTCCGACGACCCCGGTCGGCCGTCCCCCCCCGGGTCTCGACCGGCTCGGGCGGCAGTGCAGCGGGTTCGTCCGACGTGTCTCCCACGAGCATGCTCTTGAGCCATGAGAGCGTGGAATTGGCCGCGTGTCGCACCTGGCTGAAAGCCACGGACCCTGTGCTCAGACTGAGTGCGCCGACGACGACCACCACGAGGGTGGCAGCAGCAGCGATTCTCCCCGGTTTGTGTCTCATGATGTTCCTCCCCAGCCTCAGCAGGCTGAAAGCCTGTCGTTTCTGCTTCTGTTGTGTGTGCGTTTCGACGAGACCGCGGAGCGTTCGCTCCCGGCTCTTGGCGTCGGCTTCAACGTGAAGCCTTTGAATGGACCTTTCTATCTGCTCTGCGGATTTCATTCTTCCACCTCGCCATTCAACAGGAACCGCAGCTTATCGATTCCATAGCGGTACTGGCTCTGGATCGTATTGATCGACGCGCCCTGGATACCTGCGATTCTACGAAAGGTCAGGCCGCCCTTCACGTGGAGGACGATGGCCTCCCGCTGCTCATAGGGCAATGTCGCCAGGGCCTCCGCAAGCCGTCCGAGTTCCTCATCGCGGATTGCCTGGCCCAACGGCATCGTCTCTTCATCGGTCTCGGGCTCCGTTTCGCCCAGGCTGGTCACGAGCCGTTTGCCTGCTCGCAGCCGGTCCCGGGCGCGATTCGCCACGCAGGTTGTCAGATAGCTTCGCAGGCTGCCGGTCAGCCGGAGCCGCTCGGGCGACTGGGCGAGGGCGATGAAGACATCGTGGACCATGTCCTGGGCGGCGTTGACATCGTTCAGCAGCCCGGCGGCCACCGTGAGCATGAGGCTCTCGTACTTCTCGTAGATGCGGCACAGGGCCTCTGTGCTGCCGCGTCTGAACCGCAGGATCAACAACTTGTCTTCCATCGCATTCGCCAACATCAGAGATCAACGGCCGTTTATCACCCCTTACACGACCGGCCGGACCCGATTAGTCTACGCCACTCTCATTTCTTTCACGAGGGCGCACAAGAAGAGCCGCCGGAGAGTTCTCGGGCGGCTCGATGCGCGCTGTGACAAGCGAATTCGGCTAATCGACTTCGCGAGGGATGCCGTAGGGGCCATGCACGACGCAGGAGGATCGGCCGTCCATGTTGCGGAATTGCACGATCATCTGCTCCTGGACCTTCTTGCCGTTCTTGAGCTTGACCACCAACGGCACGGCTGCAATCGGGCCCTGCGGCGATTGTCCCGTCTTGCTGATCTGCCCGATCCTCAGAATCTCCACGATGCGATCGTCCTTGTCCGGTTGAAGATGACCTTACGCACAAACTCGTCGCCCCAATTTCGGCACAGGGGACTGAGACCCTTGAGAGCGTTGACGTCCTGGTCGATGACTGCCTGATACACGGCCCGTACGGTCCTCTCGGCGGCTTCTTGCTGTGTCATGCCTTCGGTTGAGATCCCGTCCCGGGGGTCGCTCAAGACGCCTACGGCCGTCTCCGGAATCACCAGCGGTTTCTCGACGTATTTCGCGTCGCCTGGAACGGAAACGTTGAAGACCTCGTCCGGCAGGTCCTCGCAGTAGATGATTCTGAAGGCATCGAAATAGGGCGGCCCGCTGCGGTCCAGGTTTTGCCACTGTTTCATGGCCACCGGGAGCTTGCTCACCTGGTCGAACTCGATCATCCAGGACTGTGCCCCGTTCACATCGGTCAGGCTGCACATCAGCGTGACGCGATCCCTTCCCGTGGCCGGGTCCTTGCCGTGGATGATCCTCGCATTCTCAGGCGTGCTGAACATCTCCAGGAGTTCGGGCCCGAGCCATTGCGACATGCCGATCGTAATCGCATCTTCGAAATACACGGTGTTCTGACCGGGATCATAGTGATAGGTCGAGCCGTCCCGCGTCCATGTGACGAAGCCGTGACCGCTTCGAACGACCATGTCCGCGGAACGTGTCTTGTCGGCGTTGGCTCGAATCCAGATCTCCGCCGTGCCGGTGGGGAAGGCCCCGACCACGTAGATGGCCTGGAAGTCCTTGAGTGCTTCGATCGCGTCCGCGAAAGCCCAGGCGGGCTGGGTGAAAATGTCGAAGGCCCCGAATAGCACCACACCTGCGACAATGGCCGCGGCAGTGAGTTTGCCTGCTCTGCTTGTCATGATCGTTCTCCACACCGTGCGGCCCGGTTGAGCCGCCTGTGATTTGGCTTTGTGCATGGCCGTCAACGCGTCCGCCAGGATCTTCGCGTCTACCTGGCTGCCATCGGGCGTCTGGAGGTTTTCCAGATACGTCTCGACCACGCGTCGTGTGTCTTGTCTATCCGTCATGATTCCAACTCCCCATTCAGGATCGAACGGAGTTTGTCCAGGCCATACCGGTAGCGGCTCATCGCGGTGTTGACAGAGATATCGCGAAGCCTGGCGATCTCGCGAAACGGCAGCCTGCGTGGAAACGTCGTGGCCCGTCATTCTAGTCTACGATTTCCGATTTACCACAGAGAACGCAGAGAGTACAAAGAAGGCACTGGGCTGGGGCCGGGGATTTGTTGGTTCGACCTCGGCAGCTTAGGCCGGGTAGGCGGAGCGAACCGTTGCCGCGTCATCCAATCTGTTTTCGAGAGGGAATCGGAGAAATAAAGCCTCCTACCCTCCGACATAGCAGGAAGGTGCAGCCGGATCGGTCCTTGCTGGGGAGTTTGGCGCCATGATTCACGTTGAGGATTTGCACAAGAGCTATGGCAGCCTGCGGGCGGTCGATGGGATCTCGTTGGAGGTCCCGGAAGGGGAGCTGTTCGGCTTCCTCGGGCCCAATGGCGCCGGCAAGACGACGACGCTTTCCATGATCTCGGGATTGCTCAAGCCCGATCGCGGGCGGGTGAGCATCGCACAGATCGACGTGTGGAGTTCCCCCAAAGCGGCCAAGAGGCTCCTGGGTCTGGTGCCTCAGGATCTGGCCCTGTACGAGGAACTCTCCGCTCGCGAGAACCTGATGTTCTGGGGCAGCCTGTTCGACCTGCCGCGGTCGAAACTCAAGGCCAATATCGATCTATGGCTCGACCGCGTGGGCCTGAAGGATCGGGCCAAGGAGCCTGTCTCGAAGTTCTCGGGTGGCATGAAACGCCGGTTGAATCTCGCCATCGGGCTGGCACACAATCCGAAGGTCGTGCTGCTCGATGAGCCGACCGTCGGGATCGATCCCCAGGCCCGCAACAACATTCTCGACATCATTCGCCAAATCGCCGCCGAGGGCGCCACGATCCTCTTCACTACGCACCATCTGGAGGAAGCCGAGGCCCTGTGCGACCGCATCGCGATCATGGATCACGGCAGGATTCTCGAAAGCGGATCGGTCGAGGAGCTGGCCAAGGTCGCCGGCGACGGGGATGTCGTCACGGTCAACGGCCCGTTCGCGCCTGCCCGATTCCGTGCGGCCCTGGAGCATCAGAAGGTCAACATCCTCAGCGCCGCGGAGAACACCGGGGCCGTGAGCTTGTCGCCGGGCCAGATGAATATCGTCGCCCTCCTCCAGAAGCTAAGCGAAGGAGGAATCGAAGTCACGGATGTCTCCGTCCAGAAGCCGAGTCTGGAGAGCGTGTTCTTGAAGCTTACGGGAAGAGAGCTGCGAGATTGAAAACGATCTGGACCTTAGTCAAGAAGGACCTGTTGCGGGATGCCCGGCATCCGTGGGGTCTGATCGTATTCATGATGATCCCGGTGCTCACGGCGGTTGTCATGTCGCTGGTGTTCTCGCCGCGAAGCGACCTCCAGAAGAACGTCCAGATCGATCTGGCCGTTCTCGACCGGGACGACGATTTCCTTTCCCGCGTGCTGCGGTCGGTCGTCGGCCAGGGCCAGGCCGCAGAGAACCTCCGACTGCACCTTGTCAAAACGGAGGCCGAAGGCATCCGGCTGGTCGAGAAGCGGAAGGTCTCTGCGTTCGTCGTGCTGCCGGAGAACCTCACGGTCGATCTGCTCGACGGCGTCCCCACGAAGTTGACGTTGTACAAGAACCCGGCCCAGGCCATCCTGCCTCGCGTCGTCGAGGAGGGGCTGCTCATCGTCTGCATCGGCGTCTCCGAGGCCCTCGAGCTTCTGCAACCGCAGATCAAAGGGATTCGCGACATGATCGAGCGGGACGAGATGCCGGGTTCCCTGGAGGTCGCCCAGATCGGTTCGAGTTCCATCGAGCGAATGAGAACGGTAGAGCCGTACCTGTTTCCGCCGCTCGTGCAGTACAAGACGGTCAATGCCTCAGACTACGTCCCGACCGCGAACGCAACGGCAATGGAGGACCCGAACTCATGAAAGAGGTATTCCAGGCCGTCTTTCCCGGGCTCATGCTGATGTGGGTCTGCTTCATAGCCAACGGCGTCTTTGCCGACATCTTCGAGGAGTACAAGGGGCACACAATCTCCCGCTTGCTGGCGGGCGGCGTCACGCTCTGGGAGGTTCTGCTCTCGAAGGCCGTCCGCTGTCTCGCCGTATGCTGGATCTGTGAGCTGCTTCTGATTGTGTTCACGGCGATCGTCTTCGGTATCGGCTGGCGGAACCCCATCATGCTCTTCGTGGTTCTGACGTCGTTCAACGTCTTCGTGATCGGCGTGCTGGCCCTGATATACGGCTATTCCCGATCCACCGAGATGGCCAACGCGATTACGGTGTTTGTCTTCTTGTTCGCATCCGTGCTGGGCGGCAGCTTCATGCCTTTCGATCAACTGCCGAAGATGTTGCAGGCGGCGGGGCGGTGGACCATGATCCGCATGGGGAACTACGGCGTCGAAAGCCTGTTCCTGTCCCGCGGGATCTGGGAATCCCTGGGACCCAGCCTCTATCTGACGGCTGCGGGGGTCCTCCTGGCCGCGGCCGGGACGAGAGTCCTGCGAAGACGGTTCGAGTCGGGGAGGATCGCGTGAACGTCCTGCGCATAGCTCTGAACGATATCCGCGTCGTCCTGAAGGACCGCATGGTGCTCGTCTGGTGGCTGGCGATGCCCCTGGCGTTCGTGTTCATGTTCAGCTTCATGGTCCGGGATCAAACGCAGGACGGCACGTGGTTGCCCGTGATCAAGCTGGACGACCACGAGTTGGCGGATGTCTTCATCAACCAGCTTCGGGCCGAGAAATACTGGATCGAGGTCAAGCCCGTCGCCGACGAACGCTGGGTCAAGGACTGGTCGCGGACGGTGATTGTGCCGGCGAGTTTCTCCGAGGACATCCTGGCCGGCCGGCGGGTCGATCTGACCCTGGCGAAAGGTAAGGGCAGCGATGAGAAGACCCTGGCTGTCCAGACCCTGCTGGTTCGCGCCCTGATCCGATTCAACACGGCTGTCGCGGCCGCGGACCTGATCGAGCGGGGCTGGTCGCAGGAGTCGAAGAACGATCTGCTCGCGGAACTCGCCAAGCCGTGCCAGCTTTCGCTCGACAACAAGCAGCATTTCTCGCTTCGACCGCCGCCCAGCGGTTTCGCCTTCACCCTGCCCGCGTACTTGGTCATGTTCACGATGATGATGACGATCATGTACGGCGGCATCACGCTGGTGCATGAGCGGTCTGGGAAGCGAATCTGCCGTCTCGTCGCCGCTCCGGTCTCGGTGCCCGAGATCTTTCTGGGCAAGATGCTCGGCCGGATGCTGCAGCCGGCACTGCAGGGGGGGCTGTTGATCGCGGCGGGTGTGATGCTCTTCGGCGTCAACTTGGGCGACCATCCCTCGGCGCTGATCCCGGTGGTGCTGTGTCTTGCCTTCTTCTGCGGCTCGCTGGGCCTGCTCTTCGGAGTCGTCTTTCGCACAGAGCAGCAGATCAACGGGTTCGGCATTCTGGCGACGATGACGCTCTCCGCCCTGGGCGGCTGCTGGTGGCCGCTGGAGGTCGTGCCCCAGACGTTCAAAACGATCGCGCGGTTCACGCCGTCGTACTGGGCCGTCCAGGGGCTTCACGACGTCATGTCGTTCGGCAAATCCTGGCTCGACGTCCTGCCCGAGTGCGCGATCCTGGCCGGCATCGGCGCCGCAATCACGTCCGTCGCCATCCCCCTGTTCCGCTGGGAATAGAACCAGTCGCGGCTGTCCGTAGTGACGCCGTAAGGCGTTATCTTCCCTACCTTTGCGGATACCCACGGCAAGCCATGCCGATAGCGAAGAAGAGCGTTTATCGCTTTGAGGATACCAGCGGGGAGCCAGGCAAGCGGAGCATTCCATTCTCGCATCTTCGCCGGCCCCCGCGACGCGCAGGACACCCATGCCGTGTCTGTGCTGATTTCCGGGCATTGAGAGTCCCGAGAACTTGACTCTGTCATTCCTGCAGAAGCAGGAATCCAGAAACCGTGGCATGCAACGTATTCCAGGAAGTGGATTCCCGCGTTCGCGGGAATGACAGTTCCGGGAGGCCAGCCCCGAAGGCCGAATCGACGTTTCCCGCTTGTCTCGCCCCACGTATCGTGCTACGATGATGATGGCAAGAAGAAGGAGACCGGTCGCCGGACGAGCCGATGAACCGTTTTGTGCTCTGCATCAACAACGAGAGCAATCCAGCAAGCCTGATCCTGGGTAAGGTCTACCGTACATTGCCGGATGTGTCGGCGGAGGAACACAGCATGCTCCGTGTCATTGATGAGGATAGATCGGAACCCGACGGTTATCTCCACCCGGCCTCCATGTTTGCACCGACTGAACTGCCGGAAGTCGCAGAGCGGGCCCTGATGGCTGCTGGAAACTGAACAAGGGCGTTGTGTCAAACTGCTGCAAGTACCTCGTGAGGAGAATAGATCAGACATGGACGTACATCCTCAAAGCAAGCGAAGACGCCGGGTCATATTGCCTGTGGTTGTCCTGTCATGTGTAGCGACCTGCACGTTTCTGGTCTTGAAGCTGCGAGGGCCTCTTGGGCGTGAATTGTCACGGCATAGACAGGCGAACGACGCCGCATGGACCATCGAGGGCTTGGGCGGCCGGGTCCACTGGAATCCCAAGACCGAGGTCTTCGAGACTCTCTACTATGACAAGGCGTTGTCGCGAATCACGGACGTTCATTTCATCAACCCGACGTTCCCCGATGCACGGTGGCTCGTGCTCAAGGAACTCCCGCAGCGGTTCGGGTTGGACGTGGAAGGCGGCCGATTCACGGACAGCAGCCTGGAGTACCTCAAGCAGGTCCCGCTTCTCGAATATCTGGCGTTGAACAACACCGCCGTCACCGATGAGGGGATCGCCGGTCTCCAGGAAGCCCTTCCGCACCTGAGCGTCATATGTGGATACCTGGGACAGCCCGGGTGCCGTCAATTCCCGCCCAGAGTGGGGAAGCCTCCCTTGCGGGAGCACTGAAGATGCTCATCAAGGCTAATCCACGACGCCCTTTTCTTTCGAGCCGATGAGGAAGCAGAGGGTCTTGCCTTCGAACTCATAGAACTTGATCATGGCGTTCTGTGTTTCCGACCTTCCGCCTCCGATCCGGATTTCGACCGGGACGTACCACAGGTCGTTTTCCTGGTAGGGGTCTCCGGTGATGGCGACCTGGCTGACCCATTGGTCGGCGTCCTTGGCCTTTTTGATCTGCTCCCAGGCCAGCGGCGGGTATATGCGGTAGAACAGGTTCAGCCTGCAGAGCGTCGCTTGGTCGAGCTCGACAAGTGCCCGGCCAGCCTGCTTAACGATCGCAAGGCAAGCCTGTTCTCGCGTCATGCCGTCGGCGGGCAGGCCGGAGTCCGGGTCCACCATCGCATCGACTTCCTGATCCACGACCACGGCGTCCGCAGGTTTCTCGAAGATGCCCTCAGGCGGTTTCTCGTTGTAGCGGATCTCCGTGATGTGTTTGACGGCGAGGGGCCATCGCATCATCTCCATCGGGTTTTCGTCGCGGACCGTGGTGAAACGGATCGGTAGTTTCGAGTGGGCATCGATCAGAAACTCCTGCTCCCGCTGCGGGGTGGCGATGCGTATCGTAATCACGTCGTTGGCGTCGCTGATCTGGATGGTGTCACTCGACCCGGCTCTGCGGATTGTCATCACGTCGTTGCCATCGTCGATCTGGATGGCGTCGCCCGACCCGGCTTGTCGGAGGGTGTCTTTGAACAAGCTGCCGAGCTTCGGAATCCAGGATTTGCCCCGCTCGTCGCGTGAGGCGAAGTGGACTCGATGGGTCCGACGGTTCAGACCGAAGACGCCCTCGGGCGAGCAGATCTTGCACAGGTTCTCCCCGGTCCGGCCGAGCCAGACGTGGGTTGGACGGTCGGGGTTGCCGTCGAATCGCATCCAGCACTCGAACTCGCCCTGCTTGTAGAACTCGCCCTTCATGTGGACGGTCTCGATCCGCTTGAGGGCGCTGATCGTCTGGCTGACGGCGTAGGCCGCTTGGGGGGAACTGGGGAACAGCGACACGCCGAGCACGACGGCCATGGTCACGATAACGGCGGCCGCCAGTTGGGTCCTCTTGCCTTGCATGAGAAGCCTCCTTACGCCGGTCTGGGCCGGGGGGGGAAGTTGCTGTTGAGTCTGTCGCTGGGCTTCAAGGGCGTCGTGCAGGACCTTTTCGTCGAATTCCGGCGTGGTACGGGCGGCTTGTTGCCTGGCCCGGCAGTGGTTCCGAATCACGTCTTCGAATGGGTTCTGGTCTGTCATGGCGTCACCTCGCCGTCCAGCAGCGAACGGAGTCTCTCCAGGCCGTAGCGATAGCGGCTCTGGATCGTGTTGATCGACACGTTCTGGGAGTTCGCGATCTCGCGGAATTTCATCCCAGCCTGCAGGTGCAGGATCACGGCCTCTCGTTGATCGTAAGGAAGCTGCGCCATGGCCTGTTCGATGAGCATCGCCCGCTCGTTCCGCATGGCCTCATGCTCCGGCGGCGGCATCTCAATCGAGTCCTCCGCTGGACCCGACGTCCGGCGTGCGCCGGCCCGGTTCAGGCTGCGCACACGGTTGGCGACCGCGGTGAGCAGATAGCTCCGCAGGCTCGTCCGCAGCTGCAGTCTGGGCGAGAACCGCACGAAGGAGACGAACGCATCGTGGACTGCGTCCTCCGCTACGGCCTTGTCGTTCGACAGCGTCACCGCCAAGCCCATCAGGTCGCGTCGGTACTTCTCGTAGACCCGCCGGAGGGCATCCGCGTCCCCGCGTTGAACCTTCCACAGCAGCAGCCTGTCTTCCAGAATCAACGATCAGCCTCGTAGTTTCGAAACCAACGACTGTCGCAACTAGGACACGTCGGAAGGCGGCTTTAGTCTAAACGATCAGCCGAGCTTCCGCGAGGATACGAAGAGAAATGGACAGGGGGTATCGCTGCCGCCATGTCACGTCTGAAACGGAATCCCGGGCGGACGGTATGAACACGCCGCAGGGAAACAAGATCCAGGTGGGAGGTTTGCGTTCCCTGTTTGGGTGCCTCTGCTCGCCCAACTGGGGGGCTCAGCCGTGTCTACGGAGCTTCAAGCCGGCAGTACTCAAGCCAAGCAGGCCCAGAAGCACCGCGCCCGGGACGGGAACGGGCACGAACGAGATCTGGTTGATGGCGAAATCATGAACTGTGAAACCGTCTATGTCGAGAACAATGCGGGAGATCGCACTGCCGCTGATGACCTCAACGCCGATCAGCGCGGCAGAGTCGTCGCCACTGTAATTGTGCTCTTCGTCGCTAATGGAGTCGACTGAGAACGTGCCGAGCAGTGTGCTACCGGCGTAGGCCCAGATCCTGGCGGTTCCGGTCTCGTAGAGGAGGCCGGGCTGAATCTGCGTGGCAAAGGCGCTGATGCCGCTGCTGAACTCGATGGTCAGAGGACCGGCATTGCCGCCCGTCCACAGAATGTCATCGCCATCAGTGAAGGCGCCAGCCCACCCGCTCGCCCCTTGTACCCACACCTGGAAACAATCGGGGTCGGGATCAGGGTCGGTGGGAATCGAGAACATGGCCGTTCCTCCCGAGTAGGAGACGGAGAAGGGATTGGAGATGTCCTCATACTCGGGAAGAGACGAGAAGGTGATCTCAGCTCCCAAGGGCCTGTAGTCAATCGCGTATAAGTTGCCGAACGCCTGCCCTGCGCCGACCAGAAGGACGACGAAAACGGCAACAGTCGCTGTACGTTTCCCGCTGCTTGTCATGGTGCTTCTCCTCCGAACCTGATTATTCAGCCAACCATGTCCTTTCGAACACCTAACGCCATTATGCCGCCGGACCTGCACGATGAGGAACAATCTCTTGGGATTCGTGCAGTACCTCGGACTTCTCACACCAGGCCGCGACGTCGGAGCCAGCCGACGAGGCCGCAGCCCACGCTCACGAGAAGGACGGCCGCGGGAGCGGGAATCGTGCCCGGCGTCAGCGAAATCCGATTGATAGCGAAATCGACGCCGTCGAATCCAGCGATGTCGAGTTCAATCCTGGAAATCAGGTTGTCCCCGTCATCGACGGCGACGCCGATCAATGTGGCGGAGTTGTCGTTGTACGAGTCCGCAGCAGACGGAATGGTGAAAGCGCCCAGGAGGGCATCTGAGGCATCGTAGGCCGAGATCGAGGCAGTGCCGCTGCCCCAGACGTCGCTCTGGATCTGGGTGGCGAAGGCGGTGATGCCGCTGCTGAACTCGATGGTCAGGGGACCCGCATTGTCGGCTGTCCACAGAAGGGCATCGCCCTCCGCGAAGCACCCGGTCCAACTGTCCGCCTGCGTGCGTCTTTCGAACCCGCCGCTGGGAATCGAGAACGTGCCCGTCCCTCCCGAGTAGGGAAGGGAGACAGGGCTGGAGAGCGCCTCGGAATCGGGCAAAGACGAGAAGTCGATCTCCGATTCCGCAGGTCTGTAGTCGATGGTCGATAAGGCGGACGCCCGCCCGCCAAAGGCCAGGAGAAGAGCAACTGCCAACAGACTCCCGGTGTTCTTCCTCATGCGTGTCATAGTGTTCCTCCTCTGAACCTATACAACCAACAAATCCCTTTTGCCTGTCTCCTGATGGTATCCTACCGGAGCGCCCTTCCTGCGTCAAGCGAAAGACGGAAAAAAGCAGAGCGGAAAGAGCTTCTGTCTCATTCAGGCGGGGCCGGCCAGGGGAAAAGAGTCGCAAGAGGACGCCACGCGAGGTATCATACGCCCTCTTGAGAATGCCTTAAGGACGCAGAATGAGCAGAGAACACGGTTTGATCTTCGATGTGGACGGCTTGATCGCCAATACCGAGCCGATCAACGCCAAGGTAACGATCCGGGTCCTGGACGAGATGTTCGGTCTCAAGAACGTCAAAGACGAGGACTTCACGCTGGGCTACGGCAGGGGCGCGGAGGCGTACGTCAAGGCCGGCGCCCGGGTCCACGGCCTGGAGTTGACCGAGGAGCAGGCCCACGCCGCCGCGGAGGTCCGCGAGTCCCGCCTGGCGCAAACGATCCGCGAGGAAGGGCTGCCCGCCTTCCCCGGCGTGCTCGACCTGATCCACGCCGCCCTCGGGCAAGACGGTTTTCGGCTGTCCATCGCGACCTCCGCATCGCGAGAACTCTCCGAGGCGATTCTGACCGCGGTGAAGGTGCCCTATGAGCGAATGGCCTACGTCAGCGGCAGCGACGTGACGAAGAAGAAGCCCGATCCGCAGGTCTTCCTGATCGCGATCCGCCGGCTGGGCATTCCCGCGGCCCGCTGCGTGGTTTTCGAGGACGCGCCCAGCGGGGTCCAGGCAGCCAAGGCCGCGGGCGCCAGATGCATCGCGGTGACCAACACCGTGCTCGCGAACGAGCTGGACGGCGCGGACCTGATCGTCAATTCGCTCGAGAAGGTGACTCTCGCGACGGTTCGGGACGTCGTCGGTTCGTGACGGCAATTCGACGAGGAGAACCTGCACCATGGCGACCATTCGCAAGGACGACGAGCCGCAAGGGCTGGCGGTACCATCACCTGGGGATTCCCACGAAGCAACCCCGGGCCGCCGAACGATATCTGGAGCACCTCGGGATGTACGTGTCGGGCTTCGAGACCAGCCCCTACGGTATCGAATGGATGCGTTTCGACCCGGGCAGTCCGATCTCCTCGCTGATTCAGACCGTTCCCCACATCGCCTTCGAGGTGGATGATTTGGATGCCGAGATCGAGGGGAAGGAACTCCTCGGCGAGGTGAGCGAACCTTCCGATGGGGTCCGGGTCGCGATGATCGTCGATAACGGCGCGCCTGTGGAGCTGCTGGAGTTTCGAAAGAAGCCGGACTGAAGATGCCGGGAGGTTGCGATGTCTCGGTGCATGTCGATGCTGATGTTGATTGTCGTGTCGTATTTGTCCATCGCGGGTTCCGCGGCACAGGCCCAGTCGGCGACACTGTCCGAAGCGGTCGCCTGGCTCGATGGCGAATCGCATCGGCTCATCCGGGCCTCCAAGCGAACCATGTCCGACGGGACCGCGGCGTTTCCGCCGCAGGTGGGCCTCGGCTACGAGGCGTTTTGGCTGCGGGACTACGCGTACACGCTCGAAGGCTCGGTCGATGCCTACTCCGATCAGGAATTGACCGACGCCTGCCGGCTGTTTATTCGGAGCATGAGATCGGATGGTGCCAGCGTCGATTGTGTGAAATTCGACGGAGCGCCCATCTACAAGCCGGGCTTCGGATCGATGGGCGTCAACCCGGTCGCCGATGGCTCGCAGTTCACAGTGGGCGTCGTCTGGCACACCTATGGCAAGACGAAGGATACCCAACTGCTTCGGGAGTGCATCGATCCGCTCGTCAAGACGATGAACGCGGTTCCCCGCAATCCCGACACGCATCTGGTCCACATCAAGCCCGGCGAGCCGTGGGACCGATGCCCCTATGGCTTCACGGACACCGTCCGCAAGGAGGGCGACGAGCTGTTCTGCTCGCTCCTCTACGTCCAGGCGAGCCGGCAGCTCTGTGACCTGCTGAATTGGGCCGGGCGGGCCGCCGAGGCCGAGCATTGGAGGAAGGAAGCAGACCGCGTGGCGGAAAGCATTCGCAAGGTCTTCTGGGACCCGCGGGTCGGCCTGTTCCGTGCGGCCACGGTCACTTGTCGTGAGCACGACATCTGGGGTTCCGCCTTTGCGGTCTATCTCGGGGTTGCGGATCATGAGCAGGCTCAAGCCATCGCGACGTGCTTCCAGAAGAACTACGCCGGCATCGTTCAGAACGGCCAGATTCGCCACCTGCCTGCAGGCGTCTACTGGGAGAAGGCTCGCGAGCGGGACACGTACCAGAACGGCGCGTTCTGGGCGACGCCCACCGGCTGGTTCGTTTACACCCTCGATCGGGTCGATCCTGCGCTGGCAGATCGCACAGTCCTCGACCTGGTGAAAGACTTCCAGGCCGGCGGCGCCTGCGAGTGGGTCTTCCAGGACAAGCGTCAGCTCCCGAATTACCTCGCGAGTGCTTCGCTGCCCTTGGCGGGCATCCGGGCGATGATCGAACGCCGCCAGTCGCTGCGCAACTCCAACGATCCGGGCACCAGGAGGAACTGATCCGCTTCCCGTGCAATCTCTGTTGACGCGCCAAGCGAGGCGTGCTATCGTCGCCTACGCATAAGGAGGTGACTGATGCAGTGCGTGAAATGCGACGGGCAGTTGCGGCCGGTGACAGTGGGCGAGGTGGAGGTTGACAGGTGCGACAAGTGCTCGGGCATCTGGTTCGACCTCGGGGAACTCAGCAAGATCATCGAGTCTGACTCGATCGAGGCTCTGAGGAGCGAGGTGGACAGAAGTCGCAGCCAGGATGCACGCAAGGGCAAGTGCCCCCGGTGCGGCGGAAGCGGCAATATGGTCCAGGTGACCAGCCTCCAGAACCCGGACATCCATATCGACACGTGCTCTGTCTGCTATGGCCAGTGGCTCGACGGCGGCGAGTTGGAGGCCCTCTCCGGCGAGAGCTTCCTTTCAAAGATCCGAAGTCTCTTCCGGTAGGTCGGCCACACGCGTCGCGCTCCCGGAATCGACTCAGGCCTGGTCCTCAACGGAGAACAGACACCGTTTTCTTTGTCGTCAAGGCTCGGTGTGGTATAATGATACCCTACCGGGTCAACCGGGCCATGACATCGGGCGCATCGTGGGGGATGAGCCGGATGGGAACAGAACCATCGAGAAGGAAGGAGTGAGGACGTATGAGAGCTCGCGGAAGATTGGGCAGCAGCAGAGTGTTTGCCGAGGTTGTCGGCTGGGTATGTGTGATTCTCGCAGTGCTGCCGCTTGCGGCGGTTCATGGGCAGGACCCGACTCGGTTTGAAAGCGATATCGTGGCATTCGAGCAGGCGGATCTCGCGAGCCCGCCGCCGGCGGACCCCATTCTGTTCGTCGGCTCGTCGAGCCTGCGGATGTGGTCCGATCTGGCGACTGCGTTTCCGGATTATCCTGTGATCAATCGTGGCTTCGGCGGCTCGCTCATGAGCGACGTGCTGTATTACTTCGACCGTGTCGTGGTTGTGTACAAGCCCGCGCTCGTGGTCGTCTACGAGGGCGACAACGATCTGGCGGGCGGCAAGTCCGTGGACCAGGTCTACGCAGAGTACATGACCTTTCTGTCGCTCATAGCGGAGAAACTGCCCGGTACGGAGGTGGCGTTTATCGCGACCAAACCCAGTCCGAGCCGGGCGGCGTATCTGGAGGCGACGCGGCAGTTGAACTCCCGGCTCCAGACTCTGTCCGAGCAGGCATACCACCTGTGGTTCATCGACGTGTTCACGCCCATGCTGGGCGGGGACGGCCAGCCGCGGGCCGAGCTGTTCCTGTCCGACATGCTGCACATGAATGCCGACGGCTACGCGCTGTGGCGGGCGGTGGTCGAGCCGGTGCTGGACGACTGGTCGGCTCATACCGGCCAGACGCTCCTGGTCGATTTCGGCTCATCGAGCACTCCGACCGCCACGGGAGAGGCCCCGAACGATCCCGCGAACGCATGGAACAACGTCACGGAAACCATTGGTTCCGTCGCCGACGGAGAGTTGCCCGACTTGCTCAACACGCAGGGCGCCTCGACCGGGATCGGTCTGAAGATCGTGCTCCCGTTCAGCGCGGGCGGGCCCAACAGCGGCGGCACGCAGGCTTCCACGCTGTTCCCGGCGAATGCGACCCGCGACTCCCTCTACGGCAACACGGAGATCTGGGGCGGTGCAACCAACGTCTTCCCCAGCTTCAAGCTGGTCGGACTGGACCCCAACCGGGTGTACAACATCACGTTCTACGCTTCGCGGACCGGGGCCAGCGATGTTCGCGAGACCGGCTACACGGTCGCCGGCGCGACGAGCTTGTATGCGACGCTCGACGCCGCGAACAACGTGGACAAGACCGCCCAGGTTGTGGGAGCGGTCCCGGACGCGGCGGGCGAACTCACGATCAACCTGGCGGCGACCGCGAACAACAACAACGCCAATCACTTCATCTACCTCGGCACGATGGTGGTGGAGGAGATCCCGAATCAGAAGCCCATCGTCTTCTCGCGGGAGCCGGCAAGCCAGACCGTGATGGAGTGCCGGCCGGTCACCTTCGAAGCGGCGGTTGACAGCACAGGTCCCTACTTCATCCAGTGGTTCAAGGATGGCGAGCCAATCCCCGGCGCCGACGAGTTCAGCTACACCATCGAATCCGCCTTGCTCGGCATGAACGGCGCGGTGTTCTCCGTCAGCGTCAGCAACCTGGTCTACAGCGGTGTCAGTGCGGGCGCCGTCCTGACGGTGGTCGCAGATGTGAACGCGCCGGTCCTCTTGGCGGCGGATTCGCCCGATGGGTTGACGATTGTGCTCTCTTTCGACGAGCGGCTCAAACCCGAGATGGCCGCCGCCGTGCGAAACTACACTGTGAATGACGGGGCGGTTCGTGTCATGGTCGCCGAGCTGGGCGAGGATGGGCAGACGGTCACCTTGACCTTGAGCGACCGGCTGTTGGGCACATTCAGCGTGAGCGTGAGCCGTCTGTGCGACCTGGCAGGCAACGAGATTGCCGCGGGCGCCGTCACGACAGGAGACGTACAGCCGGAGGCGTTTCTGTTCGACTTCGGCGCCGCCAGCACGCCCACCGATTCGGCGGATGATCCCGACAACGTCTGGAACAACGTGACCGACCAGATCGGCAGTTCCTCCACCGGCGTGCTGGCGAACCTGGTGACCGTCCGCGGCACGGTTACGGGAGCCAGCCTGGTCATGATCAGCCGGTTCAACGGCGCCAATACGAACGGGACGCTCGCGTCCACCCTCTTCCCGGCTGACGCCACGCGGGACTCGCTCTACGGGAACACGGAACTCTTCGGCGGATCGAGCAACATCTTCCCGAGCTTCAAGCTGACTGGCCTGGATGCAGGACTGACCTACGATCTCACCTTCTACGCGTCGCGTCTGAGCGTCAACGACAAGCGGGAGACCGGCTTCACGATCATCGGCGCCGATTCACACGTCGCAGCCTTCGACGCCGGGAACAACGTGGACGGGTTCGTCCAGGCCGTCGGGGTCGCGCCGGACGCTTCGGGGCAGATCACGATCAGTATCGCCCCGACCGCGGCGAACAATAACGGTTACCACTTCACCTACCTGGGCGTCATGAAGGTGGAACCGCAGTTGCCCGGCGAGCAGTAGCCGCACCCCCAAGTACAGAGTCTACACATGGCTCGCGGAAATCCGTCGCGGACACGGATTTCCGCGAGCCCTTTTTTCACAAACGACCGGCGCTGCGGGAGCCGCGGCGTGTCACTGCAGGCAAATATCGTCGATATAGATCTGACTGACGCCATGTGACGTCGGAGCGATGGATTCGCCTACGCCGATGGTCAGTTCTTTGATGTGCATCGGGTTCACGCCGGTGAACTGGGTCAGCGGGATCTGCCACTGTCTCCAGGCATCGATAAGCACCGCGTAGGGGTCCACATGCTGCACGGTGACGCTCCGGCCCGAGCTGTCCTCCACGCGCACGTACAGAAGGCCTGGATCGTTGCCGGGCTGGTCCACACCGACATCCGCGATGTTCCACGTTCCCGAAATGGCGCCGCCCATGGCGACCTTGGCGAACCTGGCGGTCGTCAGGGCATTGGGATTGTGGCTGGTCACGGCCAGACCGATGTACACGTTTGCAGACATCGGTATGGTCACCACGCTGTCCCCGCCCTCGAAGCTGGTCCAGATCTGGCCGTCATACGAGTGTTCCGCGGAGAAGACGTTGCCCTGGCGCGTCAGACGCACCCAGTATGGCGCCGCAACGCCCGGCACGGTGGTGTCTTCGCTGTCGCCCGACGTCACGCGCCGGCGCTGGAAGGAAACGCCCTGCGAGGGAGTGACAACGACCATGGCATGGGTGGAACCTGGGTCGAGCGTCTCACGGATCATCACGCCGGCCTTGGCCCAACTGTCGGTGTTGCCGATCTCCTGCACTCTGGCCATGATCGAGCCGTTGCCCGCAAGACGCTTGCAGGCGTACCGGAATTCGTCCGCAGTGCCCCAGATGTCCGCGCCGGACCCGCTCATGAGATAACAGCCCGGCGAGGTCTCGATGAACTTGGGCGGCTGTCCATGGGTCCACAGGCTCAGGGCCGTCACGTCCGCGATGGGCCAGGTCACGACGACGGATTCGGTTCGCGTCGCCTCGCACTTGGAGAAGGGGGGGATGACGCTGTGGATGTAGTCCAATCGCATGGATTGCTGGCCGCCGTGGACGATCGTCCGCTCGATCTCGACGGGAAATGGCGTGCCCTCCCACGTCTGTTGCAACTCGGCGGAACTCGCATAGCTCTCGAAATCGTCGATGGACAGGGTGCAATCGCCCGTCGTGAAGGTCCACACGCAGCCCTTCCATGGGCTCGCGGCGTAGAGCGGATTGACCTCATCGATCCGCCAGTAGTACTTCTTGCCCGGCGCGAGCACGCCGGGATCGTACGTGGTCGCGCTCTGCCGGCCCTTGTAGGGGCCGCACCGCACCGGCGTCGCGGTCGCGACCACCTCGTAGTCGTCGCCGAAGTAGACATCGTGCTGCAGGGCACTGTGCCCGGCCTCCCAGCTCAGATTCGCTGTGGTCGCGACCCCGATTGCGCCGTCGGCTGGAGCGGGATCGTAGGCGATGGTGGACGCGCAGATCGGGTTCTCCACGAACGGGACGCAGATGATCTCGAGATCGAACGTGCCGGGCCGTCGCCAGGATACCGCGATGTTGTCGCCGCCGGTGCCTTCCTTGCCGAGAGCCTCGATGTAGTACCTCTTGCCGGCCGTCAGCGAGATCGGACCGGACTCCTGGCTGGTCTCCTTGTTCCACTGTCGCGGCGATGTCCAGTCGTCTACGCGGGCGATGAGGGCCGCATTGGCCGGGTTCTCGTCCGGGCTCAGAAAGAGCATCTGGTTGTCATCGCCGGAGATGCAGAAGGTGTATTCGCCCGACGTGGGCGGCAACAGCCAGCCGTAGATTCGGGTGCCGTAGTTGTCCTTCCAGTCGGTCGGTCCCTCGAAGCAAGGCAGACACTCTCGCCCATCCGGCGCCGACGGGAAACGGGGGCTGCTCCGCAGGTCGGCGATGGTGGTCCCCGGAAGGTCCAGCCACCACTCGCGGACCACTCCGCCGGTCTCGCACATGGGCGAGGTGAAGCTCCAGACCTCGCCCGCATAGACCATGCCATCGGCCGTGGTCGCGTCCACGCGCCAGTAGTAGGTCGTTCCTCCCTGGAGGGCTCCCAGGGCCATGCTCGTCTGCGTGGTGGTCCCTTTGTCCGCCGCCGGCGAATCCAGGCCCATCTCGGCTGTGGCGAAGTACACGTGGTACGCAACCGCATCCGGCACGGACGGCCAGGTCAGGACCGGATCGCAGCACGGATTGACGACACCGCGTTCGGAGGCTCTCGATGGCTCCGTGCTGAAGCACCAGGTGTCTCCGACATGGACTGCGCCGCTTGCCTCCACCGTATCGATGCGCCAGCAGAATGTGCCGCTCGGCGTGAGGGGAAGGTACAAGTATGACGTCGCGCTCGGGCTGAGGACCATGATGAAGTTGCCCTCCGTGAGCCCACAGTCGTCCCCTACGTACAAGCGTTGTGTATGGACGGTATCTCCCGGCGTCCACCGCAACAACACCGGTGCAGTTACCCCAGTCTCGCCGTCTGCCGGCGTGGGGTTGCGGGCCTTCAGGAACGAGGGAATGACCGCGTCGAACAGACCTTTGACCTCGCCTTTCGTGAGTGCCCTGCTGAACAGATAGACGTCGTCCATGTACCCATTGAACCAGAGCGGCGCGTCCGCGCGATCCTCCGCGTGGCCGAGGGTGACGTGGGCCGCGTCCCAGTTGCCCACCTGAGGCAGCGAGACATCCGATGCCTCGTGCTCGACGTGTCCGTCCACGTAGACTCGCGAGATGCCCTGGCCGAAGGTGGCGACCAGGTGCAGCCAGCGGTCCTCGTCCAGGACGACCCCCGTCGGACCGTCGGGCCAGCAGACGTCACCGTCGGTATTCTGGAGCTGCAGGACCCAGCCCCGGTTGGAGGAGTTGAAGCTCTTGCCCGCAATACCCTGCCATCTGCCGTCGGGCCCGAACCACTTGACCCAGGCGCTGACGGTGAGCTCGCCGATGTCGGCTGGGTCGCCGGCAGCGGGCAACTGCACGTGGGGCGAGCCCTCGGCGTTCTGCGTGAAGTCCGCGACCCAGCCCCGCTGTGGGTCGAACGTGGTCACCGCTTCGTACAACGCTGTGCCGTCGCGGTCGTTGCCGGAAGTGTCCGCGAAGTCGTCCTTCTCAATGGGGTAGTGCCCCCATTGGCTGGTGCCTGCTGTCGTCGGCAGACACGCCGAGCACACCAGGACCACGAACAACAGCTTGACGAGTGTGTTGCCGCACATAACGGCCTCCTTCCTGATGAAAAGACCCAGTTGTCTCGCCCTTCGCCACGACGGCAACCCATACGGGATGCCTGAAGGGACGACGATTCCCTATCCACTTGAGGCGGGGTCAGAGGCTTCAGCAAGGAGGCGGGATCAAGAAGCAACGCCTCTGCCCGCAGATCACGGCGGGCCTCGGCACACGCATGATGTCTCGCCGGGCCCGATGCAGTTGTGTCTTGCGTCTCAAAGAAACCCAGATCAGAATTGCAGCAGACCCTACGATGGCATTGCCAAGGAGCGTTGTCAAGTCCAAAGCGTGCCAGGACGCGAATCGGGGTGCATGACCGTAGTTGCGAGGTTCGGAGTTCCGCCTTCAGGCGGCTCAAGACCGCGTAAACGCGGAACTCCGAACAGGCGAGACGAGACGTTGCCGCGACTCTGTCATTCCTGCGCCAAGCAGGAATCCATGAGCCATGGTTTGCGACATGTCCGAGGAACTGGATTCCCGCATTCGCGGGAATGACATTCCAGGGTCTCCACGAACCCCTATTGCGCGCGCAGGAACGGCCATGCACCCCGCGAATCGAAACACGCGAGATCAAAACGAATGTAAGCGTGGCGCCGGCTCCGACTGTCGCCTGGCGGCGTTGCCTGGCCACACATAACCTCTGCTCCAGCAATGAGTTGTCGCGATCGTCGTTCCTGGGGGGCCCTCGTGCGGATCGCACGGCCGGCATCCCTTCAAGGTCTCGTGTGGACGAGTGGAGGATCGCCGGGTACGATTCAGCGGGGGGCGAGCTGCGGGAATCTTGTAACGCCGGGGATGCCGTTGCGTCTATTTGACGAAAGTTGATTACAGTACGGATGTAAAGGCGGTATGGGACCATGGCAGCGATGGAGAAGACCCAGACAGACGATGTGGCACTGGCGACCGGACACGGCCCGTCCGAACCGACGACGACCGTCGATCACGACCAACTGATTGCCAAGCTTCACGAAGGGTGCATGAAGCTCAAGCGTCAGGTACACCAGGTCATCGTCGGACAAGATGAAGTGATCGATTCGGTCGTCTGCTGCATGCTCGCGGGCGGGCACTGCATCGTGCAGGGCGTCCCGGGATTGGCCAAGACGCTCATGCTCCGCTCGATTGCCGACGCAATGAAGATGCACTTCAACAGGATTCAGTTCACGCCGGACCTGATGCCCTCGGATATCACCGGCGCGGACATCATTCAACGGGATGCCCAGTCCAAGCAGCGGAAGTTCGAGTTCGTCAAGGGCCCGATCTTTGCGAATATCGTGCTCGCCGACGAGATCAACCGCACGCCGCCCAAGACCCAGGCGGCCCTGCTCCAGGCGATGCAGGAGCGGGAGGTCACCATCTCCGGGCGGACGCACAAACTGGCGGAGCCGTTCTTTGTCCTGGCGACGCAGAACCCCATCGAGCAGGAGGGCACCTATCCGCTGCCCGAGGCGGCCCTCGACCGGTTCATGTTCATGGTCTACATCGACTATCCGACCGCCAAGGAAGAGCATCTGATGGTCAAGCAGACCACGACGGGCAGGAAGCACTCGATTGCCCCTGTGCTGGATGCGGAGGACATGGTGTTGTTCCAGGAGATCGTGCGGATGGCGCCGGTGAGCGATACGGTGATCGCCTACTGCATCCGGTTGGCGAGGGCGACCCGACCCACTGATTCGCTCGCGACCGGCATGGTGAAGAAGTACCTCAAGTGGGGGGCCGGGCCGCGGTCCGGGCAGTTCATGACGCTCGGCGCCAAGGCGCTGGCACTGACGAAGGGTCGGATCACGCCCAGCTTCGAGGACGTCAAGGCCGTCAGCAGACTGGTCCTGCGCCATCGGGTGATCCCGAATTTCAACGCGGAGGCCGATGGGATCAGCACCGAAGCAATCCTGGGCGACCTCGTGGAGAAGATCGGCGCGCCGAAGTAACGGGATGTTTGAAGTGTGATGTTTGATTTTTGATTTCAGAACAGGCACGGCCCTCTTCCTCAAATCAACAATCAACCATCAACAATCATATTTCACTCTATTCTATGTCGTCGAATCGTGAATATCTCGATCCGATCTTCCTGAACAAGCTGGCGAACACGGAACTGGTCGCGCGGTGTGCGGTGGAGGGCTTCTTCTCCGGCCTGCACCCGAGTCCGTTTCAGGGGTTCAGCGTCGAGTACAGCGACCACCGCGAGTACCATCCCGGCGACGAAGTGAAGTTCGTCGATTGGAAGATCTATGCCCGCACGGACCGCCTGTGCATCAAGCGATTCCGGCAGGAGACGAACACGACGGTCTACATCCTGCTCGACATCAGCAAGAGCATGTCCTTCGCGGGCGATTCGGTCCGCAAGATCGACTACGCCTGTTTTCTGGCTGCGGCGTTGAGCTATCTCATGCTCAAGCAAGGCGACAGCACGGGTCTGATGCTCTTCGCGGAAAAGGTACTCTCACAAGTGCCGGCGGCATCGCGCCGGACGCACCTGCACGCCATCCTGCAAACCCTGGATCGCCACACGACGACGGGACAGACGAACCTCGCGGCAGTGCTCCATGCGGTCGCGGAGACGACGAAACGCCGGGGCTTGGTCGTCTTGATCTCGGATCTGCTCGACGACCAGGACGACATCTTTCGCGGCCTGGCGCACTTGAAGTTCCTCAAGCACGACGTGATTGTCTTCCACGTCATGGACCACCAGGAACTGAACCTGGAATACGAGGGTCTCATCCAGTTCGAGGACATCGAGTCGGGCGACAAGATCCGCACGTTTCCCCAGTCGATCCGCGCGGGCTATCAGCAGCGAGTCGCGGATTTCCTCGATAATGTCAAAAAGACGTTGGGCAAGAGCCGCGTCGATTACTGCCTGCTGGAGACCTCCGAGCCGCTGGATCGGGCCTTCATCGCGTACCTGCTCAAGCGAAAGAGGTTGATGTGAGTTTCCTGGCATGGACATTTCTGTTCGGAGCGGCCGCGGTGGTCGGGCCGATCGTGGCTCACATGCTGGCGAAGCCCCGTTTTCGACGGGTGCCCTTCACGATGGTGCAGCTCCTCCGTGCGGGACGGCACGAGAGCCACTCGCGACGGAAGATCCGCGACCTGCTGGTCCTGTTGCTGCGTTGCGCGATCATCGTTCTGATCGCTGTGTTGTTCGCACAGCCTGTGCTGAGAGTGAAGGCGCCGCCTTCGCAGCGCAAGTCGATCTACTGCCTCGGTCTGGACGATTCGGCGTCCATGGCGTATGAGGAAGGCGGGTCGAGCCTGTTCGAGCGGATGGTCGAGAGGGCGGTGGATGCCGTCCGGGAAGCACCGGACGATGCGGTGTTCACGATCTATGGACTAGCCTCCGGCGCGCTGGCCGAAGGGCTCAGCCGCAACCAGGTCCTTGCGGAGATCAAGCGTCTGGCTGTGACGCCCAGACGCGCCCATGCCGCGGATTTCGTGCAGGTTCTCAGGCAGGCGAGCCAGGCCGTGTCGCCCGGCGACGCCATCTCCGCAGTCGTTCTCAGCGACCTTACGCCGGAGGTCCTTCGCGACTTCGAACGAGTGCAAGAGCCCGCGGCCATCGCGTCACTATCCTATGAGATTATCGCACCGACCGAGTCTGTGAACAATGCCGCTGTCGTGGAGGCCCGTGCAATAGACGCGGCGAACAACAGGCTCGACGTCGATGTCGTCGTCGCCAATCATGGCGACGTCGCGCAGCGCCGCAAGCTGACGATGAACAGCCGCGACCGATTGCCTGTCTCGACCGATGTGGCCCTCGCGGCGGGCCAGAGCCGGGTGGTGCGGATGCAGATGGACCTCGGACCCGCGGCCCAGGGCGCCGTGGAGGGCTGTCTGCCGATGGAACTGAGCCTTGAACCGGGCGACGGTCTTGCGGCGGACGATGTCCACCGCGTCGGCATCTGCATCCCACCGGCGGCATCCGCCAAGGTGCTCGTTGTCCACCAGGGCGACGAAGCGTTTCTCTTCGAAACGGCCATCCAAGCCCTCGCAGGTCAAGGCCCGTCCGGCACGCTGGCTCTCCGCAAAGTCACAGCAGATCGGCTTGCCGCTGAGGATCTCGCGTGGGCCAATGTGGTCGTGTTCTCCTCGCTGCCCACGGATTTCACCTGCCCGGTGGCACCGCTCAAGACTCTCTTGGCCCGCGGCGGCCGGCTCGTTTTCTTCGCCACCCGACTCGGCAACCTGCAAGTTGCCGAGCTTCTACTGCGGGAAGGTCTGTTGGCGGCACTCCCGCAGAAGTGGGTCCAGGGAACCACGTATCCTGAGCCGCTGCCCGTTGCCGGCGGAGGAGTCTCGCTGGGCGAGGAAGTGACCAAGGCCCTGTCGAACTATCGGTTCGACAAGATCGCCCTGAAGGGTCACTGGCAGTGCCGGGTCCCGACGGAAAGCGAATGCCCTTGGCGCCTCTCCGACGGACCGGGATTCCTCTACAGTCGTTCCTCGAAAGCGGGCTCCACGATCCTCGTGAACACGAGCATCGACAGCTCGCTGGGACTCCTGCCGAAGTCCGGCGCCTGGGTGGCCTTCTGCCGGTTCCTGCTGGGCGAGTCGGATCGGATCCGCCAGTTTTGTTTTGGTGTTGAGGAACGACCGGTGCTGACTCTGCCGGAGGCGATGCAGACGAAGGCGCGGACCGTCGTGCCGGTTCTAGCCTGCGACGGGAGTCGGACGCAGGCGGTCGTTGACGGGACACGCATGGTCTTGCCCAGGCCGCAGACGACAGGCTGGATGAAGACGCTAGGCGAGCAAGTGGTCCACGCCGGCGTCAATCTGGACCCGGGCGAGACGGACCTGGCAAGACCGGCAGCGCAGGCGATTGCGGACGCGATGACGCGAGTGTTCGTGACGGGCGCCGATCCGGCGCAGATGCCCGCTCGTGCGGGCCCTGCGATGCAGAGCAAGCCCCTCTGGAAGGCATTCGCCTGGGCGGCGGTTCTGCTGTTGCTCCTGGAGCCAGCGATTACGAACAGGCTGAGACGATGAGAGTGTCCGACGATGACCATCAGTGTTGACGACATTCTGGAGAAGCTGATTGCCCGCGTGGGACGCGTGCGACGGTGGTTGTTGGCCCTCAGCGCGCTGCGGATCGCGGCGATGGGCGTCGCCTGCGTGTCCGCGTACATCGGTCTGTATGCCTGGCTCGATCACCAGGTCCATTTCGACACGCTCGGCCGGGTCGCGTCGTTGGCGTTGTTCGTGGCGATGATCGCCGTCGGCCTGTATTGTGTCGTCCGCGTGGTGCGCCGGGACATGACCTACGCCCGCGCCGCCAACTACATCGAGGGCAAACACAGCTTCGATCAGCAGCTTGTCGCGGCCGTCGAGTACTACGAGGGCAAGGGCGACTATCCCTATTCCAGGGTCCTTGCGGGCCAGCTCGTCCGGCAGGTGGACCGGGCGGCTCAGGGTTATCGCTTCGATTCGACGGTTGAACGCTGGCAAGGCTATCTGCTCGCGGTGGTCGTCCTGTTGGGCGTGTGCGTCGTCGGGTTCTTCGTCCATCAGAATGTGCTCTACCTGTCCTCCTATCTGGCCCGGCTGGTCCGTCCGTTTTCCGCGGTCGAGCCTGTGCCGGCGACCGTGCTGTCCTCTGCGGCACAGGACCTCGTCGCCGGGGTGGACGCGCCGGTGAAGTTCGATGTCGAAGTGCAGGGTCGCGAGCCTGAGTCGGTCGATCTCGTCCTGACGCAGAGGGACCCGAACGACGCGAACCAGCCTCCGCGGGAGGTCGAGCGGATCACGATGAACCGCTTGACCGATGCTGACGGCGCGACACGGTTCACCGCGACGAAGTCCTTCGACGCCACGGCGCAATTCGAGTACCGTTTCGAAACCGGCAACGTCCGTTCCGACTCCCACGGAATCCGGGTGTGCGAGACGCCCTCGATCGAGCGTGTCACGGCCAAGGTGTTTCCGCCTGTCGAGGAGGGCCTGCCGCCGGTGCCGCCGTACGAACAGGAGGTGACCGACCAGCCGCTGGCGGTGTTGCCCCACAGCCGCGTGGAGTTCCAGGCGCAGGCGTCCATGCCGATGCGCGAGGCCGTCGTGGTCGGGCCGGACGGGCAGGCCAAGACCCAATCGCTCGACGGCGCCGAGCACTTCGGCTTCGAAATGACGGCTGACCAGTCTTCGTCGATCCAGCTCAGCGGGACCAGCACGGACGGTCTGACGAGCGCCGACGCGAAAGAAGTGAAGGTCGTTCTGAAGTCGGATAAGCCGCCGCAGTTCAAGCTGGTCTCGCCCGAGGGGGACTACCTGACGACGGATGTCGCCAGCGTCCCGATCACGTTCGAGGTGACAGACGATTTCGGGCTGGATGATGCCAAATTGGTCTGCGAATTCCCGGGCGCCGAGCCCGTCGTGATCGCGTCCGCGTCGCCCGCCGGGGCCAGGCAGTGCTCGTTGACCTGTGTCCTCGAGCTGGAACAGTACGATCTGCACGTCGGCGACGGCATTCTCTTCCATGCGACGGCGCGGGACGTTCGCACAGGCCGCCAGCGAACCGATCCGAACGGGTGCAGCGAGATCTATTTCATCGAGATCCGCCCGTATCGGCAGTACTGGCACGTGCAGGCGGGCGGCAAGTCGCAGAGCCCCATGCCCATGCCCACCGCGGAGGACCTCATCACGATCCTGGAATACACGCGGGCGATTGTGAAGAAGACCTGGACGCTGGCCCGCTCGCCGGGAACGGCTGCGGAGGATCGTCCAAAGCTGGGCGCCCTGGCGAACGACGTGCAGTACTGTGGAGAGAAGCTGGCCAAGATCCGCGACGATCCGGAGGCCGGATTCGCCGAGGGCGACAAGGCCGTGATGAACGAGATCCTGAAGCTCTACGAGCAGGCCAAAGGACATCTCGACGACCACGATGCGAAGGGCGCCCTGCCATCCGCAGAGGAAGCCTATCGCGTCCTGCGCATGTTCATCGACGAGCTGAATCTGAAGTGGAGTCCGCCGGATGATGCGCCGAGCGCGCCGGAGGAGAAACCCGAGCGGATCAAGCTCCAGGAGCAGCCGCAGGAGCCCACGATGGAGAAAGAGCGGATCGAGAGCCGGCTCAGAGAGATCGAGCAGCAAATCGACTCGCTCGCACGCCAGCAGGAGTCGCTCAAGAGCGACGCCGCCAAGGCACTCCAGCAGAACCAGGAGGCGAAAGCGACCAGGCAGTCCGCCGGGAAGGCCCAGGCCGCGACGAAGGGCAGCCAGGGCAAGGGACAGGAAGCCGCCCAGGCATCGCAACAGCAGGGCGGCTCTCCGGGCTCCAGTGACTCCGGCGAGAAGAACCAGCAGTCCAACGACGCCCAAGCCGGGCAATCGCAAGAGGAGTCCACATCCGACCGGCAGAGGCAGTCGGGCGAGCAGCAGGGCCAGCAATCCACATCCGGCCAGAGCGGAGAGTCGGGCAAGCCGCAGAGTGGACAGTCCGGCCAGGGACAGCAGGGCGGCAAGCCCGTCAGTGGTCAAGATAATCAACCAGACGGTGGCCAAGATAGTCAGGCCGGCAATGGGCAAGGCCGTCAACCCGGCAGCGGACGAAGCAACCGGTCCGGCCCAGGGCGATCTCCCCAGGGGCAACCCTCCTCCGATCCCGGGGAAGAACCCGGATGGGCATCCGCCCAGACGGATACACGGATGCGCATGCTCCAGGCCAAACAGAAGGCCCTGCGGGAGCAGGCGACCGGGTTGAGCGAACAAGTGGGCGAGTTGTCCGCATCGGAGCAGTCGCCTTCCGGGGGCGCAAGCCAGCAGGCGAGAGAGCATCTGGATCAGGCCGCCGAGGCGATGAAGCGGTTCGAGGAGCGCATCGCGGACGCCCGGTACGAAGCTGCGGACTCCGTCCGGGCGGCCGACATGGCGGATCTGGCGGACTCGGCGTCTCGCCAACTGGCCGAGGCCGGCCGGGCCATCCAACGCGGGCTTTCCGACCAAGGCCGAGATTCATCGGACAAAGCGAGGGAGATGGCGGAGCAACTCGCCGAGGACGCCCAGGCATACGATGAATCGCTCAGCGAGGCCGACAAGCAGGCGATGCAGGATCGTCTGAAGGCGGCCGAGCGCCTGCTCGAGAGCATGGCCAGGGCGCATCAGTCGACCGTATCCCGAGGCGGTGGGCCGGGCGCGGGACACGTCTACACGACGGACCCGCACACGAGCGCCGCCGACACCGCCAGGCTCCTGGCCCGGCAGTTCTGGTCCATGGCGCTGGAGGCGAAGAAACGCCGGAGCCGACCCGTCGAAGAAGACGCCCACGACATCGAGTTCTTCGAGGAGGAGAACCAGTTCTTCGAACAGGCCGCACGGTTTGGATCGGGAGGCGCCGGGCGATGATCTTCACGGAGTATCCCGGACATCTCGTTGCTCTGGTCCTGGTGACCGTGTCGCTGGCGGTTCTCGCTCTGGCGTTTCGCACGGACCAGTTGGCAGCTCCGCAACGTCGCGGGTATCGCTGGCTCCTGGCTGCGCTGCATTGTGTCGCGGTCCTGCTGTTGCTCGTGATCCTGTGGAACCCGTCGGTGCGGCGTCAGAAGGAGGTCTTCGGAAGGAATGCCGTCCTGACCGTCTTCGACACGAGCGAAAGCATGTCCATCGCCGACGACGGCCGTACGACTCGATTGGACAAGTCGCTCGCGAAATTCGCCGAGTGTTTCGATGCGACAGGCCGGACAGGGCCGGAATACCGCATCCACGGCCTCGACGCGAGCGTCTACCACTGTGGCTCGGCCAGTCTGCTTCGGCGCTGGGGTCGCCAGAGCAGTCTGCACGAGGCGATCTCGCTGATCGCGGATTCCACCGCGTCTGGCGAATCAGCTGCCGCGCAGGACGCGGTCGCGGGCGCTGTGATTTTCACGGACGGGCGTGCCGACGACCGGGATGTGCGGCGCTACCTGCCGATCCAGGGAGACGATATGCCCGTCCTGATCGTCGGGGTGGGGAGTCGCACGGCCAGACCGGATCTGGCAATCAAGGCGCTCTCCGGCCCAGCGATCACCTGGGCTGATACACCGTATGAAACAGCCGCGGTCGTCGCCGCCGGCATCCTGCCGACCGGTCCGGTGACGCTCGAACTGGTCTGGGACGGCAAGGCGATCCAGACGGTGCAAATCCCTCCGGCACAGTTCCATCGCACCGACTCCGGGCTGGCTGAGGCACTCGTCGAGCTGGCGGGCCCCGCCGGACCACTGGGGACGCACGTGCTCACCGTTCGTGCCAAGCCCCTTCGCGGCGAGATCAACCTCGCGAACAACTCCCGCAGCGCGTCGGTCGAGGTGACGCAGGAGCGGTCGCTGAGGGTCCTGCTGTATACACAGTGGGCGACGTTCGACACTGGCAAGCTCCGCCAGGCGCTGGCTTGGGACAAACGGATACGCCTGGATTTCGCGTTCGACGTGATCCAGGACAGGCCGATCGCGGGCCGGACGGCGATTGACCTGGGGTACGCGGTGCTGCCCCAAGCGAGAGAGGGATTCCATGAGTACGACGTCATCATCCTGGGTCCCTGCGACGTCCGCGGCCTGACAGCGGCCCAATGGGACGGCTTGTACAGCTTCGTCACGGAGCGGGGGGGCGGACTGCTCCTCCTGGCGGGCCGGGCCGTGGCGTCCCTGGCAAACGGGGGCGACGAGCGGGCTCGGACGCTCCTGCCCGCTGTGTTCGGTCGAGACGACCCGCGGTTGTGGCCGCCCGCCCGTGATGCAATCCACGCTTCGTTCGAGGCGCAGGTCGGCCGGCTCTTCGATCCGAACGCCTTTGCGGACCCGCGTCACAAGATCTCGCCGTACTACGGGATTGCCAACGCCAAACCTGCGAGCACAGCGCTTGCCACGGCTGGCGAAACACCGATCCTCCTGACACACCGGGTCGGCCGCGGCCGGGTGTGTCTGCTGAACGCCTCGAAGCTGTTCACCCTGTATCGCGCAGACCTTCAGGGCGGCGCGCTGGCCGAGATGATCTGTGGCCTGGTCGCCTACCTCGGACGAACGCCCGCGCGGGGTGCGGGCATCGAACTGTTCGCCGAACGGGCGAGCGAAGACCCCACGAGTGTCGTGTTCAACGCCTATGTTGTGGACAGGACGTTCCGGCCGGCAGGGGGGGCAAATGTGCTCCTGACCGCCGGGGAGCGCGTGGTGAGCATGGAGCCGACCGCCCCCGGGTACTATCGCGCGACCTTGGACTGGGGGACCGCACAGTCCATGGTCGCGACCGCGCAGGCGGAACTGAACGGTACCTTCCTCGGCGAACGGACTCTGGCAGCGAACCTGCCTCCCGTGCGGGACGAGATGTCGTGCGTCGATCTGGACGAGCCGTTTCTGCGGGCGCTGGCCGAGCGGGTCAACGCCCGGTACGTATACATCGACGACCTGGAGCAGAAGGACGCGAAGCTCTTTGTCCCCAGGCGTCAGACAGGCGTCCAGGAGACCGTCACCCGCATCTGGCCCAGGTGGTCTGTGCTGGTGGCCTTGTGCGCGATGCTCTCCGCGGGCTGGTTCATCCGCCGGGCGATAGGACTTGTTTGAGAGGCTGTATGATTGTCAGGATTGCTGCTGTGGTCGTTTCGATGGGGTTCATCGCGGCGGGAGCCCTTGCATCAGAGGTTCCGCCTCGCGGGGACACGTATGCGCTGATCGTCAGCGGCATCGGCAAGGATCCCGAGTGCCGCCAGGCCCGCGACCAAGTTGTGCGGGATTTCTCCGCGTACCTTCTGGAGAAGGCGTCGGTCAAGCCGACCCGGCTGACCGTGCTCGTCCCCGACGCGAACGCCGCACGGATCTCGACCGCGGACAGGATTGTCGAGACGATCCGCGCGTACGCCTCCGCGATGACGGAGGCAGACCGGCTGGTCTTCTATTACGTTGGGCAAGCAAACGCTGTCGGCGGCTCGCTGCGGTTCAATCTCCCCGGTCCGGACGTCACGCACGAGGAGTTGGCCAAGTGGCTCGCAGGGATTAAAGCGGACAGTCAACTCGCCGTTCTTGACTGTCCCTATGCGGCGGTCGCGGCCAAGGCCCTTGCCCGTCCGGGCAGGGCGGTCGTCCTGGCCTCGACCGAAGAGCAGGCGTGCGCCCCGCGGTTTGGACTGCACTTCGTGCCGGCCCTGGCGCGGGCCGAGAGCGACACCGATCACAGCGGGAGCGTCTCTGTGCTCGAAGCCTTTGCCGTCGCCGCACGCGAGATCGAACGGTGGTACCAGGACAGGCAGTTGTTGCCCACGGAGACCCCCGGCATAGACGACAATGGCGACGGTCGGCCCAGCGAGCGGCCCTGGCACCACGAGCAGGATGGCGGGGACGGCCGATGGGCTGCCGGCCTGGTCCTGACCTCCACGCGAGGGGGAACATGATGCGCCATCACGTGAACAGACGGGACTTCTTGAAGCTCGCAGGTGGCGCACTCGTCGGCGCCGCGACGGCGGGCGCCTCACGACACGACCGGCCGCCGGTGGAGTCTGTCTCCGGCCGGGAGAACACCCCATATGACCCGAGCGCACAGGGCGAGCCCACCGATCTCGACGAGTATGACTTCATCCTGCCCAGGGTCCGCGTGGTCGAGCTGCCGTTCAAGGGCCGGGGCAAGGGACCCGATGTCTGGAACGTTCGTCCCGGCGCCGACGCCAACCTGCTCCGCGAGCTGAGTCGTGTCGTCCGTTGCCGGACCAAGCCCATCCAGGGCGCGATCGACTGGCAGCCGAACTACGCCGCGGAGGGCCAGCTCAACGCCGTCGTGACCTTCGACGACCCCGAGCGGCTCCGCCACTATCCCTTCCTCTTCATGACGGGCGAGAACCACTTCGAGTTCACCTCCGACCAGAAGGGCAACGTGAAGGACTTTCTCAACGCCGGCGGGTTCATCCTGATGGACGACTGCGTGGTGGCCTCCGGCGGCGACTTCTTCTACACAAGCTGCTTCCTGCTCCTGGAGGGGCTGTTCGGCCAAGGCAGCGTCCGGATGATCCCCCGCGAGCACGAGGTCTTCCACAACGTCTTCGACCTCGGCGACACCGGCCTGCCCTATCTCCAACATGCCATGGGACTTGGGCACCACGGCCAGAATCACGGTGCTCGAGGGCTCTTCCTCGGCGACCGGCTGGCGGTGTTTCTGAGTTCCACGGACCTCCATTGCGGCTGGTGCGACAGCCACGGCATCGAATGGACCCCCGACGGCTATCGCAAGAGCATCCAAATGGGCATCAACATCATCACGTACGCCCTGTCGCACTGAGCGGCGTGCGGAACAACTGAGAAGGGGGCCGTCGGGCCGGGTCCGCCAGATTAACGAACTTTTCACGCCCCGCCAATCGGCTGCGAACAGGGACCTGGTAGAAAGCTGAAACGTGACCCGGAGCCGGCCGCACGTCGCGGTCCGAGATCTGAATCTTGCCGCGGAGGACATTCTCTCTTGAAATGTCCGTGCAAATGTGGTAAACCCAGGATATAGAGGTGTGTGTGATTCGTGCTTTCGGTTGGTTTCTGACCGACATTTCTGCGGTCCCAGGACGTGTGGAGATGAACAGGAGTTCCGCCATAGGCGTGAGCGTGTGCTCTATTCCCATCGGTATTGCTCTGGTTCTGCGCTGCGTTTTCCTACGCCGTGCGGGGGGAAGGAGGTGAAAGCCAGTCCCGGAAAGAGTCTGCCATCGTAGTGCGGCGGGTGGAGCGTAGACCCTCTGCCGCAGGATCGTATCAAGACCGGATTAGAAGGAGGATGACTCATGAGCGCAACGAGGGTATTCTGGATTGTGTTGACTGGCATTTGTCTGGCTGCGGGCGTGGCGGCCGCGGGGACCAAGGCGTCGAACCCCGACCCCGCCGACGGCACGGTAGGGGTCGTCAATCCGCTGTTTCAGTGGACCAAGGGCGACGGGGCTGCAAAACACAATGTCTACCTGGGGACGGCGCCCGATCTGACCGAGGCCCAGCTTGTCGGCGTCCAGTTGACGTCGCCGATGTTCTTCTACTTCACGGGAACACTCGAACCGGGCGCAACCTACTACTGGCGGGTCGACGAACTCCAGGGGGACGGGGTCACAGTCGTCACAGGCGACGTCTGGAGCTTCATTGTCCAGGCCCTGACGGCGTATTATCCCACCCCGACGGACGGCGCAGCGGACGTCAGCCTGACACCCACCCTGACGTGGATGGCCGGGACCGACGCCGCTACCCATCGTGTGTACTTCAGCGACAGTCTCGATGCCGTCACGCAGGGCGCCGCGGAGGCGGATAAAGGCACCGTGGACGAGACCTCTTTCTCGCCGGGAACGCTGGAGCCTGTGACGACCTACTACTGGCGCGTGGATGAGACCAGCCTGTTCGGCGGGGCTGTCACGACGGGCCCAGTCTGGGAATTCACGACAATCCTGCCGATCGACAGCTTTGAGGCCTACGACGACAGTGACGCCAACGGCACCACGATCTGGCAGACCTGGATCGACGGCTTCACCGACAAGAACAGCGGCTCGACCGTCGGCTATATCGACGCGCCATTTGCCGAGCAGGTCTTCGTTCACGACGGTCTGCAGTCCATGCCGTTCGACTACAACAACGTGGGCAACCCGTACTGCTATTCCGAAGCCATGCGGACGTTCGAAGATGCGATGGACTGGACCGCCGGCGGCGCCACCGTCCTGACAATGTTCTTCCGTGGCCGGTCCTCCAACAGCGTCGAACCGCTCTACGTCGTCGTCGAGGATGACCGGGGCAAGAGCGGCACCGCGACTTACCCGGATTCCAACGACCTTGCGGTGCCCGTGTGGACCCGGTGGGAGATCCCGCTCAGCACGTTCAGTGACGCGGGCGTGGATCTGACCGCCGTCGAGAGCCTGTACATCGGCGTGGGCGTTCGCGGCAGCACGACGCCCGCCGGCGACGGGATTCTCTTCTTCGACGATATCTACGTGGGCGGCCCGGGCGCTGCGCAGGGAGCCGTCCTGTTTGCCGAGGACTTCGAGGGGTTGCCCCTGGGTCCGAACGTGGATGAGGGCGTGTTTGGCGAAGCCGTCTGGACCAAGACTGCTCCGACTGGCTGGACCATCGATGACTCGGGTGTCCCCGGGGCAGGCGACCCCGCCAACGACGGCGTGACCGAATGGGCCGGCTGGTCCTTCGCCGACAGGCTCTGGTGGGTTGACACTGCCGGGAATCAGAACCGCTCTCAGTTCACCAAGGGCACCGGCACCGTCGCCATCGGCGACCCGGATGAATGGGATGACGCAGGCCACGCCGAAGGACGGTTCAACACCTACCTGAGCACGCCGACCATCGATATTGCCGGCGCCAAGGCGGGGACGCTCGTGCTGACGTTCGACTCGAGCTGGCGACCTGAGTTCGCCGACTACGGCGAGCAGTCCGGGAACTTGAAAGCCTCTTTCGACGGCGGCGAGCCGGAACAGTTGTTCCTCTGGCTGTCCGATACGGCCAGCCCGGACTTCAAGGCGGACGCCACGAACGAGACGGTCACCGTCAAGATCGCTCCGCCCTCGGGAGCCAAGACGATGGTTCTGACGTGGGGTCTCTTCAATTGCGGCAACAACTGGTTCTGGGCTATCGACAACATCCAGGTCACGGCCACGCTTCAGTAGTTGAACGCGGCTTGCCTGATCGCGTCAGTGGCGCCATTCAGGATGCCAACGGCGGGGCCTGTGTCTTGCGACATGGGCCCCGCTTCTTTCTTTTAGAAGTTCTCGTCAAATGCGATCGACGAGGGGGAGAAGTTGAGCTTCCTGACGAACTCGAGCGCTTCCTTCGCGCCGAATTCGCGGTCCATGCCGCAGTCTTCCCACTCCGCGGAAAGGGGGCCTTGATACCGGATGTGGTTGAGTGCCCGGATGATCGCCTCGAAATCCACGTCCCCGTGGCCAGGCGAGCGGAAATCCCAAGCCCGCTCGGCGGACCCGAAATTCAGGTGCGAGCCCAGGATGCTGTTTCTGCCGGTCAACTGCAGAGCCACATCCTTGACATGCACATGATAGATCCGGTCGGGAAACTCCTGGGTGAATCACGCGAGATCCACCATCTGCCACTGAAGGTGGCTGAGGTCGAGGTTGATCCCGAAGGCCTCCCGGTTTCCCATCGTCCCCATCGCACGTTTCATTGTGATCGCGTCGAAGGTGATCTCGGTCGGGTGCACCTCCAGGGCGAAGCGGACGCCGCATTCGTCAAAGACGTCGAGAATCGGGTTCCACATCCGGGCGAAGTACCGAAAGCCCTCCTCGATCATCTGTTCCGGGACCGGGGGCCAACTGTAGATCCGATGCCAGATGGAAGAGCCGGTGAAGCCGGTCACGATCTCGACGCCCAGATTCCTGGCCGCCCGAGCGGCGTCCTTCATCATCGCCGCCGCCCATTTTCGCTTCTCCTCGGGCTTTCCCGCCAGTTCCGGCAGGGCGAACCCATCGGACCGGCAATCGTTGGGATCGCAGACCTGCTGGCCGACCACGTGTCCGCTGATCGCCCAGACCTTCAGATGGTGCCTGTCGAGCAACACCCGAATCCTGTCGCAGTACTTCTTGTCCTTCGCTCCCCGGGTGACATCGAAATGGCCGGCCCCCAGCTCCAGCCCGTCGTACCCGAATCCCGACATCATCCGCGCCAGCTTCTCCAAGGGCACGTCGCTCCACTGGCTGGTGACGATCGTGATGGGTCTGCTCATCGTTTCGTTCTCCTTGTCCGAACGGGGTTCGACGATCCATGCCGCCGGCCGGAGTCTCTCGCGGCCGGGCACATGACTTCACCTGCACGCGCCCAACAGGAGTTCATGGGGACCCTGGACTGTCATGCCCGCGAGAGCGGGAATCCACGCCCTGGGACACGCCGCATGCCGCGGTTTCCGGATTCCTGCTTGGCACAGGGATGACAGCGTCCAACCCATGCCTCGTCGGCCCATCGGAGGACGCAGTAGCGGTCATGTGCCCCTCACGGCCGACTCAGGCAGACACCGCTTGCGTTGACGCCGATTCTGTGTAAGCTGAGGGACTGTGAGCGTCAACTGCTGACGGATTGTGATGGGCAGAGCGACATTGGGACAAGGAGCAGGATAGTGCGCAGGGAGTCGGACGACGCCATAGATGTTCTCGGGCTCGGCTCGGTGACGGTGGACTTTGTCGGGACTGTGCCTGCATGGCCGGCCCGGGGCGTCAAGACGATGCTCGATCGCTTTGCGGTCTGTGACGGCGGCCTGGTCGGAACGGCCTTGGTGGCAGTGAGGCGACTAGGCGGCAAGGCAGTGTTCGCAGGGAGACTCGGCCGATCGGAACTGGCACGACGCGCCGTCGAGGCGTTGCACAGCGAGTCGGTCGATACGTCGTTCGTGATCGAGACGCAGGACGCCGAACCGATCGTCGCCGTCATCCTGATCGAACGCACCGGTGGGCAACGGAACATCTTCTGGACCCGCCAGAGGGTGCAATACCCCATGCCGTGGGAGTTCCCCCAGCAGGACTGGGTCCGTCGGACCCGCGTGCTGTTGATCGACTTCGAATCGGGTCCCGCGGGAATCGAAGCAGCCCGAATCGCCCGTCGGTACAATGTCCCGGTCGTCATCGACGTCGAGCGGGACGAGCCCCACGTCGCCGAGGCGATGCGGGTCTCCTCGCACGTCGTCGTTTCGGAAGAGTTCGCCGGCGGCTACACCGGCGCTGGCAGCGTCACGGAAATGCTGGCGGCCCTGCGGACCGACCCACAGCAAACGGTCATCGTCACGCGAGGGGAGAACGGCTGCGCCGGGTCGAGCCCCGAGGGGGACTTCACGCTGCCCGCGTTCAAAGTGGACGTCGTGGATACGACGGGCTGCGGCGACACGTTTCACGGCGCCTTTGCGCTGGCTCTGGCGAGGGGGCTGGCGGTTGTGCCCGCGGCGAGATTCGCGTCGGGCGCCGCGGCGCTGTGCGCGACGCAGTTGGGCGGCCGGTCTGGGATTCCGACGGCCGCACAGTTGGACCGATTCCTGAACGGACACAAACCTTGATTCCTACTGGAGAACCGAATGAGCTTAGTGCCAATGTCGGAGATACTGATTCGAGCCCGCCGTGACGGCTATGCAGTCGGCGCGTTCGAGATCTGGAATCTCGAGTCTATTCAAGCCGTGGTGAGTGCAGCAGAGGGGCTCGCGCAGCCCGTGATCCTTCAGGTCGGACCCGGCGAAGCAGATTACGCCGGCCTGGAAGACATCTCGGATGCAGCGATCTTCCACGCCAGACGGGCCGCGGTGCCCGTTGCGCTGCACCTGGACCACGGCGACACGTTTGAGCGCGTGATGCAGTGCATCAACCACGGCTTCACCTCCGTCATGCTGGACGTCTCGCACACGCCGTATGCCGAGAATCTGGCCGCGACGAAAGAAGTGGTTCGCGCGGCCCATGCCGCCGGCGTGAGTGTCGAGGGCGAGATGGACCGGATCGGGGGCGGGGAAGCCGGCGCCGACGTCGCCGATGACGACGCCCAGCTCACCAATCCCGACCAGGCCCTGGACTTCGTGACCCGGACCGGCATCGACGCCTTTGCAGTGGCCATCGGCACGGTACATGGGTTCTACAAGGGCAAGCCCAACATCCGTCTGGGACTGATGGAGAAGATCGCCGCCCGTGTGCCGATCCCGCTCGTCCTGCATGGTGGCTCCGGGACGCCCGACGCCGATGTGCGGAAGGCGGTGACCCTCGGCATCGCCAAGGTGAACATCTGCACGGAGTTTGTCGCGGCCTTCGCCGATACGTTCGCGAAGGAACACGCCGAGCCGAGCTTTCGATACAATGTCCCAGGGGTGTTTCGCAGGCCCCGAGAAGCAGCCCGGGCGGTGGTCGAGAAGAAGATCCGTCTCTTCGCGGGCCTGTAGCCGCGAGATCGTGGAGGCTTGATATGGACCACAGCGAGGTGTTTTCCCTTCTCTGCCGGCAGATCGACGAGATCGAAGCCATTGACGCCCACACGCACATCAACTCGTCTCACCTGGCGGCCCGAGGGCTGCACGATGTGATGCTCTATCATATGGCGATCAGCGATCTCTACGCTGCCGGCTGCCCGAGTGGGGCGCGCCTGTCGGATGATCCCGACGACGAGGAGGCCGCGCGTCGGATCGAGGAGGCGATTCCATTCCTGGAACACATTCAGAACACCTCCTGCTGCTGGCTGATGCGAACGATCCTGTCGGACCTGTACGAGTGGAAGGAGCCCATCATCCTCGGGAACTGGCGGAACCTGGACGCGCGCATCCGCAGCAAGAGCAAAGACCGCGACTGGCCGCGAGAGATCCTCCGACGCGCACACGTCCAACGACTGTGCACGGAATTGCCGCTCCGCGGCGACGGGACCCACGACGACATCCTGTTCTATTCGCTGGAGTGGGCGTTCTTCACCCGCAACCAGTGGGGCGTATTCGACGCCCCTTTGTACGAACTGGAGCATGCATGGCAATTTGACAAGCCCGTCAGGCCGCTGCCCGTGACCCTTGCCAAGCGAGAGCCGGTCAAGAGGCGGATCGCCACCGTCGCCGACGTCCACGAGGCCATGGGGCACTACTGCCATGCGATACCCTATGACCAGATCGCGTCCACCGCCCACCACGTCTCGACCGACATCACCTATTCCCTGGTGACGGACGAGCAGATGCAGAAGGCCCTGGACCGCCGGGACAAGGCCGGTCGGGCTGAGCGAGATGCGTACGCTTCGTACCTCTTCGAGCATCTCCTGCTGGAGTTGGAGAAGGAACATGCGGATATCGCGTTCCAGTTCTCGCTGGGCGCCGAGCCCCTCCCGTTCGAGACCGACAGCCGGCTCGCTCAGACCACGATCAAACAGCTCGCTGAGATCGTCTCGCGTCATCCGAAGATCCGGTTCCACTGCTATCTGTCGAGCAAACACGCCAACCAGTCGTTGTGCACGCTGTGCCGGGAGTTGCCCAACCTGTGCTTGGTCGGATACTGGTGGCACAACTTCTTCCCAGGCGCCATCGCCCAAGTCATCGACGAACGCCTGGACATGCTCCCGACGAACCGGCAGATCGGGTTCTTCTCCGACGCCTACTGCGTCGACTGGCTGTACGCAAAGTCCCGTCTGGTGCGAATGGAGCTTGCCCGAGCGTTGGCGAAGAGGGTCGAACGCGGCCAGTACAGCCGGCAGGAAGCCCTGCAGATCGCGACGAAGTTCCTGCAGGAGACGCCAAGGCAGTTGTTGGGCTTGCGATGAACCCCTCGTTGTATGAAGCAGGCCGGGGCAATCTCTTTTCTCCCCGGCCTGCGGTTCCCATGCCTAGGTCTAGGCTGGCAACATGTTGACGGTTCCGACGGTCACTCTGTCTCCAGGGCGATGTTGTCGAGATAGACCAGACCCTTGCCGCCCGGCGCGGCGGCTGCCGGCGTGCCTACGGTGATCGTCAGTTGCGTGACCTTCTTCGTGTTCACGTCGAGACTCGCCAGCGGCACTTCGATCTTGCGCCAGAGGGCGAGTTTCAGATCGTCTGCCTGTGCGACGACGACCCGTGCCGATTTCTGGCCGTCGTCCAACGTCACGGACAGGACGTCACCTGTTGTAACCGTGTTGGCGGCGGCGCCCCGCACCCAGAAGACCAGCGAGACCGCGCCGTCTCGCGTGAAATCCCGGGCCGGACTGAAGGTGCGACTGACCGCAGAATAGGTGGCCGTGACGGCCTTGCCCGAGATGTCGAGGAACGACCCTGAATTGTCGTAGTACATCGGCGCGGACTGGTGGCCGCCGACGGTCAGAATGCGTTCCATCAAGGGCGATGTGGTGTATCCTATCGTCGAGCCGCTCCCGTTGCCGCCGAAACCGTCGGACCAGACGTCCCAGATGTTCTCGCCGGTGGCCTCGTTGTAGGCGTTGTAGTTGTCGAAACTGTCGATCATCAGGGGATTGTCCACCGGCTCGGGCTTCGCGCCGTGATTCATGACCTCGTCGATCTCCTCAGCGGTCAACGCCTTGGTGTAGAGTCTCAGATCGTCGATCGCCCCGGCGAAGCAGCGGTCCGAGACAGCCGGATCGTACGCGAGCATCAGACCCGTGTCGAACAGGGCCGGCTCATGCGCGATGCCATTGACGGCCCAGAGGTCGCCGCCGTCGAGGTAGAGAGTCGCCTGGTCGGGCTCGACCACCAGTGCCACGAACGACCATTCGTTCGTCGGGACGATGAGTCCGGAGTTGAAACCCCAGGTCCCGGCAACGAGCCAGTGATACCCAAGCTGATTGCTGGCCATCAGATTCATGCCGCAGACGTCGGCGCCGCGATGGAAGAGGAGCCCGGCCATGCCATGGACTTTGGTCGGCATGATCCAGGCGGTCATGGTGGCCGCGGCCAGGTTGACGTCGGCCGGAGCGGACGTGGCAAAGTAGTCGTCGACGCCGTCCAGGAGTGCCGCGCCGTCTACCGGGCCCTCGGTCCAGCCGGGGTCGCCGTGAATCATGCCGTGCAGGCCATGACCCGACCAGTCCACCGCGGAGCCTGCGTCCGCCTCGTCGAACCGCCACCAGCCCAGAAGCGAGTCGTCCGCGACCTCGATTTGCGGCACAGTCGTGAAGCTCCACACGTCGCCCGTTCGCATCTGGCCGGCGAACTCGTCCACCCGCCAGTAGTACGTCGTGTTGGGCTCCATCGGCTCGGGGTTGTACGTGGTGTCGGTGGTCGCAAAGCCCGCGGTGGCGTTGCTGACCTGTTCGAAGTCTGTGCCGAAGTAGACCGTGTGGAAGATCGCGCTGATCCCGGCCTGCCAGGCAAGCTCCTGCTGGGGACTGACCAGGGTCTTGCTGTCGGTGGGCATGGGGTCCCAGGCAATCAGCGGTCGGACACGGAAAGACCAGACATCGCCCCGCCATGGACTGCCGGCCTGAGACTCGTTGAGTTCATCGACCCGCCAGTAGTAGGTCTGGCCGGGGGTCAGACCCGTCGGATAGCGCGGTGCGACTCCGACCGCGAGCGAGCTGAGCTTCGAGGTGAAAGGCTCAACGGTGCCGGCGTTGACGTCCTCGAAGTTTTCGCTGAGGTAGATCTTGTGGGAGGTCGCCAGATCGCCGGCCCGCCAAGTGAGCAGGCCTGCCGTCTTGTCGAGCATCCCCCCATCGGCGGGCGCGGGGATGCCCGCTTTGAAGAAAGTCGGGTCGATCCCGCCGTGAAGTCCGTCGATCTGTTCGGCGGTCAGCACGCGGTTGTAGATGCGAACGTCGTCGATCTGGCCATTGAAGAAGGAGTAGCCGTCCTTGCGGCCGCCGATGCGGACCGGCTCGTTGTTCAGGACGCCGAAGTTTATGGTCTGGGCCGCACCGCCGGCGGACGTCCCGTCGATGTAGAACTCCACGCGTCCACCCTTCTCCAGTGTCACCGCCACGAAGTACCACCGTCCCGTCGTGATGGGCGTGGCGGAGGGGTAGAAAGCGTGTGCCGTGCCCTGTGCGCTCTGGTGGCCGAGTTCCAGCAGACCCGTCGCCGGTTGGACGCGGAACTCGTAGTTGCCCGGGTAGTTGGAAGGTGCCGTGCCGCTGGGCGACTTGCAGACGATGAAGTAGTACGTCAAGAAGTCGGTCAGATTCACCCAGGCGCTGATGGTGAGCCTGCTGTCCAGATCGAGCGCCGAGCCCTCGGGTACCTCCACCATGCCGTTCGAGCCGTCGAAACTCAGGGCGCCGGAGCCCACCTTGCCCGGGACCCATGCAGGGTCGCCGACGAGCCTCCCGGCGAAGTTGTTTCCCGAGCTGTCGGCGACCGTCGTGCCGCTGCCTTCGTCAAACCGCCAGTGTCCGACCGGCCCAACGGCCCCGGCGGGACATACCCACAAACCCAATAGAGCGACACAACAGATGCACCATGTGTTTTTGCGATTCATCGTGTGATCCTCCTGTCTGTAAGCGTGTGGTTGATCGAGAACGGCCCGCTTCTCGCGGCGCCGGCTTGTCCGCGCTTGATCCGACCTCCTTCCTGATGACTCCTCCGAGCAGCAGATCGACCCGTGGCAAGAATAACGCCCTGTCGTCGAGCATGCCGCATCCGCGCAGCCCGCGGTGGCAGGCACACAGACCGCCTGCCTCTACAACGCTATTATCCGTTCTTTCGCCGCAATTCTCCAGAGAAAATACCCCTGTTTTACGACATTCTTTCCTTCGACCCCTGCGCCGACGGTCCCGGGTCCCGCGAAATGTGGCGTATCTCTTTCATTCTCCGCAGTACCTGATAGGATTGGCTCCAAGGTGGGCTGGTGCGGACGTGGTTTCGGACTGCGGTGCCGAGAGGCCCGCCCTGTAGGCGGCGGTTTGTCCGTATCGGACGATGGCAGGAAGGAGATCACGATGCAAGCGGGAGTCGAGCGTAAGCCAGGATGGACGTGGTTTGCCATGCTGCTTGTGGGATTGGTGCTCTGGAAGGACGGCAGTGCGACCCTGATCGACGGTGCGCACCGGACGCCGGGGACTGCAGCGACGGTTCAAACGCTGAGCGGGACGTGGAAACTGGCGCTCGATCCGGAGAATAAGGGCCGGACGGATCGCTGGTTTGATGGCGTCCGCCCCGAGGCGCAGGACGCGCCGGTGCCCGGCATCATCCAACAGGTCTTCCCGGCCTATCACGGCGTCGCCTGGTACTGGCATTCCTTCCGTGTCCTGGCCGCCGGGATGCCAGGCGACCGCACGCTGATCCGATTCGGCGCCGTGGACTACCTGGCGGACGCCTGGCTCAATGGAACGCACCTCGGCGCGTACGAGGGCGGCGAGACTCCCTTCGAGTTCGACGTCACGGATGCCATCCGGGCGGAGGACGAGAACCTTCTGGCCGTGCGCGTCCTGAACCCGACCGGCACTCCCATCGACGGCTTTGTCCTGGCCGAGACCCCTCACCGCAACAAGACCATTCCGCCGATGTGCGGCTGCTCCTTCAATAGCGGCGGCATCATGTATCCGGTCGAGCTACGGCGGGTTCCCCCGGTCCACATCGTCGATGTCTTCGCTCAGCCCGATGTGCAGACCGGCTGGATCGCAGTGACCGTGACGGTGCAGAATAGCGGGACCGCGACGGCAGGGGGGCCTCTTGATCTGTCCCTCGCTCCGGCCGTGGGCGGTGATGTGTTGCAGACGGTCCGTCAGCAGGTGCAATTCCCCGTGGGCCTGTCGCAGCACGAGTCGGCCGTGCGGGTGAGCCAGCCGCGCCTGTGGAGCCTCGACGACCCGTTCCTGTACCGGGTCACGGCGTCGGTGACGGCCTCCTCGCAGCAGCCGCACCAATCCTCGGTGCGCTGCGGCTTTCGCGACTTTCGCATCGTGGACGGCTACTTCCACCTCAACGGCAAGCGGTTTTTCCTGAAGAGCACGCACACCGGCAACGCCATGCCCATCGGCCAACAGGCGGGCGTGACCGCGGACTTCGGACGTCGCGACCTGATCTACGCCAAGGCGTCGGGCTTCAACATGGTGCGATTCATCGCTGGCGTGGGCTATCCCGAGCAACTCGACCTCTGCGACGAGCTGGGCCTGATGGTCTACGAAGAATGCTTCGCAAGCTGGCTGCTGGGCGATTCCCCGAAGATGGCGGAACGATTCGACCGCAGCACGTCGGCCATGATCCGTCGGGATCGCAACCACCCCAGCCTGACTGTCTGGGGACTGTTGAATGAGACCCAGGACGGGCCGGTCTTTCGCCAGGCGGCGGGTTTCCTGCCCAAGCTGCGCGACCTGGACCCGACGAGACTGGTCCTGCTCGGCAGCGGGCGATGGGACGGGCAATGGTCCATTGGCTCCGCCAGCAATCCGAACACGAGCGAATGGCAACCGGTCTGGGGGATCGAGGGTCCCGGTGCCGCGCCGGCCTCTCTGGGTGGTGGAGGCTATACACCCCACGCCGGCGACGCGCACTGGTATCCCGCCGTGCCGCAGTCGCTCCAGACGGATCATTTCATCCGCGAACTCGGCCAGGAGGGCAAACCGGTGTTCCTTTCCGAGTACGGCATCGGCAGCCTGATGGACGTGATCGACGAATGGCGGCACTACGAGCAGGTCGGCGCCCGGCCCGATCTCGAAGACGCGACCATGTTCCGCGAGCAGAGCGAGGGCCTGATCGCCGACTGGAAACGCTTGGGATTCGATGCAGTGTATCCCTTCCCCGAGGACCTGCTCCGCGAGAGCCAGCGCCTGCACGCGAGGCAGCGGACCATCGGCTTCAACTGCATCCGTTCCAACCCCAAGCTCTGCGGCTACAACCTGACGGGCATGCTCGATCATGGCATGACCGGCGAGGGCCTCTGGACCTTCTGGCGGCGCTGGAAGCCCGCGACGTTCGACGCAGTTTCCGATGGCTGGTCGCCCCTGCGATGGTGCCTGTTCGTCGAGCCGATCCACGTGTACGCCGGCCGCGACGTGCTGATCGAAGCGGTGCTCGCCAATGAGGACGTGCTCAAGCCGGGCGAGTACCCTGCGAAGTTCCGCGTCTTCGGGCCGAACGGCCCGGTCTGGGAGAAAGAGACCCTCGTGAGGATCCCCGATCCGCCCGTTCTGGCGGTCCCTGCGATCCGCGAGACGATCCAGCTCCATGTGCCGGTGGGGCAGTACACCTTGGCCGCCAACCTGGAACAGGGCGGTTCGCCAACTGGCGGCCGACTTGCGTTCCACGTCTCCGACGCGGCGGCGCTGCCGCAACTGGCAGACGACGTCGCACTCTGGGGAATCGAGAGCAAGACCGAGCGATGGCTCGCGGCTCATGGGCTCCGTTGCCGCCCGCTGACTGCGGAGGCCTCGAATCCGCGAGAAGTGGTTCTCGTGGGCAAACCGGCCGACGCCGAGACGAATCCTGCCTTGTGGGATAGTCTCACGACCCGCCTGGCCCAGGGCGCGGGCGTCGTGTTCCTCAGCGGCCAGGTCTTCCAGGATGGCAGAGCGGGGATGAACTGGCTGCCGCTGAAGAACAAGGGCCGCTACCGGGCCGTCCACGACTGGCTCTACCACAAGCTCTGTGTCGCCAATCGCAGTCCGGTCTTCGACGGCCTTCCGGGTCCGGGCATCATGGATTGGGACTACTACGGCCCGATCATTCCGCGGGAGATCTTCGAGGGCCAGGACACGCCGGACGAGACGATCGTCGCAGGGTTCGCCACCGGCAACGCGCAATTCGGGAAGGGCTACGGCTCGTGCCTGCTGATCGCCCTGTACAAGTCCGGCGAAGGCCGCCTGATCCTCAGTACGCCGTACATTCTGGAGAACCTCGACTCGCACCCCGCCGCCGACAGGCTGTTGCTGAACCTCATTCGTCATGCCCAAGGGCAAGACCGCTGAAAGGAGAAACCATGTCACGACTCACTCGATTGGCTCTGATGTTGTTCCTGTCTCTGTCTGCGACGGGTCGGGCCATGGAGGATTCCGAGATTCCGACGGACCCGGTTCAGGACGATGTGATGCCCTCGGAGCAGCAGGCGCAGGAGGTGCTGGATTGGGCCACTGTCGCGTTCGCCGGCCAACGGCCGCCGGGGACCGAACCGGCGGTCCGCGTCGAGGTCAAACGCCAGGACCACAGCGTGCTGCGGTTCGGCCAATCCTGCATCGAGACCCCGATCCAGATCGGGCAGCAGAAGTTTGCTCGCGGCCTCGGCACGCACGCCAACAGCGAGATCGTTCTGCATCTGCCCGCTGGCGCCAAGGCGTTCGAGGCATTCGCAGGCATCGACAACAACTTCGACACCGGCGGCACGCGAGGCACCGCACACTTCAGCGTCGAGATTGCCGGTCGCAGTGTGGTCCAGACTCCCACGCTCAAAGGGGGCGGTGCGCCGCTCGCGGTTCGCGTCGATCTGCCGCCGGACACGCGGGAAATCACGCTCAAGGTGGATACGACGCCCGATGGGCCGGGCTGCGACCAGGCCGACTGGGCCGACGCCAAGATCATTATGGACGACGGCAGTCGCATTTGGGCAGATGAGGACCGTCAATCGTTCGTGACGGCTGCAACGCCGTTCTCGTTCATCTACGGCGGCGTCCCCTCGGCTGAGTTCCTGAAGAGCTGGCCGTGTTCGGTCGAGACGAAGGAGCAGGGCGGTCGCGTCGTCCATACCGTCCGCTGGACGGACCCCAAGACCGGCCTGAAGGTCACTGCTCTCATCACCGCGTTCAAGCGATACGCTGCGGTCGAGTGGCTGCTGCACTTCGAGAACACCGGGACGCAGGACACCCCGATCATCGAGAACATCCAAGCGATTGACATCCAACTGCGGACCGGATACTACCGCAAGCCGGTCGTCCTGCACCAGCTCACCGGCGACGTGTGCGGCGAGAAGTCGTTCCTGCCCCTGGAGACGACGCTCGAAGCCGGCAAGCCAGTCGTGTTTGCCCCGACCGGCGGCCGGCCATCGAACGGCGCGTTCCCATTCTTCGACACCCGGTACGACGACGAGGGACTCATCACCGCCATCGGCTGGTCGGGCCAATGGGCCGCGAGCCTGACCCGCTCGGGCACCGGTCCGACTCAGTTGCAGGCGGGGATGGAGAAGACGCATTTCGTGCTTCACCCCGGCGAGCAGGTCCGCAGTCCTCGCATCCTGGTCATGCCGTGGAAGGGCGACCGCCTCGCGGGTCACAATCGGTTCCGGCGGTTGTTGCTGTTCGAGTACGTGCCGAGACTCGACGGTCGTCCGTTGCGTCTGCCCGTCGCGGCTCAGTGTTTCGACCGGTACAGTTGGACGAAACCCGACTGGAGCACGGAGGCCGGCCAGCTTCGCGCGGTCCAGGCGACTCACGATCTGGGCTGCGACACGCACTGGTTCGACGCCGCCTGGTTCGAAGGCGGATTCCCGAATGGCGTCGGCAACTGGTTCTGCAGGCCAAAGAGCTTCCCCAACGGCCTCAAGCCCGTCGGCGACGCCTGCCATCGTCTCGGCCTGAAGTTCCTGGTCTGGTTCGAGCCGGAACGTGTCGCAACGGGCACGCAACTCGCCCGCGAGCATCCCGAGTTCGTCTTCGGCGGGAACAAAGGCGGCCTGTTCAAGCTGAACGAGCCCGAGGCCCGTCGCTGGCTGACGGATCTGCTGTCCGGTCGCATCAGCGAGTACGCCATCGATGTCTATCGCAACGATTTCAACATCGACCCGCTCAGCTACTGGCGTTCCGCAGATGCCCCCGACCGGCAGGGCATCACGGAGATCCGCTACGTCGAGGGCCACTACGCCATGTGGGACGAGCTGCGGGCCCGCCATGCCGGCCTGTGGATCGACAATTGCGCCAGCGGCGGTCGACGCATCGATCTGGAGACCCTCATGCGGTCCGTGACCCTGTGGCGCAGCGACACCGGCTGCTCGCCCGGCCACGCTGACTGGGACCAGATCCAGACGGTGGGCCTGAACCAATACCTGCCGCTATCGACTTGCTGTGCCTGGGAGCCGAAGGCGTACGTCCTGCGCAGCGTCGCCACCGGCGGCTCCATCACCCAGTTCGACTACCTCAACGATCAGTTCTCGACGAAAGACGCCCAGGCCGCAATGGCGGAGGTCAAGGCCAACCAGAAGTTCTGGTACGGCGATTTCTACGCGCTGACCGGCGCCGGAACTGGGCCGGGTGCCTTCGTCGCATGGCAGCTCCACCGTCCCGACCTCGACGCAGGCATCGTGCTGGCCTTCCGTCGCAGTGAGTGTCCCTTCCCGGTCTTGCAGGCCAACCTGCACGCATTGAAGGCCGACGCCCAGTACAAGGTGGAAATCATCGACGAGTCTCGTGTCCGCCAGGAGCGAACGATCCCGGGGCGCGAGCTGCTCTCAGATTTCGAACTCCGGCTCCCGAAGAAAGGCGAGAGCCTGCTCCTTCGCTACCGCCCAGCGATGTCATTGGATCGGTAGACAGGCCAAATCGGTGGGAATCGCGGTGTCGAGCGTCATCAGAGTGACAACCATTGCGCCCGGCAGGATTCGAACCTACGACCCCCGGTTTAGGAAACCGGTGCTCTATCCTACTGAGCTACGGGCGCTTGTTTTTCCCAAGTGCCCGCAGTCTAATGACTTGGCGGACGACCTGTCAACGGGATTCTGGCCGGCTTCGCAGGGCGTCCATACCCGCGAGCCATCGCCTCGATTCGACATGCATCCAGGTGACGAGCCGCCGGGGGAGTGGTATACTGTCCAGCCGTGGTCACGTAGACGCCCCGGGACGGGCGTTTCTGGCCGGATCGCATTGCACGAAAGGGAAGGGAGGTTGGAACGATGCTTCGCACGAGTCTTTGGATTGTCGCGGTGATTTGCCTGTTCGGTGGTCCGCTTGGGGCGGCACAGGATACCCCCGTTTTTCGAATCGGCATCATCGGACTGGACACCTCGCACGTCACCGCGTTCACCGAGCTGCTCCACGACCCCGCGAGGAACTACGGCTGCAAGGTGGTGGCAGGCTATCCCGGCGGGTCGCCGGACATCGAGTCCTCCATCGGGCGAGTGCCCGAGTACACGAAGACCCTCAAGGAGAAGTTCGGCGTCGAAATCGTCGCCAGCATCGAAGAACTCTGCGCCAAGGTGGACGGCGTCCTGCTCGAGAGCGTGGACGGCCGCCCGCACCTGGAGCAGGTCAAGCCGGTGATCGCGGCGAAGAAACCCGTCTTCATCGACAAGCCGATGGCGGGCAACTTGGCGGACGGTCTGGAGATCTTCCGACTGGCGAAGGAGAACAACGTGCCGTGTTGGTCCAGTTCGTCGCTTCGGTTCGGGCCATGCATCGCGGGCATGAAGAGCCGGGACGACGTCGGCCAGGTGATGGGGTGCGACGCCTTCAGCCCGTGCCATCTGGATTCGCACCATCCGGACATTTACTGGTACGGCATCCACGGCGTGGAAATCCTCTTCACGATCATGGGGCCGGGCTGCCAGTCGGTCCAGCGAGCCCAGACGGAGAACTACGAGCTGGTCGTGGGCGTCTGGAAGGACGGGCGGATCGGCACCTTCCGCGGCCTGCGGGCGGGCAGACAGGACTACGGCGCCCTGGTCTACGGCTCGAGGGGGATCGTCCGCAGCGAGAGGGGCTACGAGGGTTACGGCCACCTGGTCGATGAGATCGTGAAGTTTCTCAAGACGGGCCAGGCCCCGATCTCGCCCGACGAGACCATCGAGATCCTCGCCTTCATGACCGCGGCGGACAAGTCCAAGGCCCTCAACGGCGCCAAGGTCGAGCTGGCCGCGGTCCTGGAAGAAGCCAAGCAGCAGAACGCGGCGCGCAAATAAGATTGCGACTGCCGCCGTCGTCTTCTGTCTTGTCATGCTGAACGAAGTGAAGCATCCGGCCCACGGATGGAAACTTGTGCGCGCCTTGAATCCAGAATCTGGATATGATAGAATCAGCGTGACCTGTGCAGGGAGGGCTCTCGAAGACTACCATCGGCTCGACTCGACGCGACGTGCCGGCAGTTCACATTCGTTGCCGCTCGGATGTCCGACGCACTCTGTGTGTGTGCTCACAAGAGGGTCTGCCTCCAGGGTCCCCACGAGACCGGTCGCCGACCGAGCCAGAAGGAAACGGGCGTTCACCATCGTGGAACTGTTGACCGTCATGAGCATCATCGTGATCCTCATCGGTCTGCTGGTCCCGGCGCTGAACAAGGCACGACGGATTGCCACGTTAGTCAGGCAGAAGGCGCAGCTCCACAGCATGGACGCCGCCATCGAGCTGTTCAACAATGAGTACAGCGGATATCCGCCGTCCAACGCACTGGACTCGACCGGCGCTGCGTACTGCGGCGTCATAAAGCTCTGTGAGGCCCTGATGGGCCAGGACCTGTTGGGGTTCCACTCCAATTCCTCCTTTTTGCGAAGTGGGCTCAGCACTTCCGGATCGGTGCTGTACCCGCCCAACTTCAATTCGTTGAGCGATGCCGAGCGAGCGGCGACCCTGACGGCCAGAAAGGGTCCGTATCTGCCGGCGGAGAGCGCCAATGCCTGGCGGATGGAGGACATCTACGGCACGAACATAGGGTCTTTCCTGGGCACGTCGCGCGTCCTGTGTGACGTGTACGAGTGGCAGATGAAATCGGGCGAAAAGACCGGCATGCCGATCTTGTATTACAGGGCCGACACGGCCAACACCCAGCACAATCCGGGCCTGCCGATGTCGGAGACCAACAGTGGGGGGAACATCTACAACTACATGGACAACAACGCCCTGGTTTTTCTCGGCAAGCCCTGGTTGGAGCCGGATAGATCGAAGGCAATGACCCGTGGGACCATCCTGAGGTTCTATGCGAACACTCGCAGCGACAAGATCACGACGGCCTCGCGCCCTTTCCGCCCGGATCAGTACATCCTGATCTCCTCCGGCTGGGACAACGAGTACCTCACCGCTGACGATGTCTGCAACTTCGAATGGAAGTATGACGATGACCTCACGGATGATAGTTGGTGACTCCAGGTCCCGCACGGGGATAACGGGACAGTCACGAATGGCGTGAGGATAAGGTACGCGGGCAAAATGCCCGTGCCACGCGGCCCTTTCAAATCTCGTCGCGGATCACCCAGGGTTCCCGGTAGGTCCGCTTGAGGTATCCGTTAGCCTCTGGGGCGTCGAGGAACGTCTCGGTCTTCGGGTCGAAGCGGAGCTTCTGATTGCCGACTCGGCCGGAGATGTTGGCCATGTGACACAGCAGAGCGGAATAGTGGCCCTGCTCCACGTCGGCGTTCGGCTGCTGCCTTGTGCGGATGCACTGGATGAAGTTCTCCTGGTGCCACTTGTCGCCCTGGCGGCCGTAGCGGGACTCGATCACCTTGTCGTCGGAGTCGAAGATCTGCCAGCCGCCGCCGTGACGACCGACGTACATGAAGCCTTTCGTCCCGAGGACCTCGATCCGCGTGGCGCAGAACGGCCAGTCGGGGAACAGGTCGCCGTCGCGGATGTTCATCGCGATCTTCTTCATGTAGGGCGTCCAGAGGGCCGCTTCGAAGACCAGCGTGAAGTCGCCATATTCGTAGAGGGCGATCTGCGTATCGGGGATCGTCCGGCCGTCGCGGAGGGCCTTGACGCCGCCGGTGTAGGAGATCGTGTCGGGATAGGGCTTGTCGCCGAACAGCATTCGCGCCAGGTCGAGCTGGTGGATGGCGTCGCCCGGGATCGGGCCGCAACTGTACTCCCACTGGTTGAGCCACGATCTCTTCGGATTGTAGGGCAGCCTCGGCGCCGGGCCGCACCAGAGGTCGTAGTCGAATCCGTCGGGGACGGGCTGCTCGGCGCCCTCGCCCATCATGCCATGCTGCATCATGTTGAAGACGCGGATCATGTGGATATCGCCCAGCTTGCCGGCGGCGATCTGCTCGACCGCCTCGCGGGCATAGGGGGCGCTTCGCGTCTGCATGCCGACTTGGACGATCCGCTGGTATTTGCGGGCGGCCTCGACCATCTTGCGTCCCTCCCAGACGTTGTGGGCCAGCGGCTTCTCGACGTAGACATCTTTGCCGGCCTGGCAGGCCAGGATGGTGCCCAGCGCGTGCCAGTGGTCGGGCGTCGCGTTGATCATCGCGTCAACGCTCTTGTCGTCGAGAATCCGACGGAAGTCCTGCGCCGTCTGCGGGGCCTTGCCCTGAGCCTGCTCGATGGCCTGTCTGGCGGGCCCGAGGCGCCTGCTGTCGGGATCGCAGAGCCAGGCGATCTCGACATCGGGTCTCGAAGCGAACATCTGCGCCACTTGCCGACCCCGGCCTCCCACGCCCATCACGCCGAGGACGACCTTGTCGTTTGCTGCGAGGCTGTCTCGTTGCGGCAGCACGGCGACCATCGCCGCAGTACCCAGCGAGCCTTTCAGAAACGTTCGACGATTCACGGATGCCATGCTGTTCCCCTTTTCCGGCCTCCCGCGAAGGGGGCCTGTGACCTATGCTCGCCGCCGATGTCATTCCTGCCAACGCGGGAATCCAGTATCCTGCCCGGTGATTCCTGGACCCCCGCTTCCGCGGGGGTGACATGCTGAGTGCCGTTCCATCTGCGGCTCCTACTTGCGACCGGCCGGCCGTCTGTCCTCGATCTGCTGTCTCGTCCGAATCGTGTTGTCCTGGAGGTGCACGGGGCCCGCTTTCTCCTCGATGAGAATTCCAACCGACGGTTCTTCCCGCGTGTCGCGAATCGTGTTCTTGACGAACGTCAGGTCGTTGACCTCCCCGCGGATGCGGACCTCGGGTCCGCCGTTGTTCTCGATGGTGTTGTCTTCGAATCGGTTGCGGTGGGGGGCCATGCCGACCGACTCATCGCGGAAGAACAGGCCGTTCTGCTTGTTCAGGCGGGACGTGTTTCGCCGGAACAGGTTGTCGGAGTCCTTGTGGCCGATGGAGATGCCGAACTGACCGTTCTCTTCCAGCAGGTTGTCCTCGAACAGGCCGTGACGGACCCGCCAGCAGAGGAACAGGCCATCGGTCCCGTTGCGACGTGCGGTGCAATGGCGGATCGTCGGGCGCTGCGAGCCGCTGCCGGGGTGGAGCCCGAGAGCCGCGTTCTCCTCAGATATGCAATCGAGGACGGTGACATCGTTGGACTGCTGGAAGCTGATGCCGTCGCCGTTGTAGTTGCGGACGAGGCAGCCGCTGATGACGGTGCCGAATGCCCGGTAGAGGAAGATCCCCGCGCCGCAGCACCCGTTGAGCGGGATGTTCTCCTGTTTGTTCCCGTCGACGACGAGGTCCTCGATTCGCACGCCCTCGGCGTCGTAGGCGCTGACGACTGGGAATACGGTGGCCGCCTTGGCGTCGTTGCGGACCATGCAGTCGGCCATGAGAGGCTTGCTGATGGCGAAGGTGTTGCCCGTTCGGCCGATGATGCGAGCGACGGTGGTGTGGAAACCGCCGGCGCTTTTGTCCCAGATGGCCACGCCGGCACCGACAGCGAATCCGTTCGGGTCGCGGACGGTGATCTGCTCTTCGCCGAAGTCGCCGTCCAGAGCCAGGGCGGACACGGCTCCGGCGGCCTTCCGCAGAATGGTCTTGCCCTTGCCCCCTCGAACGGTCACGTTCGAGCGAAGGTGCAGCGAGTCGCGCATGAGGTACTCGCCTTCGTGGATCTCGACGACGCCACCCCCAAGGCCGGCAACGTAATCGACGGCGGCCTGAAGGACCCGGTTGTCGGTGCCGATCAGGTCCGCATCACTCTTGCCGACGGTGATCCGCGGCAACTGCGACATCGCGGAATGCATGGCCCTGGGTATTTGTTGTTCCTGCGGCGGGGGGGAGAAGTCCGGCGTCGGTTCCCCGGCCTGAGAACCGCAGGCGATGACGACGGTGACTGCCAGAATCGAAGCGACCGCGACACGTCTCATAGCGCAGCTCCTGAAGGGGTTACGTGGCTGGGCCATCCCGGTCATGCTCATTCGTTTGGCGCGACAAGGATGGGACACACGTGCCACGTTGCCCGTATCGATGGCGATTATGAGACTACCCTGGGTCGTTGTCAACCTCGCAGGAGAATCGCGTCCAGGCGTGGCAGGGCGGTTTGTAGTGTGCCCGCAAGGGCATATCCCCAACGGCGCAGCAGACAACGCCTTACGGCGTCACTACGAACCATCTCGCGGCCACCTGGTCGTTCAGATCAGACACGACTTGAGGCCCCGGCGGCGGCTTGGAGCATCCCTTTCCATCGGCTGATGTGGCCGTCCTCGTCGGCCTGGTCCTTCTCGATCACCTTGCGGGTCTCGTCGTCCCATTCGATGGTTTCGAGCAGTTGGGCGTAGTGGTGGACCGCCTTGCTCTCGACCCAGACGCCGGTCTTGAAGATGGCCTTCTTGCCGAGCAGGCGGGACCCGAAGCCAAAGGCGAATCCGACCATCCAGTAAGCCGCCCGCAGGATGCTGGGTCGGAAGCCGTACTCGTACAGCTTGACCTGGAAGTCCTGGTAGTGGCCCATCTCGTTGCACATCGCGGCGATCAGCAGGTTGTTCATCTGGCTCCGCTCTTTCGTGAGCTGGAATCTGTAGATAGTCTGGGCCATGAGTTCCAGCGTGTGAAAGGTCCGAAGTCCCTTCCGGATGGCGGCCAGGCGCTCGGGAGAGAAGCCCTCGCCCCGCAGTTTGAACTGTTCCTCCCGCATCTCCGGGCGGATGATGGAAATGTCATACTTCAGTTTCGCTGTCGCCTGCTCTGCAGCCATATCGGAACTCCCCTTACGTATCGATCCAAGCACTGTCTGCCCTTCGGTGCTATACGCCGTCCCGCACTGGCGGTTCGACGCTCAGGGTATTTCATTGTCGCATGACCGGCGGCCGCCGTCAAACCCGGAGCCCCGCACCGCATTCCGGGTGCATCACCGGTCCGGTTGCCTCCCGCAGAGTGACAAGGCGTTGTCCGGACTCTGTCATTCCTGCGTCAGGCGGGAATCCAGGAGCCTTGGGACCCGGCGCGACCTGGGGAGTGGTGGATTCCCGCCTTCGCGGGAATGACAACCCACGGCTCCATGCACCTCCAGCACATACACACTGATGCGGTTATGCACCCCCGGTATTCCGCGCGGGCGAGGCGAAACAGCAACCGAAAGAATAAGGCTCTTTCCGCCAACAGGGCGCTGTCCTCGCGCGTTATCATAGTAGACGGCCGCAAAGTGAGCAGGCGTGCATGTGCAGAGTGCAAGACCGCAAGCGACATTCCGTTGAGGACGCAGGACCCGCGGGACCGGGAGTGGCCCCAGTGCGTCTCATGGATGTGTTCCTGCGGGAGCGGGAGCGTCTGATGTGGATCGCGGCCGGGATGGGAATGGACCGGGCCGATGCGGACGATGTCCTCCAGGATGTCTCCGTCCAGGTCTTGAAGAACGAAGGTCGATTCGAGCAGGAAAACGTCATGGTTCGATGGCTGGTCACGACGACGGTAAATCGGTGCCTGACGGAGCACCGCCGGCGGTTCCGACACAGGGCGTCGCGGATTCTCAAACGCCGGCCGGACATGGCCAGCGACCTCGCAGGAGACTGTAACGGCGCGGATCGTGTGGGTCTGGGCGAGGAGATCGAGGCCGTCCGCCGGACACTGGCCGAACTCGATCCGATGTTGTTGCAGGCGGTCGTCATGCGGTACTTCTGTGAGATGAAGTCGCACGAGATTGCGGATGTCCTGGAATGGAACGCCTCCACGGTGCGATGTCGGCTCCGTGAGGCCCGACTGATTCTGGCGCGAAAGCTTGTGGAACGAGGAATTGAGCCATGAACGGTCCCTGTGGAGAATTCGCGGACAAGATCGTCGATTACGTTGACGACGAATTGCCTGAGAACGAGGCCGAGGTGGTAGCCCGGCATCTGGCTACGTGTGAACGATGTCGCCAGGCGGCGACCGCATTGCAGCGATCTCTCGGACTGGCGAATGTGATCTGGTCCGACAATCTGGGTAGTCCGCAGGCGGTCCCAGTATGGAGGTCGCGGCGCATCCAGTTCTGTGCCGTCGCGGCGAGCATCGTGATCGCGGCCTCCGTCCTCGTATCGATCCTCTCGGACCACTCCGGGCGGCAGCTATCGATTAGTCCGGAAGACATGGAGCGACAGGTGACCCGGGCGGGCATGGCCGCCGAATTGCTCGCCGCTACGCACATTGTCGCTCAGTGCGAGGGCACCGAGTCCATCGTCCAGCGACAGTACAGCTACATCCTCCGCGAGTACGCGGACACGCCTGCCGCCGAAACGATCAGAGCCAACTACCAGTTGAGATTGGGAGATAGACACCATGAATAGTCATAAGATGAGCCGACACACAATCGTTTTGGTCTTCGTTTCCATCTGCTCGCTTGCCTGGGGGAGCGAACCGAATGATGCCTCCATTCCTCCTGCGTTCGAGATCAGCTCCACGGCACGCGGGCCGTACTCGTCAGGGGACATAGTCTTGAGATTTGGGCCCCAGTGGCGTCGGTTTGCCAACGCCAAACCAGGCTACGTAGCAGCTATCCCGATCACAGGTCCGACGGAGTTCTGGCCGCTCTTCGGAGGCAGAGCGTTCTTCAGCCTGGTCGAGCAACAGGTGAGCATATCCGAGGGTCAGAGGGCACTTCTGAAAGTCCTCAACAACCCGATTCGTGGGCGTAACCTGCTGTTGGAGCGTTCCGATCCCAATGATTCCATGCGCGTGTGTCTCTACGCCGTGACGTTGGAGGATGCTCAGAAGATGGCGCAGGCGTATCTTCAATGCGCTGTGAGCAACTTCCGTCACCAGATCGACGGACTGGAGACACTAACAGACAAGGGCGAAGAGCAGATTGCGGAAGCAGAGAAGAGATTGTCCGAGCTTGGGACTCTTGCCGAAACCACTGCGAAGTCCTTGGAAGAACTGCGGAAGGAGGTTCCCTATCGCATGGTGGACGAAGCACAGGCCGCGATCGGCGAACTGGACCGAGTGCGGAATGCCGCCCAGGTCGAGGTTACGGGAATCCGCGCGAGAATCGAGGCCATTCAGGAATACCAGCAGCAGCGGATAGGTGTCCCCGCTGTCACCTCGAAGCTGCAGATTATGTTCATCGAAGAATCCGTAGCCCTGAAGGGTGCGGCGGCGCGAGAGAAGATGGCGATGCATCTCCGCGAGCAGGCGAGCCGCTTCTTCGACCTGGAATGCACCCTCGCGAATACGACGCAAGAGAAGGCGAGGATTACCGAGGACATCAACAGCTATCGAAACAACCTGAAGGTCGTGGCGGACCAACTGGAATCCGCACGCGAGTTGGAACCCCAGATTCCCGACAGAGTAGTCATCTGCCCGGTCGCGTGGATCGGCGATGATCCAAACAATTAGGTCGATCCGCCAGCCAGGGCACAAGCACTATCGAGCGTCGTGCACCTGGATGTCGTCGATATAGATCGTGCCCACGGCGATGGTCGGATTAGCGCGATCCCCGAGACCGATTACCATGGTCTCGACCTTGGCCATGTCCACAGGCGCCAGGTTGCCAAACGGGATGGACCACTCGACCCAGTCGGTCGTCTGGACGACGGCCGCATCCGCGTTCACTGCGGTCGCGGCCCGGCCGGTTGCGTCCGTGATGGTGACATCCAACCGCGTTGGGCCGTTCTCCGCAAGGCCGCGCACGTAGAGGACCAACCGGCCGAGGTCGTGGACGGTCCAGTCCTGCGGCGAAGTCCAGTTCCGCTTGGCCTCGGAACGAGTAGCATCGCCGCTGTTGGCATACTGAAGGGGCATGGATTGCCTTCCGTCGTGAACGATGGTCTGTTCCGCGAAGGGCGTCTCCCAGTAGCCGACCTGCGAACCGTTGTCGGCGATATCATAGCCGTCGAGCCAGGTCTGGAAGATCGCTTCGACAGCGTTCATATCATCCGTGTAGCTCTCGAAGTCATCCACGATGAGATAGTCGCCGACGACGAGCGTCCAGACGTTGCCCGCGGTGACGGTCCTGTCCTGGGCGATTTCGTCCACTCGCCAGAAGTAGACCGTGTCCCAGGCGAGCGACTCCGCGAGGTCGTATGTCGTTTCGGTTTGGCGGCCCTTGTAGATCCCGGTGGTCTCAGCCGTCGCGGTCTGCACCGCCGCCTTGTCCGTTCCGAAGTAGACATCGTGCTGGGCTGCCCCATCGCCGGCCGACCAGCTCAACGGCTGGTCGTACCGGAGATCGACTATCTGGTTGATGGCCGGGCTCGGATTCCAGGCCAGCTTCAGATTGCCGCGCATGGCGTTCACGATCTCGACTTGCGTCAGCACGCGGTTGTACGCACGGACCTCGTCGATCAGACCCGTGAAATATCGCGAATCCAGCGTATTGGCCCCGATCTCGATGAGGGGATTGGAGCCCACGTTGTTGTCGCCCGAGTGCGTCCCAGTCGCATCCACGGTCCCGTTGACGAGGACCTCGACCTCGCTGGAACTGTCCAGCCTCGTAACCGCGACGTGTACCCACTCCCCGGTGACCACGTCGCGATTGGAGAAGGTGGTGGGATTGCCGCCGGGACCGGTCTCGAAGGCCAGCTTGGTCCCTACGACAGCCACGGTGAAGTGGTCGCCGCCGCCGGCATGGTCGGACCAGAGCAGTCCGTTGCCCTCTCGGCCCGTCGTGCCCTCGGGTCCCGGCGTGCTGGTCTTCATCCAGGCCATCAGCGTGAGGTCGCCCGTGATGACTTGGGGCACCTCGACGCGATCGTCCAGGCCGTCGAAGGCCAGAGCGCCGAGGTTGTAGCCTTCGATGCGGTTCGGATCGCCGAAGGTCCGGCCGTGGTTGCCGTTGCCCGACCAGTCAATTGCGATCCCGTTCTCGTCCTGATCGAAAGTCCACCAGCCGACGAAGTTCGGGTCGGTCACCTGAATGTCCGGCGTGGTTTTGAAACTCCACACGTCGCCGACGTGGGTGTCAACCCCGTCGAATTCATCCACTCGCCAGTAGTAGCGAGTCCCGAATTCGAGCTGGATCGGCGCGTAGGTCGCTGCCGTTTGATTCTGCGACACGAGGGCCGGAGCATTCGCGTCCGTGCCGATGTATACGCTGTGCGAGACCGCACCCGACCCCGGCGTCCAGATCAGGGTGACATTCGGATCCACGAGGATCGCACCGTCGGCAGGAACCGGAAGCGACGCGAGCTTCGCGGAGACGGTGAAGCTCCAGACGGCGCCGGGATACACGGTGGAGCCATCGGCCTCGACCTCATCGACCCGCCAGAAGTAGGTCTTGCCCAATTCCCAAGGGTATCCCGAGAAGGAGGCGTCGCTGGTCACGCCCTGGTCGGTGTTGCCTGTGCCGTTTCTGACGTCCTCCTCGCTCGGGCCGACGTACACGTGGTGCTCTGCTGCGGTCTCGCCCGGCGTCCAGGTGAGTGTGGGATTTGCTGAACCGACCGTCGTCCCGTCGGCCGGCTGCGGATTCGTCGCGTAGCGCAGCCACTGGGGACCGACCCAGAACACGTTCTCGACGTCCGCGGCGCTCAGCGAGTGATTCCAGACGGCCACCTCGTCGAGCACGCCGATGAATCGGCGCCACTGGGCCCGTCCGTCCGACCGCGGGCCGCCGATGCGAACCGTGGAAATGGCATCGGACAGGCTGCCCGCGGAGCTCGCGGCCAGGCGGCTGTCCACGTAGATCTTGATCGTGCTGATGCTGCTGTCGTAGACGACTGCGACGTGATGCCATTGACTGTCGTTGAGCTTGGCGCCGCTGGTGCCGAACCAGATGGGCCGACCGACAAAGACGTCCGCCGCTCCATCGGGCTCCAGACTGTGGTCGTCCGCCGAGCCGATCATCACGAAGATGATCCCCCACGCCTGGAACACCGTCGGCATCTTCATCCAGAACGAATAGGACGCCTGCGAGACGTTGAGCACCCCCGACGGCATCGCCACATCGCACAGGGTGAACGGGCCGGTGGCGGTCACGAACTCCAGGGCGCCGCCCTCGTACCCGTCGGTCGTCCATCGGACCTGGCTCTCGTTCGCCGGGTCGATGGTGCCGTCGTGCCAGTAGGCGGTCTCATCCCAGAACGCGGCGCCCTGGCCGTCGTTCAACTTCCAGTACCCCACCAGTTCAGCCCCGGCGGGGACCGCCAATCCTGCCGCCAACGTGATCGCCAGACAAATCATCTTCTTGCCCATGACGGTCCTCCTGCCGAAGAAAGTGACGGTGTTACGCCTTGCCTGTTGTCGGTCGAACCCAAACAGATCTGTCTGACCCTTGCTGCGTCGGACAGATGACTCGCGTGATGCCTGTACTTGGTATTATAGCGATCGAATGGCGGCTGAGTAAACGCCTAATTGCGAAGAAATGGAGATCGGAATCGGCTGTGCGCATACAAACCCGCCGCTGGCGATGAGGCCGTATTGCACGGTTCTCGCCCCCGGCGGTCTTCACGAATCCAGCCGGAATCTCAGGCCTGCGAGCGGTCGCCTACGCCTCTTTGACCACTTTGTAGCCCAGTGCGTCGGCCAAGGCAAAGAGCGGCTCTTTCAAGTCGCCGTAGCAGGTGACGCGGTGCCAGCCCCACTGATCCCACTGAGTAAAGAGTCTCTCGATGTCCCCGACGGGCTCCACCGCCAGCTTGGTCCGGCAGGCGCGGTCGTCCGGGTCGTTCCCCACAGCCTTGCCCTGGTGGAAGAGCATTTCCTTGCGGCTCTGCTCGAACTCAATGGTCGTGGTCATGTAGCCCAGAGGCAGGATCGACCGCACGGATGCGCCGTCGCGGTCCTCCGAGTGCGTCATGATCGTGAACGGGTTCGTCGGGCCCTTGGGACCGAAGACCTTGTTCGAGGCCACGCAGTGGGCGTAGATGATCTGGCGTTTCGCGGTGTCGATGACCGGGTCGGAGATGTAGCCGGGCCGGCCCTGCGTCAGTGTCGTGAGCGCGACCATCGTCGCCGTCGAACGGGTGTCGCATTCACAGGCGCCGATGAGGCCCTCGTTGTTCAGCTCGTGGAAGCCCAGGCAGGGATAGGCGTGGATATGCCCGCCGTAGAAGCCGCCCAGGCAGTTGATTGTGATGGCGTTGGCGCCGTGCTTCTTCAGCACCGCCTTCATGCCCAAGTACATCGCGGCCGACGTGTCGAGAGTCTCCTGCGAGATGTCGATCACTGCGGAAGCGTTCTTTCGCCACTGGTTGGCGATGGCGCGGGATTCGTCCTTGTCCGCGACCTTCCAGGCCTCGTTGACCTCGGCGAACGACACCCGCTCCACGGAGATGCCCAGGAGCGAGTCCGCGGGACCGGAGTTCTGGTCGCGGACCGCGAGAATCTTCGATTCTTTCATCCGCTGGAGGCACTCCTGGGTCGAGAGCGTCTTAAAGGAATCGGGCGAACAGGCCATGTCGCCGGTCTTGGGAGTCCGGCCGGTCCGCACCTTGGCGGTCGCGGCGACGAAGTCCGAGACCGAACCGCCTTTACGGACCACGTCGAAGCAGTTGACCGCTTCGACCAGGTCCTCGAATCGCGACGAGGCCACGAATCCCACGTTCGCCGTCTGGTTGCGGAGAAAGGCCGCCATGTAGACGAGGAACCCGCCGCTGCCGCCATACTGGAAATCCACGTACAGCACCGGCTTGCCCGACGTCGCGATCGTCTGCACCACCTGGTTCCAGGCGTTCATCTGATAGATGATGTAGCCGCCGATGCTGGCGGACTTGTCGTCTTCGAGGATCTTCTTGGCTTGATCGGCCCCGGTGGCCATGGAAGAGACGAATTCGAACTGCGGGCACGACTTCGCCAGGCCTGTGCTAACGCGATCCATGAACGGGCGGAAATCGAAACCCTTGTTCGGCCAGTCCGGGCCCGGCTGCACCGGCGCGTGCAGCGAGTACACGATCCGAATCCGCATCTTCTTGCCGCCGGAGGCTGCGAACAGCGGACTTGCGCTCGACAGCAGCCCCGCGGCGCCTGCGCACGCTGCCCCGCACCCGGCCGCCAGGAACCGCCGGCGATTCAGCATGCAGCACGCACACCCGGAGACCATTCTACTCTTGTCCATAAGGATGCTCCCAAAGCTAATAAGGTGTCAATCCACAAGGATCAGCCCGAAGTAATCCGGGCACTGTTGTCTCGTTCGCACTACTTCGATTTTGAAACCGGCCTTCCTGGCGGTCGAGTAGACGTCGATTCCGCAGGCCTCCATGGCCGGTCGGGCCCGGTGGGCGTGGAGGCACTGGCCCGGCTTGAGGATGCAGGACTTGCAGAAATAGCAGGGCCCAGCCCCGAGGGCAAAGGCCTTCCAGGCTCCGCGAAGGAAGACCTCCCGCTCCAGGTCTGCTACGGTTGGCTTGATCTGTGCCTCAGGCGAGAAATGGATCAGGATCGCGCGTCGGTAGCAGTCGAGGGCCTCTCGCATCTGGTCCGGCGTCGGGGTGAACGGCGGGCACGTCAGGCACTGCCCGTACCCGTCGCAGCCATATTGGCATTTGAGCCGGACCCAGGCTGCGGTGTACACCTCCGCCGGCGGGACGACCTTCGCGGCTCTCGCACCGCTCTTGCTCATCGCCAGTCGGCACAGCGCCGCATCCGAGAGTCCCGATTTCACCGATGTCTGCCTTTTGCCACCCATGCCCGAGCCCAGCCTAAAGGGATCCATCCATACGACCTGCATCGCTCTATTTTATACCCTCTGTCCGCTGACAGAACAAGGAGATTGACACTACGAAGGCTATCTCATAGAGTCCCTCGCAGATTGAATGGCCATTGCAGTAGGAGAAGGCACCCATGACAAGAGGACGTGGAGCTGCGACAGGCTTGCTTCTGCTCACCATTGCCAGCGGCATTGCCTCGGCGGGACCGGTGGATCCACAGGGCCGACCGCTGATTCGCAAGCTCGGAACCATCGACTGCGATCTGGTGGAGACCACGCCCGTGGTGTTTCACGAGCGATTGTATCGCTGCGAGTGGGTGCGGACGAGCTACAAGGGCAACCTGCTGGGCGAGAACTACTCTCGTCTGGTGGAGGTGAGCACGGGCAAGGCGACCGAACCATTCGCGAAAGGGCACGTATTCTCCAGCGCCTTCGTCGACGGCGACACCATCTACGTCACCGCCACGAGCACCGAGAAGGGATGGACCGGCCAGCGCGTCGATGTCTTCGCATCGAAAGACCTTCAGCGATGGGAAACGTGGACCGCATTGGATCTGCCGGGCTTCGAGATCTGCAACACGTCGCTGTGCCAAACGCCCGATCAGTACGTGCTGATGTTCGAGATCGGCAAGCCGGTGGAAGAGGCCGGGGCGGCCTTTACCGCCCGGTTCGCCACGTCCAAGGACCTGCGGACCTGGAAGGTGACCCCGCCGGAGTGCGTGTATGCCAAGGACCGTTACACGGCGCCCCATTGCCTTCGCTACCTGGACGGCTACTACCACGATTTTTACCTGGAGGCCCACGAGGGCTACGAGATGCGCGTCGTGCGATCCAGGGACCTGGTCCATTGGGAACCCAGCCCGCTGAATCCGGTGCTGAAGGCCTCCGCCCAAGACAAGCAGATCGCCAATCCCCAGTTGACGGACGAGCAGCGTCAACGCATCGCCAAGGCTCGGAACATCAACAACTCCGACATCGATTTCTGCCAGTACGAAGGCCGGCTGGTCATCAACTACTCTTGGGGCAATCAGCAGGGCGAGGAGTTTCTCGCAGCCGCTGTCTATGACGGGACGGTCGAGGACTTCCTCCAGGGGTGGTTCCCTCAGCAAGAGCACGTAGCCCGATAGCCATCAGATCCTGCGGGTGTTGGCCCGCGATGTATTCGCATCCCCCCGGGCAATCTTGTCCCCCGATTGTCATTCCCGCGGAAGCGGGAATCCACGTCTTTGAATGTGCGGTGCTCTGGGGTCTGGATTCCCGCGCGCGACACAGATTTGCAGAAATCGCCAAAATTCTCGTTGACAGATTGGTCAAACACACATACTATGGGTGAGGTTGAATTGAAGGAGTCGATCATGCAGCCATTGACAGCGAAACAGCGGCAGACACTGGAATTCATCGAGGCCCGGTTGGACCAGAATGCCCCGCCAAGCCAGCGGGAGATCGCGGATCACTTCGGGCTGGCTCAGAATGCGGCGTATCAGTTGGTCAGTTACCTTCGGAAGAAGGGATACCTGGTGGATTCGGTCGGGCATCGGGGAATTCGCCTGTCGGAGGAGTATGCCCGAAAGCGCAGCCAGACCGAGGGGATTCCCATCCTTGGGCGGGTAGCCGCGGGAACTCCCATTCTGGCCCAGGAGAATATCCAGGGGTATATGACCGTCGAGAAGCTATTCGGGCGGGACAACGGGATGTTCCTGCTCAAGGTCGCCGGCGACAGTATGGTCGATGAAGGGATCCTGGACGGCGATTACGTCGTCGTCCGAGGTGACTCGACCATCGACGATGGGCAGATCGGGATCGTGCTCCTGGATGATGAAGCCACAGTCAAGCGGGTGTTCATCCAGAAAGACCGGATCGCCCTGAAGCCCGCCAATCGCAGGGCCGGCTACAAGACCCGCTATATCAAGCAGTTCGACAAGAATGTTCGCATCCTGGGCCGGGTCGTCGGCTGCATTCGGACGGGCATTCAGTAAGAACTACGAGTACTTGAATTTCGAGATTGGGAGCTTGCGACACAGGGGGAATCGACGATGGCTTGTCCTGTGCATATCGGTATTGCCGGCTGGTCGTATCCCGACTGGGACGGGATCGTCTATACGGACCCGAAGGCGGATCACCTCGAATATGTCAGCGGATTCGTCGATTGCATCGAGGTCAACAACACGTTCTACCGGCCGCCCGTCGAGGGGATGGCGCGGTCGTGGCTCGAACGCACCGCGGGGCAGCCGGGCTTCTTCTTCACCGCCAAGCTGCACCAGAGCTTCACGCACGAGGGCAAGATCGACGCGCTCGTGGTAAAGCAATTCCACGAGGGGTTTGGCCCGATGCTGGAAGCCGGCAAACTCAAGCACTTGCTGGCCCAGTTCCGCTACGACTTCACGGATAATCCCGCGAATCGCGAGCACGTCAGCAGGATCGTCGGGCACTTCAGGGACGCTTTCAGCGTCGTTCTGGAACTGCGGCACAAATCGTGGGAGAAGCCGGCCTCGCTGGAGTTTCTCCAGGGGCTCGGGGTGACGGTGACCAATCTCGACTATCCCACGTCGTCACAGTCTTTCAATCTGCAACACTGCACGGTCGGCAGGGCGGGCTACTTCCGCATGCACGGGCGCAACGCCGAGAAGTGGTTCAGCAAGGCCGGACGGGACGAGGTCTATAACTACCTCTACAACGAAAAGGAGCTGGCCGCCATCAAGGAGCGTCTCGACGTCCTGGGCAAGGCCTTCGAATCGCTGACCGTGATCGCGAATAATCATTACCGGGGGGCCGAACTGGCCAACGCCATCGAGCTCAAGGCGCTGGTCAGCGGCCAAAAGCAACGAGTCCCTGAGGGGCTTTTGAAAACCTATCCACGTCTGGCAAGAGTCGCCATACAGAACTGACGAATCTCGATAGGCCGTTCCGTGAACCGACGGGAGCAAGGCATCTGTGTGCCTCGGAGAATGTACGCGCATCCGGGGCCGTGAGGCGTTCTCTTGGGGAGTTTGAAGTGTGAAGTTCGAAGTTTCAAGTGTGGACAGGGCATTCTCGACTCTTGCAACTTCATACTTGAAACTTCCAACTTTCTTCCATGCCCTTGCGGGCGCACTACAAGCGGACAGAGGTCCAGAAACCGTGGGGTGTGACGTATCCCACGAAGTGGATTCCTGCTTGGCGCAGGAATGACAGAGTCGTTCCGAGGTATCGGATTCAATTCATATAGAACAGTGCTACCCCGCGATTGTCATTCCCGCGAAAGCGGGAATCCAGGAGCCGTGGGGGAGTGACATGCCCTGCGAGGAGTCTTACCGTTCGTTCGAATGGAGAAGGTATGCGGATAGCCGCGTTGACATGCCGGAGTTTTTACAGCCTCCTGAGGGGGCCTGTTTCCGTGCTGCGCTGGGTGCAGAAGGTCGCGGAATTTGGCTACGGAGCGGTGGCCCTGGCGGATGTCAATTCTATGTCCGGACTGGTGGATCTGTGCAAGGCCGCCAGGGGGGTGGATGTCCAGCCAATCCTCGGCGTCGAGATCCTGACCGAGAGCCAGCAGGCGATCCTGCTGGCGGAGGATTCGTTGGGCTACAGCAACCTCTGTCAAATCACGACCGCCAGGAACCTGAACCCGGATTTCGACCTCGTCGAGCAGTTGGGGATCGACAGCAGGGGGGTCATCTGCATCGGCTCGCAGACGAAGCTGCTGGACGAGTTGAAGACGGTCATCCCTCCAGGGCATCTGTTTGCAGGTTGCCGAGACTCCCGGGCGGTCGAATGGGCGACATCGCACCGGTTCGAGCCGATCGCCTGGACGGGCGTCAACTGGCTCGATGAAGGCGACAAGGAGCTTGCCAGGCTCCTGGCGAGAATTCGACAGTTGAGCGTAGCCGGACCGGGACCCCACGAGGATGGTGGCCTGGAGACTCTTGCCCCCGCCAAACTGGTCGAGGAAGAACTCCGACACTGTCCGCGGGCATTGGCAAACGCAGATCGACTCGTAGAGCGATGCCGCTTCCGTCTGCTGAATGGCAAGCCGATCCTGCCTAAGGTCGAGCTGGGCAAGGAGACCACCAGCGACAGGGAGCTGGGCAAGCTCTGCCATGTGGGCATGGCCCGGAAGTACAATCCCGTCCGTCATGAAGTCGTCAAGCGTCTGGAATATGAGCTGGCGACCGTGAAGCAGAACGGTTTCACCGACTATTTTCTCGTGGTCCACGAGATCGTGAACTTCGCCAAGCAAAACCGGATTCCGGTCGAGGTGCGAGGGTCCGCCGCGGGCTCGCTGATCGCTTATGTGCTGGGCTTTACGCGGGTGTGCCCCGTCGAAAACCGCCTGTACTTCGAGCGGTTCATGAATCCCGGGCGGACCGATTGTCCCGATATCGACATCGACCTGTGCTGGCGGAGGCGGGACGAAGTCATCCGTTTCTGCTACGAGCGATGGGGTTTCGAGCGGGTCGCCATGGTCTGCAACATCAATCGTTACCGCCTCCGCAGTGCGATTCGCGACGTCGGACGGGCGATGGGTCTGGAACCCTCGCAGATCAACCAGTTGGCCCGCGAGGGCAAGATCAAAAGGACCTCCCCGGTCTACAGGCTGGCGGAAAGGCTCGTGGGCATCCCGCGGCATCTGGGCGTCCATTGCGGCGGGATCGTCGTCACGCCGGGACCTGTCTGCCGGATCGCACCCTTGGAACGAGCCAACAAAGGCGTCATCATCACGCAATATGACAAGGACGCCGCGGAGGCGGTGGGCCTGATCAAGATCGACCTGTTGGGCAACCGTGCGCTCTCGACGGTCAACGAGGCGATTCAGGTCATTCGTTCGAGAGAAAACGTCACCGACGATGTAGTTCGCCGCGCAGGTCTGGACGTCCCCTCTGGGGGCTCCGCCCCCAGTCCCCTGGCATTTTCCGCTTTGAACCAGCAGCATGAAGGGTGCCGACCGTCCCAATCCGGCGGGTGGGGGGCACGGCCAACCTTGGTTGACCGTGCTCCAGGGATTAGGGCGATAGCCGTGGAGGACACGGTCCGAGCGAGTGTGGCCGTGGCACCCCAAAGCGAATGTCGCAACATTGCCCCTCTATCATGCTATTGGCCCAAAGCGGAAAATTTCGGGGGCTCGGGGGCGGAGCCCCCGAAATCGTTGATCTTCGATCCGAACGACAGCAAGACCGCGGACATGCTCAGTGCAGGCGACAGTCTGGGCGTGTTCCAGAGCGAATCGCCCGGCATGAGGCAGCTCCTTCGCGGCCTGAAGGTCCGCAGCAAGAGGGACTTGGCGATTGCCCTGTCGCTCATTCGACCGGGACCCGCTTCGGGCGGCATGAAGGCCGAGTTCATCGAGCGTCATGTCCACAACAAGCCCTTCGAGTACCTGCACCCGAAGATCGCGGGCCTGCTTGGCGACACTCACGGCGTGATGCTCTTCCAGGAGGATGTCATGCGGATCGCGGTCGAAGTAGCCGGCTACACCGTTGCGGAAGCGGACCGCTTTCGCTCCGAGGTCTCCAAGAAGGTCTCCGCCTCGCGGCTGCAGGCGCAGTACGTCGATTTCGTCCGCGTGCGGGCCCAACAGGCCGGGATTGACCGTAAGACCGCGGATGCGATCTGGGACGAGGTCCTGCGCTTCGCCGCCTATTCCTACTGCAAGGCCCACGCGACCGTCTACGCCAATATCGCCTGGGAGACCGCCTGGCTGAAGGCCCACTATCCCCAGGAATTCTACTGCTCCCTGTTCAACAATCACCAAGGGATGTACCCGCTGCGGGTGTACGTCTGGGACGCGAAGCGGCACGGCATCCAGGTCCTGCCGCCGCACGTGAACCACAGCGAGATCGAATGGAGTCTCCAGGATAACGCCATCCGGGCGGGACTGAACCTGGTGAAAGGATTGACCGGCGCGACCTCGGGAGCGATTGTCGAGGGGCGTCGTCACGGTCCGTTCCACGACCTGGCCGATTTGCGAAGGCGCATAAGGTTCCGCAGGCCGGAATTGCAGAATCTTATTCACGTGGGAGCCTGTGACGGTCTGGGGCCCACGCGACCGGCGATGCTGGGCGAACTGCGTTTTGCCCTGCCGTCGCAGGAGCCTACACTGTTTGATATCCACGCATCGTCAGCTCGAAACCTGCCCGACTACGATGGGATCGCCAAACTGGAGGCGGAACTCGACGTCACGGGCGTGTCGTTCGCCATGCATCCGTCGGTTCTGCTGCCCAAACGTTATGTGACCGCCTCCCGGCTGCATGGCTTTCTCGGCAGAACCGTCACCGTCGCTGGATTCGTGGCGACAGCCCGTCGGGCCCGCACCAGCGATAACCGCGTGATGGGCTTTGTGACGCTGGAGGACACCACGGGGATGGCGGAAATCAGCTTCTTCCCCGACAAGCTCCCGCTCTATCGAACAATCTGTTCCTACGGCGGCCCGGTCTGGGTGGCAGGCAGGATCACGGAGCATCTGTCGTCCCTCTCGGTCGATTGCTCCGCCTGCGGCAGACTCGCCTAATGACCTTCACGATCCTGGCGGTTGCCAGGGTCAGGATTGATTCTTACAATGGCGCAGGCATCCGGGACGGCTTTCGAGCCGCTGCGGATCGCCTGTCACGGTTTGTATTGGAATATGAAGGGGGCAGTCATGCAGAGAAGAGAATTCCTCAAGGTGGCAAGTTGTGCAGCGGTACCTCACGCGCTGCTCGCGGGCCGGGTGCAGCCGACAGTAGGGGGTGAGAGAGCGGCCGAGTTGCCGCGACGAGTCCTCGGGAAAACCGGCGAGAAGCTCTCGGTCATCGGCTTTCCGGGTCTGGCGTTGTCCCAGCAGGGCCAGGAGGAAAGCACCGCCGGGATTCGCAAGGCCTTCGACCAGGGAATCAACTACTTCGACGTGGCGCCTGCCTACGGGCGGGACGGGGAATGCGAGATCAAGATGGGCGTCGGCCTGGAGGGCATCGACCGCAGCAAGATCTTCCTCGCCTGCAAGACGAAGAAACGCGACAAGCAGGGGGCCCACGAGGAGCTGGAGCGATCTCTGACGCGGTTGAAGACCGATCACTTCGATCTGTACCAGATGCACGCGGTCTTCACGCCGCAGGAGGCCCAGCAAGCCCTCGGGCCGGGCGGCGCTCTCGAAACCTTCCTCAAGGCCAAGGAGGAGGGGAAGATTCGTTACCTGGGCCTGTCGGCGCACACGACCAAGGGCGCGGTCGAGCTGCTGAAGGGCTATCCGTTCGACTCGATCATGTTCCCGATAGATTTTGTTGACTTTCTGCAATGGGGATTCGGCAAGGCGGTGATCGAGTATGCCCGGGAGCGGGGCGTAGCCGTGTTCGCCATGAAGACGCTGTGCGCGGGGGCATGGCCCCAGGGGGCGACGCGCACTCGCAAGTGGTGGTATCGGACCGTCGAGAGTCAGGACGAAGTCGATCTGGCGGTTCGCTTCTCGCTCTCGCAGCCGGGCGTGGTTGCCGCGATTCCGCCGTCCTTCCTGGACCTCGTGGACAAGGCTGTCGTCGCAGGGCGCTCGTATCGCCCGATCACCGATTCGGAGGTCGCGAAGCTTCGCGAGTTGGGGACAGGCCGCGGGTCTGTCTTCAAGGCGGATGAGGAACGGGTCGCCATGGGACTGCCCTTGGACAGGCCGGCCTGTCTCCACAATCCGCACGAGTACTGTCCTTGCGCGCATGCGTAGGGTCTGAAACGAATTGCCAGGCGGTGAATGCTGGAGGACGAAACACTATGCAGCGACGGATCACGCTGTGTCTGATCTTCTATTCGAGCGTCCTGTGTGGATGGGTCGATGCACAACCCCGGCCCGAGCACGGCCTTCACTACACCGAGCCCGCTCAGGTGTGGGACGAAGCCATGCCCTTGGGCAACGGCCTGCTCGGCGCCCTCGTCTGGGGCGACGGCAAACCCCTGCGAATCTCGCTGGATCGCACGGACCTGTGGGACCTGCGCCCGGTCCCGGAGTTCCATTCGGGCGACTATTCCTACAAGACGATGCGACAATGGGTCCAGGAGGGTCGGATTCAGGATCTGCATCGGTTGTACGACGATCCCTATGGCAACCCCGGCCCGACGAAGATCCCCGCCGGACGCATCGAGTTGACGTTTGATGACGACTGTGCGTTCAAAGACGCGACGCTCGACCTCGCTGGGGCAACCTCCGAGATGCGATTCACAAACGAGGTCGCGGTGCGGATCTTCGTACACGCGAAACAACCGCTCGGCGTGATTCAGGTCACAGCTCGCAAACCGGCCTCGGTCTCGCTGATCGCGCCGCCTTTCGCCGGCAAGGTCACCGAGGAGGCGGGGGCAGGCAAGATCAGCGCCGGCGACCTGGCCACCCTGCGGTATGAGGCGCCCATCGAGCAACATGGCGACAACTGGACCGGATACCTGCAGAAGGGTTGGGGCGGCTTCAACTTCGCGGTAGCCCTTGCCTGGAGGCAGTCGAACGAAGGCTGGCTCGGCGTCTGGTCGATCGCGACGTCCATGGAATCGCGCGACCCGCTGGCGACAGCGAGGAAACGCTGCGTGACGGCGCTTCGACGCAGACCCGATGCCTTGGCACGGACCCACCGCCAGTGGTGGACCTGCTACTGGGATCGGGCTTCGATTTCTGTGCCAAACCCGGTGATCGAGCGACAGTGGTATCTGGAGACCTACAAGTTCGGCTCCGCCGCGAGGGCGGGTACACCGCCGATCACGCTGCAAGGGCCCTGGACCGCAGACGACATGAAGATCCCGCCGTGGAAGGGCGACTACCATCACGATCTGAACACGCAACTGAGCTACTGGCCCGCCTACAGCGGCAACCGGCTCGACGGTGCCTCGGGCTACGTGAACTGGCTCTGGGAGACGAGAGACAATGCCCGCGAATGGACGAAGCGGTTCTTCGATCTGCCCGGCCTGAACGTGCCCATGACCGCGGACCTGGAGCAGAACCAGATCGGCGGCTGGCACCAGTACACGCACTCCGCGACGACGAGCGCCTGGCTCGCTCATCACTTCTGGCTGCAATGGCGATACGGCATGGACCGCCGGTTTCTCAGGGAGCGCGTCTATCCGTGGTTCCGAGACACATCGATTTTCCTGGAGGCGGTGACGGAGAAAGGCCCGGACGGTAAACGGACGCTCCCGTTGAGTTCGTCTCCCGAGATCAACGACAATCGCCTGGATGCGTGGTTCCCCTCGATCACCAACTACGACCTGGCACTGATTCGATGGACGTTCGAGCGGACCGCCGAACTGGCTGGACTGCTTGGGAAGAAGCAGGACGCGGAACACTGGCGAGGTGTTCTGTCGGAGATGCCCGACCTGGCGACTGATCCAAACAGCAGCAAGCTGCTGGTGGCGAAGGACTATCCGCTCCAGGCCTCCCACAGGCACTTCTCGCACCTGATGGCAATTCATCCGCTGGGCACGATCCGCTGGGAGAACGGCGAGCGCGACCGCGCGATCATCAGGGCATCGCTGGCCGAGCTCGACGAGAAGGGCTCAAAGCAGTGGTGCGGCTACAGCTTCTCCTGGCTGGCGAACCTGGCCGCCCGAGCGAGGGACGGCGAGAAGGCGGAGCGTGCATTGGAGATCTTCTCGCGGGCCTTCTGTCTCCGCAACGGGTTCCACTGCAACGGCGACCAGACCGGAACAGGCTATTCCGACTTCCGCTACCGGCCCTTCACGCTGGAGGGCAATTTCGCAGCGTCGGCGGGAGTGCAGGAGATGCTCCTGCAGAGCTATAGCGGCACGATCCGCCTGTTCCCCGCGGTGCCCGCGAGCTGGCGCGACGCGTCGTTCCGCGGACTGCGTGCAGAAGGAGCATTCGTCGTCTCGGCAATCCGCAAGGACGGTCTCGTCCAATCGGTCCAGATCACCGCGGAAGCAGGGGGGCTCCTGCGTCTTGAGAACCCGTTCGTCGAGAAGGGCTATTCCCTGGTCGGCGCGCATCCGAAGGACGTGAAGGCTCGCGGCCAGGAACTGCTCCTCGACATGCGACGAGGGCAGCAAGTGACATTCTCTCGCAAGTGAGACCGTGGCGCCTCATCGCGAGCCTCTGCAGGGCAGTCACACGCGCTTCGGCGGTCCCGCCGCTTCTACTGCTCCAGGAGCCACGACTCCGTGAATTGAGCGTGCTTGATCGTCTTGCCGGTTCCGTCGCGGTAGCTGTACACGACGTGGAGACTGCCATCGGCACCCTGGATGATCGAAGGGTAGGCGCCGGTTGGCGAACTCTCGCCGGGCTCGCTGTGCTCCAGGTGACGCGTATGCGACCACGTCCTGCCTTCGTCGGTCGAGAGGGATACCGCTAAGCTGTGTCGACCTTCCTCGGTGTCGTTGTAAGCGAGGACCCAGTGGCCGTTGCCCAATGTCACGATGTCGGCGCCCGAGCCTGGATTCGGCAATTCGGAGTCCTTGACCGTGCTCCAGGTCATTCCGTTGTCGGTCGATGAACTGACGTGCAATCGTTGCGGCGGGGGACCGTTGTCCCGCATGTAGGCGACGAGCACCCCGTCCGCCCTGCGGGCGATGCTCGGCTGGATATTGCCTGCGCCAACCAGCGGCTCGCTGAACTGCCACGTCGCGCCGTCGTCGTCCGTGATCGCCATCAGGGAGAAGCTGAACCCATCGGAGTACAGGGGCACGATCAGTCGCTTGCCGTCGATGAGGACCGCCTTGTTCTTCGTCTGCCATCCCATCCGCCGGAAGTAGGGGTATCCCAGCTCCGCCGATGCGGATTCGCCCGAAGAGGACTGGAGAGTGCCTTTGCGGACCATGTCCTCGCCTCGTGCCTTCGAGAGCAATTGGGAACTATACACCCTCCATAGACCAACAGCCGCAGTGGCCTGCAGCGGCTGCGACGCGTGGGCCTCCTGGAGGTACTTCGCATACTCCTCGATCTGTCGTTCGATGGACTTGACGAATCGGTCGCCAGGCTGGATGCCGCGCTCCGCAGAGTCGCCCGGTTTGACGTGCAGCACCTCCTGCCAGGTCCACTTCGGCGCCTCGGCCTGGCTCGCGTAGTCCTCGCTGATACGGTACTTCAGCAGCGATGTATCCCATTGGTTCGCAACAACCGTGTACCACAGGAGCCAGAGCCGGCTCCGCGAATCCAGGAACAGGACAGGATTGATGTCGGGAAAGCCCGGTGTGTCGGCCATGAGGAACGGCTTGCTCCAGGCGGTTGCCCCGGCCTTGCGCCGGGCCCCCATGATGGTCACATCGTCGGCCCATCGCTCGCCGGAGCCCTGGAACCAGGCCGCCAGCAGGTCGCCATTGGGCAACGCCACGATGGTCGAGCCGTGAACGTGTTGCTCCACGCTGGGGAATATTTCTTCGATCTCGCAGATTTCAGCATCCGCACGAGCAGCCGCCGACAGGGTAATCATCTCCGCGGCCGCCGCGAGGACCAGTAGTCTGGGCAGGTTCTTCATGGCAATAATCATAGCACCATGGAGCGTCTTGTTCCATAGTTGGTCTACAGCTTGATTCGATCCATGGATTCGTCTACACTGGCCGCGGGTTCGTGCTTGAGGAGTGAAGGTTTGAGCAAGTCTCTGGTCGGATATCGTTTGTTCCGGCGCACGGCGGGCAGCTTGGCTCTGCTCGTCTGTCTGTGGTCGGCTGCTGCGACGGCGGGGGAGCCCTCGCCTGATCCCGCTCTGGACTCACCGGTGCAGGCGTGGTTCCCTCGAGCGCCGGCGCTGCCGCTCGCGTCAGGAGACAGGATTGAGGTTTCGACGGTGGAGGGTCTTGTCCAAGCCGTGGAACACGCCAGGCCCGGCCAGACGATCTGTATCGCCGACGGGCACTACCTGCTACCTCGGTACATCGAGATCCGCGCGGATCGCGTGACTCTCCGGGGAACGTCGGGGCACCGCGAACGGGTCATCCTCGACGGCGCACAAAGCCAACACGGCGAACTGCTTGGCATCCGGGCGTGCTCGGACGTGACCATCGCCGATCTGAGCATTCAGAACGTCCGGTACAACGGCTTCAAGATCAACTCCGATTCCGGCGTCCAGAGACTGACGATCCACAACTGCATCATCCACAACATCTGGCAGCGGGGCGTCAAGGGCGTGAAGGTCCCCGAGGAGAACCGCGAGGCCACCCGCCCGCATGGCTGCCGCGTGCAGTATTGCCTGTTCTACAACGACCGGCCCAAGCAGTTGAGCGACGATCCCGACGACATCGCCCAGGGCAACTATGTCGCCGGGATCGACGTGATGTACGCGAAGGACTGGATCCTCAGCGACAACGTGTTCGTCGGAATTCAGGGCAGGACCTTCGAGGGACGCGGCGCCATCTTCCTGTGGTTCGACTCGCAGGATTGCGTGATCGAGCGGAACATCATCCTCGACTGCGACGTGGGCCTCCAGCTCGGCAACGCCCACCGGGCGGACGGCGTGCAGTACCACTGCGTTCGCTGCGTGGCCCGCAACAACTTCATCACGCGAGCCCCCGAGGCCGGCATCGTGACAGTCTACACGAAGGACTGCCGGATCCTGCACAACACGATCCACGATCCGCAGACCCGGATGAATCGTCTGATTCGCACGGTCCTCGCCAACGACGGACTGATGGTCGCCAACAACCTGCTCAGCGGGCCGGGGATGAGCAACGAATCGGACAGCCCGATTCGGTTCCTCGGCAATCTGCTGCAGGATGTGTCGGTGGCATTTGTCGATCCGAACGGGGGCAACCTCCATTTGATGCGGCCGGCATCCGAGATCGTGGGCAGGGCGATTGCCTTGGGCGAGTCCGTCGTTGAGGATATTGATGGCCAGCGACGGGACGACAGGCCGGATCTCGGCGCGGATGAGTTCGTTGGCGGTGCAGATCCTGCGAGGTGATCAGATGCGATATCGTTCCATGACCTGCTGGATAGGGCTGATCTGCCTGCTCACATCTGATTTGCCGGGCCAGGATGTTCGCGTCGGGGATTCGACTGAATTGCGGGCCGCTCTGGAACGCCTGGAACCCGGAATGACGGTGCTGCTGGCCCCCGGCGACTACGAGGGCGGCTTGTATCTGTCCAACGTGGCCGGGACGGAAAACGCTGCGATTGTGATTCAGGGCGCCGAGCCCAACGCGCCACCCGTGTTCCGAGGCGGCGGCGGACAGGCGTTCCACTTCGCCGATTGCAGTCATCTCGTCGTGAGGAACATCCGGGTCGAGGGCTTCCCAGGAAATGGGATCAACCTCGACGACGGCGGTTCGTACGACACTCCTGCACACCACATCACGCTGGAGGATGTCACCATCGCGGAAACCGGTCCCGACGGGAATTACGATGGGCTGAAGATGTCCGGCGTGGATCACTTCCGCGTTCGAGACTGCCGCTTCGAGGGCTGGGGCGGGTCCGGCATCGACATGGTCAGATGCCACCACGGCGTCGTCGAGGACTGCACGTTCACAGGCCGCGACGGCTTCTCGCAATCGAACGCGGTCCAGCTCAAAGGGGGCACGGAGGACGTGCTCGTGCAGTGTTGCCTGTTCCGGAACGCCGGCCAGCGGTCGATCAACCTGGGCGGCAGCACCGGCCTGCAGTTCTTCCATCCCCAGGTGGGGGACTGCGAGGCCAGGAACATCACCATCGCGGGCAACCGCTTCGAGGGGAGCATCGCGCCGGTGGCCTGGGTCACAGCGGACGGCGGGCGCGTCCATCACAACACGATCGTCCTGCCCGACAAGTGGGTGCTGCGCGTCCTCCAGGAGACGACGGACCCGCGCTTCCATCCCTGTCACGGCGGGGTCTTTGAGAACAACCTCGTGTTCTACGATTCCCGAGTGCAGATCTTCGTAAACGTCGGGCCGCGAACCGCTGCCGAGACGTTCGTCTTCCGTCGCAATGTGTGGTGCGACGTGGAGGGCGACCGAAAGCCCTCGCTGCCTGTCGCGGAAGAAGGCGGCATCTACGTCTCCAGTGTCGGCGCCGAGGCGTACAAACGAGTTCAATGATCGAGTGGAATACCGCATGGGCACACAATCAACTGGGAAGGAGAAGCTATGAAGTGCCGGAATGGGCAACACGTGTCGGCCAGGTCTGATCGGTCCTCCCGTCGGGAGTTCCTTGGGAGCGGCGGGCGGGCAGTCGCTGCGTCGGTGCTGGCGGGCGGCCTGTTGTCGCGGGCCTACGCCGGCGAGGACAACACGATTCGCCTGGCCTTGGTCGGGTGCGGCGGGCGAGGCAGCGGGGCGGCCGGCAACGCGATGTCGTCCAAGACCGGGCCCACGAAACTGATCGCGATGGCCGATGTCTTCGAGGACCGGCTGACGAACTCGCACAAGGCGCTCAGCGAGCAGTTCGGCGGACAGGTCGACATCCCGCCCGACCGGCGGTTCACCGGTTTCGACGCCTACCGCAAGGCGATCGACTGCCTCAAGACGGGCGACGTGATGATCCAGGCGACACACTCCGCGTTCCGCCCAACCCACCTGAAGTACGCCGTCGAGAAGGGCGTCAACGCATTCATCGAGAAGTCGTTTGCCCCCGACCCGGGCGGCACGAAGGAGATCCTCCGCCTGGGCGAAGTCGCCAGGAGGAAGGACCTCAAGATCGGCTGCGGACTCATGTGCCGACACTCGTCCGCCCGCCAGGCGATGATCGAGAAGATTCGAGAGGGCACGCTGGGCCAGATCCAGTTGATTCGCGCCTACCGCATGGACCCGGGCGCGCGGATGGGTCCTTTCCCCGGTGGCGAGAGCGAGTTGCTCTGGCAGATTCGCCGGCCCTATTTCTTCCTGTGGACCTCCTCCGCGTGGTTCATCGAGATGATGATCCACCAGGTGGACGAGTGCTGCTGGATCAAGGACGCCTGGCCGGTGTCCGCGGAGGGACTGGGCGGTCGCGAGCCGGGCAGCGACGATTGCAGTCAGAACGTGCACACCTACGCGATCGAGTACACCTTCCCCGACGGGACGAAGGCTCTGGTCAACAGCCGCAATCAGGCCAACTGCAAGAACGAGTTCGCCACGTGGGTTCACGGCACCCGGTGCGCGGGGCAATTCTCGGGCAACGTCCACGCCCCGACCGTGCACATGTACAAGGATCAGCACTGTGGCAAGGACAATATCGTCTGGCAGCCCGAGGGGGAGAAGATGAGTCCCTATCAGGCCGAGTGGGATGCGTTGCTGACCGCCATTCGCGAGAACCGGGCACACAACGAAGTCGAGCGGGCGGCCTACACGAACCTCGTGTCCATCATGGGACGCGCCGCGATCCACATGGGCCGGGTCATCACCTGGCAGGAGATGCTGGCCTCGAACTTCAAGTTCTGCCCGAACGTAGACTTCACACTGGAGAGTCCGTCGCCGTTGCAGGCGAATGCGGAAGGCCGTTATCCGGTCCCCATCCCTGGGAAATGGACGGAGATATAGCACCGGGCCCTTCATATTGAGAGTCGTGCAGGAGAGCAGTGAATGAGTGATCGCAGTTGCGTAGTGTTGTCGCTGGGTTGGATTCTGATATCTTCCGTGTCGGCAGTTGCGACGGACTGGCCGCAGTGGCGCGGGCCTTTCTTCAACGGGGCCACCGATGAGAAGGGTGTCCCGACGTCCTGGAGCACGACGGAGGGCATCGCGTGGGTGAGCCCGCTGCCGGGCCCGAGCGGGGCCACCCCGGTGATCTCTAAGGGCAGGGTGTTCGTCACTTCGACCGTGAAGGGTACGGGCGATTTCGTAGCGATGTGTCTCGACGCCAGCACGGGCCAAGTCCGGTGGCGCAGGGACGTCGGCTCCGATTCCCGCCGGCTTCCGCGCAACAACCTGGCATCCCCGTCTCCCGCGGCCGACGGAGACCGGGTGGTCTTCCTCTACGGGGAAGGGACCCTCATCTGCTTCGATTACGAGGGCAACCCGTTGTGGTCTCGCGGCATCGAGAAGGACTACGGCAACCTGTCGTTGCAGTTCGGCTACAGCAGCAGCCCGCTGGTCTATGACGGCACGCTGTTCATCACGTTGATCCGACGCCAGACGCCCTATCGGGACCCGCCGGCAAGCGGTCCCCTGGATTCATTCCTGCTGGCCCTCGATCCAAAGACAGGTCGGGAGCTGTGGAAGCAGGTCCGCAAGACGAACGCCTTCGACGAAGGCCAGGAGACGTACTCGACGCCGGTTCCGTTCGTTCGCGAGGGCAAGGCCGAGCTGCTCCTCACCGGCGGGGACTTTGTCACTTCCCACGACCCTGCCACCGGGCGGGAACTCTGGCGGATCGAATACTGGACCGAGAAGGTCCGTGACTCGCGGATTATCCCCTCGCTGGCGACCGGGGAAGGCCTCGTCTTCGGCACGCGGCACAAGCACAACGGCGTCTTTGCGGTCGCACCGCCCGCACAGGAGGGGGGCGAAGCGAGAATCGTCTGGGAGTTCGACCAGGCGGCCCCCGATTGCAGTACGCCCTTGTTCTACGAGGGCAGGCTCTATGCCTTCGACGGCCTGCGGCGAAAGACGATCACATGCCTCGATCCCAGGACCGGCAAGACCTTCTGGCAGGGCCGGGTCGGCGGACGCGCCCCGTGGTGGTCGTCGCCGACGGCCGCGGACGGCAAACTCTACGCGATCAGCGAATCGGGGGAAATCGTCGTCCTCCAAGCCGGCGGGGACGAGTTCAAGGTCCTCTTCGAGACCCAGATCGCCGAGCCGGATATCCAGTCGTCGATCCCCATCTCCGGCGGCCGTCTGTTCATACGGACCGCGCAGAATCTCTACTGCATCGGCAAGCCGGCGCAGAGCGAAGTGAAGTGAGGGCTGTGACGCAGTTACCCTACGGCGACGGCTTCTGATAGACCCGAACGTAGTCCACTTCGAAGCGGGCGGGGAACTCGGTTCCCACGGGGTCGCTGCCGTTGGTTCCGCCGAGGGCGAGGTTGAGCAGGATGTAGTGCGCCTCGTGAAAGGGGTTGGCCTTGTCTGGGGTCCCGTTGATCGTCTTGTTCAGTTCGATCGTGTTCAGAAGCTCGCCATCGACGTAGAGCTGGATGTTGTCTTTGTCCCAGTCCATTCGCCAGACGTGGAACTTGGATGGCCAATCGGGATCGGCGAATTCAGCGATCGGTTTCTTGAGGTCGTCCCAGACGGCTCGCCATCTGGCGCCGCTCGCCCAGCAGGCATTGGCCAGGAGCATGCCGCGATAGTATTCCATGATGTCGATCTCGCCGCAGCCCGGCCATTCGCGGGCGGAACCGAGCGTCCAGAAGGCGGGCCACAGGCCCGAACGCGTGTCGATCCGCCCGCGCATCTCGAACCGGCCGTAGGTCCAGGCGTGTCGCCCGACCGTCTTGATACACGCGGAGGCGTACTCGATGTGCGACCGGCTGCGTCTCCAGTTTCGGCTGTCGGGCGCGTATCCCGGATTCGGCCTGTGTTCCCGGCGGGCCTCGATCACGAGCAGGCCGTCCTTGCAGAATGCGTTGTCGGCCTGGTACCACTGGAGTTCCTCGTTGCGAACGAAGCCGTTCTCATAGACCCAGTTGTTCGGGTCGGGCGGGCCGTCCCGATCGAACTCGTCGGCCCAGACCAGTACATATCCGGATTCCGCGGCAACGGCGGGCTTCTCAGATGCGTGCGACGAAGCCTGCAGTTGACAGATCGCAATGAGAATCAGATAGACAGCAGCAGGATCGGAGCTTCTTGCCATGACCTCCCTTTCGACAACCGGATTGACGTTCTTCACTGCGAAACATCATACCCTGGCCCCGGCGTATGCTCCAGCCCTCTGGAGACCTGGGCCGCAAGTCGTCCGGTGACCTGCAGCTTGAAACACGCAGGGCAAGTGGTACGATGATGCCGTTGCGGTACGGACAGAGCAGCCAGACAGGACTGAGCGAAGACCTATGATGGAATACGATGATGCCCGCAAACGGGCGCTCCGAGCGGAATACGTGGGACGGATCAATCGCGTAATGGACTACATCGAGGCGAACCTCGCTGGCGATCTATCGCTCGGCGCATTAGCCCGCGTGGCCAATTTCTCGGCGTTCCATTTCCACCGCGTGTTCAATGCCATCGTGGGAGAGACGCTGAACCAGTTCATCCAGCGACGGCGGGTGGAGAAGGCAGCGGGCTTCCTGCTTGGCAGCCCAACGAAATCCGTGACGGAGATCGCACTGGATTGCGGATTCTCGGGCTCGGCGGCATTCGCGCGTGCGTTCAAGCGGGCATTCGGCGTCAGCGCCAGCGAGTATCGCAGGACCGGCGAGGCCGGCCAGAGCAAGATCGGCAAAACGAATGGCAGCGACGGTGAACCAAATGGCAAGGGCTGGAAAGACCTTGGATCCTATTCCTATACGATAGACCTCACAACCGGCAATCAATTATGGAGGTATGCCATGAGCAACACAAGTGAGGTCAAGATCGAGGTCAAGGAGATGCCCGGAATGCCCATCGTGTACGTACGACACATGGGGCCGTACAAGGGAGATCCCGCCCTGTTCGAGCGACTGTTTGGCAAGCTCTGCGGGTGGGCGGGTCCGCGAGGGCTGATCCGCCCGCCGCAGATCCGGTTCCTCTGCATCTACTACGACGATCCGGACGTCACGGAGGATGAGAAACTTCGGGTGGACGTCGCGATGACTGTGCCTGCGGAGACGCAGGTCGATGGCGAGGTCGGAAAGAACGTCATCCCGGCGGGCAAGTATGCGGTGGGGCGGTTCGAGGTGCTGCCCCACGAGTTCGGGCAGGCCTGGAGCAGGATCATGGGAGGATGGCTCCCCCAGAGCGGCTACCAGTGCGATGACAGGCCGTGCTTCGAACTCTACCACAACGATCCGAAACAACACCCCGAGGGCAGGTGCATCGTTGACATCTGTGTGCCCGTCAAGCCCCTCTGAAGGGCACAGGCTATTTCATAGGCTCCACGGATGAACCGGGCTCGTCCTGGGCGGCAGACGCCTCCGTCATACCGGCGGCGCCGCCCTCGACGGTGTCCGGCTTCGCATCTGCGGATTCCGTGCCGGTGGCATCGCCGCTGTCGGACGTGCCGCTCGACTCCGGAGATCCGGACGGACTCGCCTCCTGCATGGCGCGGTTCGGGTCCTGATAGCCACCGTAGTCATGTACGCCTGAGGCATTTTCCACGTCCGAAGCGACCTCGTTGGTCACCTTGTTGACATCGCGGACGACCTCGTCGGCGCTATCCTGGAATTCCCGCATTCCCTTCTTGAACTCGTTGACGCTCTTGCCCAGACTGCGTGCCACGTCCGGCAGTCGGCGGCCGAAGATAAGCAGGCCAATGATCAGAATGACGATCCACTCGCCGCTGCCCGGCATCGAGACAAACGCCACGTAGTATGTAGACCCTATCATGACAACCCCGTCCACCATTCAGGACCCAGTTTCATCTTCAGAATCGCTTCGCGCGATGCGCCCGGGCGAGAGTGATGGCTGGCCCGATGCGAACCACCCGATGAAGATTATACTGCCCAGCAGGGGGCCAGGGAAGCTGGGAAGGGCGATTTTTCGCTTGTCAGGATCCCAGGACCTAGTAGGATAGGAATACTGTGGTTTCCAAGAAATGGGCACTTTTGTGAATGCGGTGAGTCCTCCATGAAGAAACTGGTCGCGGATCGGACGAGTCTGATCGATGCAAGCGGAATACGAAGAGTCTTCGCTTTGGCGGGGGAGTTGAAGAACCCGGTCAACTTCTCGATTGGCCAGCCGGATTTCGATGTGCCCGAGCCGCTCAAACGGGAGGCGATCAAGGCCATCGAGGCCGGGATGAACCGCTACTCCCAGACGGCCGGCGAGAAGGACCTCATGGACAAGATCGCGGCCCAGGTCACCGCGGAGTTCGGCTGGAAGAACCCGGCCGTCCTCGTCGCCAGCGGCGTCAGCGGCGGCCTGCTCCTGGCGTTCCTGGCACTGGTCAACCCGGGCGACGAGGTGATCATCCCCGACCCGTACTTCGTTATCTACAAGCACGTGGTGAACCTGCTGGGCGGCAAGTGCGTCTTCGTGGACAGTTATCCCGACTTCCGCCTTCCTGTGGAGAAGATCGCCGCCGCGATCACCCCGCGGACCAAGCTGATCATTCTGAACTCGCCGTGCAATCCGACGGGCATCGTCTACTCGCCCGAGGAGATCCAGGCATTGGCGAAGGTGGCGGCCGAGAAGGACGTGCTCGTGCTCACCGACGAGATCTATGAGCAGTTCAGCTACGACGGGCCGGCCACCAGCATCGGCAAGTACTGCGAGAACGTGCTCGTCATGCGCGGCTTCAGCAAGAGCTATGCGATGACCGGGTGGCGCCTGGCCTACGTCGCGGCGCCGGCGTCGCTGCGACCGGTCGTCGAGGAAATGGTCAAGATCCAGCAGTATACGTTCGTCTGCGCGCCGACCCCGTTCCAGCGGGCGGCGGTCGCGGCGATGAGCTACGACGTCCACGACCTCGTGAAGGGCTACATTCGCAAGCGGGACCTGTTGTTCGACGGGCTTCGCGACAAGTTCGAACTGTGCAAGCCGCAGGGGGCCTTCTACGCGTTCGCCAAGGCGCCGAACGGCTCGTCGGGAAGCGAGTTTGTCAAGCGAGCGATCCAGAACAACGTGCTCGTGATCCCCGGCAACGTCTTCAGCGAAAGGGACACGCATTTCCGAATCAGCTTCGCGACCACGGACGAGGAAATCCGGCGGGGTGTGGACATCCTGCGCCGCCTGGCGTAGCGGAAACTGGGAAGGGAGAGCGGAGGGGAGAATTTTGGGCAGCTCGGCCGCCGGGATTGCGAACGGCGGGATCGGCAGGTAGAATCATGGCTATGACAAGGATAGTCGGAGCGACTTTGATTCTGGCCGCCTGTGCCGGGACGTGCTTTTCGTCCGGCGGGGCGGGCGCGGGCGAGATGCGGACCGTCGTGACACCGGCCAAGGCCGCGATCATTCCCTGCGAAGGGACGATCGATCAGGCGCTATTCTATTCCATTCAGCGCCGCACGAAGCTCGCGGTGGACGATGGCGCGAGCTACCTGATCTACCAGATGAGCACGTACGGCGGCATGGTCGATGCGGCGGATTCCATCGCCAAGTACCTGATCCAGGATGTCGCCTCGCGAGGACGGACCATCGCCTACGTCACGACGGAGGCCATCTCGGCCGGGGCGCTCATCAGCGTCTCGTGCCAGGACATCATCATGCGGGAGAACACGATCATCGGCGACTGCGCCCCCATCACGTTGGGCGGCAAGCTCGAAGGCGTCGAGCGGGAGAAAGCCGAGAGCTTCATCCGCGCCGCGTTTCAGCGAGCCGCGGAGGCCAACCGCTACCCCGATCTGCTCCTGAGGGCCATGGTCAGCATGCAAATCGAGGTCTATCGCGTCCGCAACCTCCGGACGGGCGGCTACGAGTTCTTCGAGGGCGACAAGCTGCCGACGGACGCCAATGAGTACGACGTCGCCGGCGCGCAGGAGATCAACGGCGACGACGAGCTGCTGACGCTGACCGCGTCGCAGGCGCTCGAGTACGGCATCGCCAGGGCGGTCGTTCCCGACGTGAATCAGGCCCTCGCGTTCCTCGCGAGTCGCGACGGCGTGACGTTCGTCGGCCAGCCCATCCTGCTGGCCCCCACGTGGTCGGAGCACATGGTCAGTTGGCTGACCTCGCCCGCCGTCATGGGGGTCCTCGTCATGCTGGCGATGCTGGGCGTGTATATCGAATTCAGCACGCCGGGCTTCGGATTGCCCGGGATCGTGGCCGTGGTCTGTTTTGCCCTGATGCTCGGAAGCAACTATATGGTCGGCATGGCCAATTGGCTGGAAATCGTACTGCTGTTTGCGGGAATCCTGCTGTTGCTGGTCGAGATCTTCGTGCTGCCGGGCTTCGGAATTGCCGGTATTCTGGGCATCGCGATGATCCTGTTCGGCCTGTTCGGTATGCTGATCCCCAACGCCCCGGACGAGTTCCCGTGGCCTCACACGCCGGCGGACTGGCATTCACTCTCTTCCGGCGCCGTCTCGCTGACCCTGGGATTCGCGGGATTCGTCGCGCTCGCGTGGATTCTGTCCCGTTATCTGCCCAAGTTGCCGTTCCTGAGCGGATTGATCCTGGCGCCGGCGACGGCCGGCAGGGGGGCCGGCTCTCAGATCAGCATGACCGCCCCGCCGGAGCGATCTCAGCGGCCGGTGCAGGTGGGCGACACCGGCGAGGTGATTGCGCGACTGCGCCCGGCGGGCAAGGCCCGCTTCGGCGATGCCGTCGTGGACATCGTCGCCACAGGCGATTTCCTGGACAAAGGGACGAAAGTCCAGATCATTGCGATAAGCGGCAGCCGAGTCGTCGTGAAACGTCTGGAGCAGGGCGGCAAGGGCGAGTGAGGCCGGAACGCCCGGCCGGAGCTGCGCCTCGGAAAGGAAGGAAACGCTGGTGGATTGGTGGCTCTTGTTCGCAGTTTTCCTGTTTTTCGCCTGCGCCGTATTGATCGTCGCGGAGGTCTTCATTCCGAGCGCCGGGTTGTTGGGCATCTGCTCGATGGCGTGTCTCGTGGGCGGCCTCTGGATCTTCTTTCAGCACAGTCTGGTTGCCGGATGGATCGGCGTAGTGGTTGCCCTGGTGATGGTGCCGCTGCTGTTGGCAACGGCCTACAA
>JAGOLX010000102.1 GCA_017993835.1 Phycisphaerae bacterium
CGATGTCGGCTCATCACATCCTGGGGCTGAAGGCGGTCCCAAGGGTCGGGCTGTTCGCCCGTTAAAGTGGTACGCGAGCTGGGTTCAGACCGGCGTGAGCCAGGTCGGTCCCTATGTGCTGTGGGCGCAGGAATCTTGAGGGGCCATTTCCTTAGTACGAGAGGATTAGGAAGTACTGACCTCTGGTGCACCGATTGTTCCGCTAGGGGCATAGTCGGGTAGCTACGTCGGGAAAGGATAACCGCTGAAAGCATCTAAGCGGGAAGCCCACCCCAAGATGAGGATTCCGTGATCTTCGGATCTGAAGGGCCCTGGTAGACCACCAGGTTGATAGGCCGGAGGTGTAAGCGCAGAAATGCGTTCAGCTCACCGGTACTAACGCCCAACGACTTGACCATATCAATCCTTGATTGCACAGATCAGGGAGCCAAGTGCTCATTGATCGCATCCGCATCAAATACTTCGCAGGTGGCAGGTGACTCGTGATAAGCTTAGACGACGTTCCGGCCGGTCTCGCACCGGGTCCGAGGTCCAAGCTTGTCTCTTGTCCCCTAACACTTGTGACTTTATCAGCCGCAAGGCTGATAATACGAATTTCCTGGTGACCTTTCGCACGGGGAAACGCCTGTTCCCATTCCGAACACAGAAGCTAAGCCCGTCGCGGCCGATGGTAGTCCTTACGGGTGAGAGTAGGTGATCGCCAGGAATTTACAAAGGCCGGTGTCTCTAAAAGACGCCGGCCTTTTCTGTTTTCAGGGTTCGTAGTGTGCCCGTAAGGGCATATCTCTCCAGGTCCACGATTCACGATCCTGAATCCACAGATTCCGCCGAGTTACGCAGACTCGGCGTCAATCGAAAGGACCTGGCGAGGCGACAGCGGCAGGTGGGTGCTACGCACACTGCTGGCTTGTCATTCCCGCGGAAGCAGGAATCCGGGATCTTCCAACCACAGAGGACTCGGCGCGGCCTTCGGCCGCAACTGAAATTCCGGTCGCCGAAAGAAACGAAAAGAGGCGAAAGGAGGGAAGAACGGAGGCAACTCGCTCGATGTTCTTTTATGCGTGTTCTTTCGTTCTTTTCGGCCCTGTTCCTCCGTTTTCTTTCGGTGCTTCTCGTCAGAAAGACAAGATGTCGCGGCTGTGCAGTACAGAGTGCCGCAGAGGACAGAAGGGGTATCGGATTCGGCAATCGCGGTAGGGTGTGCTGTGCACACCGCTCTTCTGCCTCGTGAAGTCCCCGCCCGAAATGAGTAAGGTGTCCCCGGGATTCCGACTCTGTCATTCCCGCGCAAGCGGGAATCCATCCGAGTGACGAACCACGATCCTGAATCCGCAGATTCCGCCGATGGACACAGAGAAGGGATGGCTCAGGAATCCCCAAATCCCGTCCTTGACTGGTGTGGAAGACCAGTGTCTATGGTATCATAGTTGTCGTGTCGGTAAATGGCTTGGATGGGATCATGGCGAAACGGCTGTTCAAAGACCTGTTGTCGACGACGCTGGAGGCGGATTTGGAGCGTCTGAATCCGTGGTGGCGGGGGAAGCCCCAGCCGCTGGTGCCGCCAGTCCGTCGGTGGGCGTACCCGGTCGCCATGCGGCGGCTCCAGAACGGCCTGACCAAGGTCACCGTCCTGAGAGGCCCGCGCCAGATCGGCAAGAGCACCGTCCTTCGCCAGATGGTCGACGAGCTTCTCCGTCAGGGCGTTCCCGCCCGGTCGATTTTCATGGTGCAGTTCGACGAACTTCCTGCCCTGCTCGAGGTCGAGGAGCCCATTCTTCGCTTGACCGACTGGTTCGAGCAGCGCGTCCTGGGCAAGACGCTCAACGAGGCGGCGCGGGCCGGGCAACCGGTCTACCTCTTGCTGGACGAAGTGCAGAACCTCGACGACTGGGCCGCCCAGTTGAAGTTCCTCGTGGATAGCAGCGATGTCCGCGTCATGGTGACCGGCAGTTCCGCCCTGCGGATCGAAGCCAGCCGGGACAGCCTGGCCGGGCGAATCAGCACGCTGGAGATGGGGCCGCTCTTCCTGCGGGAGATTCTGGAGATCCGAGGAGAGGGCGCCCTGGACCCGCTCCTGCCATTCAACGGACTTGCGGCGCTGAAAGACAAGGACTTCTGGTTGTGTCTGCGACAGTTCGGCCTGGAGCATCGCGAGCGACGGGACCGGGCCTTCTCCTTCTTCTCGCAGCGGGGGGCCTACCCCATCGCTCACGCCCGCCCGGACGCCCCCTGGGAGGAACTCGCGGCCTTGTTGACCGAAACGGTGATCCGACGGGCCATCCAGCACGACCTGAGAACCGGGCCCCGAGGCCGCAAACGCGACTAGCACCTCCTTGAGGAGGTCTTTCGTCTGGCGTGTCGCTACGTCGGCCAGTCGCCGCGACAGAGCCTCTATCTCGACGAGATCAAAAGGGCGATGCACGCCAACATCGGCTGGCAGCGCATCCTGGCCTATCTGAAATTCCTCGACGCCACGCTCCTGGTCCGGCTGATCGAACCTCTGGAGCTTCGTTTGAAACGAACGCGCGGGGCCTCGAAGCTGTGCCTCTGCGATCACGCCCTGCGAGCGGCTTGGCTGCAGGAAGTGATCCCGCTCGACGGTCCCGGCCTGGACGCCAGTCCCCACCTGCGGGACCTGGCAGGCCGGATCGCGGAGAGCACGGTCGGCTACTTCTTCCGCTCCCTGACCGATCTGGACATCGCCCACTTTCCCGAGCGGGGGGCCGAGCCGGAGGTCGATTTCATCCTCACGATCGGCGAGCAGCGAATCCCGGTCGAGGTCAAGTACCGCTCGCACATCGACTTCCAGGACACTCGCGGTCTGCGAAGCTTCATCGAAAAGAGCGTCTACAACGCCCCCTTCGCCGTTTTAGTCACCCAAACGGACGACCCCACCACAGACGACCCGAGAATCGTCGAAATACCGCTCGCCTCGCTCCTGATGATGCGATGAAATGGGAGAGAAGACTGTCCGCAGATCACGCCGATGAACGCGGATTCGACCCTGTCATTGCGAGCGCAGCGCGGCAATCTCTCTTCTTTTCACCACGAAGGACACGAAGCATGCACGAAGGCTGACGTCGAGGGCAGGCTCCGATCGGGGGGAAAGCGGGAATCCAGCCGAGTCGCGAGCCACGGGTCACGAACCACGAGCGACGGATCGCGGATCGGGATCCGCAGATGAACGCCGATGAACGCAGATTCTCAACTGCCAACCGGGAACCGACTACCACCCACCGCCGGAGGTAAGAGACCGTAGGCCGCAGGCTCGAGGTGGCAGCCGACTGCCGCCGACTACTGTTCATTCGCCGTCAGTCGAAACGACCTGGCCAGGCGATAGCGGTAGGGTGTGCTGTGCACACCGTTCCTCTGCCTCTTGAAGTCCCCGCGCGAAATTAGTAAGGCGTCCCCGGAATTCCGGAATTACACGAATTGCCGGTAGCTACAGGAAGATCAGATGACTTCCGTATGCACTACCACCTGTATGCAGCCCACGAATTGCCGGTAGCTACAGGTTCTCCGTGAAGTAGTAAATCACCAGACTCCCTGTATGCAGCCCACGAATTGCCGGTAGCTACAGGTACTGATCTGAACTGAACTGATCTGATTACCTGTATGCAGCCCACGAATTGCCGGTAGCTACAGGAGAGAAGTTCGACGGGCTGTACCGATTCCTCCTGTATGCAGCCCACGAATTGCCGGTAGCTACAGGCGACGGGATGCGCCGCGAGAACGAATACCTCCTGTATGCAGCCCACGAATTGCCGGTAGCTACAGGGGTATAAGACGAGGGATGACGACGAGGATGCCTGTATGCAGCCCACGAATTGCCGGTAGCTACAGGCCGTGTCTGCGTTTCCCCTCGCCAGGGTGCCCTGTATGCAGCCCACGAATTGCCGGTAGCTACAGGAGATGTTTCGTTTCTTCTTGCGGCATCAGGGTTTAGGATAGATCCTACCCTGGAAATACCGTGGTTTGCTCGGTGAGCGAACACAAAGGGAAGCGATTTTCCACTGATATGTGCCTTCTCATCCTTCAGGCCGTACAGGTCGGCCTTCAGCCGCCCGCTCGCGATCACCTCATGGGTTAGCGTTGCACTTGCGGCGGCCTCGTGCAAATTCTGAAAGAGCGACCTACATGAGCTTCTGCACCTGACATTGTACCTTGATTCTCTGTTCGATGTCAAGCGTGGCGATATTCCTTGCAGCGTTGTAATCTGGATCGGCCTCATACTTGCATTGGGGACATACGAATTTTGTCACCATGCCCTCGGTGTGGTGTCGGTCGCGAAAGGCGCGGTCAAAGTCCACGTGGATGAAACCGCATTCACTGCACCTTCGGGATGTGTACTTGGGATTGACTTCCCTCAGCGTGATGCCATTCTCCTTCGCCTTATACGCGAGAAACTGTTGGAACTGATGGTAGCGCCAGCGGCCTCCGAGGAACGTCCCCACCAGCTGTTCCTTGAGCGTGCTCAAGTCCTCGATTTGGATCACTCCGGCACCGTGGTTCTTGGCAAAGTCGATGACGGCGGCGGAGAGTTGGTGATTGAGAGTAGTATAGGATTTGTCGATCCTGCGACGCAACTTCTCCGTGGGAAGCAGCTTTCGATGCACGCCGTGACCGGACCGGGCCGTGGGCTGCGATACACCGACACGGCCCCCGCGCTGAATGGCCCTGCGACGCATGATGACCTGATTTTGGAGAGTGCGTATCCTGTAGCCGAGGGCCTGGAACTGCCGGCGGCCCAATCTGGCATGCCCGTTGTTGATTGCGGCATACAGGGGGACGGAAACGCCCAGATCGATGCCCACGACGATGTCCCCGTGGGCGACGGGCAGGACGGGGGCCGGAAACTCGTACGTGACATACAGCCACCACTGGTGCGTCTGGCTATCCTCCTTGACCTCGAAAAGCCGCTGCCGGTATCCGCTCTTGGCGTTGTCCTCATTCTCCAACAGGCGGTCGAGGATCGTCTGCTGGCCGGGGCCGAGCGTACCGGTCGCAAGGACCACGCGCGGATAGGGGCGCCGACAGATCATCAGGTCAAGTTCTACATCGCCCTGGGTATTCCGTTCGAGGCGGCGTTGGCCCGCTTTGTCACAGCGGATTGGTACCGCCATATCCGCCCGAAATGTGGGCAGCGAGGATTTTCCGCGAACTACCTGTTGCCACTTGTTAACGTTTGTGACCGAGCGGATCTTGTACTGATGCAGCCCGGATGCGACTGTATCGGGGACAGCTCCGGTCATCGAGGAACGGTCCAGATTGTCCCTGGGGACCTTTTCATCGAGGAGCATCTGCCGCAGACGGCGGGATAGCTGACCAATTGTGTCGGTCTTGAATTGCTCGGCCTTCCCTGTTCGGAAAAGGTGGAACCCGAGGTATGCTTCGCTGATGGCAAGATTGGCGAGTCGATAGACGCGGTATCGCGTGTCCCGGAGCATCTGTCCGAGCGCATCCCATCTTGTATCGCCGACAGGTTTAAGGATGCGAAGAGGCATCACTTTGAAGAGCGTCTTGCCCTGATCCGCCATAGGCAGTCTCCGCAATCATGTGGCAACGACATCCCACGGCTTCTTCCGCGCAATTCCGCCTCTGGACCCACGTCATTACCTTTGTCTCAGCGATCCTGGAGCCGTGAGGGGCCAGCCAGACCGAGGTTGATTATGGTCGTTTGGGGCCGGGGTGTCAAGGGGGGAGAGCGGCAAAGCCGCGTGGGAGCGTAGATGCGTAGAAGCGTGGAAGCGTTCCGGCCGGAGGCCGGGTTTCTTGCCACGGGTCACTCGTTGCTCGGATGGATTCCCGCTCCGCGAGAATGACAAGGAGACTTCGTGGTGCAAAGAGGCGAGATTGCCGCGCTGCGCTCGCAATGACAAGGTCGAATCTGCGTGAATCGGCGTTCATCTGCGGATGAAGAAGCAGTTCTCAGTTCCCGGCTGGCGTCTCCTCCGTCTCTGTGTGCTCTGTGACTCTGTGGTGAAAGAGGAGAGATTGCCGCGCTGCGCTCGCAATGACAGGGTCGAATCCGTGTGAATCTGTGTGAATCCGTGTCGAAGATAGTTCTCGGCTCTCAGTTCCCGGTTGGTGGTTCCTCCGTCTCTGTGTGCTCTGTGACTCTGTGGTGGATCTTCCTCAGGCTGGCTCTGATTCGGATTCGGAGGCGGATCGAGCCGTGGAGGCCGACCAGCCGGGACTCGGTGGGGAAGTTGAGCCAGGCGAACTCACCGAAGAGCTGGATTGCCTTGCGGTCGCGGGCTCGGGCCGCTTCGACCGGCGTGGCGAAACTGCCGACGTAGTGCTGCCTGCCCTTGTGCTCGACCAGGCCATACCATTTGTCCCCTTGCGGGTAGACGCCTTTGTAGCCCGATCGGCCGGCGCGGGGGCGGCTGTTGTAGCGGTTCTGGGCCTGGGTGCAGATCCGCAAGTTGATCCTGCGGTTGTCCAGGCCGTTGTCGTTCTTGTGGTCCACGACCATACCTTCCGGCGGGTTCATGATCCTGCGGTGCATCAGGACCGTCCGGCCCTTCTCGGTCCGGCAGGCGTAGAATTTCCCGCCCACCCGCATCGCTCGCCACTTGAATTCGGACAACCACACGAAGTCCGCCAAGTCCACGAGGGCCGCCTTGTTGCGGGTCAGCGGGATCAGCGAGGTCTTGTCGTCGGGCGGGTCGGCCTGTTCCAGCCGGGACGCGGGGGCGGGTTTGGCCTGGAAGCGAGGGCAGCAGTCGGCAGGGCGGACCTGCGTCGGCTCGCCCAGCGACTCCTCGCGGCTCACGCAGATGAACGTCCTGCGCTCGGCGTTTCGAACCGCCATCGCGAACACGCAATTGTCGCAACGTCGCTCGATCATGATCGTCCCTCGTCGCTCGTATCTCGTCGCTCGTTACCTGTTGCTCGGCCCTCGTCTCGCGGCGAGGGGCTTCGCAGTCCATTAGATATATGATAAACGAAATCTGTCGGCGTGTACAGAGAAAAATGCAGAAATTGAGCGTGTCGTAAACCCTTTGCCGGCAAGGAATAATCAGCCTTCACATGTTTCTCCCTCTGTGCGAGGACAGACTGTACCCTTCGCGAGTTCGATAGGGTTTCTCGCATGGATTCCCGCTTTCGCGGGAATGACAGGATGCGGTCTCGCACGGAGCCACGAAGCAACAGAGCCCCAAGTCAGGGTCTTCTTCGTGCCTTTGTGTCTTCGCGTGGACGTGGCAGCCGTCACCCTCGGCGTATGATTCGCGGGGCGGTCGGGGTTTGTGTCGGAGTGGTTGCTTCTGCCTGCGGAAACAAGCGGGGCCCCGGTCGGCGAGACCAGGGCCCCGAATCATCCGTTGTGCAGTCGGCATGTTGCCGAACTGGCTCGTGATCGCAGGGATCACTTCACCAGGCGGATGTCGTCGATGTAGACCAGGCCGGCGCCGCCGGGGGTGGGATTGGCCCGGTCGCCGACACCGATGTACATCTTCTTGATCGCGGTGGTCTTGACGCCGAACTCGGACAGCGGGATCGTCCACGTCGTCCAGGTCTCCGTCGTC
>JAGOLX010000059.1 GCA_017993835.1 Phycisphaerae bacterium
GGACCTGTTCGTGGAGCAACACATCCACAAACTGCAGCGACGGATCACTCCGAGCGGCAATCACGTCCAGTTGGATCACGACAGAATGCAGGGCTGGTTCATACTGGCCGCAGATAGAGGGCCCCAGATTGCCGGCGGTTCCGACGGAAGGCAGTAGTGGGGCGACGCCGTAGGATCGGATATATTCTATGGCCCGACGGATCAACACTCCGTTTTCCCCCTGAAGCCATTCTGTGAGCATGTCACCGAACTTGCGTGCGGCAATTGACGCCTTCTGTAAGGTCAGGCTATTGCCGATTATGGCTGCCAAGCTCTTGGCGTGACTGCGAGCAAGGGGAGAGGTGAGATGTTCTGTCTGGACCAGGGAGACGATTCGCTCCTGGACGGCACGTGAGAAAACAACAGGGTCGATAGCATTGGCGACAGACATCATGTATGGAAACAGACCCTGAGTTAGCCGTTCATACTCCTGCAGTTCTTCCCTGGTCCCCGAGACGCATTCGCACCGAACCAGCGCATTCTTGAGGATGGTCACAGGTGTCACATGGATTGTACACCCGCCAATCTCAAAACAGAACTGAGCGTCGTCCGCACTTGCCTGCATGTGTGTCGTGTCTTCCTGTCACTTCATCCTGTGTCTTTTCGGTTCCTGTTTGCCTTTTCGTTCGTCGGCCTTGCCTTTCGTGCCGTGTCGCGTCGTCGCATCGGAGGCCGGCTTCGCCTGAGTGTGTCGTCTCAACCTTGACATGCTGCGCCTCAACGTGCGAACCATCGCACCACATACCGCTGCCAGCAGGACAAGACCGGCAGGAACGACGTATACCAGTGGGATGACGGGGTGAACGGTGACAGAGGCCGCCGCGCTCTGCCCGGCGCTATCCAGCACACGCACCAGCATCTTCCCACCAAGGGGATGACGCAGTTGGAAAGCGACACCGTCTTTGACATCGCAGGGCAGCGCCTCCATTCCCGGGCAGGACTCGATCGTTGCGGCGTAAGGCGGCATGCCGCCGCGTACAGGTATGCAAAAGACGGATTTCTGGAAGAACAGGGCATCCACACGCGGTACATCGGCGATTGTCAGAGGGCTGGGGTGTTCCGCAGGGAGGACGCGCAAAACGCAGTCGTATTGTTGCCGTTGCTCGTCTGCGGATGTGGCCGTGACTGTAAACTGCGATGTCCCGGCTTCCGACATGCTGCTGGCGAGGATAACCCCATTGGCGTCTGTTATGATCGAGTTCGGGAGTTCTCCAGTGAATGTGAAACGGACAGGTTGGTCGCCACCCTCTGCCACAAAGCGATACTCGTAGGGCTGGTTCTGCACCGCCATGGGTGGGTGGGGCTCGATGAACCTCAACGGCGGAATGCTCCGCGGGGATACGTGCAGCGTGAATACATGCGATGCCTTCCCAATTTCGCGGACCGACTCGCCGGACTGCGTCCGGACAGGAGCGGTCACCGATAGCGCGACGGTGATATTCCACGACCCACTCTCTGGGGGGGTGGCCGAAAGGTGACAAGCCACCTGGCCGGTGTTCTCCCATCGTAGCCATGGCGGTGCTCCGGAAACTGTCCATTGTGTATCCGCGACCAGACCACCTGCGCACAGAGTCGCTTCGAAGGGCTGCCCCGCCGTGGCGGCCGGCAACCGGTCCCCGACCAGAAATGGACTGCAGGGAGGGGGAACTACGATGAAGTTGCCGCTTGCCTGTTTCTGTGTGCCCACGGTATCCTCCAGGGTGACCAAGAACGGGTACTCACCGAGATACGTGGGAGTTCCGGCGATCCTGCCTTCCTCTGGAATCACGGTCAGTCCCGGCGGCGGGGAAGCCTGCCATTGAGTCTTCCATTTGTACGGCGGGCGACCACCCTCGGCTGCGAAGTGGGCCACATAGGGGTGACTGAACGTGGCTTCGGACAATCTCGCCGAAGTAATTCGCAGAGGAACGGCAAGTGCCCGTGTTTGGCTGTGGAACTGATGCTGGTCTGTGGCGTCTGTTTCGTCACATACAATGACTTGGATATCGAATTGGCCTTCGGTGGTTGCGGTTCCCATTAGGCGACATGTTCCGGCTGCATTGTCAATCTGTGCGTCTATGCCGGGGATCCTGCTGATCCATCGCACGTCCCACTTCAGTTTCCCTTCGCCTCCATTGGCTGAAAACCCGATGCTGATCGGCTCATCAATCGGCAAGGGCGGGATGGCTGATTTTACCAATGCCAGAGGCCGGATAGCCGGTCGGATACGGAGCCGGAACTGGCTCTGAAGCGGATCCCCGATTTGTCCGGTCAGAGTAACCGAGAATTCGAGCGGCTTCTGTGTAACTGTGCGGGGAGTGCCGCGGACCCGAGGGCCATCCGCGGTCAGCCAGTCAGGGAGTCCCCGCCATTCGGCTTTGACCGGTTCGACCAGTCCCTGATAGACAACCGCATATTCGTAGGCCACTCCGACGCGCGCATCAGGCAGTTCTCTGGGCGCACCGCAGGCCTGCACGGTCATCCCAAGGACCAACAGCAGACGGCACCCGGCCCCATTCCTTGTGGTTGTGACCGGCACGCGCGGAAGAGGTTTGGCGCAATTGTGCATGACAAGTTCTCCTTATCGGTCAGCGAATCGCCGGCGTCGGAAGTGGCTCGATGATTCTCCACGTACCCTCGGCGGTCGTACTCTGCAGGGCTTCATTGCCGCCAGCCAGTGATGCAACACGCACCTGTACTTGATGCTCACCGACCTGAGTGGGTATGCCGTAGATTCGTCCGGATTCACGATCGATCTGAATGCCAGGCGGCAGCTTCAGACCCTCGAAGACAGCACGCCCGGGGCCCCCCTTGCAAAGACAGACCGCCGACACTTCGCCGCCCGTGCGGGAATACGGCGGCAGCTGCAACTCGGCCTCGATGGGCCGTCTGATATCGAAGGTGGTTATCAGTTGCTGATACGGAGTCCCCAAGGTCTGCTTCGCGTTTCTCGCCCGTTCCCAGTCGCCGGCAGGGAATTGGCGGTCCTTGATCTCGATGGCAACGGAATACGTGCCGGCCTTCTCAGGCACTCCCGAAATGGTCAGGTTCCTGCTATCCCATTTCAGGCCCGGAGGCAGTACGCTGGTTCTCCCTTCATAGGGTTCGATGCCTCCCCGGACAGAGAGGGCCACAACCATCCGCGTCGTCAGTGCCCCTGCATTGCTGGGGGGACAGTAGGCTTGGAGCGGATACTCGTTTGGGTCATATCCCTGGGAGTCGGACAGCAGAAGAAGGGAGAACACCCTGCAAACCGCGCAGTGGGCGTCGACACCCTGCCCTTCCCCAGGTTCCGGCAGGTCACGCCAATCAGGACTCCATTCCCTGTAGAAGAAGAACCGATCAGAAACCAGCTTTTCTGCCTCCGGTGCCCCCGCCCGGGAATCGAGCCTGGCGAGAGGAAGCTGGAATTCATCAACCAACCGGTCGTCCGGGATGACCGCGTGCAATTGATCAAAAACAACGGCGGTCAGTATCAGAAATGCCCCGGTCTTCCAGGCGTTCCTATCTCCATTGCGCAGTTGTCCACTCAATGTGCCATCCGGCGAGAGAGTCAGTGTTCCCAGATCAGAGAAGACGAGCCTATCCGCGGCCACAGATCGGTCAATTGCGGCTTCTATCGCAGCCGGACGATCAAGATCCCCCTTGGCATCCCTGGGGATCAGCACGGCGCGGATCGCGGCATGTTTGCGCAGGGCGCCACTCTTGCTGACCAGATGGCGCTGGAATGGATGGAAGAAGGGGGCTTGGCCCAGGCTGATCTCGTTCGCGTCCATTCCGATGTGAACGGCCACGACATTGTCACGGAGAATGACCGGAAGCCGATGGCTGGAACTGGCACCCGCACAATCGTCCCCACTGAACATCCACACGGTCAAGAATGTCAGGACCCCTGCCGTGCAGTACTTGATGACGCTGCTCCGTCGACGCTGTCCAAGACTGAGGCGTGATAGGTCCATATAGTAGTACCTCTCTCTTATAAGACGGATTCTGAATCGCACTGCCCCGCTTCTCGGCTGTTCAACACGGCGCCTAGGCACTGTGTCTTTCTGGTTTCCCTTACCTGATGTCGACGAAGTCAGGCGGATCGTAGTGTGACTCCGACGGCAGCACAACTGCCATGTAGATCATTAGAAAAACAAAGAAGGTGATCATCAGGTTCATCACAACGTCGACCAGCGGGGAGATCAGGTTCGCCTCCCCGCCATCCTCAAATAGCGCGCCTTTTGCCATCTTCCACTTTCCTTTCTCTATTCTCTCACGCGGAGCACCGCGTAGAACGACTCTCTGGTCGCGGGACGGGTTCCCTGGACAATCCAGCCATCAGGGCATTCGTCCGGCACTTGGACTGTCTTGGCACACACACAATCCTCTGCCGGATTGTGGTTGCAGCTGGCGCATCCGTACTGCCCCGGGTGCTCTCGCATGAACTTTGCAATCATCCCTTGGGGCAATGCCGCAAGGTTCTCCGCAGTCATGTTGTTTGCCATGGTGGCGCCGACATCGACCTCGAGGCGCCGCGAGGCGGGCAGCTGATTGATTTGCTCCATGACCCTCCCGCGCAGCAGCCCCTCGCGGGCGCGTTGGCTGCACTTTGGACACACGATGTGCCCCTTGCCCCCAGCGTCACCACCACATTTGTCGCAGTTGACGGAGAAGTAACGCGTCTCCTCACCGAAGTTGTCCTCGGACACAGGGAAGACTTCCGCTTCTCGCTGGGCGTGGAATCCGATGGCTGCGATGACCGCGTTGAGAGGCAATGGCGTTTGGGGCTGCGTGAGAAAGGCACCGACCAGCTCGCGCAGGTCAGGGAGCACCTCAGTGATGAGGGGGCCGTAGGCCTGAACTGCGTCCTCCACGGCCCGATCCACGCTTTCCTCGGACGGCCGTCGGGGCAACGGCTGCTTATTGGCGCACGCCCATGCAGCGTCGTCGAGCATGTCACGCAGATCGGGATCGTTTGTGGTCTGCAACGCATGCTGGAGCAGCAGCAGATCATTGACCTGCTGTTTCCCATCGGAAAGCGTATGCAGGAGTCTCAGGTAATCGCGGCTCTCGCGGAATTGCTCCAGTGCCTGCCGAAGTGTGTCCTGGCTGATGCCCATGATCAGGCTCCTATCTTGTCCCACTTCACGTTCAATGAGTGCGGATCACTGCATCCCACTTCGTACTTCCGCGCCAATTCGCTGGCCTGGTTCTGAAGTTGCTCATCATCAACAGCATCCTGATAGACGCTGTTCCTGAAGTCTCGGGCCAGAGCGGTCGTTCGTGCGGGATGGGGGTATTTCCTCCACCACTCGCCGACGTGTTTCTTTTCAATCTGGTTTGCCAGATGAGTCATCTGTCCATAAACGTAGATTCTCGCCTGTTCCTGGGCCTGTTCCGGCGAGCAGGTCATCAGATTCGTAAGACGGTCGACGTCGCCGAGCAGTACCTCGATGCCGAAAATGAAGGCGAGGTATTGATCTCTGGTTACGACGACGCGGGGTTCCAGGGCTCTGCGCCACTCCTGGACCGTCCAATGTGCGTCCGTATTGCTGACCGCGTTGATCTTGACACACCATTGTTCGATGTCCGCATGTCTCTTGCCACGGCTAATGACGGCGCCTCCGGATGTTCCGCCGGTGAACGGCAAGGCCGGGAATTCATATGACTTCCCGCTAATCTTGTCATGCATGACCGTACGGACCGCATTGACTCGGCCGTCCTCGTCGGTGCGCAGTGTCATGGTCGCATAGAAGTTCGTCTTCCCGCTGTTATCGTGGGCCGGTGCGAAACGAATGTTCCTCTGGGCAAATCGATAGGTGATTTCCAGCGTATCGAAGTCGACACATCGTGTGTAGAAAAGCACCTCCAGGTCTTCGCTCTGAGTCCTCGGCAGGCAGAACATGCGGGAGGTTGCTTCCGTGTCGGCGGAGGCCCCACGCACCATCACCAGCGTGCCGATTCCCTCCTTCTGACCGACAGGGCGGATCAACACGCCACAGTCATAGGGGACACACGGAGGCGCCTTGACCAATTGGAACGCGCCGAGCGCGGCTTGGGCATCGGAGTCGCCGCTTTCACCGGGCCGGCCCAAGCCGCCAAGCACGCGCCCGAGAGATCCTCGCACCGCAGGCCAACGCAGGGTACTGCCGTGCGATACCAGTATGGTGCCGGGACCTTCGATTCCCTTGTGTTTCAACGAAGCCCGCAAGAAGTTCACAGGGGCGACGAGCAACATGGTGCGAAGTCCCGCCATCTGGCTTTTGTCCAGGTCATGTTTCCATTGACCGAAGACCAGAGGAAACGAAGGTTCCTCCTGCAGGACCGCCTGACACAATCTGGGGGAGGTCTCCTTAATCCAATCGTGGAACTTCCGGGCGTCGGCCTTCGTCCAAGACGGGCTATCGGGAATCGTACCCTTGACATTCTCGGCTAACCATCGGGCGGTCATCGCATACCAGGTCTCAAGGGAGTTGGTACGCAGGACGCTGTCGAGGCCCAGCTTGGCCATGTCGGCGGCGTCACCGCTGGGGAAGCTCCGGCGGCCGACGCGCAGCTCGGAACCCCAGTGTACATCGATCAGCGGGGCTGTCGGGATCTCCCCGTTGCCGAAGTGAAGCATGACGGAGGCATGATACGGAACCGTGGAAACCTTCAGCGTGCTCAGGAGTTCGCCGATATGGGCGAGCCTGTCCCGGGCGGACCTCGAAACATAGGGGGGCAGTACCAGAACAACGTGGTTCACTTCCCCCATGACTACGGTGACCACCTCGACAGACTGGTTCAATGCCTTCACGAGGCGGTCGAGGTATTCGGCAAACGCAGTCGTCATGGCGTCGCTGTCGACGCCGACCGAGACTCGGGGGGTATTCTCGCCTGCACGGAAGGCCGGAGTTTTCCAGTCGGCAGTGTTCCCGGATGCGTCCGATTCCCGCTCAGCAGCTTCGCTGAGCAGATTTAACAGATGCTCCACCGACATGGAGGCCGTCTGCATTCCATCACTGCACGTGATGGATACCTCCGTGGGAAGCATTAGGTCCTTCACCATGCTGGCCAACAACTTGGGAGGCAGGTGCGGGTCGGGGCAGATTCCTATGTGCGGCTGAGTGCCGGTCAGAACCAGAGATATGCTGCTCATCGTCAGGTCTCCACGTTGCCGAAGGATTCGTTCAGCCGTTGCGAGAATAGACACTGCCGTCCGCACATCCGACAAAGATGAAACGGCCATCGGAGGAAGCCGTCAATGCGGTGATCAGACGCGGATAAGCAACGGTCTTGGATTCCGGCTGTTTGCCGTCGCCGCCGTCCAGGCGGACCAGGACCAACTCCGCGGAGTCTCGCAGCACAACGTAGACGGTCTTGTTGCTCGAATAGGCCAGATGGGCGATTTGCCCCCGATGATCCAGTTGACACTCGCGCTGGAGGCTTCCTTTGTCCAGGGCAACAGTGCCGATCTCTCGCTCCTGTGAGGCATAATGCAGAGCGCCAGTGGAATCAAATGCCAGGGCCGTGACATTGGCTCGGGCCTTGATGCACCGCATGGCCGGCTTGCCGTCGCCCGGGGAGGCCACGACGATGTTCGTCGATCCGCCGCTGCGGAGGGCGAATGCATAGGTCCCGCCCTGGAAGACCGCTTCGCCGGCAAGTTCCCCTTCCAGGAGATCGCCGATTTGGCGAGGGGTGTCCTGTTCGCTTTCCAGCAGGAGAGCAAAGAGCCCGATCTTGCCGCCCTGGCCTATGCCCACCTCTCGGGCGAGAAACAGCAGCCACCTCAGTTCTTTGATCTTCAGGAAGGCGATACGCTCGCTCAGCACCTCATGGTCGCCCAGGAACGTCGCGGCACACTTCACCAAGGGCTGGGCCGGCAGCAATTGCTGGGCTCTGTGCAACTGCCAGGGGTCTGCAGGGGCAAAGGGCATGTACACGCCAAACCGGGAAGCCTCCGTCCCCTGACCGCAGGAGAATCCCAATCCGGCGATCCCCATGGGCACGCGCTTGCGGTCGGTCTCATGGGGCAGCAACTGCCCATTGATTGTCTCATAACACCCGGAAACAAGCTCGGATTCGCCGGTCGTATGATCGGTGCCTCGAACGATGGCAAATGCGGCCGGACTGGCTGCAATCTGGCACACAGGTTCCTCAGCGGGCGAGATGACCAGACGACCCCGATTGATGACGTCGTCCGTGCCGTTCTCCTCAGATCGCGGCAACTTCTCAAGGATCTCTTCGGTGAGCGTGCGCATCCAGCCGATGGTCTCCGCGTGCTGACGCTCAGAACGATAGCGCCCTTGGACTTCCATGGAGTGGGTCTCGCCCGTTTCCTTATCCGTGGTGTAGACAATGAGATCAGTGTAATGGTTTCGATCATCATACCCTACAATCTGATAGATATGGTGCATGAGGGCATTGTGGATGCCGTACACTGCCTCTGTGGCAATCTTGATCATGCGACGGACTCCCTGCAGGGCCGGAATCGGCTCCTCGCCTTCCTTGCCCGGTTCGAACAGAGCCTTCCCGAGCGATTCGTGCAACTCATGCAGCATGCGATGGACGGCCTGCAGAGTCGGAATCGGCTTCTCACCGTCCTGGGATGTCTCGAACAATGTCTCCCGGAGCAGTTCGTCCAGTTTGTGCAACAGAGGGACACGTTGCCCATTTTCATCCTGGACCATCAACCCGTCCGCGATCGTCTTGAGCAAATCCTCCTGGGGAAGCAGGTTGATGGTTTCCTCGCTCCATTTGTCGACCTGGGCGATGACCGCCATCGCATTGCGGCGAAGATGAAAGCGGAACAACGCCGTAAAGGCCAATCCGAGCAGCCCGAAGAGCGTTGTCATGAAGGCCAGGACGAGGCCATCGAACCCCAGCATGAATTGGCTCATAACGGCATCGGTCAACCTGTTGGCCTCGAAGAGTTGGTGCATACCCCAGCGCAACGCCACCACCGCATCCGAAACACCGAGCACAGTCCCGATGAATCCGAACACCGGCAGCACAAACTCGATGAAGACCAGTGGGAATATAACATAGAGAGCCTCAGCCTGTTCGAATTGCGAGTAGGCCTCATTGGCCTCCCGGCACAACTGGCGGTTGGGCTCTCTGCTGTAGTGTTGCTGGAGCTTGCGAAGACGATCCATGAACCGGTCGTTGCCCCCGATTCTCTCGATGACCTGGTCGACGTTGTCTACCCCCGTCTTGCGCAGTTCGACCATCTGTGCGGCGACGCGCTGGAACCGGTGTGACGCCAACCAGGGGTGCCAGCTGGGGATTAGCCTTCCCTGGCGTACACCGAGCGTATAAAGAAGTCCGGTCGTGAATCCAAGGAGAATAGCATATTGCACCCATCCATTGTGGAAGGCCTGAGACACCCAATAGGCAGAGGCCGTGTGCGAAATCCACACGGTCGTCCCGTTCTTGAAGCCTCGGAGCTTGTTGAGTTCATCCTGCGACTTGCTCGGATAGATCTCCCTGAACGCCTCTTGCAGGTTCAGTTCTGCGGGCGCCTGGCGAATCTCTCCCCCCACATAACGATAGACCCAGTTCTGGTACCGGAACAGCGCGGTAACGCCAATCGTGGCCAGAATGACGCATACCAGCAGCAGCTTCGCCGCCCGGGCGATCGCGGAAAAGTCCGGTTTGGGCCGGCGGCCTTCATTGCTCTGGGGGGATACTGTGCTGCTTTGAGTTGTCTGGTTCGCCATTCTTCAACTCCCATTTCCGACAGACTGTACGATCAGCAAGCGAGCTCCTTCGCGGGCCCGTGATGTCACTACTCTATTGTTGAAGACAACATCCGCTGACTATTCTTTCAATCCATGCGTTTCTTTCTGCATCTCCCGCTTCACAGGCCTCCCTCGCAGGGGGACTCCAGAAGAACATAACGGAAACCCACGTCCCCCCTGCGAAAATCGAAAGCACCACCGTCGTTGGCAATACCGCTCCGGTACCAGTTCTGGGCAAGGTGCCGGCAATCTGTGAGCCAACTGCCCCCCCGCACTTCCAATGGGCCCACCCACTCGTGCACATTGCCAACCAGATTGTAGACGCCGTGCTTGCTCTGGCCCTCGGGCAGATCGAAGACTGGCACCCGCTTGCCCCACCCCGAGGTGATTTCGTTGCAGAACTGCAGGTTGAAGTCGCCTTCCCAGGGAAACCGACGATGCTCGCCCCCCTGGGCAGCCGCCAACCATTGCTCCGGCGTAGGCAAGCAGTAGATACCCCCCTCTGTACGCGACTTCCACAGACAGAATGCGTGCGCATCTAGATAGCTGACGTTGACCACTGGGAGATAACGTTGGTCGTGAGGGAAGGGCAGAGCATCTTCGCGTAGTTTCCACCCTGCCGGTCGACGGTGTCCGGTGGCTTGGACAAACTCCCAGTACTCCAGATTGCTCACGGCGCACCTGGCCATGCGAAAACCAGGAACGGATTTCTCCGTGTCATCGTCGATTTGCACCTCCCCGTCGGGAATGACCACCAAGCTCTGCCCCCGGCCGAGCATCGGATCGAGGTCGATGACGTCTCGGAATCCCAGCCAGTCAAAACGCGTTTCGCCTGCCTGGCCGGCGGTTTCATCCGCGTGAAACAGCACACCGACCTCCCGACTATCCCGGGAGATGATTCCGGAGATCGAAGTATCCCGAAAGGAGCCGCCACGAAAGACTTGTGCAAAGGCATTCCGTGCGGACCAGTACACACGCCGATCCACCCACTCGGCAGCGTTGCCGACCATATCACGGGTACCGGTCCGGCTGGCGTATTGACTGTCGAAGGTGTCGACCGGGGACAAGTCGTTACTCCGGGGACCACCGCACACATTACATTTCTCCTGGTCGAACTCGTTTCCCCAGGGGAACAGGAACCCCTGGCCGCCATCCGCGGCGACTTGCCACTCACGTCCGGTGGGCAACCGAGTGCCCTTCCACTGGAGATACTCGGACAACGCCTGATAGCTAATGCAAGTCACCGGCTTCCTCCAATCCTCCGGCGTGCTCGGCGGCCACCGCGACAGCGGGATGTGCGGTTTGTTGGTCTCGTCGAGAAAACGCTGCCAGTCGCGCGCGGTTACCGGGTACTTCTTGATCAGGTACGGCTGCAACTCCACCTGCGCGTGGGGCGCAACGGAGACGATCTCATCGAGAAGTTGATCGGCGGCACCCGTCGTGGCGGCGTTCAGCGCCGCCTGCAAAACGTTGAGATTCATCCGCCCCGCCGCAGCGATCCGTTTCATGTCGTTCTGAATGATCTCGCAGATGGCCTGGATGGTCGCGGCGTCTTTCCTGCACCCGATGGAGTACGTGCCTTTCTCAACGTGACAGTAGTCCTGGCGATTGTAGACAACGAGCCGCTTGCGTCCTTGGCAGTCACGACCGGCGCTGTCCGTCACGTGGATATCGATCATCCGGACGATCGGACCATTGTCGCCGGACAGCGGCGTGCCACCCCCTCCCATGCTCGGGACAATCCCGTGAATCCGGATCGTGTCCGAATCGCATCGCTTGTCATACTCAAGGCCCTCCGGAAGTCCTTCCACCGTGACCTGGAACGGTGCCATGCCCCCCCTGATCCGAAGATTGCCGCTGTAGGATTCGCCTCGCCTGCAAAGAGCCAGCGGGTGGTCCTCCAAGGAGGGGGGGGGCGATTCTCCCAGACGGACGTGCACCGTCACCGTGTGGCATACCTTCTCCCCGGTCCGACCGTTCTTGGCGGCAATCTCGATGTCGAAATCTCCCGGATACTGAAAGACGAGTTCGACCTCGCCATTAAGGACCTTCATCCTGGCCGTGGGGAGTCCGGCAAGTCGCGGGTGGGCTGTCCATTCAATCTCATCAGCTTTGGTCTCTTCCAGACGGACCGGCACCCGCAGCAGCTCGCCGGTCGCGCAGTGGTACTCTGGGCAGACCTCAAAGCCGAAACCAGGCCGTCGGATCTCGAATGGGAAGACCCCTGCGCCGACTGTGACAAGGGAGGAGACAAACACGGGGTGCACTTCGACCGTATGGCCCTCCAGCGAGATGGCGACTTGGGCATGTTGCTCGATGTACGCGGCCAGTGCTTCCGGTCTGAAGGACGCGCCTTCAGCCGTCTCACGTTCCAGATAGTCGACCAGCGCCTGGGCAAAGGGGCTGCAACCGCTTGGGCTTCCGGGCAGACGATCCAGCGTGACTGTCTCGTCATTCGTAGCCGCATACAGGGCGGCGTGCTTCTTTGACATGATCATGCCAGGCAGGGCGGCGGGCGCCGCGGCCATGCCGGCGTAACAGCAGTTCAGAAAGCACATGACGTGCATGCAGGGAAGCGTGGCCAGGGTGCTGAACAACGCCCGGTACATCAGGTACGTGCCAGGCTGGCCATACTCAGCGGAATGCGGAAGAATATACCCGGGACTATCCGGAACGCCGTGTCCGGAAAAGAAGAACATGAAAAGGTCTTCTGGGTGAAGGTAACGTCGTGCCTCGTTGATGGCCTGAAGAACCTCGGCGCGCGTTCCATGCCCTTGAGGCGCAAGAGGCCTAGGGCCACCTCCAACCGATGTGGATGATCCGTTGGAATACAGAAGCCTTCCATCGGCATTGTACAGAGTGCGAAGGACACGATATACGCTACAGGCATCGTTCACCGCACAATGCAGGTTTGGAATAGCGATCTGACCGCCGTAGTCATCAACGCCGACGCTCAGGACATAGATTTGCATTCTTCATGTCTCCCTTGCCGATAGCGCACGTCTCATCATTCCGTTGCCTATGAGGCAACGCTGGTTCTCCAATCTTATCCGTTTTTGTTCTTGACCGGTGGATCCCAAGTGAAATAGCGGAATCCCACAGCAGGACCTGCGCCGGCATTTGGTGTGATGAAATCCCCCGGCGACTGAATGCCGTGCAGCCAGCTTCCCCCAGCGGTCTGGTTGGGTGAAACCCATTCGGCGGCGTTCCCGACCAAGTTCCAAGCCCCACAGACAGCCCGTCCCTTGGGGAGTTCAAAAACAGCGATTGTTCCCCCGTACCCCGACGGGGGATGGTTGCACAGACCCTCGTTATATTCGTCACCCCAAGGGTATTTCTGAGGGCGATCTCCCCTCTCCGGGTGTGGCTGGTGAACCGCCAACCGCCAAAGGGATACGTTCATAGGTTGGCATCGGACCCCCAGCTTCGCGCTCTTCCATCGACAGAACGCCTGCACGTCCTGCCAGGTGACATTCACGACCGGATGAAAGCGAAGGTGAAATGGAAAGAACCATTCATCGTGGTTCGACCAATGGCTGGGTCGGTCGTGGCCGCTCTCACGAACGAATTCCGCATATTCCCAGTTTGAGACCTGGTACCGCGCAAGATAGGCGTCCCACTCGCTGAACACATCCGGCGCCCAATCGAGTCTCAAGGTAGCCTTCTTCAATTTCACAAAGCCCTGCTGAAAAGGCGGGGCCTGCGCCAATTCGATGACATCGCGAAAGCCGGTCAACGGCGGCAGCGGCCTCGGCGCCAGACGAATTCTCCCCTGGTTCACATCGAGATGTCCCGGGATGGCATGCCTCAAGCGGCAGCCAAAGCATGTTGTCAGGTTGGCGCCGCCGTCCGCTGCGCTTCCACCCATTCGGGCGAAGCAGGGCTGGTTCGTCTCGTCCCAAAGCACGTGGCCGGTCAGTTCCCATGTGTTGCCGACGAGGTCCTCGACCCCGTAAGGACTCCTGCCCTGGGGATGCTGGTCCACGCGGGTCACAAAGAATGACGGATTGCTTCTCACTGTCTCGGGCCGGTAGGCGCCGCGATGCTGCTCAACACAGGTGCAGAGGTGGGGAAGGAAGTCATCGCCCCAGGGAAACAACCTTCCGTCCGTGCCTCGCGCCGCTTTCTCCCACTGGAACCGACTGGGCAGGCGGGTATTGTGCCAGTCGCAGAAGGCTTCCACATCCCGTCCCGTGAGACCCGTCACAGGGAGTTCGCCTTCGCGCCGCCAGAATCCGACGTCGTCCAAAGCCTTCCACTGCGAAGAAACCCCGGGATGGCTGCTTTGTTCCACAAAGGCCCGCCAGTCATTGTTCGTCAGAGGATGCCGACGGATGAAGAAGAGCGGCAAAGTCACCGCGCCTGCTGGAAGATGCTCCGCAAGGTCCTCCCTGACCTGCGCGGAGACTTGCATGTTGTTCAGAGTCTGAGTTCGCCTGGCGGAAGGACTATAGCCAAACTGGAATTCGCCGGCCGGGACGGCGACATACACGTCCGGATCAATGATCGGTATGGCAAGTCGTTCTCGCAGTTGCTCTCCCTTACCGTCCGTGGCGCATAGGACAAAAACGTGCAAGCACCCGCCGGCGAACGCCACGTCGGTGTCCACTCGCCCATACACTTCCCCGGAGGCGGACATGTCCAGCCCGCGAGGTAATCCTTCGGCTTCGACGTGCAGCGGCGGAACACCGCCTGTGATCTCGATCGAAGCACGGTAGTCCTTCTGCACGTGGCATACCGGCAGGTACTTGGTCTCCAGCAGTATCCTCTCGGCCTTGTTCACGGGCACGACAGTCCTCGGCTTGCTGGCAATTCTGGAAGGGTCCCCACGTGGCCCGAGCTTGTTCAGGAATATCGTTGACGTTCCCACGATTCGCGCCACAGGCTGAAGAGGGACTTGCCTCCCGTTGACAGCGCGAACGGTATCGATGCGATTGCGAACGCCATGGTAGATCTTGCCGTGAATCTCGGCGGGGATCAGGCTCGTTCCGGCGGGCATCTCTTGAAGGATGGTAGCCAATGTGTCGCCAAATGGACTGTAGGAGGACCAACGACCCGATGACTCATCGTACCATGTGTGGAATTGGTCGGGAGCCACGTTGAACGCGTCGGTGGATGCGAAAGAGGCCATGGTGGGTTCCAGCAGGATCCGGGGGACTTCGCCCTGATTTCCGGCGCCGCCTCCGGCCAATGCTGCTTCTCCCAGGACCTTACATATATCGCGGGTCACAATGCCTGAGAAACAACAGTCGAAGAACAACAGCTTGTGCAAGCACGGTAGTGCCTCCAACGCCCCGAAGAGCGCAGGGTACATAAGGTAAGTATCGTAGCGATTCAGTGCGGTACCGTAGGGAAGAAGGAAACCCAGCCCCTGCTCTTCGGTTCCGTGGCCGCCGTAGTAGAATAGGAAGAGGTCTTCCGGCCTGCTTTTCTGCGTTAGATTCCAGATGGCTTGCTCTATATCCGCACGGGTACCATCACCCTCGATGCAGGACTCGAGGGTCTGATTGCCGCCAAGTTCTGCTTCGTACTTGCGGACCTCTTCTCGCTCGGCAAGAAGGCAACCGTCGAAGCCAAACTGGTCTCTCAACAGGTGAAAGATCCGGCATGCATCCGCAACCGGCGTCTTCAGAGCAAGGAGGGGGGCCTCGTAGGAATTGGCCCCGACCACGATCATGAACCGTCGGGCATAATCGCTGATGTAGCTGTTGTCGGCAGATTGTTCCATGGTTCTCCCATCCGATTAGGCACATCCACGCACGCGACTAAGATCAGATCGTCCATGTCGGATTCTGGTCAATCGCCCCACGGGGACGAGTCAATCCCATTGGCCTGCAAATGACGCCTCTGGGAACCGTTGTCATCAGGCTGGCTCTCCCCAGCAATGATGAGATCTGCATTCAGAGGACAGATACAGCCCAGAGAGTTGCACCAGCGTTGCTGATTGTAAGGCATTTCGTTGTGTATGACAACCGTGGAGTTGATGTCCCTGCCCGATTTTCCAGTGATCAGTCCGATGCCGCTTTCGGCTGCCGCAGATTCGTGATATCTCAGTGATCTCGTACTCAATCCGAGAATAGCGTTCTCCGTAAGTCCCATCTTCCAGTAGATCCTCGCCATCATGCGCGTGTCTCCAGCTTCAAAGTCAGATCTCCGATGTTTCTGCAGCACCACTGGGCTGCCCCATGCCCGGCCCCGTATTGCAGGTTATTCGCGTCCTCACCGTGATTCGCGAGAAATCCCCCTCAAACACAGTCCACAGAGACGTGTCTTCCCGTGTTCGTCAGATGCGACCTTCATTATTATGACGACAGGACGCCAAGCCCTGCGCTGCGGCTTTACGAACATCTGCGTTTGCGTCTCCCAGCGTGTAGATCAGAAGCCATATCGCTCGCTCGTCTCCAATCCGCCCCAAAGCCTCAGTCGCTCCCAAACGCAAACATGCATCGCAATTCGCCAGAATCCGGATCAGGGGGTCCATTGAGCCCCGCCCCAGTTGTATGAGGGCCTCAGTTGCAGTCTGGCGGACATCTAACTTCTTGTCCGAGAGCAGACCTGCCAAGCGTGTCGTTGCTCGTGCGTTGCCAAGGCGTCCAGGGCTCTTGCTGCCGCCTGGTGTACGGAGCTCGCACCATCTCCCAGCGCCTGGATCAGGGGCGCCACTACGCGGAGACCCACAACTGCGCCATTTGCATATGGAGTCGAGCCTCAAAGCGTGCTGGTCTTTTGTTCGCGTCATGAAGAGGTCAACTCTCAGGTCGCAAAGCCATTGTCATGATCTTCGCATTGTACAGCAAGGCGGTTGCGGCAGCTATGATCAGAAGCACCACACCAACCGCGGAAGTAAGAGGCGCCTCGGCAATCAAGCAGGCCAAGAGCAGGTCCGCGCCTGTGTAGACAGCCAGTACGAAAGCATTTGTCGCGTTGGATTCCTTTCGCACCATCGCACGAATGAAGCCGATGCTGAAGACAGGCAATAGAAGAACCACGATTGCCCAGGCGCCTGCTCGGTGCAGCCACCATGTCCTTCCCGTACCTTGTCCAACGACCGCCTGAACGAATGAACCCAAGAGGCCGTCCTCGTAGTACCGTCGTGAAAACACCGTGGTCCCTGAGGCTGTGTCGATGAGATTGACCTCAACGTCAAGCTTGGCTCCCCGGGGGTACGACTCGAAGGCGTGGATTGTACCCCAGACGACGCCTTGCACGTGAAGTCGTCTGCCATGGTTAGCCGCCTCTCGATGACTGGCGTAGGAGTGGAAACGCAGATTCAAAAGCCCTCGAAGCTTCTCTCCAAGGGTACGATCTCGTAGATCCAAAACGCCTCGGCGCTCGATGGCCATCCGCAGCTGATCCGTGAAATAATCGGTAGCATCATTAGTGAAGTGCGTCATTGCCCCCAGACGGATCGATCCTCGGCATTGCCTAAGGTCCTCCACAATCTTCGGAATGACCTGGTCCGCAGCCCGCTGGCGAGCAGCGTCTATCTCCGGTCTTCGGGGGCCAAGTTTGTCCCAGCCAAACCAGGCGATCACAGCAATGAGAAGCAAAGGCCCAAATCTCGGCAAGACATGGTGCGGTACGACCATCAAGAGCGGAGGGCCAACCTTGGACAACAGCATCTTCGGGGCCCTAATGAGGAAGATGGGACGACGTGTCGGGGTGTGTTTCAGTTTATCTCGGATCATGATCTGTCCTCGTATAGAGAAATACTGTAGTGCAACACTAGTGTTCCATTCCTTTCTTCTCATCAACCTACGACAGTTGACCTGGCTATCTCTCAGGACCAAGTAACAGCGCGAAATCTTTCACATGAGCATCTGCCTTCTGTTCCTGCGCACCCGTGCCCTGCCCTCGACCATTCTTCTCAACGCCATGACCCCCGAAAAAGAAGAGGAACAGATCCATCGCGCACAAGTCGACGGCGGCACCCAGAGTGGTGCCGATGTTGACCAGAAGCGACTCATCATCGCCGCTATTGTCAGCGAGTACCCGGACGTGATCGAATTCCCACCCCTCCCGGAGTCGCTGGGCCAACGCTGTGGCGTTGGCACACGCGAACTCCACCCGAGAAACCACTTTGTCCCGGTAGTCCTCCACTCCGATGATCGAATACCCTGCGGCCATTCATCTTGCACTACAGCGGTGACATTCTGCTTGTTGTGGTCAATTAGCAATCGATTGGGAGGCGTCCTTCTTCCTTGCACACAGCAATCAATGGCGATTATTACTCACCTGGTTCACATACAAACCATTCGGATATAGCTGCAATAACGCGCGTTGAAGAATCGCCGGCGCACTCTTGACCTCGGCAAACAACTTTTCTTCCTCTCCCCGTTTCTACGATTCCTCTGCCTCTTGCCTGCGTTCTTGTTCGATTTCGTTGGTCTCTCTACACTTGCGGTCCTCCTCGGCTTCTACTCGCTTGCGCGCGTCCTCTGATTCCCCGCGTTTTCGTTCAAGGTTCTCCTTCGCGACCCGGCGGCGTACTTTCTTAGCTTGGTGGACGTACCGCCCGTCAGGGTACAACTGTATGTACCGTTCGCACAACGGAATCGTCGGCGCGCTCTTGACCTGGCCCCAGAGCTGGTCTTCCGCATAGCGTTTCTGAGCTTTCTTCTTTCCCCGACGTTCTTGCTTGGCCTTCTCCTCAGCTACCTGGCGACGGATCTCTTTCACCTCGCAGACGTGCAGACCACGAGGGTATAATTCCAGGTAACGCTTGCACAGAGGAACCCTCGGATGAGTCTTGATCTCCGTAAAGAGCTGATCCTCCTTTCTGCGTCTCCGCATTATCTCTGCCTCCTTGCGGTTGCGCTCTATCTCTTCCGTCATCCGGTGATGGACCTCTTTCACCTCGGTGACGTATCGTCCGCCTGGATACAATTCCAGGTAACGCTCGCACAGGGGAACCTTTGGTGCCGTCGTGATCTCCGCGAAAAGCTGATCCTCCTCTCTGTGTCTCTGTGCTTTCTCCAGTTCCTTGTGCACACGTTCTGCCTCTTCTTCTGCTCGGCGACGTTCCTCAGCAAGCCCGCGATCTTCTGTCTTGCCAGCCTCGCGGAGAAACACGTTGCGGAGATACGTGGTTCCTTCCGGCCAGGGGCGCTGCAGACAGATATGGCTTTGCCGGCGATGCGCCTGCTCCTGCGTCCACTCTGCGCAGCGCTCGCACGCCGCATCCACCCAGTCTGACAATGTCCGCACATTCTCCGATCTCAGCGACTCCATGAGGTGATAGGCGAGTACTCCCTGTCTCAACTGCTCTGGATCCTCCTGACTCATCCCTTGCGGCTCACAGCCATACAGGACGCCAACCGTATGGGACGGGCCGTCAGCCGGCTCTCGTCGTTGGGCCGTCACAATATCACGGTGGAGGCAGGCGCCATCCGTTGCTTCATCCGCACCTCGATGACCTTGGTATACCGGCGGAATGTTTCGGCAGGCATCGAAAATTAGGAGCGTTCGTCGCGGACCGAAGTCCCGGCTGTGCAGGAATTGCACGAGCCAGCCCACCAGCAGCGAGCCAGCCGCATGCTCGAGCGTCGCACCGTAGCAATGTAGGTAGTACTGCCCGCTGAAGTGCGTTGTCGTCCCGTGCCCGGCAAAATAGAAAAGAAACAAGTCATCTGGTTCAAGTCGTTCGCCGTTCAGCGTCCCGCTGGTCAGCGATTCTTCGAGCGTGGCCTTGGTAGCCTCAGCCCCCAGCAACTGGCGAACATTGAATCCTAGTTCCGTTCGGAGCATGTCGCCCAGTTTTCTTGCGTCGTCCTCGGCGAACAGCAGGGACGGCAGCTCTGTATCCCCCGTATCGCGACGAGGTATGTTAACTCCGATCAGTAATGCGTGCTTCTTCATGGCAGTGTCACTTCTCAGTGGAGATCAGGCTTCTTCGGTTTCAAGTTGCTTGAGCTGCTTCTCCGTCTCTGGCGAGAGCCTCACAAGGGTCTCGGTTTCGTCGGTGAGTTCCGCCATTCTTGAGTACGTCTCCAATACTCTGACGAGTCGCTTCACGGTCCATCAGTCTGCCAATTCGATCTTCGGCAACCGGCGCTTCACACCCGCTCTCTTTCCTGACTTGCGACAAAACGCAACAGCATCGTCCCATGATACCGTCTCAACCGGACGATCACCTCCTTTGAAATGGCTTGGCCTATTCTGCATCGCTGCCTCCCACTGCGCCTGGGTTGCCTCATAGATCCCCATGTAGAAGCCCTTTATCCGCTTGACTCGACGCTGCGGTCCCTCATTGATGCCCCGGCCCTTCTCCTTGTTGGGGCTGCCCATCAGGGACTCCCCAGGGGGTATGAAGATCATTTCCATGGTCACACCCCAACTCAGGCACATCGACTTCTTCAGCGGTACGCCCAGAGCCTCAGCCGCAGCACGCTGCACTTCCTGAGCCTGCTCCGGCGTCATAGGGAAAGGTGCCTCTATGATTTCTATCTTTGGGTCCTTCGTTGGGAGTCCGGGGCGATTGAATGCAGCCTGAGACGATTGGTTTTGCTGTTTCCTCCCCGCCGGTGTAGTGGCACACTTATAGCAGCACTGCCATCCCTCTACGAGGTGGTCCTGGCACAGATGGTCAAGCTTACAGATCTGGCATGTGCGTGTCTCCTCAATACCATTCTGCACCCCACACAGCGGACATAGGACTTGCGTACGTCGCTCAGCAGACCGTGACAAGTCTACTGTTGTTTCCTTTCTTGCGCACGGTGGGACCCTATCAATGTGCAGAGGGGGTTCCCCCACCCCAGTTGTCCCGGAGCTGACGACAAGCCGCTCCGTCCTGCCCAGGGGGCCGTCCCACCAGGGGGACTGGCGGATGGCTCGCTTGTTCTGGGTACACCACTGGCTCATCAGGTCGGCGGTGTTGTCCGCCCAGTCGAAGGCAGACAGGGAGCCGCAGTGCTCCCACAGGTATGTCAGCAGCGAATGGGTCAGGAGGCCGCAGCCCAACTCCTGGAACTCGTGGCCGACCTGGTCGAGGCCGCAGCCGTAGATGACCTCGACGCGCCGAGTCCCCTGGCATACAGCCTTGATATCGCGCAAGGAAGGATCGTCGAGGCCGCCGCCCCGGACGCCCTCGCTGCGGCAGGCGTCTAGAATCGCCAATACGTGGTCGTATTCGAAATTGCGTCGCCACAGACGCGAGAGATCACCGAGCGACAGCATGCCGTAGCTGCTGGCGTCGGTGTCGCAGAGGTACAGGTAGTAGTGATCCCCCAGGTGTCGGTCATGACCGGCGCAGATGAAGACGAACAGATCGCCCCGCCCGGCGCTGCGCACGGCCTTTTCAATGTTCGTCCGGGTCGCCCGCGAGCCCGTCAATACGTCAGGTTTGACGCCGCAGCGATCCTCCATCAGTCGAGCCATCGCCTCTGCGTCGGCCTCTGCATACAGTAGGGACCCGAGCTCGCCGTAGTCGCGAGGGTCGTTGACACCGATGAAGACACCACTACTTGCCATGGCTCAGGTCCTCGGCACAGGATGAATGCTACCTTCTGACCTCCATCTCCAGCAGGCCGTACTCCCAATGCTCCGGCCGTATCTTCTCGCCGTCGAAGAGCTTTGGCTTTCGGATTATCGGCCCCACGACGGCTGATCCCCGGGTCGGACACCTCGAAAAGACGTCGTAACCCGCCATTCTGGGGTGCAGATCCTCGATCTGAAGAACGACGTCGTCATGAGTCACAATCGCGAGCAATCGCTCGGGTTTCCCCGTTTCCGCCGTCGTCGGCCCGTCTTCGGTGAACTTCGCGACAGGGATATCGCAGTGTCTTTTCGAAGGGACCCAGAAAACCGCCCCGGCCGGTTCGAAGTTGTTGGGATACTCTCGGGAAGGAAAGAGCTTCGCACACCGGCCGCTGGTTCCCAGGTTGAACAGGTGCACGTATCCGTCGCAGGGCATCTTGCCATGGAACTCGACGTACTCTCCCACGCTCAGGAACTCGGTCTGCTCCCAGGTTATCGATCCGTCGGACGGCGGGAGAGTCCCGGGGGTGTCAGGGAGATCCGAATTGCCGCCGGCGCCGGGGCGGTAGGCGCCGCCCGCCACGAAGCCCCTGCTGGCAGGCAGCTCGGGGGGGCAATGGATGACGCACAGGTCAACAGCGCCCTCGGGGCCTTTGGTCACACGCAGCATCTCGAGGAAGAACTCGATGATACCGTGATTTCTGCTTGCCTGAGATACCTTCATCCCCATCCCTCCGCCTTCTCATTTGACCTCGACGCGTATCTCGGTAGAGCCGTCCTGCCAGGAGACCTTGAACACGTATACCCCGGCGGCGAGTACCGGGAACCGCACCAGATCAAGAGGGCCTATATCAGTGGCCCGCACAATCGAGCGACCGCCCGTGTCGAGCCGCTCGAACGTAAACGGCCTGACGGGGACCTTGTCCGCCTGCCGCAGAACCTCGACCTCCATCTCTATCCCGCCCTGCTGCCGGTAGGTGGCGACCTCGACGGCATAATCCCCCACGTTCTTGGAGATATGGCTCAACGGTCCTCCGGGGCCTTCGCGTGCGACCGTTCTTGCCCCGCGGAACTGGGCGGACCGCACGGTGGCAAAGGCATAGTCGTCCCCCCCTAACAAAGACGCGATCAGACCATCGGCCCGATATAGAAGCTCGCCTGCGAGCGAGAAAACGACCTCGATGGGACCAGCCCCTGGGGCGGCCTCGGCCAACCGACGCTCGCAAGCCGCCGCGCGTCTTATGGCCGCCAGGAAGTCGTCCTTGAGGTAGTCATATCGCTTCAGAAACTCCTCAGGTGGGTCGTCCATGTTGGCCAACTCATGTATGGCCCACTCTGGAAGAGACTGTGAGCTATCAGGATGGTGTGTATTCATCAGACAACCTCATATCCTCTCATCGAATATCGAATCCAGCCTGGCATTCACCTCGTGTTTCATCCTATAGATAATCACGGATACCGTAGTCAAGGGCATATTGAACCTCTCGGCGATTTCTCTGTGCATGTATCCCTGCAGATAGAGACAGAAGATCTCCGCCTTTTCTTTCTTGTAGGACTTCAGAATATCGTTGAGGATTCCCGCCAGTTCCCTGGCGTAGACCTCCGACAGCGTGTCGTGGAAGCCGGCGATGACTTCCCGCAGGTCCTCCCCCGACATGTCGCCGTCGGCGGGAGTGGGGTCCAGAGCGACCTCGCGGCGCGCTCTACGTCGTCGCTCGTGATAGTGGTTGATGGCACGGTGAAATACGCTCGCGAACAGGTACTTGTGCCAGGATTCGATCTTCAGAAGCTCCTCGCTGGGTAGACGCCAAAGCGCGAGAACGACGTTCTGAACAATATCGTCTATATCCGCGTCCTGGATTCCATGTTTCGTAGCGAGAATGCGGGCGAGTTTGTACGTGAGAAGCCGGACTTGCCGCCACAATTCCTGTGCTGCTCCCTCATCACCGTTGAGAGCTTCATCGGATAGACAACGCAGCCGCAGATCTGCCTCTTCTCTTCGAGGATCCGGCACCATCCCCTTCTTTGCCTCCCGAGGTTTCGACATGGCTGAAGACCTCTTCACATACACAGGTTGTTGAAGACACCGTGAACTCCTGAGGATATCATACCGCCTTGCGGCGGGAATGCAATTACCACCTTCGGGGGAGCTCAATGAGAAGGCCGCATTCCCCGGAGGTAATGTGTTAACATACTGCTGTCAAAGGACTTAAAGAACGGCTGGGGCCGGGCACACCCAGAACGTAAGTGGTTGCTTGAGAATCTCCCCTCCTCGTGGTATAGTCTGGTCAGCTTTCGTGGAGGACGCAGGTTGATTCGCTCGCTATGGATCACAGGATCGGAACACCAGGGGTGCTCGGCATCAGTCCGCATCTGTCTTCTCGACCGTCGATTGTAGGTGCAACAGCGATTTCTGAAAGAAAACGGCATATTGCACGGTCGTAGCAGTGTGTGGACATTGCAGGTTTGCGGTCTAAAGGAGTTGGAGAATGGAGGTCATCCTCAAGAAGATTGAGCCCATTCCAGTCCGGATGGGTTTTGCGGATCTGCCGAAGCGGGGGTGGAGGAAGCCCCGACATCTTTCCCTCAGGTCCGATCAAGTCGCTCTGTCGGCGAATGGCCAAAGGGTCGAATTCCATGCCTCCGGCGGAGAGCACACAATCGACCTCGAACTTCGTCCAGACATGTACGCTCTCGTCGTAAGCCGGGAGATCGACTTATCCCTGGATCTGCCCGAGTGTCAGTTCGCAAATGGAACAGGCAGGCTTACGCTGTGGGCCTCCGCCAGATTTCTCTCCCCGACTGCCGATCCGGCCTTGCACCCGATTGTCCAGGGCATCACGGGAGTACTCGATGAGAACACCTTTCGAGAGGCCCTTGAACACTGTCTCTCCAAAGGACTTGCCAAACCCCTGAACGAAATTCTCCACCAGACGTCCTACGAGTCTGGCTCCAGGCGGCTTATGTGTATTTCGGAGGCTCTCTCGGGATTTGTCCGGAGATCAGACGTACAGAAGACCCTGCTGTCCGATGCCGGTCTGGAGCTGGTACGTGACATAGAACCGCTGGAGGCTGCCTGTTCGAGACAGGATGAGGCGCATGACCGACAGGAAGCCGCACGCAGGTGGCGAGAAGACGAGAGACATGCAGCTGAGAAGAAGCTAACAGAAATGAACATGGCCGAGGCCGTCAAGAGGGCTAAGAGCCAGGTCCAAGTCCAAGAAATACTCGATGAAGCGGAAAGGGAGAAGGCCGAGCTCGTCCGCCGACGAATCGTCCTGGATGGGCAGCTTGAGGCACACCGTGCCCAGGTATCAATGGAGACCGAGGAACTAAGGCTTGCCCTTCAACACAAAGCCGTGGAGAAGGCAGAGCAAGAGGTCGAACTCGTTCGCGCCAGGATCAACGCCAAACGGCAGAGTCAGGAGGCCGTGACTCGATTATTGACAGGCCAGCAAGCTTTGCAGGAACAGATCGATCAGTTTGCCCATCTGATCAAGGCCCTCTCGCACAAAGCGAGTTCCCCCTGGGAGATTGAAAGACCGCTGGCTCTCGTGGCCACGTGGAGAGCTTACCGTAGAACACAAACTGACAACTCCATGCCCGTGCTGTTCCGGCCGGCGATTCAGAACGGGACGCGACTACCCAGCGGAACATGGTTGGATCTGTCTGCTACCGTGTCGCACGACGCCTATATATACGTCCTTGTGAAAAGCTCGAACGGCCTTTGGCAGTGTCTGGTCCCCGATGCGGATCGCATCATGGGCGGCTTGACCCGTCCGAATCGGCAGCCTGCCAATCAGCAGGTTGTCTGGCCGGGTACGAACAGCAATGCAGTCCCCGCAGGCCACGAGAACATCCCGTACTGGAGACTCGATGACGCTGTTGGCTGGGAGCATGTCCTCGTCGCAGCATCGGTGACGGAGATCGATATAAAGGGGCTTCTCAACCAGGATGAAACCCTCCAGGACCTTCGCTCACGAGGGGTGCCCCTGCTAAGCCGAGGATTTGCTTCGGGTGGCTCAATTCGAAGGTCGCGTGTACCAGTCGCGATTGGGCCAGACATGCGAGAGACAAGGAATTGCCTCGTTGGCGACGGGTGCGTAGTGGATGAGATCGTAATCGAACACTATTGACAGTACTGCAGTTCGGGAGCAGCTTCCTATGGGAGCGCCGATGAAGACGGAAAATATGATGGCCTTGATCAAAGACCCGAGACTATCTGTCCGGGCAGATGAACGCGAAGAATTACTGGGCCAAGTCATGGAGCAGAATTGGGACTTCGAGTGCCCCGAGGTGGTCATCATGCTGGCAAGAGACATCGATCCCATGCAGCCGGGTGGCGAGTGTGGCCTTCCGCGAGTTTTGCAGGGCGCATCCTGGAGTCGCCCGGTGGTGGGCCTCGGCTGCGTAGCTGTGATGAGGTTACGGCTGGCAGACCTCCTTGAAGTTCTGTCATGTGAATACGTTGACAGAATTGAGGGTCGCGACAACTATCATCCGTTGGAGTAAGCCGGAGAAGTACCTGCTGTGTTGAGAGGAATCTATGAGTTGTGTCATTGAGGAGAGTCTAACGAGGGGATTCCAGGGGTTCCGAGACGCCGTGTTGCGTGGCGATTTGGATTCCGTTGAGCGCTTGGGGTATTCGGACGAGCGTGTACCTGGTGTCGTGAAGCCTCGCCTGGAGGCATTGAAGCCACTGATGTCGCTCCGTGTCGATGCGTACAGTAGCATCGGGTCGGCGCTTGAATCGCTAGCCGAGGCACTGCCGCCGTGCTACTGGTATCCGGTGATCCTTGTCTTTTCTGGGGCCCAGGACCGGGCGAGGGCCCAGGAGCAGCTTGCTGCAACGGGGGTGCCTCTGGACGATTCCGGCCGGGGCCGCTACTTGAAGCATGTCAACATGATCCGCGTGCCTGTCCCTCCGATTCATAGTGCGTTGGACTGGCTCTGTAGATTCGAAGGGGTCGTCCTTCTGGGGGACGGATCCCGACGTATCACCGTGCCACCCCTGCCGGGGCTGACCATTCAGATGCCAGTCGGCCCGTGGCAGGCCATGAATATACTGATGATAGGTTCCCAGGGGAGATCCTTCGATATCAACCGGCTCAAGCAGTCTGTGCGTGTGGCCATCATTGACACGGGTATCGACGCGGAACACCCTGCTTTTGACGGGGTCGTGGAGAGACAAGTGGATCTGGCCCAGACGGGTCTTGGGCCAGTGGACCCGGTCGGCCATGGCACATACGTCGCAGGCATCATTGCGGGAAGACCGCCCGAGGGCCGACCCGAGCTTTCTGGGGTTGCCCCGTTCGCGAGTCTCGTGGATCTGCAGGTGTGGACCCCGTCGGGGCTCCCGTTGGATGTCCTCCTGGACGCCGTGGGGGCGGCCATTGAGGAACGGGTTGATGTGCTGAATATTAGTCTCGGTGGGCATGAGGCCACGACGGGCAAGTCGATCTTGTCGATGGCTGTCCAGAGTGCGGCCCAACACGGCATCATATGCTGTGTCGCGGCGGGCAACGATGGGGACACAGAATACAGGAGAATCAGTACCCCTGGTGATGCACCGGACGCCATCATGGTGGCCGCCACGACCCTCGATGGCAGAAGAGCAGAATTCAGCAGTATGGGCCCATCCGACAATCCCGAATACACGGGCCCCAAACCCAATGTCGCCGCCCCGGGCTGCGGAGTCATCTCGGCGCGATCCCAATTCAGCATGGCAGAAGCCGTTGGTCCAGACTGCCGCTATGCGGTCATGCATGGCACGTCGGTAGCAACGCCTATGATCGCCGGCGTGGCGGCTCTCGGGATCGCTGCACTCCACATGACAGGTAAGGGAATTGACGGAATTGACGGCGTACGGCGGTTCCGCAGCGTCTTGGCAGCGAGTTGCCGGGACATGTTCTCGGAGGGGGGGGATTCTGTCGGGGCCGGTATTCCACAACTTCCGGTATTGTTGGACAATCTGGGTTGCCCGTTCGATGACATCACCGGCCGGTTCTCTGCTGTCCACGTGCCGCTTTCTCCATCCGCCCAACTGGCATCTTCCCAATCCCACCCAGCCGTTGATGCATCGACGAGGGACGAAACGCGTGGCTTGAATTGGGAAGGCTATCGGGATACCGAGCAGCGCTTCATTGCCGCAATCCGCTGCAACGTTCAGCAGCACACCCGGGACATGGTGCGCGAGTTGGCAGGAACTGAAAGCCTTCCAGTATCTGATGATATGATTGAGTTGCGAAATGAGGCGATGGCTATCCGGACCGAAGCAATCCGCGCCGGGGTCGAGTTCGAGGATCGCGCGCTTCCGGACAACAGCGAGCTGTGGATCACGATCCGGGGAAGGAAGTTCATGGGCGCGAGGCCGGTCTTCTATCTGGGCATCAAGAGCATCGCCGCATGGATGGCCTTCAAGGATCTCGGCAAGATGACTTGGGGCCACATCGCCCAGAAGATCTCTGATTATACAACTCGTCAGCGCAAAGAAGCGGGAGAGACACCGTGCGCGTTCGTCCTGTTCTCCCCCAAGCCCTGGGATCCGGAGGTCGTGGCGAGTTCGCCCTCCGATGCAAGGGCCCCGCTCTTCTGGTGTTTCCACACGGAGACGGGTCAAAACGGATCCTGGTTCTCTCTGGAGAACCGCGATGTCGGCTGGCACACTTGGAAGGCTCTTACGCCGATGACAGAGCAATTCCGACTGCAATGGTGTCGAGATCGTCTTCTGGAACAGACAGAATTACTGATTCCCGGAGGCATCATTGCACTGGATGATCTCGCCGTGGGTCTAGGTCTTTCCGAGACGGTGACAGAACACCTTGTCCAGGAAATTGAGAAGCAGGGCCGCGGACAATTCCTGCTGGAATCCGGGTCAAGCGGCAAACAATATGTCCAGCGTGCAGGAGTATGAGAGATGGGACAATGGCTTAGGCGGATCTTGGAGTTGTTGAGAATCCTTGATAGGAACAGTGGAAACAGTGAGGATACTCCCATCTCTGCAGAGGAGTGGAAGGCCAAACTATCTGCCCTGCAGCAGGACGAGTACGAGTACTCGAAGCGATTGGCCAATCTTGACATCGCCCGTGAGCAGCTCAAGAAGCGACTGGACGATGCGCAGGCGAGGGGCGAAAAGGACTTCCAGCTCGATCGCTATCGGCACCTGTACAAGGAGGCTGACGCCAACTTCGAGACCTTGCGGCGGCAGGTCGACGGGATCCGGACGAACGTATCCAGGCTCGCGGACCTCGTACGCATGTGGGAAGAGAAGTTGCGGGCCGGATTGGTGATCGACCCGGAGCAGTATCATCGTGAGGCCAGAGAGCTGTACACTGCTATTCAGACTCGGCAGGAGCAACTCCGAGAGATAGAAGTCTCGCGGTCCGTACTTGCAGAGACTCGGGACACAGCCTTCAACGGTGGACCTGTTTCCTCAGACGAGTTTAAGGTCGACCTTGGCGAGGTCACGAAAGACAAGGCTCCGGAAGTGGAGTGAATATCTTGGTGAGAATGGCACACTGAATTGGCCCGATCTCGTGAAAGAATGGGGCCGTGGTTGTGGTCCTGGAGTATAGCGAAACGGAACACCAACGATCGACAGATACTTAGGGGTGAAACGATGGCACAGGAAAGCAACTCTTTACTGGGAAGAATCGCAGGTCTGTTCAGCGGGAAGGTCGACGTCGAGAAGCTTAAGAGAGAGCTCAAAACCCAGAGTCGGGATATTGAGAAGCAGATGCTCGGTGTTGAATTCGACATGAGGGCCAAAGAGGCCCAACGAGACGAGGCCATCCGCAGGGGTGTGGAGGCTGCTAGACAAGGCAGGACGGTGGAGAAGCAGAAGTGCGCCATGCGGATCCAGATCGTGAACACCCATCTGGAGCAGATGAGGCAGGGCTATGCCATGATGGCAAAGACCCAGTGTGTGGCGGAATTGGCCAAGATGCAGCTCGAAATGGCCACCCCCGGAGGAGCGCTCGATGCAGTGAAGAGACTTCAGATTCTGCTGGCTGGCAAGGAGCTGGGTGGGATCTTAACTGATACCCAACTGGACTACGAGACATTCCAGCGGGAGGCCGCCAAGCTCTTTCACAGCGTTACGGGCCAGATCGAGGCAGGTGACGTCGTGACACTCACTACCGATAACCCCTACGTCAACCTCCTGGATGAACTGGCTCAGGCAGAAGTCAAAGGAGATGCGGACGGTGCAAAGATGGTGCGTGAGAAGATGCTTCGCCCCGCCAAAGAACAGTCAGGATTCGATTCGCTACTGGACCTCTAAGTCAGACATCGTTGAACACTGAAGACACGCGAAACGGCCAGAGATTCGTATCTTCACGGGCAGATATGGAGCATAGGGAAGATGTTGGGCGAACAGATATATGTCGATCAGTTGCGGCGGAAAGCCCATGAAGGACTCGATGAGGCCGAGCGCAGGGAGATGGCAGGCGACTTGACCGGGGCCGCTCAAGCATATCGTCAGGTCGCCGTGATGATTCGCCAGATGGCTGAGAAGGTCATTGTGGCTGACGATCGGGTCCGGCTCTTCGGCAAGGCAAACCAGATCGACCAGAAGGCGGATCTCCTCGAAAAAGGTAAAAAGGTGGCCGCCGATGCAGCAGATCGCCACAAGGGCGTTCTGGCAGCTGAGGATGAGTACAAAGCGTCTGTCGATGAACTCATCTTTCGGTCGACGGTAACTTGGGACGACATTGGGGGGATGGAGGAACTCAAGGGTTCGTTGAAATACGCCATGGGACTGGCCATAGCCAAACAACCCGATGGTGTGCGACTGGACAGTCCGTCGCGATTCCTGCTCTACGGTCCCCCGGGGACAGGGAAGACTCTTCTGGCTGCGGCGTGTTCGAATATGCTCGGCGCGACCTTCTTTAACGTCAAGGCATCCGATCTACTGAGCAAGTATTTCGGTGAATCGACCAAATTGATTTCCGCCTTGTATGCGCGAGCTCGTAGTGAGGCCGACGTAGGCGCCTCCTTGATCTTCATCGATGAGTTTGAATCTCTCTGCCGTAAGAGCAGCGGTGATGATTCCGGCGCAGAACGGCGGATTCTGTCTACATTTCTGGCGGAGTTGGATGGGTTAGAGGAGAAAGGCCAGGTGACGAAGGTCATCACAATCGCGGCAACGAATCACCCCTGGGACATCTCTGAGCCCGTCCTGCAGCGTTTCGAGAAGCAGTTCCTGGTGGATTTGCCGGATGAGAAGTCGCGAGAAACGATCTTCCGGATTCATATCGCGGGCAAGGGACTCAGTCTGGCTGGTGACGTTGGCTATGCTATCCTGGCGAAGAGGACGCAAGGTTCTTCCGGCCGCAGCATTCAGCATGTCTGCAAAGACGCCGTCGAGACGATGGTCCGTGATATGAATCGGGATCTTGCTAACAGGGTGGATACCCGATCGATCGGCGACCACACGATTAAGTACCGATCCCTGACTGCAGCGGACTTCGAGGGTCCTTTGTGTAAAGCCCGTCCCCGAATGAAGCAGGAGGACGTTCTGAAGTATCGGACGTGGGCCCAGGAGTGCGGGGGATAAGGCTTGGCCGGCAGGCTGGTAGCATGTGGAAGACACGAGGATTGATATGGGCATGTTGACTTGGCTCACAGGAGACTTCATGAAGCTGTTCAAGACACAAGAGGAACGCCGCATCGAGCGGAACATCCAGGTGCAGAAAACGCTGGGGCTGTTTGTATCGCGGATCAGGAAACTCAGGAAGGAGGAGGTAGGCTACCTCAACGCTGCGGTGGAGGCCAAGCGCGTCAAAGGAGCTCAACAACTGGAGCTGGCGAAAAGGGCTTTCAAAGAGACCCTCGCCCAGCGACGCCGACTGGATCACCAGCTGCTTACCCTCAAGATTGCCGTGCAAATGAAAGAGCAGGCCGAGTCTCAGGTTTCCTTCGCTGAAGCGCTCCAGAACGTCAGCAGGACGATCTCCGACATGTTTACCGCCACGAACATGGCGGAAGTCCAAAAGCAGTTTGAAATGGCGATGGCCAAGGCCAGGTCGATCGAGGAACGTACCGACCTGTTCCTGTCCAGCGCATCGACAACGATGTTTGGCGAATCGCTTGGGGCGGATGAGATCGTAACAGATGCAGAAATCGACAGGCTCGTCGATTCCGCAGCTGCAGAGGCAGAGAATGCCACGGATGCGCAGATCGATGCCGGCATGGATGAGATCAAGAGGGAACTGGCGAAGGGCGAATGAACCAGCAATTGTCCACAGACTTGTACCGGAGGCACTATACACGGGGCATTGCAGAGTATCGCCGCGGCAACATGGCTGTGGCGAGACAATGCCTCCTGAAAGCTTCCGAAGTACTCTTCCAGATGGCCTCTGCAACCAGTGGCCCCCTCCGAGAGGCCCGCAAGGTCAAGGCCCGGCAAATGCTGGACTTTGCCAAGTCGATAAGAAACGATCCCCAGCCGGGCGTGCGCCGCGCGGCAACCCTGGACGAAGAGTCGTCCGAAGGCCAGAGCAAGGGCGATCTGTGGATTGTCACAGAGCTTCCGGTCGTGAGGTGGGATGATGTGGCGGGCCTGGAGGATGTTAAGGCGGTTATCCGTAAGAGGGTAGTATACCCTTTTCAGAACCCAACAGTGACAAAGAAGTATCGGAAACGAATCGGAGGCGGGGTACTCCTTTACGGGCCCCCAGGCACCGGCAAAACGATGATTGCCAGGGCCATTGCCAACGAAGTCGGCGCGACCTTCTTCTCCGTGCGGTGCAGCGACATCATCAGTAAATGGGTGGGCGAAGCTGAGCGCAATCTCAAAGAGCTGTTCGCGACTGCACGCTCACGGCCTCGCTCTGTGGTCTTCATGGACGAGACTGAGGCATTGGTTCCCCGGCGGGGTGGGAATTCCACAGTCATGAACCGGGTGATTGCCGAGTTCCTGGGGCAGATGGATGGGATTCAGGGACGCGATCAGGGCATCCTGCTCCTGGGGGCAACCAATCGACCGTGGGACATGGACGAGGCTGCATTGCGGCCTGGACGCTTCAGCGAGTTGATCTATGTTCCTCTTCCGGACTTCGCGGCACGCAGGCAGATCATGGCTCTGTCACTTGACGGGATTCCGCTGGCCGAGGACGTCGACTTGGATGAGATCGCTCGGCAGACCGAAGGTTATAGTGGAGCAGATCTCGCCGACGGAGTGTGTGAAGAGGCGAAGGACGGGCCATATGAACGAGAGATTGCCTCAGGCATTCTTCAGAGGCTGGAGGCGTCTGACCTCGAACGGGCAATCGCCAAGGTCCGTCCCTCAGTCAGGAATGACCGTCTGGAGCAGTACAAGCTGTTTCGGCGACGATAGTGATGTGGTTTGGTGTTCCTGAATACGGGCTACCACATATGGGAACTGACGATCAGTGTGCATTTTATGGACGTCTGGCTTCCTTCGACGTCAAACGGAAGCATCATGTTTCTGAGCACCAGGAGGAATGTGTTCATACTACCGCGGGTACGTTCCTGGCTTGGCTGTTGGTCAGAGCAGCGGTGGACTCCTGGTGGACGGTCATGGTCTTCATCCTGGCGGTTGCTGGTGTATTCGCCCATAACACCCGTATCATAATGTTCGCATTGAGGCTGGAGACATGAAGCGGTTTGCACTACTCATTGGTATTAATGGTTATAGACCACTATCGGGCCTGATGCCGCTGAAGTATGCGGAAGCCGATGCTGCCGCTCTGGCGGACCTCCTCAGCGAGCAATGTGGCTTCGAGACAACGACCCTCCTGGGGCAACAAGCGACTCGGGATGCAATCGAGGAGTCACTGTTTTCTGCTGGCCAGGGAGACATCTTTCTGTTCTTCTTTGCTGGGCACGGCCAGATGCTCTCCGGCCAGTACAAATTACATCCGGTTGACAGTACCGCCAGCGGGTTGCGGAGTCTGTCCTTTCCTGAATTAACGCGTCACTGGCAGTGTGAGCTCGGATATGAACGAGTTCTGGCGATCATCGATGCCTGCCGTAGCGAGATGTGCGGCGTCCGTGGTTCACGCGGATTCGAACCAGCAGCGTCCCGGGACATCAGCACATCAATTCAGGGTAATAAATGGATCGAGGTTCTTTACGGTTGCTTGGAAGGACAGGTCAGCTACGAGGTGGATGACTTCGGCCACGGTCTCATGACTAGGGCACTCATGGAGATCATCGGTAATCCACCAGGCGAGCTGGATACGAATACCCTGTCCGGAGCGGCCGCAGACTGGATGCGAGCCTGGTCAAGAAGTGATCAACAAGCGCGGTTCCAGGAAGTCTCCCGGTATCACAGACCATCCTTGACCGAGAGGATAATATTGCGATCTTCTCTCGATGAGATCCATCCTCCGAGGCTGGTTTCCCTGCACAGTGGTGTCGGCTCTGATACGCAGCCGGCTATTCGGCCAAAGACAAAGCCTGAATCACAAGGCGTGACCACGACTGGCACAGACACGAAGCGGGATCCCCGTGTTCCAGGCCAGACGCCTCATCCGAGGCCAGAGTTGGGTGCCAAGCCGCCCAAAGGGTGGAATCCTGGAGGAGTTGCCAAGAGAACGCAGAAACGGCTCAATGGACCTGACCCGTTTCCAGGAAACAAGCCCAGTGTATGAACGGACCCTCTCGCCCAGGAGTAGCATTGAAGTGACGCGTATACAGGAGGTGACAAATGAAAGAAGGTCTATTTGAATTCAGTGTTTGGGTTGACGGCCGTCCTGTGCCTGAGCACTTGGACGGGGTAGGGGGCATTACATGGATCCAGGGGGTCAGAGAACAAGAGTTTGCACTCCATGTGCAGAACGCCACCAATAATCGCGTTCTTGCGGTGGTGAGTGTCGATGGTTTGTCGGTCATGGATGGCAAACCAGCGAATTATAGCTCGGGTGGGTACATTCTCTCCGGAGGCTCGCATATTCTGATTCCTGGGTGGCGTCTGGATAACAACAGTGTCGCGAGATTTGAGTTCGGGGTCTCTGCTGAAGGCTACGCTACACTGATGAACCAGTCGCCCAGGAACATTGGCGTCATAGCATGCGCCTTTTTCGCAGAAGCACCAACGGTTACAGACATAGACTCAGGGGATATGCTTGCGTCCCGCCGTATCGACTCCCCAGCATCCCGTGAGATGGGCTCCTTAGCATCCCGCGTGACGGACTTGCTCGCGTCCCATGACAGCTCAGGCACAAGCAAGTCTTCGACAAGACCAGGGGTAGAGACGACCACGGACAACATCGCTGTGAAGTTCGGCGAAAAAGCCACGCACAAAGTAGTCGTAGGTTCCTTTGAACGTGCATCAGACAAGCCGGAAGCCCTGCTATCTGTACGCTATGACACAGTCGATGGCCTGAGGGCTCGTGGGATCGGCTGCGAGCCGCCAAAAGGCTGGAAGGGTAGGTTCTCACGCCGATAGGCTTCGTACTGTCCGCGAGAAGCTACGTTGGACAGGCTTTGGCCGAGCTTACGGAAGAACAGAAGGCTTGCGGAAGTCTGTGTCCCGAGATTGAAAAGAAGAAGCTCAGGTAGTCTGAGCTTGGAAAGGCCTGATGTCAAAGGCGACACACATGAAGAAGTACGCACTGGTTGTAGGAATCGGTGTTTACGACGATCCGGAAATTACGAACCTGAGCTTCGCAGCACAGGACGCACAGGATATGGCGGCGTGTCTTCGGCACGTGTGTGGATTCGAGGACGTACGTCTGTTAGTCTCTGACGGCGATCTGGAGCCGGATCATGTAAACATTGTCGATGCGTTGCACAACATTGCTCCACTTACATCGAAAGATGACCTCTTCTTGCTCTACTTTGCCGGGCATGGCATCCAAACGAGGGCTGGCACCTACCTGCTGGCATCGAATTCCCGGATCCGCATGCCGGAACTTGCATCCCTATCGATGAATCTACTAACGGACTGCCTAGGGTATATTGAGGCCGCTAGTCGAGTGTTGATCCTGGACGCGTGCCGGAATGACCCGCATCAGGGTATGGGCGATGCAGATAATCTCCTCACACGCGAGTTCAGTCGAGATATCATCGCCCTAGCTAAGACACCCGTGGCCGAAGTGGTGCCAGCAACTTGCGTATTGTTCTCTTGTTCAGAAGGTGAGCGGGCATGGGAGTGGCCGGATCAGAGGCACGGGGCCTTCACGCACTACCTCCTGGAGGGCATCCGAGGGGCGGCGTTCGATACACAGCGTCGTCTGACGATTCAGAGCTTGGGGCAATATGTAGAAGAGCAAGTCCGCCGATGGTCGCACAAGACTGGGAAGCCCAGACCTCAGACCCCTTGGGCCCAACAACTAGGCTCTTTACGGCCGATTGTGTTGACTGACACGGCACCGAGCACGCAGACTGACAAGCCGGCTCCACCAGGCGAAGCCTATATCGAGGCAGCCGAGCAGGGACATGCATGGGCTCAGACCAACCTGGGGG
>JAGOLX010000103.1 GCA_017993835.1 Phycisphaerae bacterium
TTCGCCTGGCCTGAGGCGTCGTTGCCGATGAAGTTCGGGATGTTCCCGCAGACCGAGACCTGGAGGGTCTGATTGGTCTTGTTCCGGACCACGTACCGCAGGATCGCCACCGGGATGCCGCTCGTGTTGGCGTCCGTGGGCACCAGCGGATTGAAGGCCTGCAATGTCACATCCACGTTCATGTCGGGATCGGCCAGCAGGACCTGCCCGAGCGGATAGGCGGCCGTGAAGCGGCACTGGCGGAATCGCGGCAGGCCGTGATTGACCGCGTTGCTCCCGCTGGCGTCCTCGTACAGGGCCGGGTCGATAGGCCCCTCCAGCCCTCTCGCCTGCGTCTGTCCCTTCGCGTCCTTCACGAAGATCGCGAAGAACGGGCCCGTCGATCCCCTCGTCGGGGTGAATCCCTTGGCCGGGCGGTTCATGATCTCCCAATCCCGCAGGTCGCCCCGTCCGCCCAGGGACACGGTGCCGGTCCCGATCCCGCCGAGCGGCAGCGCGATCCGGGCCAGATGCGCTTCGTCGTACTCTTTCAGCACGGGCCACTCGCCCGAGAACTCCAGCCGGACGGACGATTTCTCGACGATTACCTCGTCGCTGGATCGTCCCGCCGCATCGCGAGAGATTCCCAGTCCGACTAAAATCACCATGGACAATAGCATCGCCTTTCGCATATCGGTCTCCTATCAACGTCACGACTGCAAATTCCGTTCAGCGCCGCCGCCTCATCGAGCGGTCGATGAGCGCACGTCCAACATACCGCACGGAGACTGCGATGTGAACCACAAACCGCCCGGTTCGTCGTGGACCCGTTCCAGAGAAAACGGGAAGATCGGGCAGCTCCTTCGCAGACTGTGACTCCTCCGGCTTCATGGCGATGACCTGTCTTTTCCTTTTGATCTTCCGCGGCCGCGCTAATACAATCCCGACGCGAGGTCCCGAAGTCCGCTGGGTTTGTGGTGGTCTGGCCCTGCATGAACTGGGAGGAATAGCTCTTGGTCCGGTCTGGATTGGCGAAAACGATACGATTATGCTGCATGGTCGGCTTGTTCCTGAGCGTGGTGCTGCTATCCTCCTGTGCGACACGGCCTGATTCTCTCGTCGTTCGCTCGGACTCTGCATTGCCCGCCGTGGCGATCCTGAACAAGGACGCCGGATGCGGAAACGGGGCGATTGTCACCCTCCGAATGGAGGATGGTCGGGAGTTGCCTTTCTTCGTGGATACCGGAGCGCCCATGACGGTCCTTGACAAATCTCTGGAGCCCGAACTGGGGAAATGCCTCGGAACACACACGCTCAACAACTTCGGCGTCGAGTATGAGGGAAATTCCCACACAGCCCCCAGACTCTACCTGGGCGTCATGCCTTTGGCGACCGACAGCAACATAGTCACCTCGGATTTTCTCCAGAAAGTGTCCTCCGATGCGGGACGCTCCATCCTGGGTGTTCTCGGCATGGACTGCCTGCAACACTACTGCGTCCAATTCGATTTTCGAGCGAGAGAAATGCGGTTCCTGGACCCCAATCGCATCGAGCCGGAGAGGCTGGGCAAGGCCTTTCCATTGACGCTCTCCAACCGAGACAACAGCGACACACGGTGGGTCCGGCCGTATATTCACCACAGTCATCTCGTCGGTGCGGAGGAAATCGATCTGCTGATCGACACTGGGCATGGCGACGATGGCGCGTTGGAACCGGAAATCCTGCGGCGGGAAATCCAAGCACGCACCCTGCGAGTGGAGACGGATGTAAACGATGCCAATGAGCCCAAGGCCGCGTATCTCGCCGGGTGCATATGGAGCGGCGAAAGCTACAAGGACCTTGTCATCGGAAATGGGCGAAACACGACGGCGTCCGACGATGGGGAAAACTCGCTCGGATTGCGATTTCTCGCCAGGCACCTCGTCACCTTCGATTTTCCCCATCGGACCCTGTATCTCAAGCGCATCCGCAGCGGCCCTCTTGTCGACAAGGAATGGCTGGCTGCGACCAAGGCGGCGGGGAGATCGGCGTTCAAATTGGCCAGGAAGATGATCAGAAGCGGACAACTTCCCGGCTGGTCGAAGAATGACCCCATGATGTCCAAGGCCATATGTCGCCTTCGCCGGAACCCTGACAGGGTGACACTCGATGCCTGCAAGAAGGGGGATCCTTCCAGCCGTCACTACGAGTTCATCCGCCTTTCGAAAGACGATCCGTGGAGACTACACAGAGCCTGGCGGACCGATCCGAACGGCCGAACAGTAGAGGTATATCCCGTGCCGTGATCTGGCGGCTGTGACATTCGTCTCTCTGCGCCTCCTGGGTGTTCCTTGGCCTGCTTGCGGCCTGCGGGCGCCCGTGCGTCCGACATGCCGTGACGGGAGAGGGCCTCGTCTCGTCGGTCAGCGTGCGCAAAAACAAAGGGGCTGCACGATAATCGCACAGCCCCTCGGTAAGGAGTCTTGCGGAGAGATTAAAGAGCCTGACGACGCCGGATCCAGCCGACGAGGGCGGTGCCGAGCGAGCCGAGCAGAATCGCGCCGGGCGCGGGGACCGTGGCGGCCAGATCGCTGACCAGCAGGGCGCTCGGATTGCCGCTGGCGCCGGAGAAGTTGTACACGCGGAACTCCAGCGTGTTCGTGTCGGGCCGGAAGCCGGAACTGATGAGGAAGCTCTCCAGAGTCTTGTACTCGTGCGTATCGGTGATCGTGTCGCCCTTGGCGATGCCGGTGTAGACGCCGTTGAGCCAGATCTCGCCGGAGTTGTCCACGCTCCACAGGCCGGTGAGCGTGACCGCGGACGGATCGACGTCGCTGATGGTGAACGTCAACTGATAAGTGTACCAGCCCTGCGGGTCTGTGACGCTCGACGCGGTCGGCCCGATCCAGAGCGAGCCCGTCGGAGCGGCGGTCCAGGCCGCGTGGGTCGTGACGCCGATGGCGGTGGAAGAGCCGCTCGGCACGGAAGTCAGCGTGTAGTGCGGATCGGCGATGCCGACGCCGGCGGTACCGGTGTCATACAGGCCGGAAACACCCGCGAAAGCGGAAGAACTGACACAGGCACAGACGATGGCGACAAGGATCGACTTCTTCATCACGTAACCCCCCTCGATACTTCTGGTGTTTTCTGCCCCCCAAGGCAGATGCTTGCTACAACAGTCACTATTGTATCACAGTGACATAGGCCCGAGCAAATGTCCACGCCGGGGGATGGCGGGATTGCACATGCAAAAGGCCCCCGGACTGCGAAGCGTGCGATATTACGGGAACCCAGGGTCGGACAGGCCGAAGATTTTTTCGAGGGTCTTGCGGCGGGTTCAGGGCAGGCGCGGATTCGCTCGCTCCAGACGCTTGGCCCCGGCGCCGGAGGGTACTATAATACAGCCCATTGGAGGATACACGATGAGACCAGTATTGCGGAGCCTGTTGACGTTCGGCCTGTTGACGACTGTCGCGATGGCGACGCCTGTTGCCAGCGGCCAAACCAGGACATTTGCCTTCGATGACGACACGGCGCCGGCCGACTGGGTTCTGACCGGTGATGCGGCTGTCGATGCGACGAAAGGCCGCGAGGGCGGTGGGGGCGCGCTCCGCGTGGGTCCCGCGGGCAAGGCCCTCCTGACGCTCCGCGACCGGGACGAGTCGGGCACGGTCGAGTTCTGGGTCTACGACGACGGCACGGCGCCCGCCGATCCCAAGGCGGGTCGTCTCGGCCCGCGCTGGGGGCTCGTGCAGGGCGACGGCAGGCTCCTGGCCGTCGGCATTCTCTACGCGAGCTATCTGGGCGGCGCCGAGGGATACACCGCCACCGCCTCCGACGGGCGGGACTGGCTCGACCAGTTGTTCTGGCTGGGCGTCAAGCGTTCGCCCGCCCGCTGGCACAAGTGGACGTTCGATTTCGACGCGGTCGACGGCCTGCGGGTCCTTCACGACGACAAAGAGATCAACGCAGTCGATTCCGGCAAGACCCGCCTGCAGGGCTTCCGCGCCGTCGCCATCTGGGGCGATGCCGGCGAGGGCCAAGGGCAGACCGTCTGGATCGACGATCTGTCCGTCACGCTGGGCGGGCCGACCGAGGCTATCCCCGATCCCGGCGAGGCCGATCCCTACGATGGGAAGCTGCTCGACGCCGACCCGACGATCCACCGGCCGGTGACGGTCTGGTCCCAGAGCAATGTGCCTGCGACGCCGGCGCTCGAAGACCTGCCGCTGCGCGACAGCGTCTCACAGTATGGCATCACCTGGACGTTCGAGCGGCCTGCCCGTATCGGGCAGTTCGTCAACGGCGACTGGTACGTCGTCGGGCCCGTGACGATCGCGAAGATCGACCCGGCCCCCCTCTACGGCCGCGAGATCCCGAAACGCCAGTTGGACAATATGGATAAGGAGCGTCCGGAGACCCAGCGGGTCCGCAATGGCTTCATGCTCAATCCGCCCGCAGAAATGAAGGTGGCCTACGACAGCGGCGTTCGCAACTGGTTCGACCCGTCGCTGATCCAGAAGCTGCCTGTCGCGATGAAGCCGGGCGATTCGCTCGTCTCGACCATCAGCATGCCCAAGGGCCTGGTCCTCCACGCTCAGTTGCGGAACAAGATCGAGCGGGGCGAAGGGGACAGCAGTCCGATCCGCACCGGCGCGGTGCTGACCTGCGCGGAGGGGCCCCAGCCGCCGGATGCCTTCCGTCCGGCCTTTTGCGACCGCACGCAGCGGACCTACCTGGCCCGCGATCTCAAGCGAGACCGGCTGCCCAACGCGGCCGCCACGCCGAGCATCCCGCGGATCGACCGGTACGTCCGCTTCACCCAAAGGCCCTGGGTGGGGACTGGATTCTTCGGGTTCGAGGAGCCGGTCGAGAACATGCCGCAATACGGGCTCGAGTACGGCCGGGTCTCAGGCATCAGCGCCTTGCTCCTGTGTACGGACCTGAAGCCCGAGCAGAAGGAGCCACTCCTCGTGAACTACGTCCAAATCGGGATCGACCTGGGCGGCATGATCCGCTCCGGTCATCCCGGCTGGACCGGCTGGGGCGGCCACGGCAGCGGACGCAAACTCCCCATCGTCTTCGCGGGACTTCTCCTCGGCGACGACGAACTGGCGGGCATCGGCGGGTCCTATCCGAAGGTCAGCTTTGGCGAGGACGAGCAGACCGCCTACGGGGACTGCTGGACCGGCGCGAAGGTCGTCTTCGCTGGCCATTCGGGGATCGACGCCGCGACAGGTGAGGGCCGCTCGCGCGGGAATACGTGGGGACCGTACGAGCACACGCCGCCCTCCCAGTGGGCCAGCGGCGCCAAGACCAGCGAGAGCTACCGTCGGTGCTGCACGAGCGTCGGCTGGGTCGCGCAGGCTCTGGCGCTGCGCCTGATGCACGCGGAGCGGCAGTGGGACCACGATGCGTTCTTTGACTACGTGGACCGCTGGATGTACGAGGACGACGCTGGATTCGTGAAGACTATCAAGGAGGCGACGGGCCACGATCACGACAAGGAATGGGCTCGCCAAGGCCAGGCCTGGGACGCCTTCGTCAACGAGATGTGGGCGAAGCACCGCCCGACGCTCACCGCTCCGACCGACGGCTGGAAGCAGCAGCACGATGATGCCTACTACCGCGCCGCTGTCAACTCGTCCAAGTGACAGACGCAAAATCGGTCACCGCAGAGCGAACTGCGTCAAGTGCGGATTCGATCCAGCCATTCTCGGGACGCGGCCAAAACCCCGAGGCCCGCACCTTGTGAGTGCGGGCCCACTTGGTGTTGCATCTCTGCGTCACGGCTCGATCAGCCGTGTTCTCGATGACTAGAACCCCTTGTGGATCGGCAGGGTCCTGCCGGCGAGACCGGCGATTTCCCCATCGGACAACGCCCGCTGGTAGATTTGAACGTCGTCGATCATGCCGCTGAACCACTGGCCGGTGCCCCAGGCCCCGATGATCGTGTTGCCCGTAGCGCCCAGATACGGCGTAGCCGAGGTCTGATGAGCCGCCAGCACGCCATCGATGTAGATCCTCCTGTCCTGGTTCTCGAAATCGTACCGGAAGGTGATGTGGTACCACTGGTTGTCCTGGATGACTCCGGCGCCCGTGTCGAGATCGTTGCCGTAGAATGCCATGCGGACGCCGCCGGTCGGCACGTTCCCTGATGCGGCGCCGGGGCCTCCCAGCCGGAAGTGCAGATCCGTGTTCGTTGCGGACGTCTGTGTCTGGCTGAACACGACCTGCTCGGCGGCATACAGCACCGGATTGACCCACATGGCGACCGTGAAGCTCCGGTTGTCGAAGGCAATGTGGGGCGCCACGACGCGAATGTTGGCGCCGTTGCATAGTATCGCATTGTTGATCTTGCCCTGCACCCATTCCGCGTTGCCTTCGACGGTCCCGTTCAGGGCATTCCCGGAACTATCCTTGGCGTCGGTGTCGAGAGCGTAGTGGGCTGCCAGGCTGGCGGTGTCCGGCGCTACCGGCGTGATCCACTCAGGCGCCTTGGGATACAATCGAATGTCGTCGATGTACAGCGTGCCTGTGGCGCCGGACCCCTCGATGCCGATCGTGAGGGAACGCACGGCATTCGCGCCGCTGACTTTGGACAGGTCGATATTCCACGGCTGCCAGATGCTTTTCGCCAGGTCCGCCGCGTCCCCGTCGTAGGGCACCTTGGTGTTGTTGATCTTGAGGTACAGTTGCCCGGCGTTGCCAGTCTTGCCTGCAAAGTAGATCGCAAGGCTCTTGATGCCGCGAGCGGTCCAGTCCTGGGCCGAGTCGAAGGTCCGCTTGGCCTCCGAGTAGTAGGGCGAGGCCGTGTTGTTGTAGAACAGCGGCATCGATTGCAGGCCGCTGTGAACGATGGCGGTCTCGCCGAAGGTGCCGTTGCTGGAGTCTATGTACCCGACCTGCGAACCGCTGCTCTTATCCAGATAGCCGTCGAGCCAGGTGTCGTAGATGCAATTGTCGTCGTCGTTGTAGGCCTCGAAGGTGTCGATCTCTCCGTACTCCTGGGAGGCGAAGCTCCAGACATCGCCTTCGTAGGTTCCGCTGTCGCCCACCTCGTCGACCTTCCAGTAGTAGGTGGTGCCGAAATCGAGGGCGTCGGGGATGTAGCGGTGGTCGGTCACGGTCTCGGCCGCCACGCTCCCTTCATCCACCGCGTTGGCGTCGGTCCCGAGGTAGACCTGGTGGGAGGTCGCCTTGCGTCCGGGCCGCCAGTTGAATTGGGCATCGACACGGACGCCCGTGGCGCCGTCGGTCGGATCGGGCTGGAAGGCCTGCACCGGGACATAGTAGAATCGGACTTCGCTGAGCCCGGCTCCCATACCGCTGCCCCACACGGTGTTGATGGTGAGCTTGACGTGCCTGGCGGAGACTTCGCCGAAGCTGATAGTGGTGTTCGCAGGGCAGGGCGCCGTACCGGTCTCCTGGGCGAACTGGGGCACGTTCTCAATCGCGGTCCAGGTCTGGCCGTCGGTGGAGTACTCGACGGTGACGTCCTTGGCGCCCAGACCCATCCACG
>JAGOLX010000060.1 GCA_017993835.1 Phycisphaerae bacterium
CGTCGCGGGCGTCATCGGCAAACTCACCAAGGACTTCGTTGTGCCGATCATGTACCTGCACGCAGTCCGCCCGACCGCGGCATGGCGAGTGCTCCTGGACCTGGTCTCGGTGAACAAGGCGCGGTTCTTCTTGTACCTGCTGGTCCAGGCTGTCATCGGGATGACCATTGTGACTCTGGTCCTGATGGCCGCCTGCTGCACCTGCTGCCTCGCGGCGTGCCTGTTTGCCCTCCCCTATGTCCGCACGGTCGTCCTGCTGCCGGTGCACGTGTTCACGCGGTCCTACAGCCTGTACTACCTGGCCCAGTATGGACCCGAACTCAACGTGTTCGCCCCCACTCCCGGCGAGCCTTCGATCCCGAGGGAACCCCCGATGTGACGGCCTTGAATGCCGTCGCAGGCGCATCCTGTGGCTTGGACAGACGGTCCCAGTCCTCGGATCGCGTGCCCTGGTACATGGTCAGCGTGTACTGGAAGGTCCGCTCGGATCGCGGCGGCAGGAGCAGGTTGAACTCCACCGTGTCCAAGTCCACCTTCTCGAACTCGTCGATTTGTCCAGCTCGCTTCAACGTCCAGTATTGCGTCTCGAAGTTCCGGCGAATCTCGACCTTGACCGGAACATCCCGCGTGTTCTTGACCTTGACCTCGAACGTCTGAATCTCGTCCCAGCCCGCGACATCCCGATCCCCGTCGAAGCGGAAGTTCTCCGTGCGGGTCTCCATCAACACGGGCTCCACCACGATGTTCTCGACCGGCCCGAGGTCCAGCTCCGCCTCTTCGCCGACCGGGATGTACTTGAACGAGGACTGGCCCTCGTAAGACAGATGTCCCTGGGCGTCGGCCTTGCGGCAGGCGGTGAGCGTGCCGTCCGGGATGGGCGTCGTGCCGAGCTTGTGCTCTTCGTCGTTGGTGAAGCTCAGGAACCGCTCGACCGCCTCGCCGTATCGCTCCTCTTCGTATTTGTACAGATTGACGACCGGAATCTCATCTACATCAAAGCTCAACAGTCGCTTTGACCAGCCGTTCGGAATCGTCTCGGTCCCTTCAATGGTGTACAGGAAGTACTCGCTGAGACCTTCCTTGACAATCTCCTTGGGCGCTTCGAGACCCGCCGCCATCGGCGCTGCGGGGAGGGCGTCCGCCTTGAACAGCAATCTCTCCATTTCCCTCTTGGGCCGCATGCCCCTCGACCGACCCTCTTCCTCCGCTCCCACCGGTCGGCCATAAGGATACTCGCGTTGGGCCAGTTGGGCGATCTCGTCGAGGATGTGAACCTTGCCGACGATCAGGCGGACCTGGGCATTCTCGTAGTCCTCGCCGCTGTTGTTCGTGACGCGGACGTAGCCCTCCAGGTGCATCGTCTTCTCGTCCGACGAGAGCGTTCCCATGTAGAAGGCCCGCCAGGCCAGACCGCTGGTCAGATACGTGATCTCGACGGGGACTTTGCCGCTCGTCCGGCTGCGGACGTCCCACAGGCCCACGTTCTTCACGCGGGCGGGATAGGTCAGCTCGGCGATATCGATCTTGTCGGCCTGGGCCTTGGGCAGCATCTCCAGGCTCGTCGGGTCGATCAGCGTATTCTCCCAGGAAAACTGCAGGGCGTTCTCCCCTTCCTTCAGGGTCAGCGCCCGGCTGTCCCGCACGAGCGTCATGTCCGCGGAATTGTAGATCGTGAGCTGCACCGCGTCGCGAGCCGGCAGCGTGACCAGATCGACCTTGGCCTGGGCCTCAGCGGCAAACAACCCGATGATTGAAAGTATGCAAAACCGTTTCATTGTGACTCCTGAAGAAAACCGTCGGTCTTTCCTGTCATCCTGAGCGACAGCGAAGGATCTGGCCTGCGACCGAGAGACACATCTGTGACTGTGCCCAGATCCTTCGGCTTTGCCTCAGGATGACAGGTCCATGTTCTGTCGCGACATACCGAATTCCCCATCATCGGTTCCGCCTGTCCCAATCCTCGGCCCGGGCGCCCTGATAAGTCGTCAGCGTGTACCCGAATGTCTTCTTCGACTGCGGCGGCATCTGGAGCGTGAACTTGACCGTGTCCAGATCGACCTTCTCGAAGGCGGTCTCGTCGCCGGACCGCTTGAGGTCCCACTGCGGAACGCTGAAATTGCGTTTGATCTCGATCTTGGCGGGCACGTCGCGGGTGTTGCGGACCTCCACGCTGAAGACCTGGACCTCGTCCCAGCCGTTGACGTTGCCCTTGGTGTCGAAGCGGTAGTTCTCCGTCTTCGTCTCCATGAGCTTGGGCTCGACGGCCACATCGGCGACCACCCCCAGATTCAGCTCCACCTCGTCGTTGACGGGGATATACTTGAAGGAGGACTGCCCCTCGTAGGACAGGTGCTTGGCGTCATCGACCGACCGATACACCTTGAGCTGGCCGTCGGGGATCGGGGTCTGGCCCAGCTTGTGCTCCTCGTCGTTCTTGAAGCTCAGGAACCGCACGACGCGCAGGCCGTACCGCTCTTCCTCGTACTTGTAGAGGTTGACGACGGGCACACCCTCAACGTCGAAGCTCGCCAGACGCTTCGACCAGCCGTTCGGGATCGTCTCGGTCCCCTCGATGGTGTAGAGGAAGTACTCGCTCAAACCTTCCTTCACAATCTCTTTGGGCTTCATGGCGACCCCCAAAGTCATCTCGCTGAGCACTCGCCGCCCTGCCGCTCGCTCCATCGCCGGAGCAGGCATAGCGGTCGGGACCGGACGCTGCTCATCGGGCCGACCGTAAGGGTACTCGCGCTGGGCCAGTTCCGCGATCCGGTCGAGGATGTGGACCTTGCCGACGATCAGACGGGTTTGGGCGTTTTCGTAGTCCTCGCCGCTGTTGTTGGCGACGCGGACGTAACCCTCCAGCCGCATGGTCTTCTCGTCCTGGGCCAGCGTGCCCATGTAGAAGGCCCGCCAGGTCAGGCCGCTGGTCAGGTAGGTGATCTCCACGGGGATCGGGCCGCTGATCTGGCTCTCGACGTTCCACAGACCGAGGTTCTTCACTCGCGGCGGGTACACCAGTTCCGCGATGTCGATCTTGTCCGCCTGGGCCTTCGCCAGCATCTCCAGGCTCGTCGGATCGATCAGCGTGTTCTCCCAAGAGAACTGCAGGGCATTGGTCCCCTGCTTGAGGGTCAGCGCCCGGCTCTCGCGGACGAGCGTCATGTCCGCGGAGTTGTAGATCGTCAGTTGCACGGTGTCCCGCGAGGGCAGCGTGGTCAAGTCCACCTTGGCCGACGCGACGCCCGCGAACAAGACGCCTATCATCAAACACGAAGTTGTATGTCTCATACGAGCACTCCTATTGATTCGCTTGCGTGTCGTCCTGTCGGATGGTCTGTCATCCTGAGCGAAGCGAAGGATCTGGGCTGCGGAGTGGAGACGGCGCGTACTGCGCGACATGCCTGGCATTCGCAAGCCAGATGCTTCACTGCGCTTCGCTCCGTTCAGCATGACAAGGGGACCGATCATCTTGGATATCCACTCATACATCTCGACGGCACGTTACGGACGGACGTTGCGACGGTGATAGTGCATCGTCAGCTCTTTCGTCCCCGGGCCTTTCTCGGTTCGGGCGGGCAGCTCGATCTCGAACTTGAGCGTGAAGGCGTCCTTCTTCGTGTACTGGAGGTTGCACTCCGCCATGTCCCATTGGCCGGGGATGTGTTGGATCATCGTCAGGACCGCGGGGCTGTCCTTGAAGTTCTCGATCTTGGCGGTGATGCTCTCGTCGGTGTCGAACAGGACGATGTTGCCGCTGTTGTTCTTGCGAAGCTCGATCTGGGCGTCCTTCATCTTCCGCTGGGTAACGACGATGTCCCGACTGTCGCCGATATAGAGTTCCATCTTCTCGCCGACCGGGACCAGCGAGGCGTTGTCCTCGCCCAGGAAGATCGTCGAGCCGTGCCCGTCCTGCTGAAAGAGGCGGGCCTTGCCGCCCCACAGGGCGAACTTGCCCAGGCCGCCCTTGTCGCTGTTGGTCACTTCGTAGCTGACCGGGATGCCCACGTTCTGGTTTTCGAGCTGTTCCGAGTCCCAGGGCAGGCTCGCGGCGTCGAATGTCCAGATCTTGCGGACCGGGACGTTCGGCTCGCTCAGGAACAGCATCTGCTTGGTTTCCTCATGGTCGATGCCCTGCTCGAAGGCCTCGCCGTAGTCGAGCAGGACGCGGGCCTTCTCGAAGTCCTCGCCGGAGAAGTTGCGAAGGACCAGGTAGCTCTTGAGGTCCACGAAGGTCTCCGCCTTGTTCGCGACCGCCTTGTACGTGATGAGCCGGTCGATGTTGCTCAGCAGGTAGCTGATCCGCACCGTCTCCGCGAAGTCGCCTGTGCTGCTGATCTCCCAGACCAGCGCCGCCTCGCCCGGCGGATAGCTGATGCTCAGCAGCGTTACATCGCTCGGATGGTCGAGACTCACGAGCCGGATGGAGTCCTCGTTGATCTGGACGCCCTTCCAGGAGAAGTCCACCTTGTTCAGGCCCTTCTGGAGCGTGAGGACGCGTTCCTCTTCGATCAGGGTCGCGTTGGGATTGTCCAGGCGGATCACAGTCGCGGCCCGCTCGGGCAGCGCCACCAGCTTGATCCTCGCCTGCGCCCCCGCTGCGACACAGAGCGACACAAATAGACCAATCACTGCAGCACGTTTTGCGTTCATATCTGTCTCTCCTATTGAATCAGTTGCCTATTCTGATGTTATCCCTCGATAGCGTCTCTTGCCGTACACCATGGTATGTCGTCACTTCGTACTCGAAAACTTGCGTCTGTCGGGCCGGGACGGTCAACTCGAAACGGGCGTGGGTCGCATCGTGCTTGCGGTATGTTGCGTCGCCGCTCGTGAGCTTCAGCGTCCAGTACGGCGTCTCAAACCCGCGAGTCACCTCGACCTCGACCGGCAGCACGTGCGCGTTCACGATCTCGATCTTCCAGGCCCGCACGTCGTCCCAGCCGTTGACCTCGCCCTTGGTATCGAAGGTGTGGTTCTCGGTCTTGACGTTCATCAGGACGGGTTTCACCTCGACCAAGCGGGCGGGACCCAATTCCAGCTCGACCTCTTCGCCGACGGGGATGTACTTCACATCCATGCCGCCGACATAGGACAGGTGTCCCTGCTCATCCGCCCGACCGTAGACACGGAACGCGCCATCCGGAATCGGAGTTTCGCCGAGTTCGTGCTCCTTGTCGTTAGCGAAGGACAGGAACCGGATCGTCCGATCCCCCCACCGCTCTTCATCGTATTTGCACAGACTCGTCACCGGGATGTCATTGGCCTCGAAGGAGAGCAACCGCTTGCCCCACTCGTTCGGGATTGTCTCGGTGCCTTCGATTGTGTGGAGGAAGTACTCGCTGAGCCCCTCCTTCTGGATATCCTTGCGTTCTAGAGACTCCGCCAATTGGCCGGCAACTTGCTCCTCTTGGAAAGACCAACTGCGATCCTTGTCCAGCCCGTACAGCGCATCACCCGCCATTCCACCTAACCCGCCGGTCGGTAACGGACTGCCGTAGGCGCACTGGCGTCGTGCAAGCTCAGCAATTGCATCAAGAAGATGGACTTGGCCCACAACGAGCCGGGTCCGGGCATCTTCGTAGTCCTCGCCGCTGTTGTTCTGGACGCGGACGTAGCCTTCCAGGCGCATGGTCTTCTCGTCCTTCGAGAGCGTGCCCATGTAGAAGGCCCGCCAGGAAAGGCCGCTGGTGAAGTAGGTCAACTCGAAGGGAGTCGGACCTTCAATCTCGGAGCGGATCAGCCAGCGACCGAGTTCCCTCAGTCGCGGCGGGAAGACCAGTTGCTGAACCTGGACTTCGCCGTGGTGCTCCAGCGGCTCCAGGTGCAGCGAGGTCGGATCGATCAGCGTGTTGGCCCACATGAACTGGAGCCAGTTCCAACCGCGCTTCAAGGTCAGATTGCGCCGCTCTCGCACGAGCGTCAGGTCGGCGGCGTTGTAGATCGTCAGTTGCACGTTCTCCCGGCGAGGCAGGATGACCAGCTCGATGGCACTGGCCGGCGCAAAGGGCGGCTGCTCGTCGATTGCCGTGGCAAGCCTGTTTGTAGTGACGCCGTAAGGCGTTTCCTCATCTGCATATGCCCTTACGGGCACACTACGAACCGAACCGACGCCGTCCTCTGCCCCCTTCATCGCGAGCATCTCGCCCGTCCGAGCGGCGTCTCCCTTGGCCATGAGCTGCTCGGCCACAGGAGGTTCCTCCACGGCGCCCTTTGGCCTCGGCGCGGTCGCAACGCCCGGTGCAGACGGGCTCAAGGACCTCGCGTCCTTGCCACCCCGATCGGGCACGCTCAGCAGCGCAATGCCGACGATGACCGCCGCAGCGACCGCGCCCAGCCAGGGCAATCTGTGAAACAGGATTCGTCTATTGTTCGCCCGCATCGCGGTTCGGATCGTCGCGGAAAGCAGTTCCGGCGAGGCCTTGACATCGTCGCGGAGCAGTTCCAGCGCCGAGAGCTTGCGGGCCAGTTCCTGGAGCCGCTTGCGGCAGGCCTCGCACTTTTCGAGATGCGTGCGGGCTTCGTTCGAGTCCGCCTCACAGGCCAGGTCGAACTGGTAGTCGATAAGCTGCTGATCTGTCAGATGCGTGTTCATCTCGTTGCACCTATCGAATCGGGCAGTCTCTGGGCCAACGTCGCCAGGGCCCGTGACATCTGGGTCTTCACCGCGCCGACCGAGCAGCCCAGCGCCTCGGCGACCTCGCGATAGCTGAGCTGCTGGTAGTAGGCCAGGATGAGCGTCGCCCGCTGGCCGGTCGGGAGCGATTCGACCGCCTTGCGGACCTGCTCTTTCTGCTCCTGGCGGAGCAGTTCATCGGCCGGACTGGCGACATTCTCATCCGCGACCGCGGCGAGCTGGGAACCGGTCTGTTCATCGCAGTCGGTCTCCTGATCGAGGGAAATTGTCATCCGACGCTTCCGGCGACGGGCGCCGTCGATGGTGACTCGCGTGGCGATGGTGAACAGCCAGCTCTTGAAGCCTTCGCCCCGGAAGGTGTGGGCCTTCTCGTGGACCCGCTTGAAGGTCTCCTGGAAAAGGTCTTCGGCCTGGTCTCGATTGCCCGTCATGTGACACAAATACCCCAGCACGCCGTCCCCATAGCGGCGAACCAGCTCGCGAAACGCCGTCGGATCACCCTTCAGGTGGGCGGCGATCAGATTCTCATCCGAGTATCCCATCGAGGCTACGACTCCAACTACTCCCTTAGACGAGCGTCGCAGCGGTACGGTTGACCGGTCGTTGGTAAATCCTCTGTAAAACGACGAGCATAGGACGAATGAGACCGATGGGACCGATGCCGGTCCGGGTCACGCGTCGCGTCCTATGAGTCCCATTCGTCCTATAAGTCCCACTCCTCAGTCGCTGGCCATCGCCCAGAAGACCGCATTCGTCAGCAGCTTGCGGAACTGCGGATTCTCGAAGTCGTCAGGATGTCCGAGCGACGTGTAGAACACCCGCGACTTCCCATATCGATTCGTCCAGGCGACCGGCTCCGGCGGCTGGTCGGGAATCGTGCCGACCAGTAGCAGCCGCGTGCCGCCCGCAAGCGGGCTGGTCTGGTAGAGCGAACCATTGCTCGCCAGCGGCAGCTCGACCCCCTTGAGAATCGGATCGTCCGCGACGCCGCCGGCCGCGGTGATCGTCGCCACTGGGCCGGCGCCATGGTGGCCGTGATAATTGCCGCCCAGCACGTCCGCATCGAATGTGGGCCATTCCTCATGTCCTTTCGGGCCCGTGCCGCGTGCATCGAACGCATGACTGGCGGTCCGAAGCCCGATCAGCGGCCCGCCGCGAGCCAGGAACTCGCGAAGGCACTTCATCTGCTCCGGCTGGAATGCCCGCCGCCGGGCGAAAACCACGACGAGGTCTGCGTCGGTCAGGATCTCCATGCCGTGGATGGCATGGATTGCGTCGCCCTGCTTGGCCGTCCTCGCCTGGAGGATCTCGCAGTCCAGGCCGTGCTTGAGCTCCAGCTCGCGTGCGAAGTCGGGCAATGTCTCGACCGCCTTATACTCGCTCTCCGCAGAGAGGAACACCACGAGCGGTCGCCTGTCCTCTCTGAAGCGAAATGCCGGCCGACCGGTGAAGACGTTGGACGTGGTCGTCGGGCAAACGTACTGCTCGACGTGCTCGACGACCAGATCGGTGCCCGTGAAGTGGCTCACCTGCGGCGGTCTGCGGGAGTTGTACATCGTATCGGTCAGGTCCCGCATGAGGACGACGTTCTTGCCGGCGTTAGCGAGATTGCGAAGCCCGAACGGCCGACCGAGCACGCACATGTTCGTGTGGACTCCCATCACGATCACGTTGTCGATGTCCCGGGCCTCCAGCAGATTCCAGACCTCGACGCCGGAATCGCTGATCGCGTCGCGGTCCTCGTCGATCCGGATCGCGCCGACCTCGCCTGTCCAGGGCGAGCCCTCTTTGCACCGAGGCTCGCAGTCGCATCCGCCATCGGAGGCGTCGATGGGATAGCCGACGGTCCTTTCCGCGTCGTCCTTCCACGTGCGCCACGACGTGACACCCTGGGGCACGTTCGTCGCCTTCGGAGCCTCGACAGCCCGCTGGCGAGCCAGATGGTCCTTGTAGTGCGCCATCGTGTCGCTGGGTGCGTGGATGATGAAGACGCCCATGTTCCTGGCAGTCGAGACCACCTGATTCATCGCGGGCGCCAGCTCCGCAACGCGTTCGGTCGCCCCCTGGCACCAGTGCTGGTCCCACATATCGCAGATGATGATGGCGGTGTCGCACGGGTCCCACTGCTGCTGTTCGTAAACCACGCTGAACCGGCCGGGCGCATCCGCAATCGCCTCGCGGCTTCGCAGCGGGACCGAGAGCGTCTGCGAGGCAATCGCCTGCCCGCAGACAAGAATCGCCAGAACAAGAACATGTAGGGTGTGCTGTGCACACCGTCCGCCTGTGCCTGACATCACAAGAGATTCTCCAGCAGTCACTCGACGCATACGATCCCCCTAAATGAGAGCGGTCCAGCCGCCATCGACGTAGAAGATCTGTCCCGTGATGAAGTCCCCCGCCGAGGAAGCGAGCAGGACTGCGACGCCGACGAGATCTTCCGGCCGACCCCAGCGACCCAGCGGCGTCTTCGACAGTACCCACCGACTGAACTCGGCATCCGCCTGCAAAGCCGCGGTCAACTCGGTCGCGATGTAGCCCGGCCCGATGGCGTTCACGTTAATGCCGTACTTGGCCCACTCGACCGCCAGGGTCTTCGTCAGACCGAGCAGGCCCATCTTGCTGCACGTGTACGCCGCGATGGTCGGTCGGGCCGCATGGCAGGCCAGCGAACCGATGTTGACGATCCGGCCGCCCTTGCCCAGCGCACGTCGATGCCGGCAGAACGCCTGGGACAGGAGCAACGCCGACGTCAGGTTCACTTCCATCACCCGGCTGAAATCCTCCAGCAGCATCTCCTCGGCAGGCCCCCGCACAGTGGTTCCCGCGCAGTTCACAAGGATATCGATCGCCCCGGCCGCTGCGACAATGCGATTGAACAGGGACTCAATCCCCCCCAGATCGGCCAGATCGAAAGGGAAGGCCCGCACCTTCCGCCCGGTCCGCGTCTCGATAGACTGTCTCGCCGAAAGAAGCTGGCTCTCGGTCCGGGCGACCAGGACGACACCCGCCCCCTGCTCGGCCAGTCCATTGGCCAAGGCCAGCCCAATCCCCCGGCCAGCCCCCGTAACCAAGGCCGTCCGGCCGGTCAAATCGAACATTCGGCTCTCCATGCGACATAATATACGTCCGCACCGGCACTTGCGACAAGTCTCAAGCACAAGATCTGCACACCGACCTTCGCCGGCAGTCACAAGGTTTTGTGCTTTACACAGCGACCAGGGGCGCGTTAGCATATCCGGCGTGTTGGGGGAGGGGTGATGCCCGTTACGTTGGGTCGTCCGGGCGAGCGAGAATGCTTAAGAATGCCAGGGACGTAGGAAATGGCAGGGAAGATCATCATCGATGCAGAGCGATGCAAAGGTTGCGGCCTGTGCATCACGGTCTGCCCAAAACACAATATCGAGTTCTCCAAGGAATCGAACGGGAGCGGCTACTTTCCGGCTCAGGTGAACGACGCCGGCTGCACCGCGTGTTGCCGATGCGCGATCGTCTGCCCGGAAGGCGTCATCGAGGTCCAACGAGAGGAGGCCGGCCGCACCCGAAGCGAGGGAGCCTCCCAGAGAACAGACGCGATAGACATGGTCAAGGAGAAGCGGTGAGCGAACGGATTCTGATGTGCGGCAATGAGGCCCTGGCGGAAGCGGCGATTATCGCCGGCTGCGACGCCTACTTCGGCTATCCCATCACGCCGCAGAATGAGATCTCCGCGTACATGGCCCGGAGGATGGCCGAAGAGGGCCGGGTCTTCATTCAGAGCGAGAGCGAGTTGGCGGCCATCAACATGGTCTTCGGCGCCTCCGCGACGGGAAAACGGGCGATGACCAGCTCCTCCAGCCCAGGCGTCAGCCTGATGCAGGAGGGTCTGAGCTATATGGCGGGCGCGGAACTGCCCGCGGTCGTTGTCAACATCATGCGAGGCGGTCCTGGACTCGGGAATATCTCGCCCTCCCAGGCGGACTACTTCCAGGCCACCCGCGGCGGCGGCCATGGCGACTACCGAGCCATCGTCCTCGGGCCCGCCACCGTTCAGGAAATGGCCGATTGCATGCCCTTGGCCTTCGATCTGGCGGACCAGTACTGCATCACCGTGATGATCCTCGCGGACGGCATTCTCGGGCAGATGATGGAGCCGGTCGTGCTGGAGCCGAAGCCTCGGCGCAAGCTCCCGCCGAAAGATTGGGCTCTGACGGGCGCCAAGGGCAGGCCGCAGAACATCGTCCGCTCGCTCTGGCTGGGCGAGGGCGTGCTCGAAGCCCTGAACAACAAGCTCCAGGCCCGATACCGACAGATCCAGGAGAAGGAAGTCCTCTGCGAAGAGTACCGCGTGGGCGATGCGGAGATCATCGTGGTCGCCTACGGGATCGTCGCGAGGATCGCGCGGGCGGCGGTGGACCAGGCCCGCGACGAGGGCATTCCCGTCGGCATGATCCGCCCGATCACGCTCTGGCCGTTCCCGTCGGAGCAGATCAGTCGAGCGGCAAATCCGAGTCAGGACGGCCACGCCGGGCCGTTCCCGATCTTCCTGACGATTGAAATGAGCGCCGGCCAGATGGTGGACGACGTGAAACTCGCGGTGGCCGGCAAGGCCCCGGTCCTGTTCCACGGCCGGCCCGGCGGCGGCATTCCCGCGGTCGATGAGGTCCTGGAGAAGATCAGGCAATTGACCATCCACAGTGCGCGTCCATAGGGCGCGCCGCGGCGCTGGGAGTGGCTCGATCATGGAAGTGATGGCGAAGAACAGAATGAAGACCGTATTCAAACGGACAAGCGTCCTGAAGAACTGCGTGACCCACTATTGTCCCGGCTGCGGACATGGCATCGCCCACCGCCTCGTCGCAGAGGTGATCGACGAGTTGGGCATTCAGGGGCGCACGATCGGCATCGCGCCGGTCGGCTGCGCCGTGCTGATGTACAACTACCTCGACGTGGACATGATCGAGGTCGCCCACGGTCGTGCCCCCGCGGTCGCCACCGGGATGAAACGCACGAACCCGGACAAGATCGTCTTCTCCTACCAGGGCGACGGCGACCTGGCGGCCATCGGGACCGCGGAGATCATCCACGCGGCCCATCGGGCGGAGCAGCTCACCGTGGTCTTCATCAACAATGCGGTCTTCGGCATGACGGGCGGCCAGATGGCCCCTACCACGATGCTGGGGCAGGTCACGGCGACAACTCCCGGCGGGCGACAATCCAACGGCCAGGGCTACCCGCTGCAAATGAGCGAGATCCTCGCGCTGCTGCCCGGCGCGGTGTACGTGGAGCGGTGTGCGTTGAGCAGCGTTCCCCGAATCCAGCAGGCGAAGGCCGCGATCAAGCACGCCTTCGAGCTGCAAATGCAGGACGCCCCCGGCCTGTCGCTCGTGGAGATCCTGTCGCCCTGCCCAACGTACTGGCGAATGTCGCCGAGCGACGCGATGAAGTGGATCGAAGACCACATGAGCAAGACCTTCCCCATCGGCCGGCTCAAGGGATAGAGAATTGTTGATTTCGCATGTGTGATTGTTGATTGGCGGAACAGGCGATGCGGCGACCAAAATCAGAAATCAACAATCAAACATCAAACATGAAGAATGGACGATAGACAATCATCGATCGGTTCAAAGACAATGGCAGCAGGCTATCTCTATGAGGAAATGGTCCTGGCCGGTTTCGGCGGCCAGGGGATCTTGCTGGTGGGCAAGCTGCTGGCGCAGACCGCGATGCGCGCCGGCCTGGAAGTGAGCTACATGGCCTCGTATGGGGCCGAGGTTCGCGGCGGGACCGCCAATTGCATGGTGGTCGTCTCGAACCGGCCGATTGCCTGCCCGATGGTCAATGCCCCGAACTCGCTGGTGATCTGCAACAAGGCGTCGCTGAGCAAGTTCGCGCCGCGACTGTATTCCGGCGGCCTGCTCGTTTTCAACAGCTCGCTGATCCAGAACGTGCATTCGGTCCCCGACGGCGTACAGGTCATCGGCATCCCGGCCGAGGAGATCGCACTCGAAGCGGGCTCCATCAAGAGCGCCAACATGGTCATGCTCGGCGCCTACCTCGGCAAGCGAGGCCACCTCAGTCCCGAGCAGGCGGCCGAGGCGCTGCCCGACGTGCTCGCCCAGCGCCACCACAAGACCATTCCCGTGAACGCCCAGGCCCTCCGCGGGGGCGCGGACTACGCACGCAGCCACACATAACGGAATGCTCCTGGCGAGAAGAACTGATCCGCCATGGGCGCCTTGTCTGTGGGAGGGAACCGGCATCAAGATAGCAGCCCCAACGCAAACCCGAAGCACGAATGCCGAAACTCGAAACAAGCTCGAATGACCGAAATCCGAAATTCAAAACGGGGACCCGCCGACCATGCGGCAGCGTTTCCGTCATTGGGATTTCGTGCTCTGAGTTTGTTTCGAACTTCGTGCTTCGGATTTCGAATTTGCCGACGGACAAGACATCAAGTGAGCGGTGAGGCTCTGATACCGAGAAACGTCGGTAGACACGCGTCCTGCGGGTCCTGAAAAACCTTGCTCCGCGCGGGCGCATCGGCTACAATCCACCCAATTACGTATCCATGATCGGTTTGAGAATGAGAGAACAAGGATGACCAAACAGTCGAACACGCGGAAATCCAAGGCCATCTGCAGCTTCTGCGGCCGCTCGGGCAATCAGGCGGACACCCTGATCGAGGGGCCGGATGATGTATTCATCTGTCCGGAATGCGTCGAGCTGTGCCACAACATCATCAAGCAGAACCGCCGGCAGATGGACGGACGACGGACGACCGTCGGCACAACGCCCAAACCGCGAGAGATCAAGGAGTATCTCGATCAGTACGTGATCGGCCAGAACAAGGCCAAGAAGTACCTCTCCGTGGCGGTACACAACCACTACAAGCGACTGCTCCACAGTGACATCGGCGACAGCGACGTCGAGATCGACAAGTCCAACGTCCTGCTCATCGGGCCGACCGGCAGCGGCAAGACCCTGCTGGCGCGGACCCTGGCCCGCAAGCTGGATGTCCCCTTTGCCATCTGCGACGCGACGACGGTCACCGAAGCGGGCTACGTCGGCGAGGACGTGGAGAACTTCCTGCTCCGGCTGCTGCAGAACGCGGACTTCGACCTGGAAGCCGCCCAGCGAGGCATCGTCTACATCGACGAGATCGACAAGATCGGCAAGACCAATCAGAACATCTCCATCACGCGCGACGTCTCGGGCGAGGGCGTGCAGCAGGCGCTGCTCAAGATGCTCGAGGGGACGGTTTCGAACATTCCGCCGCAGGGCGGCCGAAAGCACCCCGAGCAGTCCTACATCCAGATGGACACGACGAACATCCTGTTCATCTGCGGCGGGACCTTCGTCGGGCTCGACAACATCGTCCGCAAGCGGCTCGGACGCAAGATGATCGGCTTCGAGTCGGAGATCGCAGGCAAGGTCGATGACCAAGCCGATCTCACCGACGTCCTGGATCAGGCGATCCCGGAGGACATCATCGAGTTCGGCATGATCCCCGAGATGGTGGGCCGGCTCCCGGTCATCGCGGCGCTCGGGGCACTCGACGTCGATGCCCTGGTGGACATCCTGACCAAGCCGAAGAATGCTCTGTGCAAACAGTATCAGCGGTTCTTCGAGATGGACAACGCGGAGCTGGAGTTCACCGACGACGCCCTGCGGGCCCTCGCGAGAAAGGCCATCAAGCGGGACACCGGCGCCCGCGCCCTCCGCGCGATCACCGAGGAGTTGATGATGGACCTGATGTACCAGTTGCCCGAGGAGCCCAAGCCGGGCAGCTACGTCATCACGCGGGACATCGTCGAGGGCAAAGCGAGTCTGGCCGCCGCCCGCCAAATCCGCAAGGAATCCGCCTGACGGTCAATCCGAAACCTCGACCTGGGAGTAGACCGGGACGAGCAGGTTGTACATCAGGACGACCTCGCCGTTGTACATGCGGATGCAGCCGCGAGAGCCGGCGGAGCCGATCTGGTCCGGGTCCTTCGTTCCGTGGATGGCGAACCCGGTCCGGCCCTTGGCATTGCCTTCGATACCGTCCAGCGCGATCCACCGCGAGCCCAGGGGGTAGTCCGGATCGGTGGCCTTGTAGATGTGCCCGGGATTGTCGGGGTCGGTCCAATCGGGGGCAATGAGCTTGCCGCCGTCCTTGACGCGCCACAGGCCGGTGGGCGTTTCATAGCCCGGCTTGCCGAGCCCGACCTTGAAGCTGCGTACGTAGGTGTCTTGCAGATACAGATCCAGGGTGAACGTGGAACGGTTGACCTTCACGTGGAACGGACCCTTGACGACCTTGAGGGCCTTGCCCGCCTGCAAAGCCTGGGGGCGAGGGATGTTGTTGATCTGCATCAGGATCTCGTAGGGCACCTTGAGGCGCCGGCCAATGACGTCCAGGGAATCGCCGGAACGGACCATGTAGGTGTCGCAGAGCGTATCGCCCGAGAACGTCGCGGGACCCCAGAGCCACTTGTCTGCCAGCTTGGCCATTTCGCTCTTGACCGTCTCGTGCTGCTGGGCGTTCAACGGCATCGACAGCACCTTGTTCAGGCGGTTGCGGACGTCGATGACCTGGCTGGGCTGCGTCTGGAGCAGCGAGAGAGCTTCGGAGATAGCGCCCTGGGTCTGCGGATTAGGTGCATCGGCCGGTTGGATCGGCAACTGCGCCGCCAGCAGGGGCTCGGACTGCGTCTGGGCCAAGGGGGTCGGCGTAGCCTCGGGAGTCACCGCCGGCTCGGAGGCAGCAACGACGTCCGCGGCCGGTTGGGCCGCCGGGGCTGCTGAATCGGGCTGGCCGGTTGCCTGCGTTTCCGTCTCGGGCGTTATCCCGCCAGCAGTCGCCTCCTGCGGGCCGCCGGAACGCCCGCGGAACAACACAAAGACCACCGCCGCAAAGAGAACGACCGCTACAACCAAGTAGAGGCCGCCGCCCTTCCAGCCGTGTCGGGGAACCGTGAAATTCGAGAGAAACCGAGCCATCCTATGCTCCTTTCCGTCCGTCGCAATGAACCACCTCCTCGTCCGTGACCAGGAACTCCACAGGCTCATCGCTGTCCGTCGTGGGAATCAAATCCAATATCTGTTCTGCAAACGCCAATCCGCACCGGCACGCAGTCAACTCCCGGTTCGCGAAGAACCGGTCGTAGAACGACCCGCCGCGACCCAGCCGGTTGCCCATGCGGTCGAAGCCCAACGCGGGCGCCACCACCAGGTCGATCTGGCCGAATGGGATCGGCACGCCAGTGACCGGGTTGCGAAGTCCCCACGTCCCGGTGGAGAAGCCCGTATCGAGCGAGTTGATCTGCACGGGAATCATGTGCCGCTGCTGCCAGGAGATCTTGGGCACGGCCACCGTCTTGCCGAGCTGCCAGGCGTGCAGAATGGCTTCGGACGTGTCCACTTCGTGCGGGAGCGACAGGTACATCATGATGATCGATGCATTCTGATACTGCTGCGTGGCGATCAGATTGTGGCACGCCTTTCGGCTCTTCTCCTTCCGCTGCTCCGGCGATATGGCCAGCAGCCGATTACGCATTTCGCGACGCAGCTCAACCTTCTCCATGGGCTTGTCTCTGGTCTTCATGGACATTCGTAGTTTCAGGCACTCGTCCATTAGATATCAAGCTTCGCAGCCTTTGTAAATGAAGCAGGACGTTTTTCTCATGTCCTGCGTCCTTGGGAACATAGTACGTCTTGGGCGGCCCGGGCAGGTACTCCTGTGGGACGAAACCGCCCGTGTAATTGTGCGGATACTTGTAGTCCGCTCCGAATCCGGCCTTCTTCGCGGCCACGTAGTGGGCATCCTTCAAATGCGGGGGCACGGCCCGCACCGGTTCATTTCTGACATCGGCGGCGGCATTCCAGATCGCCGTTGCACTGGCGTTGGACTTCGGGGCGCAGGCGACGTAGATCGCGGCCTGGGCCAGGGCCAACTGGGCCTCCGGCAGCCCGACGAACTCCGAGATCTGGACGGCCGCCGCAGCCAGCACGGTCGCCATCGGATCGGCGTTGCCGACATCCTCGGCCGCACAGATGGCAATCCGGCGGGCGATGAAACGCGTATCCTCGCCCCCGGCCAGCATCCGGGCCAGCCAATAGACGGTTGCATCCGGGTCCGAACCTCTCATGCTCTTCTGCAAAGCGCTGGCGAGATCGTAATGCGTATCACCCGTCCCGTCGTAAAGGATGGCCTTCTGTTGTATCGACTCTTTCGCCGCTTCCAAATGAAATTTCACGCCCTGTCCGCCGGACTGGCTCATCTGGGAGAGCACCCCCACTTCCAGGGCGGTCAGCGCCTTGCGGACGTCTCCCTCGGACATCTCCGCCAGGAAGCTCAACGCCTGCTCGTCCGCCTGCACATGGAACTTGCCGAAACCCCGCTCGGGATCCTTCACGGCCCGTCGGAGCAACGCCAGGATATCCTCGCAGGCCACCGGCTCGAACCGGAACACCGTGCTGCGGGAAATCAAAGGACCGTTAATGGAGAAGTAGGGATTCTCCGTCGTCGCGCCGATGAGCGTGATAACGCCGGACTCGACGTCGTTGAGCAGGACGTCCTGCTGGGCGCGGTTGAACCGATGGATCTCGTCGATGAACAGGATGGTCTTGGCCCGGGCGGCGGCCAGCCTGTTCTTGGCCTCACCGATCACGTCGCGAATGTCCTTGACGCTCGCCGCGGGGGCACTGAGGTAGTGGAATTTCGCCTTGGTCTGGTTGGCGATGACCATGGCCAGCGAGGTCTTGCCCACTCCCGGCGGGCCGTAGAACAGCACGCTGCTCAGCCGGTCGGCCTGAAGCATCCGCGTGAGCAGCTTCCCCGGTCCCAGGAAGTGCCGCTGGCCCACAAATTCGTCGAGGGTCCTCGGGCGCATTCGGGAGGCCAGAGGGGCGGCCGCCCCCAGGTTGGCCTTTTCCTGAGCCTCGAACAACATTCCATCGTTGCGACGGTCGTGCATCGGGTTCATTATAGGGTCCGCCGCACACGGCGTCGAAGCTATTTGCGCGGGCCTCGGGACGGGCCGGCGGGAACGGCTGCCCGAGGCAGACACCGCGGGCGGCCGACGCCACGTGATCGCGCACGGGCGCCGGGGCGAGTCCAGATTCTGCGACTGCGGTATACAAGACTTTGTATACTCGAAATCTCGTGTATCTACCCGTCGCGCGTCGCGTCCCGCCGTTACAATAGGAAACCCCTGTCACATCACACCATATCCCCCTCTTTGCCGCGCCACACACACCCGTCACACCCGCAGGAAACACGAAAAAAAGCGATGTTTGCCATTGACTCCCCGACGCGATTCTGTACACTGCTACGAACGTAAACGCATTGCGTATGGGGGTACATACGCAGTACGGAGGCCGAAGGATATGAGAGCCAGAGCCAGGGATCGGCCATGCGATAGAGTGTGTTCCTGTTCTTATCGGAGCAGGTGCAGATGTGGTTGGCAACTCGTAAACCAGTGTGAGTGACACAGATTTGAAAGGGGAGTACTTATGAAACGCGGTTTGACGGTTTTGGCGGTGGCGAGTCTGGTGCTGGCCGGCGTGGCGAGCGCCTCGGTGCAACAAGGTGACACAGAGGTGAGCCTCAATGCCGGTATCGTGTCGGACAACGGCGCCGGGACTAATGGGAATTCCACGGACATCTATGGTGAGATCGGCCTGGGTTACTTCCTGACCGACAACTTCCAGGCCGGCGTTTTGGCCGGAGTGGGTTGGTGGGATGACGAGCCGGCCGGGAGCAGTGACGGCGGTTCCGAGACCACGTACTACCGCTTCGGTGTGTCTGGCAAGTACCATTTCATGCCCACGAATCAGTGCGTACCGTACATCGGCGCCCGGATCGGCTACGGCTGGGACAAGACTGACTACGACGGCACCAACGCAGGCGACGGGACCGACGAAGGGATCTGGTATGGGCCGCTGGCCGGTCTTCGCTTCGAACTGAACGAGAACAACGATTTCTTCGCGGAGTATCAGTTCACGCTGTATGCCGGTGACTACGACGATTCTTGGGATGAGACGCACGCAGTCTACCTGGGCATTATCCACCAGTTCAAGTAGGATTCGAGGTCTCTGGACCGAGACCCTTGAGCTACACATAGCTCTTGCAGAGCAACAGAAAAGGACGTTGTGGGTTCTCCAAGGAACTCGCAACGTTTTTTTTTGCGCCGCCGGCCACGATTATCGGTCTCTTCGGATTCCCGCATGGGCGTATCGTCTCCCTGTCAAGAGACAAGGCGAAACGGCCGATAAGGGGATCACGCCGGAGCACGCGCATGGAGACGTCGTGATCCGTGCGATGAGACTGCTGTAAAGAGACCGTGAGTGGAAAACGCCTTGAAAGGAAACAGGTATGAGACGCAGCTTCGTGCTATGCTTGGTAGTCTGCCTGGCTTTTGCCGGCGGTGCAAACGGTGCGGTCAGCAAAGGGGATGTCGAGCTCGACTTCCTCGGCGGCTTCACCACCCAGAATGCGGCCAGTGACGGCGTCGGCTTCGACGCCTGGTTCGTGTCGGGTTCGCTTGGGTACTTCTTCTCCGAGAACGTCCAGGCCAGCGTCGGCGCCTTCGGGATGTGGACTGAAACGCAGGCGTCCTCTATCCCCTACGACTACGAAGGATACGAGAGCGGACTGTACGGGTCCGCCGATATCGACATGGACATCAGCATCTACGGCATCGGGGTGAAGGGCAAGTACCACTTCGTGCCGACGAATCCGTGGGTGCCCTACGTGGGCGTCCAGGTCTTCTGGGCCACCGCGGACGTCCAGGCCACGATCAGCGGCACGATTGGCGAGGGTGACACCGCGGATACCTTCGCGGAGATGGATCTCTTGGACGAGAAGGTGGACGGCATGCTCTGGGGGCCTGTGGCCGGCCTGCGGTATGAGCTGACCAAGAACAACGACTTCTTCGCCGAGTACCAGTACCATGTGTGGGCCGGCGATCTGAACGATATCCTCGATGACGGCCATGCCCTGTTCCTCGGCCTGGTCCATCAGTTCCAGTAAGATCATTTCCTGCTGAAGAAAACCGGCGAAGCAGCCGATAAACGGATGACGCCCGGGCGCCTCCGGGCGGCAGAGTCGGTGGGCCGCCGACGATCGTCGGCGCAGAGCCCGAGTGAGAAACACCATGAAAGGAATGGATATGGGACGTACTTTGATGCTGCTTTTGGCGACCTGTCTGGCCCTGGCGAGCGGGACGAATGCCTCGGTCAGGAAGGGCGACGTCGAGATCGAAATCCAGGGCGGTTGGCTCATGGAGAGCGCGCAGGAAGGAGACATCGACAGCAGCGACCCCGTGATCGACTTCAGCGAAGTCCTGTCGGGGGCCACCGGAGCGGATCTGGACTCGTGGTTCGTCGGAGCCAGCGTGGGCCTCTTCACCAGCAGGAATTTCCAGATTGCCGTCTGCGGTTTCTACACACAGATGGATGGCGACGCGGAGACGTTCGAAATCGAGGTGGAGTCGGAGGCCCCCGCCGCGGAAGTCGACTTCGACGTGGATATGGATATGTACGGCATCGGTGGGCGGGTCCGATGGCACTTCTTGCCCGCCAAGAAGCTGGTGCCCTACGTCGGAGCGCAGGTCCTCTGGGCCACAGCGGACATCGATGTAGAGGTATCCGCAGCACCCGAGTACGCAGCCATGTTCCCCACGGAGACGGAAAGCGGTACCGAGAACGGCATCCTCTGGGGGCCGGTCGTCGGTCTGCGATATCAACTGGACAAGAAGCTCGAAGCCATTGTCGAGTACCAGTACCGCCTGTGGTCCGGCGACATCGGCGACATTCTGGACGACGGACACGCGATCTCCGCCGGCCTGTGTATCAAGTTGAACTAGATTGGAACGAAACCCATCGCTTCGGATCCTCCCGAGGCATGTTGGACAAGACGAAGCTGCGAATTCGCGAGGATTCGCAGCTTCTTCTGCTTCGACGAACACCCTGCTTGACGGGTCCGGGGTCCGCAGGTATAGTGCCGACGGTGGAAGGACGCAGGAAACAAGCCGGAGATAGGAACTCCATCCGGCGCGTCGGGACATCAATCCCAAGCCAGTGGCTTGCGGAGAAAGGAGCGGGCAATGAAGAACGTAGGGAACTTCACAACCACGGCGTTCCTGACGCTGACCCTGTGTGTCTCGGTCGTCTCCGCCGGCGCCCCGATGGGACTCTCGATCGCCACTCTCGCGGAGAGACAATGGTCCCTGGGCGGCGAATTCGCCTTCGAGCAGTCGGACATGGAGGCATTCGGCACAACCACCGAGACCTACGAGCTAGGCCCATCCACCTATGCCTACGCCCAATCGCTCGATGTCGAGGACTTCGAGACCAACATGGTCTTCGCCACGTTCGGTTACGGCCTATGCGACAACTGGAACATCTTCGTGCGGGCAGGAGTTGCGGACGGAGCGGATGACGTGATCCTCCACCCACAGACCAGTGCTTCCGGCGAGGACCGATTCGCCTTCGACGGGGACATGGGACTCGCCTGGGGCGTGGGGACCCGGGCCACGTTCGCTCGGTCCGGCCCCTGGACCTTCGGCGGGCTGGTCCAGGTGACCTGGTTCGACCCTGGCGATAGCGACTTTGCGTATGGCGACCCTGCCGACGCGGTCGAGGGCGCCGTGGCGGGAGACGCCCAGATCAAGTACTGGCAGACCCAGGTCGCTCTGACCGTCGCCTGCCAGATCGACACCTGGACGTTCTGGGCCGGGCCCTTCCTCCAGTACATCGAGGGCGACCTCGACCTGGAGGGACAGATCATCCTGGACGACGAGGGCATTGGCTACTTCAAGTCTTGCGCGGACATAGAGGAATCCTCTCAACTCGGCGCGCACTTCGGCGCTAACTGGGGATTCGCGAACCAGTGGAACCTGAGCATCGAGGGGCAAATCACCGGGGACTCCTGGCTCGTCGGCATCGGAACCACGTTCATTCCGGACACTTTCGGGCAATAGAGAACCGGCGTGGTCCGGCTGTCCACGGGCGGTCGTTGCCGAGAGGATCACCCGGCCCGGTCGGCCATGAACCGGGCGGTCTCGGCGAGGGCGTCGCGAGCGTCGCCCGCCGGCACGGTATCGAGAGCCTCCGTCGCCTTGGCGACGTACTCCTGTGCCCGCTCCCGGGCGTATTCCAGACTGCCGGCGTGTCGCAGCATGTCCGCCAAGTCGCATCGTGAGACGCTCTGCGACTCCAGCAGGGTTCGCACCTTGGTCTTCCGCGGCTCCTCCACGGTTCGCAGCAGGTGAATCACGGCCAGCGTGAGTTTGTCCTTGGCCACATCACTGTGACCCGTCTTGCCCATGCGGATCTCGTCGCCCGTGATGTCGAGAAGATCGTCGGCGATTTGAAACGCGATGCCCGCGAACAGACCGAAGCGACTCAAAGACTCCACGGATCGCTCGTCCGCGTGGGCCAGCAGAGCCCCCAGTCGACAGCAGCCGCTGAAGAACGAGGCGCTCTTCTCCGTGATGATATCGAGGTACTGTGTCTCGTCGAGTTGCCAGTTGCCTCGTTGTCCGACCTGACGCAACTCCCCCTCGCAGACCCGGATGGCGGTCTGCGCGACGATCCTCGCGGCGGAAGCGTCGAGGTCCGCCGCCATGCGGAAAACCTGACTGAGCATGAAGTCGCCCAGGAGCACCGCGGATTCGTTGCCCCAGAGGTGATTCACCGTCGGGACCCCGCGGCGCATGTGGCCGTCGTCGATCACGTCGTCGTGCAGGAGCGTCGCGTGGTGGATCATCTCGACCATGGCGGACACGCGGATATGCTCGGGCGTCGGCGGCCCAAAACACGCGCCGGCCAGCAGGACCAGGGCGGGTCGAATCAGCTTGCCGCTGCGAGCATGGAGATGGCCGAGAAGGGCCGCCAGATCCCCTGCGGGATTGCGGGCCGTCAGCGACTGACGGATCAGTGCGCTCACCTGCCCAAGCTCCTCGTCGATCCGCCGAAACGAGGGGATTCCCCGCCACGGGGCACTCTCCCTATCGCTCATGCTGATCGACGATTCCATAGCTTGTGAGGGGCGAGTGCATGAATGCGGCAGAGCCCCGTCCACTATTGCCCCTTCCCATGGGCGTATGCGAAGAACTTCTCTCTCAGTCGTCGGGTGATGGGTCCCGGCTTGCCGTCGCCGATGGTCCTTCCGTCGATCTCGACCACCCCGATGACCTCGGCGGCGGTTCCCGTCAGGAAGAACTCTTCACACACGTACAGATCGCATCGGGTGAGGTTCTTCTCGACGACTTCCAGCCCCTCCCGTCGGGCCAGACGGATGACGACGGCGCGTGTGACTCCCTCCAGACTGCCGGCCTCCACCGGCGGCGAGATGACCACGCCGTTTCGGACGATGAAGACGTTGTCCCCGGTCGCCTCAGCTACGTAGCCCTCGTGATTGTACATGATGGCTTCCGGCACATTCGAGTCCAACGCCTCGATCTTCGCCAGGATGTTGTTGAGGTAGTTCAGACTCTTCACCTGGGGCGGGATCGCCAGTGGATGGTTCCGAACCGTCGTGGCGCTGATGACCTTCATGCCCTTCTCGTACAGCTCTTCCGGATAGAGCTGGATGCTGCTGGCGATGATGACCACGCTGCTCTTCTCGCAGTTGAACGGGTTCAGGCCCAGCGACCCGACCCCGCGGGTGACCAGCAAACGGATGTACCCGTCCACGATCCCATTGGCCTTGACGGTCGTCTCGATGGCGGCGACCATCTCCTCTTTCGTCACGGGCATGGACAGCCGGATGGCGAGCGCCGATTCATAGAGCCGCTTGATGTGCGCATCGAGCTCGAACACCCTGCGACTGTAGACCCGAATCCCTTCGAAGACGCCATCTCCATAGAGCACGCCGTGATCGAAAACCGAGATTTTGGCATCGGCTTCGTCCACCAGGCTTGTATTGAGCCAGATCTTCAAACCCATACTCACACCTCATGCTCCCGTTGCCTGGCCCGCCCGTCCACCAGCGTGACAGTCCGCTGCGCCCTGCGGGCGATCCGCTCGTCATGAGTCACCATGACGATCGTCTGGCCGGCTGTGTTGAGCGTTTCGAAAACATTTAGAATACCACTTCCTGTTGCGGAGTCAAGGTTTCCTGTCGGCTCGTCCGCCAGCAGCAGCTTGGGCTGGTTCATCAGGGCCCTGCCGATGGCGACCCGCTGTCGCTCGCCGCCCGACAATTGGTACGGCTTGTGCGCGGCGCGGTCCCGCAGGCCCAACTGGTCGAGCAACTCCTCGGCCCGCTTGCGAACGGCCCGCCGGCCCGTCAGCCAACCCACCACGCTGCGGGAAACCATGGCCGGCAACAGAACGTTCTCCAACACACTTAGTTCGTCCAACAGGTGGTAGAACTGAAACACGAAGCCGACCCGCTCGTTGCGGAACTGGTTCATCTCGCGAGCGCCGACGTGGTTCAGATCGCGTCCGTTGAAGCGGATGACGCCCTTATCGGGCCTGTCCAGGCCGCCCAGGATGTGGAGAAACGTGCTCTTGCCGCTGCCGGAGGCCCCGATGATGGCGACGAATTCCCCTTCCTTCACGGCCAGATCCGCCCCTTTCAGGACGTTGACCCGCGTCGCCCCCATGCGATAGGACTTGTGGATGCTCTCGGCTTTCAAAATCACAGGCAACTGGCTCATGGACCCTCTGCTGGTGTCGTAGTATCGAATTCCTTATCGCAACGCCGGGATCTCGTCAAGCCTACGTCCGTTGAGCATGGAGCGTTTCCACCGGGCGAAGCCGGGCGGCCAGGTAGCTCGGGACCAGGGCCCCCACGACGCAAGCCGCAATCGCGCTGGCTACGATCACCGCGACGATGCGAGGCTCGATCCGACTGGGGATGTCGCCGATCGCGTAGATCGTGCGGTCCCATAACTGCCACCCGAAATGCTCGTAGAGCCACTGCTCGATCCGATTGATCTCCGCCAGGAAGAGCCACCCTACGAGGGTTCCCACGGACGAGCCGATCAGTCCCACGCTGAAGGCGAACCCGCAGAACAGCGACAGAACGCTCGCGTTCGACGCGCCCACGCTCTTGAGAATCCCGATGTCCTTTTTCTTGTTGGTGATAATCATGTAGAAGACCACGAAGACGATGAAGACCGTGGTGACCCCGACCAGGACGAACATCAGGCTCAGCAAGGCCTGCTCTTTCTCCATGGGAGCGATGAACGCCCGTCGGTATCTCTTCCAGTCCTGCACGGTCACGGTGTCCAGAAGCCCGCTGTGGAGCGTGCCGGCCCGGTCCTGTTTGAACCGGTTCCAGAGTTCGGCCACTCGTCGCGTGCCCTCGGAGACGCCGACTTCCGGCCGAAACCGGATGTAGATGGCGCTGACCCGTTTGCCCGCCTCGTTCATGCACAGCATCTGCGCCTGCTTGAGGGGGATGTACACGAGCGAACCGTCCACCCGGGCGATCCCCGAGTGGGAGAAATCGCTGCAGCGGAATCCCTGGGTCGTCACCGGGTTGCTTCCCGCTCCGGCGGGGGCGCCCTTGGCGTTGAGAGGGAAGCACGTCAGGCGGATGGTCAGCAGCGGCGGCTGAACGCCGTACTTGTACCGCCCCCAGTCGTCCTGCAGATTGACCACGTCGGAACCCCAGACGCTGCCAAGGGCGTTCGGGTCGCCGCTCAGCGAGAATGCATTCTCCGGCTGGTCCGCCCGAAAGTGCAGGGTCCGCGCAAAACTCGTCGTCCGGCTGTGTAGAACCGGATCGATCCCCAGGATCTCCACGCCGAACTGTCTGTTGCCGTAGTTGATGATCGTCATCAACGCGTAGTTCCGCACGACGGGCGACGCCCCCGCGACAAACCCCGACTGATCCAGGATACCCAGGAACTCGTCGTAGTACGGGAACCCGACCAGCGAATCGGTCCCGACGATGCAGTCGCCGACGAAGTCGTGGTTCTTCTGCTTGAACTCCCCGACCAAGCCAGCCATCACGGTCATGACCACGACCACGATGAAGACGCACAGCGCGACAGCCGCGATCGCGAAATGCGTGATCCGTCGTTTCACCAGATACCGGATTGTCAGGATCAGCTTGTACAAGACCGTTCCTTCAGAGCCATCTGGGGAACTCCGCTATTCATATCGCAACACCTCGACCGGCCGGGTCCGGGCCGCAACGAAGGCGGGGATCAGGGCTCCCAGGGCAGCCGCCAGAACGGCCAGTGCCACGATGGGCAGCGCCCCGGCCCAGTCCACCTCGTTGGGGATCTTGTCGAACATGTAAACGCTGCTCTTCCAGAGCTTCAAGCCAAAGAGAACGCGGATCCACCCTTCGACGGTGTTGATGTTCCGCGTGATGGCGTATCCGAGCACGGTCCCGATCCCCGACCCCACGACGCCCACGGAGACCCCGAAACCCAGGAACAGCCAGACCACGGAGAAACTCGACGCGCCGCAGCTCTTGATGACCGCGACGTCCCGTTGTTTGAGCTTGACCATCATGTAGAAGATGCAGAAGACCAGCACGACGACGCTGAAACTCACGACGCCGAAGATCACGAGCAATACGCCCATCTGCTTCTTGATCTCGGCCACATACTGGCTCTGCAACTGCTGGGCCGTGTAGACGCCGGTATCGATGATGTCGAGCGTCTTCCAGCCCAGCTCCTTCGCGACAAAATCGCCCCAGAGTTCCCGGATCTTCGTCACCGCATCCCACGGATCTGCGCCCGGCTTGAGACGGATGTTGATCTTCGTCGCCAGATCGTCCTTCCGATCGGGATACAGCTCTTCCTGGAGCGCCTTGATGGGGAGGAAGACGAAGCCGCTGTCCACGTCGTGCACTCCGCTGTAGACCACGTCAACCACGCGGAAGGAGATGATCCTCCTCTTGGGAGCCTGGTCGGGCCCGGCGGTCGAGCTCATGGCGCCGGTCGTCACGCGAACCTGCTGGCCGACGGCGTCTTTCAGAATGGCCTGCTGATCGTACTCGTCGGTTTCTTCATCGGGCCGGCCCACCACGCCGATTCCGACGAACCCGCCGATCTCGTCCGGCGCATCAGGCACGGTGAACGATGGCTCCGATTCGGCCTGCCCCTGGAGAAGCAGGGTCTTCTTGAATCCGGTGACTCTCGCCCTGCGGTCCGGCTGAATCCCCCAGACGCTCACCGGTCGAACGTTGCCCTGGCCCAGGTGCAACAGGCCTTCCGCGGACAACGTCGCCGAGGCCACTTCGACAACCTCCGACTGCTCCAATCGCTCCAGTAGTGCAGGGTACTTCGCAAACGCCATGTCCGGCGGCGCCACCATCATCACGTCGCCGAGCATCTCGACGGCGCTCTGCTCGAACGCCGCAATGAATCCGGTGAACAGGCTGGCGACGACGATGAGCAGAGAGACGGACATCGCCACGGCCGCGATGCTCAGGAGGATGATCCGCCGCTTGCGAAGGTACTTCAGCCAAAGGAATAGTTTCAACATGCGCGTTCACGACCGCCGCACAAAAGGCTCGTGTTGCGTGGCACGCCCGGACGCCGCGGGAGCGTATCCTTCGGTGCTGCCCAGCGCGCCCGCGGCAGCAACACCGCAAGCGCAACTACCCGTTCGCCGCCGGCGCGGGCTTCAACAGCGGGAACAGGATCACATCGCGAATCGTCGTGGCCCCGGTGAGCACCATGACGAGCCGGTCGATCCCGATGCCCAGGCCACCGGCGGGAGGCATGCCGTACTTGAGGGCGTCCACGAAATCGGCGTCCATCTTCGCCATGGAATCCTCCTGGCCGCGGAGCTGGTGGAGGAAGTTGGCGTACTGGATCGCCGGATCGTTCAATTCCGTATAAGCGTTGGCCAGCTCCATGCCGACGACGAACAGCTCGAACCGCTCGGCGTACCGCGGGTCGGCCTTGCTGGGCCGGGTCAGCGGGCACAGGACCGCCGGATAATCCATCACAAAGGTCGGCGCGATCAGGCGGTGCTCCACCGTGGCCTCGAACACCTCGTTGACCACGACGGCATCGTCCATCCCTGCGTCTTCGATGTTCAGCTCGCGGGCCTTGGCACGGATGGCCTTGATGTCGTCGATGTCGCAACCGCTGTATTCCTTGAGCAGATCGACGTATTTCGCCCGCCGCCAGGGCCGGCTGAAATCGACCGAGTGCTCGCCGAACTGGACCTTCGTGCCGGCGCCGACCGCTTCGAGGCACGCACAAACCAGCTCCTCCGTCAGGTCCATCATCACGTGATAGTTTCCGTAGGCCTGATAGACCTCGATCATCGTGAATTCCGGATTGTGCTGGCGGTCCAGGCCTTCGTTGCGGAAGTTGCGATTGATCTCGAAGACGCGTTCCATGCCGCCGACGAGGAGCCGCTTGAGAAACAGTTCCGGCGCGATTCTCAGGTACAGGTCGATGTCGAGAGCGTTGTGGTGCGTGATGAACGGCCGCGCCGCCGCCCCGCCGGGGATCGACTGCATCATGGGCGTCTCGACTTCGAGGAAGCCGCGAGACGTGAGGAACCGCCGGATCGTATCAACGATCACGCTGCGGTTCTTGAACCGCTCCAGGACTTCCGGATTGGCCCAGAGGTCCACGTATCGCTGGCGATATCGCTGGTCCACATCCGCCAGGCCGTGGAACTTCTCGGGAGGCTGGAACAGGCACTTGCTCAGGAAGGCCAGGCCGCCCTCCTCGACCCAGATGGTCAGCTCGCCCGTCTTGGTCTTGCCCAACTGCCCGCTGGCGCCGATGAGATCCCCGAGGTCCAGCAGTTTTGCCAGCGGCCACTGCTCCGTCAGCAGGCTCTTGCTGAGCCCCACTTGGATGGCGCCGCTGCGATCCCGCAGGGTGATGAAGATCAGCTTGCCGATATCCCGCAGCAGCACGATCCGCCCGGCGCAGCGGGCCTTCTGGCCCTCGGTGTCTTCCTGGTATCGCGCCCGAACCGAGGCGGCCGACTCCACGTCGTCATACCGGCCCCCATACGGGTCAATTCCCATGGCTTTGATCTGAGACAGCTTCTCCTGCCTCTGGTGTTCAAACCTGTCCGTATCGGCTTGGTTGGTCAAACTCGTGCTCCCGAGGAATGCGAGAGTCCTCAATTCGCGGCCTGTGCGCCCACTTCGATCAACTTCGTCCTGGCGATCAGCGTCCCGACGGCTAACTGGGGGTCCGCCGCAAGCGTCTGTTCTACCGTGCGTTTGGTGACGGGTGTCTTGTCCGCGTTCTCCTGGCGCACCTGCACCAGCACGTCGTTGTCCCGTTGGACCAGGATCATCTCGCGCAGTTCGTCGCTGGTGAGATCCACCTTGAGATCGGGCCCGACCCCCCAGTCCTTGCGTCCTTCCTTCTCGACCTCTTCGCGGCTCTTGACCCGCTGGCCCGAAGGCAGGTGGTAGTAGGCCATGGTGTACTTCAGTTGCGCCCCGCCGCCAGGGTAGTGGGTGATACCCTGAACGCTGCCCTTGCCGTGGGTCCGGGTCCCGACGAGAACCGCCCGCTCATGCTTGTCGTCCCCCAGCGCGCCGGCCACGATCTCCGAGGCGCTCGCCGAAGTGGAGTTGATCAGGATCACCAGCGGATAATCCGGGTGCGTCTTGCGACGGTGGGCGTATTCATACTGGGGAATCACGCCCGACTTGGGCTGCGTGCGAACGATCAGCCCCTCGCTGAGGAATTTGTCGCAGATGTCCACGGCGCTGTCCAGGAGGCCACCCGTGTTGAAACGAAGGTCCAGGATCAGGGCCCGCAGTCCCTGTGATTCCAGGGTCTTGAGGACCTCTTCGAAATCTGCGGCCGTCTCGCCGGAGAAGCTGGTGAGTCGGACATAGCCGATCCGCTCGGTTTCATCGATCAGATATCGCCAGTTCCCGTCGGCCGCCCGTTGCCAGCCTCGGACGGTGGGAACCACGATCTTGTCCCGCGTGATCGTGATCTCCTCGGCGACCTCCGCGCCCCGACGTCGAACCGACAGGTTGACCGTGGTGCCCTTGGGCCCGGTGATCTTCTTGACCGCACAGTTCAAGCTCATGTCCTTGGTGGGGATGCCGTCGACCTTCTCGATGACGTCGCCGGCATCGAGGCCGGCACGATAGGCCGGCGTGTCCGGCAGCAGACTGCCCACGGTCAACAGCCCCTTGGGCTTGGTGATCTCGATGCCGATCCCGCTGAACTCGTTCGTCATCATCTTCTCGAAGTCCGGCACCTGCTGCGGCCACTCGATCACCGTGTAGGGATCGAGCGTCGCCAGGGCGGCCTCCGTGAAATGGGCGATCAGCGGCTGCTGAGGAAACTCCACCGTGCTGTCGTTCAAGACGAGCACCTTGTCCAGGATGGCGAGGAAATCCTCCTTGGAGAACTTGCCCGTGGCCGTCTCGACCTCCCGGCGAAGTCCGGCCAGGGCAGCGGACCATGCGGCCACCTCGTCCGGCTCAGGCGGTTTCATGGAATTGGCGTCGCTCGGGTCGCTCTTGCGGGCGAACTCAACCGCGAGCACCTCGGCCAGAAGGTCGCATCGCCGGATCGCCTTCAGAGCCATCTGCGGGTAGTCGATCTCGTTGACGTAGTGGAGACTTAGGACATCCATGGCCCTCGTCAGCATCCGCTTCTCGATGCCCTCATACCGTTCCTTGCGGGATTCACATGGGCTATCCTGGAACGACACCGCGATGGCGGCCCGATCCAGAAGGCCCTCCGCATAGTCGGTGTAGCCTTTGTTGTTCGGATCGATCACACCAAGCCAGTAGAAGTAGCTCGTGTAGGCGTCGAGCCACTTGCCCTTGGCCTCCAGGAGCGTGCTGCGGTCCACAGCGGTCTGCAAGGCCCTCTGGACGAATGGGTCGGAAAGCAGCTCGGCCTTCTGCTGACTGCTGGCGAATTCCTCCGCGCGGGCAATGACCGCCAGGACATCCGGGAGGTCGTTCGGTTCGTTGGCGTCGCGGACCTGGGCGCCTTCAGCGGGGCCTTCATCCCATTCGGCAGCGATGATCCGATCGGGTCTTTCCAGCGCGCCGGAGGACCTCAATCGATTCAGTTCCGCCAGTTGTTTCTCGAAGGCCGCTTCTCGGGCTGCTCTGCGGCTGGCGTCGATCTGACTATACCGACCGATGATCCCGGCCAGTTGTTGAACTCCGGGCTTCGCGGAGGCTTCCGCTTCCGCGGCGAGCCGTCGGGCCTCGTCGAACTGCCCTTGATAGATCAACCGACAGGCGGCCACGACCGAATCGACCGACGCAGACGCCTCGGACGCAGCAGGCAACGCCACGTTGTTCGCGGACGCGACGCGCGCGACTTCCGCCATCTCGGCGCGGGCCGAGCAACTGTAGCTGCCGAACCACGACGTAAGCACGATGCCCGCGCCGCAGGAAAACAGCAGGTAGAACAGCACTCGGCCACTTCGACTACCCATAGTCAATCCCTTGCCCTTCAGAACAGGTCTGCTTGGTCTGCGCGACTCCAACGAACCGCTCCTTTCAACATTGATTATGGATGACTGATGATGAATGACCTCAATCATCCATAATCAACTATCAATCCTACAGGCACTCCTTGGCCTTGCCGGCACAGCCGAGCACGTGGAGCTTGTGGCGGACCATCTCGCGAATCGCATCGCGACCGGGGGCCAGGTACTTACGCGGGTCGAACTCGCCGGGTTTCTCGGCAAAGACCTGACGGATCTTGGCAGTCAGCGCCATGCGCAGGTCCGTATCGATGTTCACCTTGCAGATGGCCATCTTCGACGCCTTGGTGATCATATCCTCGGGAACGCCCATCGAGCCCGGCATCTTGCCGCCGTACTTGTTGATCAGATCGCGAAACTCCGGCAGCACGCTGCTGGACCCGTGCATCACGAGCGGGTAGCCCGGCATCATCTTGCCGATCTTCTCGATCACGTCGAACGCCAGCTTCGGCGCCGTCTTGAACTTGTATGCGCCGTGGCTCGTTCCGCAGGCGATGGCCAGGGAGTCGCAGCCGCTCTTCTTCACGAACTCGACCGCCTGGTCCGGATCGGCGATGTGCTTGCCGACGTCATCGACGCCGACCACATCCTCTTCGATCCCGCCCAACTGGCCCAGCTCGGCCTCGACGACCACGCCGCGAGGATGGGCATATTCCACGACCTTCTTGGTGATCGCGATGTTCTCTTCGAAAGGCAGATGGGAACCGTCGTACATCACGGAGGTGAACCCGTCATCGATGAACTGTTTGCAGGTCTCGAACGTGTCGCCATGATCGAGATGAATGGCAATCGGGATGTCCGGGTTCTCCGCAACGGCCACGTTGATGATGGCCTTGAGGTAGCTGTTCTTGGCGTACTCGCGGGCGCCGCGGGAGATCTGCAGGATCAGGGGGGCCTTCTCCTGGGCGATTGCCTCGACGATGCCCTGCGTGATCTCCATGTTGTTGACGTTGAAGGCGCCGACGGCATACCCATTCTTGTACGCCATCTGGAACATCTTTTTCGTGCTGACTAACGGCATAATCTGCTCCTTATCAAACCATCGACTCTGTCGCCACCCTGGCGACCTCGGCTTCCACGACAGGATACCGGGAACATTGTTTATACTCAAGACCTCTTCCGGAGTCCAGTCCCGTTTACAGTCTGCCCGCCTTGCCCATCCCGACTAATAGTACACGTCCGACGCCCCCAGCTCCATGTATCTTCGCAGCCCAATCGCCAGTTCGCCCACCCCCTCGGGCCACAGACTGAGCACGATGCTCTGCTCGTCCACCGATTCGTCCACACTGAACGTCAGGGCCAGATTCATCCGGTGGTACTTGCGGATGAGTGTTGCATCCGTTCGCACGTTCACGCCATAGTCGAAGTCGAACTGTTCCGCGAGAACCACGGTGTATCGGGGATCGAGCACATAAGTCGCGGCGAAGGTCAGGGAGGTCGATCCCTTCTCACCCAGGGTATTATCGACATTTCGCAGGTATCGGCTTCCCACATAATAGGTCAAATTCGGCCAGCACAGGCGGGAGAAGCCCACATCAAACTGCTCCACGATCCCGTTCTGCATATCGTAGTACAGATCGCTCAGAATGCTGGTCGTATCGGTCAGTCGCAGGACCATCTCCGTGCTGGCGTAGTTCTGCCGGGGCCCGAACCGGCCGGTGCTCCTGCGGTCCAGCGGCGGGATCATGCGCCCGTCCCGGTTGACCAGGGGAATGAAGGGCTCGTTCCAGAGAATCCGGTCCGGCCCGGCCTCCTCGTCGCTCGAATCCGCCACCCAGACGAAATCGGTGTCCAATTCGAGCCAATCGACCGTCCGGCGGCGGTCCGCAGGACCCCGTTTCGTCTGAAACCGCTGGGAGATCCCAAAATCCAGAGTATCCCGCTGTTCTGCCACCACGTCGCTCTCGACGTACGTAACCGCCGTGAGGCTCGGCCGGATCACGTGCCGAAGCTGGTGGAGATCCCACAGACGCGACTCGACGTCCGGATACACACACCAGAACGGCTGCATCGACATGCGAATGCCCGCCTCGCCGATTCCGATGGCGTCTTCGTTCTCGACGGCGTCGTCGTCCAGATCGGATCGGAAGCCGGCAGCGTCCTCATACCCGAATGTTCCGGCCACAAAAGGCACGATCTTCATCGCGCCCGCCGCCAGCGGCAGGTCCAGCTCGTTGCGGGTCCCGGTAAACGTGAAGTAGTCGTCCGGCTCGTTCATCGCGTTGTCCGGATCGTAGCGATACCGGTACCGGCTCACCTGGTTGTCGCTGAAGAACGTCAGGCGGTCATTGAGCAGGGACTGGCTCATCAGGTGGTACTCCGCCGTCGGCAGCTCCTCCACCTGGTCCATGAAGTCGTTGATTCGGGTCTTGCCGAGGAGCGAAAGCCCCCAGTTGTCCTGGATGCGCTTGAGATAGAGCAGCGTTTCCTGCTCCTTGCCCACGTTGAACTCCGACCGGTAAAACTGCTCCAGGAAGTTCTCGTCCGAGAGGTAGGCGATCTCCGCGGTCACCTGCCACTTGTAGGGCAGGTAGTGCCGGTGGCGGAGCTGGAAGATGCCTCGCGTCTCCTCGGGAACCGCGATGTCCTTGCGGGTCCGGCTCAGACGGTCCTCGCCCTGATCTTCGATGAGGTAGCCGAGCACCGAGCCGAAGTAGTTCTCCCTCTCATAGCTGAGATCGACGCCACCGCCGATCCCGCGGTCGCCATAGTAGTCGACGTCTATCGAGGCGTCAGTCCCCTCCGGCTGCCGCAACCCCAGGAGCCGGCTCAACCACCAGCGCGTCTCGACCGACGTCCCATAAGTGCTGTTGTGGCCCACGTGAACGCTGCGGATCGGGAGTTCCGAGATCTGCCGATCGCCGTACACCCGGCGCAGGCCCAGCAGAGTGGTGTTTCCAGCCTTGAGCTTGACGTCCCGCAGTTGGACCTCGAAGCGGCTCTCCGGGAAGACTCCCTGCGGTTCAGCCGTCAGTTGCCTGTCCACGACGCGGATCTTGGCGGCCTGGAGCGACACTTGCGGCGTCCAGAACTCGCTCGTCGTCAGCGCGATGTCCTCAGCCTCGAACGTGTCTTCCCCGACCTGGCGAAGCTCCCCCGCCCACACGTAGATCGGCACGTTCCGCGACGGATCGAAGCTCTTCATCACCACCTTGCGAGCCAGCGCCTTCTTGTTTCGCAGGTCGTAGTACAACTGTTCGGCGCGGATCGTGCGATGCCCCTGGGTCAGGAGCACGTCGCCCGACACGTAGATCGCGGTCACCCCCTTTTCCTGGACCGCGGTCGGCCCCCGCTCCGGGCGCTTGCCATCGGTCGCGACGCGCCAGACGACCAGGTTATCCGCCTGCAATTCAATCGGGTCCCTGTACTCGCCCTGGTCGTTCGGCTCCTGCCACCAGACGTACCATCTGCCGCTGAAGGTGATGATCTCCACGTCGCCTTCGGATGTGCTCTGGACCTTCGGCGTGACCTCCGTCATCGGGCTGATACTGACCGTGTACCCCGCGGCCGGCCTGTCCAACCGCGTTTCTCGCGGCGCAGCAGGAACGCTCCCCGGGGTCTCCTGGGACAACCGATCCTTCGGGTCCTCGCCGCGTGCGCCCGTCAGTCCGGACGCCAACAGCAGCACACCCATCAATAGCGTTCCATACTGCATATCGGCGAGTATCATTTCCTCGGCAGTCCGGGCCTCCCGCCCGGCTCGTGTTTTCGCAGATTATAGCCCTCGATTGCGCAAAGACCAGCAAAAACCCCCATCGATATGCGGTCCCCTTGATTTGTCAGCCCGCGCGCGATACAAGCAGGCCATTGCGGGTCGGGACCCGTGAGAGAACAGGCCGGAAGGTCCGGCCTCCACGACCCCTCCTCGAAAGGGCGCTTTATGGCACAACAGAACTACACGCCGCACCAGCAGGCGATCATCTCACAGTACTACAACCAGTTGGACACCATCATGCTGACCAAGCTCCAGGAACTGGTCAGCGAACTCTATCTCGCGGACAGCGACGCCAAGAAGAAGAAACTCTGGGAGCGGGTCCAGAAGGCCATGATGAAGCTCAACGTCCCCGCGACGATCCTCGAACACATCATGGCCAAACGCGACGTCCAGATCCTCGCCAAGAACGTGCAGGAGTGGTTCATCCAGAGCACGCGAAAGAAATGACGCCGGGCCACAGGACGGGAAATCCGAAATTCGAATATCGAAATCCGAAACGAACTCGA
>JAGOLX010000104.1 GCA_017993835.1 Phycisphaerae bacterium
CGGTGCGTCTCGACATCGATCCGGCTGCGAATCACTGACAGACTCGAATGCTCCGGCGTCGTCTGGTTCAACCCATAGCCCAGGAACGCTCGTAACGCCAGCGAGTCCGCACACCGCCACGCAATCCCTCGCTCCGAGTCGATCCCCTCGAAGTAGCCGATCAGCAGCATGCGAAAGTACACCCCTGGCGGAATGCTCGGACGGCCCCGCCTCTCGGCGTAAAACGAGGCACACTGCTCTTCCACAAACCGGTCAAAGCCCTGCGCATCCAGCAACTGATTCAGACGCTCGTAGAACGGATGGCCGGGCGGGGTCACAATCTCCGCCGCGTTGATCCACAAGTGTTTTTGACGTTCCCATCGGCGCTTGCTCATCGACATGGGGCATCCTCCATGATCTCCATGACCCCACGATACTAAGTCCGATACACGCTATCCAGATAAAACTGTCCATCACGGCGACTTTTTCAACGGACTGCTAGGACAATTCCATGACAAGCTTTGAATGGTTTTCTTGGAGTGTTCCCGGACGGACGCATTTGCCTGGACGCCGTGCTATTCTGAGAGCGGGTATTGGCCTGTGCATTTGCGCAGGACTACTCGTCCTGCACCACAACATAATGGCGCTGCTTGTACTCTTGCTCACAGGGGGATTCTCCATTCTTTCGTATTGCTGGCCTCAGGGCTCGGCAGCCCTGGAACGGTTTCTGCAGACTCTTGGGCATCTTGCCGGGAGACTTGCAGCTACCTTCCTATTGACGCCAATCCTTGTCTTTGTGCTCCCGGTCGTCCGGATCTGGAAGCGTGCGACAGGCATCGACACTCTACACTTGCGAGACAGTGACCGCCATACGTTCTGGCTTGAATGCGATTCTAACATTCGAAAACACAGGTACATTTCCTCCATGTTTGCGCCGGAGCGCAGAGTTGTCCGTTCGCCCCGCAAGCTTGCGTACGCCGGAGCCTGCATTGTTCTCTTCTTGCTGGCCGAAGGCTCTCTCCGGCTGCTGGGGCTCGGAAACCCCATTCTATATGTCGATGATCCCGTGATAGGCTACTACACCGGTCCAAATCAGAGCGTTCAGAGATACTCCAACACACTGGTGGAGACCAACAGGTTCGGGATGCGTGCACCAGACTATTCGGAAGTCAAGCGCGATGGACACTTTCGGATTCTGATGCTGGGTGACTCAACCCTCTGGGGTGGCTCCTACGTGGGGCAGGACGAGATATACGCAAGGCTGCTCGAGAAACGACTTGCTGCGCAATTCCCCGAGGCAGGACTCGAAGTGTGGAACATGGGCGTCAATGGCTGGGGGCCCTGTCACAAACTCGGCTACATTGAACGGTTTGGGACCTTTGACGCAGATCTGGCAATTGTCTGTCTTCCGATTGGTGACGTGACGCGGCCTTTGTCGCGTTTGCGTCAGGTCCCGTATTTTTCCGTGACTCGCCCGCCTCGCCTGGCCCTGGAGGAAGTGTTCGTCAAATTGATCTGGCGATATCAGACGCGTTTGATTGGCGCGCTGCCGGAAGACATCCTGAGCGTGCAGGTCAAGCACGGCGTCGATGCCTATGTTCAATTGGGCAGACATCTGCGTGACGCTGGATGCGAGGTGCTCTTTGAGGTGCTTCCCAGCAGGGCCGCTGGTACGTCGGCAACGGTTCCCGAGCAGGAAAGGGCCTGGGTAGAGGGGCTTGCGGCGGCATTAGCTGCCGATAGTTTCCACGTCGGTTTTCCCGCTGGATTTGCAGCGGACCAGCCTTCAAACGCTATCGTGGATCTCTACCACGACGAATGCCACCTTCATTGGCGTGGGCATCAGGTGTATGCCGCGTACTTGGCGAACGTGGTTTCCGGACAGAGCAAGGCCTTCGTGGCCTGGAGCAAGAGTGGATTGGTGATGGTTGTCACGTCAGGAGGGGGACTATGAACATACTCGGAATTAGCGGCCTCTACCACGACAGCGCTGCGTGCCTTGTCCGGGATGGGGAAATTGTGGCCGCAGCGCAGGAAGAGCGATTCACGAGAGTCAAACACGATTCACGTCTTCCTTTTCATGCGATACAGTATTGTCTCGATGCGGGGCAGGTTGGACGCGATGCCATCGACATTGCCGTCTTCTATGACAAGCCGCTGGCAAAGATGGTTCGCATGCTGGACACATACACGGGGGTCGCGCCTTTCGGTCTGAAGACGTTTCTGCTGGCCATTCCTTCGTGGCTCAAGGAGAAGGCGTGGATTCCATATCGGATCGAGAGACATCTGACCAAGGCAGGATACCGAGCGCCCAGGCAGTTTCTTTTCGCCGAGCACCATCAATCGCATGCTGGCAGCGCGTTCTTCCCGTCGCCTTTCGACGAAGCCGCTATCATTACCGTGGATGGCGTGGGTGAATGGGCTACGACCACCGTCGGGGTGGGAGAAGGCAATCGGATCAAATTGCTTTTTGAGCAGAGGTTTCCCCATTCCCTGGGTTTGCTCTACAGCGCATTCACCTACTTCATTGGCTTCAAAGTCAACTCGGGCGAATACAAGTTGATGGGGCTTGCTCCCTACGGCGAACCTGTATACGTTGCCGAGATCAAGAAGCACCTGGTAACCATTCGAGAGGATGGTTCGTTTCACCTCAACCTGGAGTATTTCGGTTATTTGGATGGTCTGACCATGACGAATAACCGGTTCGCTGCCCTTTTTGGTGGCCCGGCCCGGCGGGCGGAGACAGAGATCACCAAGCGAGAGATGGATCTTGCCAGATCCATCCAGGTCGTGACAGAAGAGATCATGCTGAAGATGGCCCGCTATGCCCGTACCGTCACGGGTAAACGATACCTCTGCCTGGCAGGTGGAGTAGCCCTGAATTGTGTAGCGAACGGCGGTCTGCTGCGCTCGGGTCTGTTCGATGACCTTTGGATTCAGCCAGCAGCAGGCGATGCCGGTGGCGCGCTGGGTGCGGCACTGTTCGTATGGTATGATGTCCTCAATCAGCCCCGCATCGTTGATGGTCGAAATGACGCGATGAAAGGGGCATTTCTCGGCCCATCGTTCACTGCCGCACAGGTAAGGGAATTCCTTGATGCAAACGGCTATCCGTATCGCCAGATGCATCCCGATGCACGCAACCGGTACGTCGCTAAGGCCATTGCCGACGGGAAGGTGATTGGGTTGCTGAAGGGACGGATGGAATTCGGTCCTCGGGCTCTCTGCAATCGTTCCATCATCGGAGATGCACGAAGCCCGAAGATGCAGTCGCATATGAATCTGGCAATCAAGTTTCGTGAGAGTTTTCGACCTTTTGCCCCGGCTGTTCTGGTTGAGGATGTGCACGACTATTTCAAGGTCTTGCGGGAATCACCCTACATGTTGCTGGTTGCCCACATTCGAGAAGATCGGTGTCTGAGTCAGGACGTCGCTTCCGACTCACGTTCACTGAAGGAATGGGTCAATATGCCACGATCTGATATCCCGGCCGTCACTCACGTGGACTATTCCGGGAGAGTCCAGACTGTGGATCAGGACAGGAATCCTGAGATGTGGGCGATCCTTCGGGACTTCAAGGAACTGACGGGCTATGGAATCATCATCAACACGAGTTTCAATGTCCGAGGCGAACCGATTGTCTGCACACCGGAAGATGCCTACAGGTGCTTCATGCGTACCGGAATGGACACGCTTGTCCTGGAGGATTGTGTTCTTGAGAAGAAAGACCAGCCGAAGTGGCATGAGGCGATCGATTGGCGAGAGGAGTTTGTACTTGACTGACATGGTGGCTGCCTTGCTGCAGTCTGTGAAGGTGCGGGTCGAGGGCCAAGGGGCTTCCCAGAAGTAGTCCATGTAGTGGCCGAAGGGATGGTACTGTGCTCTTACTGAAATGGTCATTGAGACTCATCTTCGACACCGTTCGCATGGGCCTCGTAAATGGATCACTTGCGATGAGCGTCGGCATTCTGTTGATCCTTCTGGGGGGCTTGTTGATCGGTGCAGCGCAGATATCTGCGCCGTACATCTACACGCTCTTCTAATATCAAGACAGGGGCGGTTGATCTTCTACAGAGCCGGACGAGGGCATCTACGATGCGATGAACAAGGGGCTGCGGATGGCCACCGGCGAGATCGTCGGGTGCCTCAACGCCGACGATGTCTACGCCGACGACCAGGTCCTCTGCGATGTGGCCGACGCGATCCGATCGCAGGGGCTGGATGCCGTCTACGGCGATCTGCTCTACGTTCGCCGCAACGATGGCGAGAAGGTGGTCCGCTACTGGAAAGCGGGGTCGTACCTGCCCGGGGCCTTCCGCGTCGGCTGGGTGCCGCCGCATCCGACGTTCTTCTGTCGTCGGGAGTTGTTCGAGCGGTTCGGCTATTACGATCCGCAGTACCGGATCGCCGGGATTTCGAGTTGATGCTTCGATGGATCGAGAAGAACCGAATTCACGTTGGGTACATTCAGCGCCCGCTGGTGCGGATGCGGGTCGGTGGCCGGGCCAATACGATTCGCGGTATGCTGCGCGGCAATCGCGAGATTCTACATGCATTTGCGGCCAATGGGCTTCGACCCTCCCCCGGATTCCTTTTTCGCAAGCCGCTGGCGAAACTGGGGCAATTCACCAGACGTTCTTTGGCAAGTGCATCTTCCCATATTACTCAGGGTCGCCATGTATCTGAATTTCCTGTGTACCCCTGTTTATCGTTGGCACGCAAGACAGATACTGTATTTTGTTCAGATTCCCTAGTTTTTACAGGAAACGGCTGGGATGCGATATTGATGTAAGTTCTTTTTTTTAATATGTTTATGGTGCTCTGTCTGCCTCTGGAGGGGGGTGCATCGCCCATGCGGAGGCAGAAAGCCTTGACTTTGTAAGGGCAAGAGCGTATACTACGTATCAATGCTGGGTCGCCGGGAACGACTCCAAGTGAGTTCATTGCCTGGCGGGTCTGGCAGGTGTATCCAAGGATGGGACGGGGGGATAGGCGTGAGGAGGAGAACACAAAAGGCAGGTTTTGGAGTGGGATGAGTTCCCAGAGAGGGTGGTCGAAATGAAGAGAGCATTGGTACTTTGTGTCAGCGTCATTGGATTGCTTGTCGGGACTTCCGCGTCAGCGGGGCCAAGCCTTCTGACCAATGGCGGTGCGGAAGCCGGCGACCTCACGGGCTGGGTGACCAGCGATCCTCAGATCGGCGCCGTTACGAGCCAGAGTCAATCGACGGGCACGGTGTTGCCGTACGAAGGCAAGTTCTTCTTCAGCTATGCCTTGTCCGCTGCTCGTGCGAGTGCGAGTGATCCGGCAGCCACCATCGGCATGTATCAGATTGGCACCGCTGGTCTTGGTGATTCCATGCTGCAACTGACCGGCTGGGTGCAGACAGAGGGCCGCCAGATCGCGGATACCGCTGAGGCGATTCTTGCGGTGTACGATGTTACTGACACGTTGCTGGCCTCGGCTTCAAGCGGTATTCTGACCACCGCGAATCTCGAGTGGCAGCCGTTCTCAGTCGAACTGTCTGACCTTTCAGGCGCTGCTTACTGGCGTGTCGATCTTCGCGGTACGGTCAACGACGGAACCTACGCGAACGCCTTCTTTGACGATGTCCGACTCGCGGCGATTCCGGCTCCGGGTGCGGTGCTGCTGGGCAGCCTCGGGGCGGGTCTGGTTGGCTGGCTGCGACGGCGCAGGGCCCTGTAATCCGGGCTTGAAGGCGCAGCCCAGACGCGGTTGAATACCGGCCTCGGCCGGAGAATAGAGAAGATATATAAACCGGCGGGTCCGTATCGGAGCCGCCGGTTTTCTTGTTTTGGGGCGGTTCCTTTTGTCGTTCCGTCATTGTGCCGGGGGGCTGCATTTTGATCCCTTGGCGTTGACAGCAACGGCTGATTTCGCAGGATATTGGGTAGTGTAAAGGATGTTTCGCACATTTTCTGGTAGTCGTCACTCTGGTCGAGGGATAGAGGTCAGTCTGCCTGCCCCTGCCCCCTATAGGGGGCCGCGAGTTATCGGGCGTTCACGCACTCACTCGGGCTGCTTCTTGCCGTTCTTGTTTGAGCTCCTTCAACCGGTCCATGTTCATGTATCGCCGCGTGCCCCACTTCGTGCCCGCGATGTACCTCAGTCGCGCCGCCGCCAGCATCAAGGCGCTCTGGCCATCGGGGAAACTGCCCACCACCCGGCTGCGTCGTCGGATCTCCCGCATGATCCGTTCCAATGGATTGTTCGTGCGGATCTGGCGGTGATGCTTGTCGGGGAAGGCGTAGTACGTCAGCGTCTCGCCGATCCCTTCACGCACCAACGCGGCGGCCGCCGGCAGCTTCAGGGCTTTGAGCTTGGCCACCACCGCTTCGGCCTTCTCCTGGGCGGCCGGGCGGTCTTCTTGGGCGTGGATCGCCTTGAGCATCGCCGCGACCTGCTTGACCTTGCCCTTGGGCACCACCGAGAAAACGTTGCGATAAAAGTGCACCATGCACCGCTGCCACTGAGCGTCGGGATAGTACTCGGCCAGCGATTCGATCAGGCCGAGGCACTTGTCCGAGATGATCAGCTCGGGGCTTTGCAGGCCGCGTTTCTTCAGATAGGCCAGGAAACTGCTCCAGCCGGCCTTGTCCTCTTTGCAGCCCTCGGCCACACCCAGGATGTCACGATACCCGTCCTCGCCCACGCCGATCGCCACGAGCACCGCCACGTTGCGGACTTCGCCGCCCCACGTGCGTTTGAGACTGATCCCATCCATATAGACATAGGGATACACCCCGGTGATCGGGCGGTTGCGCCACGTCTCGATCCGCTGGTACATCTTCTGGTTCAGATCGCTGACCGTCCCGGCGCTGACCCGCATGCCCCACAGGGCCTCGGTAATGTCCTCGACCCGGCGGACCGACACGCCCGCCAGGTACATCTCCATCAGCGCCTCTTCCACCGAGGATTCCCGACGTTTATACCGCTCGATGATGGCCGTCTCGAACTTCGCCTGGCGCAGCTTCGGCACCTTCAGCTCGACTTCGCCGGCTTTGGTGTGCAGCTTGCGTTTGTAATGTCCGGCCCGCTGGCCGGTGCGGCCCTCGGTGTGCTCGTAACGCCGGGCGTTACAGAGCTGGTCCGCTTCGACGTCGAGCATCGTGTTGAGCGTTTCTTCCACCGTCGAGCGAACCATCTCGCCCAGGTGCTGCTGGATCTGCCCTTCGTCGATCTTGATGATGTTGCTCAAGTTCTTCTCTGCTGTGGCCGATGTACTGTTCTGCATCATTAGGTCCTTTCTCTGACTGAATGGTTTCGTCTTGACCTATCCACCATCGACCAGAGAAAGGACTCCATTCACGTCCCAAAACAATGTGCGAAAAATATCCTACGTCATC
>JAGOLX010000016.1 GCA_017993835.1 Phycisphaerae bacterium
AGAGAGCAACGGCGGACGATCTGTCGCACGGTCCCAAGGCCGCCTCCTCCCCGGAGTCGCACGACGTAAACGATCCGCCGGAAAGACAATCCCCACCCTCTACAAACCGGAGTTCTTCAGCGGAATCTAAGTAACAGAGGTGACCCCCCGGCTCTGCCGGGGGGCTCCCAGAGTTTGACAGATACAGGAGTCGTCTTTGAGCCTGCCGAATTGGGAACCGGGTGAAGCCTCGCGTGATTTATCGTGCGTATTCGCTGGCTCACGTATGAGGGTACACTGTGGGCAGGATGCCCGGACGGTGGGAAGGGCGAGCAGGTGCGGGAGAGTGCCTCTGGGTCTATGGGTGCGTCGTGGCCCCAGGGGAGGGGGCGGCGAGATCACGGCCGAAAAGGGAATCAAGCGGATGCGAGAGGAAGGATTGCTGGCTGGACCAGAGGCGAGAGGCTGGCTGACCGCCGCCACAGGCGGCTCACAACAATCCGCTTTGAGTGGTTCACATTTCAAGCCTCCACCTCTGGTGGAGGTATTGACTGGGGCGCTTTATGGGGCGCCAGAGAGCGGAAAACCACAGAATCCGGCGCAAACAGAAACCGCGTTCTCGGTATCGAAAACGCGGTTTTGAACGAGGCCGAAGGGTCTCGAACCCTCAACCTTCGGATCGACAGTCCGATGCTCTAACCAATTGAGCTACGGCCCCGAACGCTATAGAATCGCTACTATAGTGGGTCCTACCCCACCCTGTCAACCGTTTTTCGCAGAATTTCGGGAATCTCGCCGCGACTCCTGTGACGCGAGCTTCCCAAGCTCCATCCTGTGGTCAAGAGTGTTGTCTGAGGGAGCATGAGGTCGAATCGCGCCGCTGCGAGAAAATGCCTGCCGCTCTAATTCGTTTTATGCCAGAGACTTGCGTGCGTTTGTCTGCGATCGCCGTGGGAATCCGAAGAAAGCCTGTTGACATCTTAAACATTTGTTTAAAATGGGTGTATGAAACGCTTGTTTGGAGATGGGTACCATGGGATCTGAGCATCAGGACAGTCATGGTGACGGCGCCGGACGAGGAGTCCAGGACCGACTGATCGACGCCGCGGAGGATCTCTTCTGCTGGCGGGGATTCAATGAGACGAGCGTCCGTGATATCGCTGCTGCGGCCGATTGCAACGTGGCGTCCGTCAACTACTACTTCGGCGGCAAAGAGAACCTGTATGTGGAGATCTGGCGTCGTCGCCTGGCGCAGATACGGGACCTCCGGCTCGCCAGTATCGAGACGGTCATGTCCGCCGGCCAGCCGGGACTCGAAGAGCTGCTCAGAGCCCATGCGATCTCGTTCCTTGAACCCCTGATTGAAGGGGGCCGCCAGTGTCGATTCATCAAACTGATGGCCCGGGAGATGATCGACCCTCGGCTCCCGCGGAACCTGTTTCTGGCGGAGATGGTCATCCCGGTGGTGTCGGCGATGAGCAGGGCCCTGATGGAAATCTGCCCTGGGCTGAACGAAGCCGACGCCAACGTACTGATCCTGCTGCTCGCTGGGCAGTTGGTACACACTGTGTGTGCCAAGGAGATGTTCGAGGAGAGCGGTCTTCCGGGGCTGTTCCAGGTGAATATCGAGGGCCTGGTGGATCACATTGTCCGGTTCTCCGCGGCCGGCATCCGCGCGTACGCGAGCGAGAATGGGGACTGATAACTGGCTTTACACTGACGGAAGGTAGGAATGCGATGGGAGCGATGGTCCGTTGTCTCGTGGTTATCAGCATCGGATTGATGTTTCTGGCGGGCTGTGGGGACCGCAGGCAGATGGCTCGGGAGGTTCGACAGGCCAGGGCCGCCGCATACCGCCAGTGGGAGAGTCGCCAAACCGGCCAGGATGAGCAGCAGCCTCTCATCAGCGGCAAGCTGGGCCTCCTGGACAGCGTCAAGCTGACGCTGGCCAACAACAAGATGTTGCGCCAGGCGATGGAAGAGCGAGAGTCCGCACGCGGCGCCAACGTGGGGGCCCATTCGGCGTATCTCCCGAGCTTGTCGCTCTCTGCGGAATACCAGCGGCTCGACGAGGTGTCCTCCTTTGAAGTGGGCACGGAGACGCTGCATCTGGGCGACGTGGACAACTACTCCGTGGGCCTGACCGTTAGCCAGCCGATCTTCGCAGGCGGCGCGATCATCGCGCAGGTCCGTGTCGCGAAGCTGTTGTCCCTGCTGGCGGACCAGACGATTCTCGCCGCGACCCAGGACGTGGTCTACGCGGCGCAGACGGCCTATTACAACCTGTTGCTCAGTCAGCACCTGGTCGAGATCAGTATGGACGCGGTTCGTTCGTCGAAAGCCCACCTGGAGAATGTCGAGAAACGTCGGGCCGGCGGCGTCGCCTCCGATTTCGACGTCCTGCGGGCCCAGGTCGAGCTGTCGAATTTCGAGGCCGACCTGCTGCGGAGCAAGAACGCCATCATCATTTCGCGGGCCAACCTGATCAAGGTCATGGGGATTTCGCAGAACAGCGATTTCGTCCTCTCCGATGAGTTTGCCTTCGTGCCGATGAAGGTGTCGACGGAGCAGGCGGTCGAGACGGCGTTCACGCATCGTCCCGACCTGTACAGCCAGGAGATCCAGATCCGCCAGCAGCGGGAACAACTGCGGATCGCCCGCAGCCGGTACCTGCCGACCGTTGGCGCCTACTTCACCAATACATGGGCCAAGCCCGATCCGAAGAGTTTCGCCAGTCCCACGATCGAATGGGGTGACACCTGGGTGGCGGGTGTGCAGGCCGCCTGGCCGCTCTTCGACGGGTTCCAGCGCGAGGGCCAGATCATCCAGGAGAAGGCCAAGCTGCGACAGGCGGAGCTGGGCCTGGTGGATATCGAGGAAACCGCCCTGTACGAGCTGACACAGGCCTTGCTGAGCATGGAGAACGCGGAGGAATTCGTGCGGTCGCAACAGATGAACTTCAAGCGGGCAACCGAAGGCCTGCGTCTGGCCGAGGTGGGGTACGAACAGGGCATCAACACGCAGGTCGAGATGATCGATGCCCAAGCGGCGCTCACGACGGCTCGCGTGAACTACTATGAGGCCATCCACCGCCATGTGGCGGCCAAGCTGGCGGTGCAACGGGCCATGGGCACCCTCGTCGGTCCAGGCCAGGCGGGTGGGGCGAGCGCCGAGGCGTCGGCCCAGGTCGAGCAGAAGTGAAATATGCGAGATTTGCAGCTTGAAATCGCCGCCGATGCGGAGGACCTCGCCCGACGGATGACGCAGTTGTTCCTCTCCGCAGCGGAGCAGGCGATCTCCTCTCGCGGCGTGTTCCGAACCGCTCTGTCCGGCGGGCGGACGCCGGAGGTGTTCCTCCGACAGTTGGCGAGCGAGCCGCGGGCACAGGCCCTTGCCTGGGACCCGATCCACGTGTTCTGGGTGGATGAACGCTATGTTCCGCCTGATTCGCCCGCCAGCAACTACCGGCTTGTCGCAGAAACCCTCCTGAGCCGAGTCAAGATCCCCGAGACGAACGTACACCGGGTCCCCACCGAATACGGGGACCCCCGCGATGCCGCTGCCGCTTACGAGAGGACGATACGGGATGTCTTTGGCCTGCAAGAGGGCGAGATGCCTCAGTTCGATCTGATCGTGCTGGGCATGGGGCGCGACGGGCACACCGCCTCGCTGTTCCCGAATTCACGGGTGTGGCGCGGCGCAGACGGCCTGGCTGGTGTAGTGCGTGCCGGGGGCGACGTGAAGATCGACCGGATCACGCTGACACGGCTGGTCTTGCAGGCTGCCCGGCGACTGGTCGTCCTCGTTTCGGGGCAAGAGAAGGCGGAGACGCTGGAACGGGTCTTTGCCGCCCAGCCGGACGAGAGACGATACCCGATTCATGTGCTCTGGCCGGTTCTAGAGCGGGTCACCTGGCTGGTGGATCGGGATGCGGCGGGGCGGAACGCCTGATACTGCTTCGGAAGGGCGCCTATCTAGGTCGCCTTGTAGGTCGGATCACTCCGGAATGACCAACTTGGTGCCCAACGCGATCCTGTTGGGGTCCTTGATGACCTTCTGATTGGCGGTGACGATCTTGTGCCACTTGTCCGGCGAGCCGTAGTACTGCCGGGCGACCGACGATAGCGTCTCGCCCCTGCGGACGATATGGAACCGGGTCGTCTTGATGGGTTCGTTCATCTCGTGGATCGTCAAATCGGGCGAAACCGCCGGAGGGGTGGCCTCCGGCGGCTTCGTTTCCGCGAGTTGTTGTGCCTCCGGGCGTTCCTGGCGGTCAGGGGTCTCCTGAGGAACCGAAGGCCCTGAAGGACCGGCAATCACCGGCGGATCCGCCTCCGTGACGTCGGGGTTCTCCCATGGCAGAGGACCGTCGGACACTGTCCTGGCCCCCGATGGAGCCGCTCCGGCCGGAGCGATTCTTGCCCGGGGACTCAGGCTCGGACGCGTCGCCACCCAGATCAGGGCGACGACGGCCAGCACGACCCCCGTCATCAAACCCACTCTGAAGTCTTTGCCCATCGTTCCCTGTCATCGGCCGACGACTCACTTGGCCTTTACTTTTGGCTCGGTCGCGATGTTCTCGATCTTGGTCGCCCGCGTGGTCCTGTCCTGCTGTGCCGTCGGAAGATTGACCAGCAGCAGCGGCGCCGCGATGGCGATCGACGAATACGTTCCGACGACCAGGCCGAGGAAGATCACGAAGTTGAAGCCTCGCAGGCCGGGACCGCCGAAGATGTACATCACCAGCACGACCATCATCGTCGTGACGCCTGTGATCAGGGTTCGCGACATGGTCTGGTTGATGCTGTTCGTCACCGACTGGGGCGTCAACTGCACCTTGCGCCGGTTCTCGCGAATTCGGTCGAACACAACGATCGTGTCGTTCAGGGAGTAACCCAGCAGGGTCAGGACGGCCGCGATCATGGTGCTGTTGATCCGGAAATCGCCGATCAGCAGGACGGAGCCGATCACGGTGGTCGCCAGGAAGGCCGAGGCGGCGATCGCGCCCAACGCGGTCGACACGTCGTGGAACAGGGCGATGATGGCCGCCAACCCGAATCGCAGGTTGCCGAACCGGACCCAGATGTAGCCGACGATGGCAGCCAGCGACAGAACGATGGAGATGATGGCCCGCGTCTTGGCCTCGGAGCCGACGAACGGGTCGATCTGCGTCACGCGGGGCAGGGAGGTCTCACGCTGGGCGGCCAGGAGGACCCTGGACTTCTCATTCTCGACGAAGAGCTGCCATTCGTCTTCGCTGAGCTCCCGCAGGCCGGCCTCGGGCTCGATGCTGACGAAGGTGAACGTGCTCACCACCTGGTTCGGCTCGACGGTCCTCAGGCCGGGACCGAACACCGCGTAGGGATACCAGACGAGGTCCTGCGTGTCCGGGCGGAACCGCAGGTCCTTGAGTCGCTGGTCGATCTCCGCCAGGGTCGCCGCGTTCTTGAGCGTCGTTTCGATCCGGATGCCGCCGATGTAGTCCGCCAGTTCGGGATACGTATCGACGATCTCCTCGTTGACCTTGTCGGCGGCAGTAATCGCGGGCTGGAGGTTCTGCTGGACCTCCAACTGTCCCTCGAACGCCTGGCGGATCGCGTCCGTCACGACCGCCTGGACGACCGGCTCGCTCACCTGCGCCTGGGGGAAGGCCTTGGTCAGGACGCTCTGGGTCATGCCGGGGTTGACGCGCGTGGTCGTGACGACATACGCGTTGTCCCCGTTGGCCGCCAGTTCGATCTTGCCCACCTCGCGATGCAGTTCCGTCTCGGCTTTGCGGATGTCGGCGGCGGCGGTTTCGACCGCGGGCCGTGGGCCCGGCTCGAACGTCACCGTCGTCTGCAGCTTGTTGACCGCGACCGTGGTGATCTCGTATTCATCGTAGATCTTGTCGCCGTTGGGCGCCTGGCCGATGGGGTCGCCGACGCTGTACACGGTGGCGGCCTTCAGGTCGTCATTGCCCGAGGTCTCCGCCACCTTCATAAGCTGGTCTTCCGCATTCTGGCGGGTGAGGGATGCGCCCTCTTTCAGATTGATCTGGACACTGGTACCGCCGGTGAACTCGATGTCGTATTTCGAGCTGCCGCGGGCGACGAAGAGAATCAGGCCGCCGAAGACGAGGACGCTGGAGACTGTGTAGAAGATGTGGCGCATGCCCATCCAGTTGATGTTCGGCACCTTGATCAGACGCAGCATCGCCAGGCGGTCCTTGATGATCCGCTTCGAGACCAAGATGTCGAGGATGACGCGGGTCACGAAGATGGCGGTGAACAAGCTCGAACCGATACCGAGCATCAGGACGATGGCGAAGCCTTTCACGTCCTCAGATGCGACGTAGTAGAGAATGGCCGCCGTGAGGATCGTCGTCAGGTTCGAGTCGAGGATCGCGCTGAAGGCCCGCTGGTAACCGTTGCGAATGGCGGTTGCCAGGCCGGAACCCTTCTCCTGCTCCTCCCGAATCCTCTCGAAGATTAGCACGTTGGCGTCGACGCTCATGCCGATCGTCAGGATCAGACCGGCGATGCCGGGCAGGGTGAACGTCGCCCGGATGGCGGCCATGATCGCGAGGGTGAACAGGATGTTCAGCAACAGGGCTACGTCGGCGATGGAGCCGCCGATGGCGTAGTAGACGATCATGAAGGCGACGACCAGCGCCAGGCCGATAATGCCCGAGCGAATACCCTTGGCGAGGTTGTCGGCGCCGACGGACGGGCCGATGACCTTCTCGGAGATCGGCTGCGGGATCAGTCGGGCGGGCAGCGAGCCGGCGTTCAGCTTGTTCACCATGTCGGTGATCTCGGTCGGGGTGAAGGTGCCCTGGATGATGCCTCGCTGGCGGATGCCGCCTTCGGCGGTGATGTTCGGCGCCGAGATCGCGACGTCGTCGAGCAGAATGGCCAGCGGGCGGTTCGGGTTCTTGCTCGTGATGTTGTAGAAGAGGTCGCCGCCCCGGATGTTCAGGGTGAACCCGATGGCGCGACGGCCCATCGAGTCCTGGGTGGCATAGGAATCCTCCAGCTTCCACTCGCGGGTGGTTATGCTGTGGAGCATGGTCTCATCCTGCTGATTGCTGGCCAGGACGTACCATTTGTCGCCGAACTGGCCTTCGATGTCTTCGGAGGACTTCCACTCTTCCTTGTTTTCGATCTGGATCCAGACGTACCGGTTGTCCGATGCGGCCTTGGGACCCTTCTCCCTGAGGTTCTCGATGTACCGCTCTCTCTCGGCGATGCTCGGTTCCCCTCGGTCGGTTGTCGGCAGAATACGGAACTCGAGGATGCCTGCGCCTTTGAGCATTCGCTTGAGGTCCGCGGGGTCGTCCAGTCGGCCGCGATAGGGCTCGTACTCCTTGTATGCTGCGACCACCTGATCGATTGCGTCCTTGCGGTCCGCAAACTTGGCCTTGAACTCCTCGATCCTCTCTTCCTTGTCGCGGCCTTTTATGTCCAGCATCGAAGTGACCTGCTCTTCGGACATGTTCAGGCGGTCCAACTGCCGCCGGGCCTGCTCGTATCGTTCATTGAGGCCACCTTGCTCCGTGAGCCTAGTGAAGGCCTCGGTCAGCTCGCGATAGGCTTTGACGTAGCTGGTCAACGGCTCCAACTGGGCCTCGGAGCCGAGGAAGTCGGTCAGTTCCTTGCGCAGCGTCTCGTCGCTGAGCTTGATCCACTGCGTGCGATTGGCCTGGACTCGTTCGAGGTCCACCTGCGCCGCATTGAGGGTCTGGCCGAGGGTTTCGAGTTCCTTGTTCAGCGTATCGCGTCTGGCCTGTAGTTGCTTGCGTTCGTCGTGAAGGGTGGTCAGGTTGCTGAGGGTTTCCATGCGATTGGGATCGCCCTGGGCGAACTCAGCAATCTCCTGGGTCCGCTGCTCGGCCGGCAGTTGCAGGACGCGGAGGATGACTGCGGGGTTGATGTTCTTGTCGAGCAGGCGATCTAACGCGCCCTGGTACGCATCCTTCTTCTGCTGCGTCTCCTTGCTGGCCAGGGGCATCTGGATCTCGAATCGCGTGTTGCCCAGGGGACGCCAGACGAGGTTCTGGATGTTGGCGGGGTCGATTCGCCGCCGCAGGACGGTGATCACTCGCTGGGAAAGGCCCTTCTCTTCGGCGCCGCCCAAGCCTTCCGTATCGATGGCGTAGATGAGGCTGGTTCCGCCGGCCAGGTCGATGCCGGGCTTGAGGGTCTTGCTCGGCGGGTACAGGGCCAGAACGGCCACCGCCACGAGAACGAGGATCAGAATGATCTTTGGCGTCAGATTCCTGCTCATAAGGCTTTCCTATCGAAATAGCTGTTTGTCATCTGTGATTGACCGTAGACCGCCACATCCGGCATCTCCTTGTCACTGCCACTCCCATCGGCAGTGCAGACCGGCGGGCCAAATAGAAAATGGCCGACAGAAAACAGTTCGTCACGATTCCTTTCCGTCTTGCGAGAGAGTCTTGCCGATGGCCGAGGTGCTGACCCGGATCTTCGTGTTGTTCTGTTCGTCCACCTTGAGAATGACCTCGTCCCCGCGGATGTCCACGATGGTTCCGAAAATACCGCCGATGGTGCGGACGCGGTCGTTCTTCTTGAGGGACTGTACCATCTGCTTGTGCTGCTGCTGCTGCTTCCGCGGGCCACGGAACATCAGGAAGTACATGGCGACCACGACGACGATGAACGGCAGGAAGGTCAGCAGTGGCGACGACGGCTTGGGCGGGGCTCCCTCCGGCGCGCCGGCAGGGGAGTCCGGCACCGCGACGGTTGTCTCACCGCCGCTCTGCACCGGCTCCGACCCGATCCGCGAGGGGGCCTGCCCGGTTTCCGTCTGCGCCAATATCCACACATGATCCATTACGGGTTCCTTTCCAAAGTAAAGACAATCGTGATAGCCTATATCAGAGGGCGGGAAATGTCAAATTCAAATGCAGTTTGGGCGGTGAAAAGCAGGAAATCCTACTGGCCGGCCTCGATTTTGGCGTACTTGCCCATCTCACCGGCCGCCCAGGCGGCGAAATCGCCCCGCTCGATGTGCCCGCGGACGTCGGCCATGAGTCTCTGGTAGAACCGCAGATTGTGGATGGACAGGAGGATCGGACCGAGCATCTCGCCGCTGTTGAAGTAGTGTCGCAGGGCGCCCCGGCTGAAGTGCTGACAGCAGTAGCAGTCGCAGTCGGCCTCCAGGGGTTCGCGAGAGTCGATGTGCGCGCTGTTGCGAAGGCGCAGCGAGCCATGACGGGTGAACGCGAAGGCGTTGCGTCCGTTTCTCGTGGGCAGGACGCAGTCGAACATGTCCACCCCCGCCAGGACGGCCACCAGGATGTCGACAGGCATTCCGACGCCCATCAGGTAGCGGGGGGCCTCGACCGGCAGACAGGGAGTCGTATGGCGGACGGTCTCGGCCATCTGCTCGTGGCCCTCCCCGACGCTCAGGCCGCCGATCGCGTACCCGTCGAATCCGATGTCCACGATTCGCTCGGCACAGAGGCGACGAAGCTGTGGATCGATTCCACCCTGTACGATTCCAAAAAGCAGGCTGGGGGTACGAGGATCTGTGCTTATAGGACCAAGCGGGCCCGCGGCATTTGCACCTACGTTGGGTTTCGCCAGCTTGGCGTGGGCGGTCTTGCACCGTTTCGCCCAGTCCAGGGTTCGGGCGACGGCTCGCCGGAGGTGCTCCTCTTCGACCGGGAACGGCGTACACTCGTCGAAGCACATGATGATGTCCGCCCCCAGGCGGAACTGGATCTGCGTGGCGATCTCCGCGTTCAGATGGATCGGGGCACCGTCGAGATGGCTGGCGAATCGCACCCCTTCGTCGTCGATCTTCGTCAATGCGTTCAGGGAAAAGACCTGGTATCCGCCGCTGTCCGTCAGGATGGGCCGGTTCCAGGCCATGAGTCCGTGGAGGCTGCCCAGCTTCTCGACGACCTCGACCCCGGGGCGCAGGAGCATGTGATAGGTGTTGGCCAGGAGGATTTGGGCGCCTGTGGCCTCCAACTGGTCGGGAGTCACCCCCTTGACGGCCCCGACGGTGCCCACCGGCATGAAAGCGGGGGTCTGGACCTGCCCGTGGGCGGTGGTCAGCACGCCGCGACGGGCACTGCAGTTCGGATCGGTGCTCAGTAGTTCGAAACAGGCCATGGTCAGTAGACGCTCACGATCTTGGCGCCGGGGTAGTAGTGCTGAAGGATCTGCTCGGCGCTGTGGCCCTGTCGAGCCATTCCCTCGGCGCCGCACTGGCACATGCCGACGCCGTGGCCCCAGCCTCGTCCGGAGAGAAAGGCCCAGCCATCGCCCCAGCGAACGATCTGGCAGATCGTGCTCTTGAGACGCCGGCCGCTCGAATCGATGGCCAGACGCAGGTCCTCGGCGCGGAGCGTCTCGGTCTGGCCGGTCGTGCCGACGAGGCGGATCTTCGTCAGTCGTGCGAACTGGCCGTAGTCGGTCTTGTCGGCAACGACGATCTCCTTGACTTCCCCGAGCGTCTTGAGTCTCGGGTAACGTGCGACCAGTTGCTCGGTCACCGTCTTGCGGCTGAACTGAGCCATGGGCCACAGGAACAGGTCCAGACGAGCGACGTCCTTGCAGTAGGGACAGGGGGCTCCCGCCAAGGGCCCGAACGAGTCGCCGAACACGTCCTGGCTGTTGCTGGTATGGCCGCCGCAGACGGAGCTGAAGTACGCGGGGAACAGCCCTCTCGCCAACAGGGGGGAGGCGGAGTCCCGCCCGGCTCGGGTGCGATTCTCAACCAGGACCTTTCCGACCGTGCCGTTCACGGCCTTCCAGACCTGCGAGGACTCCGAGGCAACGCCGCCGTAGACCTGGCTGGCCTGGGTCCGGCTGACATCGTAGCTGCGATTGGGTCCGAAGCGGTTCTTGATGTACAGGCAGTACGTGCGTGCGGCGATCGCCTGGGCTCGGAGCGCCTGAGGTTCCCAGTAGTCGGGCATTTCTTCCCCGACCACGCCGGCCAGATAGGGCTCCAATGGCACCAGGTTCAGGACGTCGAACACCTGCCCATCGCCTTTGACGATCAACTTGAGACTGCCGCGGTAGTTTCGCCCGTTCAAGCCCAAGACAAAAGGGGACTCCGGCTGGATCACGACCTCGCGGTTCGGGATCGGTGTCGTGCCCAGCATGAGCTGGCCGCGAACCATGCTCAGTCGGGTCGGGCCGCCCAGCGGCTTCCTCGGAGGCGAGCCGGGTTTGATCCCCGGTCCCAGGTCGGCCTGTACGATGTGAAAGGGGGAGGGAATCTCGACGGTACACTCGGATGCGTTGGCCAGGAGCAGCACACGAATCCAGAACTGCGAGTCGGCGTCCATCTGCGGTGTGGGTCTGATAATCTGGCGGTGCTCGCAGCCGAGAAGGAGAACCATCGGCAGACAGCAGAGGACCGGAACGAGTGCATTCGGCATGCTCAGTCGGTGGCGCACCGGCGCACAACGGTAACGAAGCGCGGCGTTCCCATGCCTCATCGCTTCATCGCTCCAACCGCTCTGCCTTTTCACTTTCCGCTTTTTCCTATCGCGGGCACCGGGCCTAGTCGAGGTTCCGCAGCGACAGACCGAAACCGGCCAGCGCCTTCTTGATCTCGTTCAGGCTGGTGACACCGAAATTCTTGCAGCCCAGCAACTCGGCATCCGTCGTGCGAGTCAGCTCGCCCAGTGTGCGGATGTTGAGCTTCTGCAGGCACTTGCGGGCCCGCACGGACAATTGGATGTCCTCGACGGTCTTGCTCATCAGACTCCTGTCGTCGGTCGCAGCCCGCTCGGGGGTGGTGTCCACCTGCAGTTGCTTGTCCTCCAGCGCCTGGCCGAGGCGGAGACCCTTCTGGTCGAGGATCGCTTTGATTTCCCGCAGCGAGGTTTCGCCGAAGTTCTTGTAGGAGAGCAGTTCCGCCTCGGTGATGTTGAGCAGATCGCCCAGCGTGCGGATATTCATCTTTCGCAGGCAGTTTCGACTGCGGACGGACAGTTCGAAGTCGGAGATCGGCGTCTCGAGGATCTGGTTCTTTCGGCTTCGCTTTTTCTCCCGCTCCTCGTCGTAGAGCATCGTCTTGGAGCTTTCCACGTCCTTTTGGAACAGCGATGCCCGGGGGTGATTGGGGTGCGATTCCAGGACCTTGTCGATGCAGGCGCTTGCCTTGTCGAAGTCCCCGATGTCCTCGTAGAGGACCGCCAGGTTCAGCAGAGCGCTGACATAGATCGGCGAGCCGGAAACCACTTGCTTATAATGCTCGATCGCCTGGTCCTCGTAGCCGGACAGGTCATACCGATAGGCCAGATGAAACATCGCCCGATGGTGCGTCGGGGCCAGTTCCAGGGCTGTCTTGTAGTTGGCGACCGCATTGTCGTACAACCCTTGGGCCTCCTGAAGACGGGCCAACTGGTAGTGGTACTCCGCACTGACGTTCTGGAAGTTGGCGCAGGACTTGATCTCCTTGGCTGCTGCCTCCAGATTTCCGGCACTGCGGTAAGTGGCTGTCTTTTCAAGGCTTACGCGCAATGCCTCTGCGCCGTGGTCCTTTGCCCGCTGGAGGTTCTGGATCGCCTCGTCGTGCTTTCTGATCTGGCGGAGGGTGAAGGCCAGATACAGGTATTTCTCCTTGCAGTCCGACCCCTTCTGGAGCTTGGCGAGCGCCTCGCGGTTTCGGCCCAGGATGAACAGACCGATACCCGTCTGAAGCGAAGTCATCGCCGCGTTGCTGCTCACGTTCTGCTGGACCTGCTCGGCAAAGCGCATTCGGTTGGCTTCGCTGGCGTGTACGAGGTGCGACAGCACTCGCATCTCTTCCAACGACGGCAGTTGTTCCCGAAACAGGTTAATCTGCAACTCGGCAGTCTGTTCCATGGATATCGTCTCCAAAAGGCAACACTCATGTGGGGCATCGTAATGACCCGCGATTTTTTGACAATCGGGCATTATAGGGGGTACTGCGAGTTTTGCAAGAGGCATTTTGCATCTCGTCTGTGCGACCGCGGCGCCATCGGCGTCCAGGCGAGATCCCGTCAAGGTGCTGCGGGCCTCTGTCGGGTCGTCGATGGAATCAGTTGCCTGGGCCTGACACGTTCCACCAGGGCGACCCAGTCCTTGTCGGTGTCCTCCAGCGGCTGGCCGATCTTGACCTTGCCCGGTCCGGTGACCGAGGCGACGGTTCCCATCTGGATGACACCGCCTTGCCGTGGATTGAACCATCGGATCTGGAAGGTCTCCGAGGTCTCGCCCAGATCGAGTTCCGGGGCGCCGCCCGACGGCAAATATACGGCGTAGACGTTCCCCGGATCGGCCAGACAGTAGTCGTCCTCGCCTGTGGTCAGCTCGTCGTTCGGATCCATGTTCGCGAATGGCAGCCAACTGTGGAAGAACTCAAGAGCATATCGCGTCTGCTCCCACATGTGGTCGCGGCTGCGCCAGTCCTCGCAATTGAGGTCGTTATGGGGATGGTTGTACCCGAAGTACCACTCGACGCCGGCGCCGCCGGCCATGAGGTTGCCCCAGAGGTGCTTCGTTCTGGGCTCATCGTGCCAGTAGTCGTCTTTGTCGAGCTTGACGCCGGTCTGCGAGGGACCGATCTCATCGAGGCAGACGAACCACCGTCTGGCGGCTGCCGCTGAACGCCGGACCCAGCGAAGAGTCTGCGCGTGCGTGTCGTTCGTCTGGAGCGAGCAGCCCTCGAACCACTCATATCCCAGCAGCGGCTCGTAGACCTGGTCGTACTGGCCCGGGTAGGTGTGGCACACCACGGGGTGATCGTACGGGTCCACGTCGTGGAAGTGCTTGGCGAAGGCCTTCCGCTGCTCGGGGGTGTTCGTGTTTTCTTCGCCCAGATTCCAGATCACCGCGGGGTGGTGTCCGAACCGGGCGATCAACTCGCGGTAGTAGAGCTTCCTCAGGGGGCCCAGGGCGCCTTTGTCGAGCCCCTGGTCGTTCTCCTGCTCCTGTGTGACGACGTGCATCGCGATGCCGAGCCGGTCCATGTGCGAGAAGACGATCTCCCACTGGTCCAGCTTGCTGCAATCGAACCGACGTCTCTCGCGAGGATGGGTCCACATCCAGACGTCCTTGCCGTCGCCGCCGTCGAGGTTGTAGGTGAGGAAGTAAACGCTGTTCATGCCGGTTGAGGCCAGATAGTTCAGCGCTCCGATGATGCCTTTTCCTTTGCCGTCCTTCCAGGTGGGGTCGCCGGGACGCCAGTCCTCGACGTGCGGCTGATACCTGTGGACGAACTTGCCGCCGGCGGCTTCGCCTTCCCGTTTGAGTTCGCCGGCGTCGAACGTGCCGTCGAAGTCCGCATAGGCCAGGAAGTTCTCCGGGCTGTCGGCCCCGCCTTTGAGGAAGAACGTCCCGGTCTGGGCGAACTGGAGATATCGCTGCCCGATGTAGCGGAGCTGTCCCTGGGCGCGGAAGTCCCGCCCGGTTTTGTCCGTTGGGAGGATGGAAAGGGTCCCTGTGGCCCCGTCGAAGAAGGCCGGCTGGCCCGCGGTCGCATTGGGATCGACCGCGATTCCCGGCGCATATCGGAAGGAAGCCGTGTATGTCCACACTCCCGCCTCCGGCGGCAAGAAGTGTACCCGCCACTTGTTCCCTTCAGCGGCGCCGGTCTGGCCGGCGTTGCCGTCCGCGGCGTAGTACCCCGGCACGACGAACTGCCGGCTGCCCTTGGCGAACGTGACATTCAGCCGGCAATCGAAGAAGGGATTCGGCTCTGCGGTTTCGTTGAGCAGGGGCCCGTCGAATGTCAAGACCACGTTGTGCCATTGCCTCAGTTCGCCGGACACCGCCGCCTTGCCCCTGCGCGAGATCAACGTGCATCCGCTTGTCAAGACCAAGGCAACCAGGACCGCCACGATCGATCCACGCCACGCCATAGTGAAGCTCCTTACTGGAGACCCAGCTTGATTGTCCCCGTATGGTAAAGGGCCACTGTGATTCTGACAACACAATCTCGCCACCCGATGGAAGGACGCAACTGCGGATATGCACCCAGGCGCCCTCGGCCTGGAACGGCTCGTCGCGTTGCCCAGGTCGATCCCGCCAGTGCCTGTGCGGCTGCGATGGCTATGACAGGGTGGGACGCAACCGCCCATCTATTGGGCCATCGGCCTGCTGCACTCTCGCGGATCGCTGCCGACATTGCCTGGGGAATACCCCAGGACCAGTCGGGTGTTTTTGAGTCAAGTATTTTCCCTCAGATGACGATGCAGCCAGAGAGGCCCGGAACATAGCGGTGGATTCCTCGAGCGGACCAACTTAAGGTGTCACTTCGGCCAGCTTCCCCGGTGTGGGAATGGACTGTTCTGGCACACCATGATCGTCAAGAAGGAGACCATGATGAGCGAGTCAGAGCCGACCGTGTTCGTCGTTGACGGCGACAAGGAGGTACAGGAGAGGCTACGGCGACTCGGGCAATCCATCCGATTGGGTGTGGAAGCCTGCTCCGATGCACAGACGTTCATCGAGGGACATGACCCCGCCCGTCCAGGCTGTCTGGTCCTGGAGGTTCGCCTGCGGGGGATGAGCGGAGTCGAGTTGTTCCGCTGGGTACGAGATCGGGGGAATCGGATTCCGGCGATCTTTCTGACGGAATACGGTGACATTCCGATTGCTGTGCAGGCCATCCGCGAAGGCGCCTTTCATTTTCTCCAGAAGCCGGGCAACGATCAGTACCTCCTGGACCAGATTCAGGCGGCCGTGGCATGGGACCTGGAGAGCCGTCGGACACAGGAGGAACGGCGGGCCCTGGCCTGTCGTTTCGAGAACCTCAGCGTCCGGGAGCAGGAAGTGCTGGCCCGAATTGTCGCCGGGACGACGAACAAAGCGATCGCGCATCAATTCGGAGTCGGGATCAAGACGGTGGAATTCCATCGGGCCAACATCATGCGGAAGGTCGGTGCGGAGAATGTCGCCGACCTCATCGGCCTGCTGTTCCGCAGCGGATGGGAAGAGCAAGGTCGCAAAGACTGCGACCCACGAGACGTGCCAACACTGTGACTTACCCTAGTGTGTACATGGGAATTCATAGTGAAGAGGGTCCTGCCGCCGGTCGATGGCAGGGATGTTCTTCCACGCGTGGGTGTGCGGAGGTCGTGGCCCCATCGGATTCTCGTGATTGCGGCGTCGTGCGCCGCTTCGCGGCGCCGTCGGGCGCGGATGCGTGGGAATCCATCTGAAGCAGAGTAAGGAGAGAAACTATGGCGGAAACAGCGGAATCCCGGTGCGGTCGGACGATGGATCAGTTCAAGAACGACAACAAGTACCTGACATTCGCCCTGGGGGCGGAGGAATACGGGCTGGAGATTCTCAAGGTCCGGGAGATCATCGGCTACATGGACATCACCGCCGTGCCGCAGACCCCGGCGCATGTCAAGGGGGTCATCAACCTCCGCGGCCAGGTGATCCCGGTGACGGACCTGCGGGCCAAGTTCGGGATGCCAACCGCCCAGATTACCGACCAAACGTGCATTATCGTGGTCGAAATCGCCCAGGCGGGCCGCCAGTTCAATACCGGGATCATCGTGGATCGTGTCCAGGAAGTCCACGACATCGCCGGCGAGCAAATCGAGGAAGCGCCGCAGTTCGGGGCGGGTGTGAACACCGAGTTCATCCTGGGCATGGGCAAGATCGGCGAGTCGGTCAAGATCCTGCTGGACATCGATAAAGTCCTCGGAGCGGAGGAGGACCTCGATGGCCTGAGCTCTTCACGGAGCGAGTGACATCCTGGCAAAGCGGATGCGAAGCAACGAATGATGCGAGCGGGAAAGGATACAGAGATGTTCAAGCGTATGAGCCTCAGCGCCAAGTTGATTTCCGGGTTTCTTACCGTGGCCGCCATTGCCGTGGTCATCGGGACGGTCGGCTCCCTGGGTTTGCGGTTCGCCAAGGCCGAGATTCGGGCCGTGGGCGAGAAACAACTGCCCTCCGTGCAGCATGTCCTGACCATCTCGAACTGTCTGGTGAGGATTCAGATGGCCATGAGAACCGTAATGAACCCCAATCTGGGCAAAGAGGACCGCGCCAAGGAATACGAGGCGATGGCCCAGGCGCGAGAGGTGTATGCTCGGGAGGTAGCCGCCTACGAGGGATTGGCTCTGACCCCCGAGGAAAGGCAGCAATGGGAACAGTTCAAACAGTCCCTGGTGACGGCCAAGACGGAAAACGTCGCGTTCACGAATCTCGTGCAGCAAATGGAAGCGATGGACATCGTGAATCCGCCGGCCCTGGGGATGGCGATCAACGGTTTTGTGGCCGACTACTACGCCCTGAACGAACGCGTGGGGGCCCTCGTGCAGAGACAGCAGGCCTTCGAAGGCGGAGACGATCCGGCCCTTTCGGCCTTCGGCGCGTGGTCCGCCGGGTTCCACACGAACAATCAGGCCATTGACGGCGTCCTCAAGACCATGGCGGAACCGCATCGGCAGGTGCACGCCCTGGTCAAGCAGATCAAGACCCTCGTCCAGAGCGGCAACGTGGAGGAGGCCGCCAAGGTCCATGCACAGATGCAGACGCCCCTCGGCGCGATGCGAGAGGGGTTTGACCGTCTGCTGACCGAGGTCGCCAAGGCGTCCAAGGTGTCTGAGCAGGCCATCGTTCAGGCCTTCGGCCCCTGTGCCCAGCAGCAGAGCATATGTAACGGAACACTCGCTCAGATCGCGGACAACACCCAGAAGAACGTGGCCCAGGTCATCGAGGCGGCTGGCGCGTCCGCCACGCGGAACAGCGCGATCATGCTGATCAGCCTGGTCATCGGCGTGGTCGTGTCGGTCGTCCTCGGGATCTTCCTGTCCTTGGGAATCACGCGACCGGTGAACCGGATCATCGCGGGCCTGACCGCGGGCGCCGAGCAGGTTGCCGCCGCCTCCGGGCAGGTGTCCGCCGCGTCTCAGGCCCTGGCTCAGGGCGCGACGGAACAGGCCGCCGGGCTGGAGGAGACCTCGGCCAGTCTCGAAGAGATGGCCTCACAGACCCGTCAGAATGCGGACAATGCCCAGCAGGCGAATGTCCTGGCCGGCGACGCCAAGAAGGTCACGGTCACCGGCGTCGAATCGATGCGCCGCATGAATATCGCCATCCAGGAAATTCAGAAGAGTTCCGACGAGACCGCCAAGATCATCAAGGTGATCGATGAGATCGCGTTTCAGACCAACCTGTTGGCCCTGAACGCTGCAGTTGAAGCCGCTCGCGCCGGTGAGGCGGGCAAGGGATTCGCCGTCGTTGCGGAGGAAGTCCGCAACTTGGCGATGCGATCCGCGGAGGCCGCCAAGAACACCGCCGGTATGATCGAGGAGTCGGTGAAGAACTCCAAGAATGGTGTCGACATTGCCAACGACGTGGCCAAGGCGCTGGAGGAGATCGTCCAGAACACGGGCAAAGTCACGGACCTGGTCGGCGAGATTGCCGCCGCCAGTCAGGAGCAGGCACAGGGGATCGATCAGGTCAACACCGCGGTTTCCCAGATGGACAAGGTCACCCAGCAGAACGCCGCCAACGCGGAGGAATCGGCCAGCGCCTCGGAAGAGCTCAGCGCCCAGGCCGAGTCGATGACGGAGATCGTTGGGGAACTGGTGGCCATGGTTGGCGGCGTCAAGAGCCGAGCCGCCCGGTCCCAAGACGCCGGGACCGAGCGTCATCCCATCGCTCGGAAGCTCGAACACGCAGTGCCTTCGACCGCCAAAGCGAAGACACACGCCTTCGGCAAGTCGGATGAACTGCTCCACGAGATCGCGAATCGTCCTGCGACATCGCGACCTGCGGCGGCGGCCAAGTTGATTCCGCTGAGCGACTCGGAAGAGAATCTCCACGACTTCAACGCCTGATTCAACAGCCCTTTCACCGAACTCTCCTGGGCGTCTTCTCTCTCTCTGGCGCCCAGGAGAGTCTTCTCATTCGTGGCTCTGCCCGGCTTTTGTCGTTTCCGATCTCTTGACAAGGTCCTACGATTGCGCTTACCGTTTGCTGTCTTGTGAACCGTCGAGACCCGATGCAGAGGAGTCCGGGCATGAATGGATCGGTGAGAAGTGCGTGTCTTTCGTTCGGTCGCCTGAGCCTGGCGATGGCGTTCCTGTGTACGCTCGGCGTCTGTGCCGTGGGAAGGTCGCTCGCGGCCGAGCGGTCGGGCGACCGCTCCGCTGGGCATGAGCCGTATGCCTATCTGTTCCCCTCGTCGCTGCGCGGTCTGACCGAGCGCCTGCAACGCAAGGGAATCGAGGTCCACGAACTCCGCGAAGACGTGGATCTGGATGTCACGCTGTGGACCATCGAGCGAGTCGTCCGGGACGGAGAGGCCATCCGTCTGGAGGCTCGATCCGAGCGGCAGGTTCGACGCTTCGATGCCGGGACAGTCCTCGTGAAGACCGGCCAGAAACTCGACGCGGAGATTCGCAGACTGCTCGGCGCGAAGGCGAGGAAGAGACCTCGCGTCTGGGAACTCCTGGACCAACCCGCGGAAGGGGACATCTTCCCGGTCTGCCGACTTGACTCCTACACACCCCTGACTCACGGCCTCGCCAGGCCGCGGCCTCAGACGCGGGAGTGCGGCAAGCCGATCACCTTCGAGACCGTGTACGGACCCGAGAACCGCGTGAACTTCGGCGGCTCGCCCGTCGGCGGGCTGACCTGGCTCGACGACGGCGAGCACTACCTCCAGACGCGCGACGGCCGTCTGTACAAGGTCCATGCGACGAGCGGACGCTCCGCCTTGTTCCTCGATCCCAATGCCTTGGCCGCGGGGTTGCGCCGTCTACCTGCGATGCGTCCCAAGGACGCGGAGGCGATCTCCCGGCGGACGTGGCTCCACATGACTCGCGACCACAGTGCGGTCCTGATCGACTACGAGAACGATCTGTACTACCTCACGACGGACGGGCAGACCGCGGTCCGCCTGACGAGCACGCCCCAGGCGGAGCAGCACGCGGAGTTCGACCCGCGCGGCAAGTTCGTTGCCTTCGTGCGAGAGGGCGACCTGTACGTTGTGGATGTCGCGACGCAGACGGAACGGGCGCTGACCGAAGACGGCGGCGGCCTGATCCTCAACGGCCAGGCGGACTGGGTGTACTTCGAGGAGATCCTCAATCGCCAGTGGCGGATGTTCTGGTGGAGCCCGGATTCCTCTGCCATCGCCTTCCTGCGAACGGACGACACGCCCGTGCCGGAATATGCCGTGGTCAACGACGCGTCGTCCCCGCGGGAGGTCGAGCCGACGCGGTACCCGCGGGCGGGCGAGCCGAATCCGACGGTGAAACTGGGGATCGTCTCCGTCGCTGGCGGGGCCGTCCGGTGGGTCGATCTCTCGGGGTACACGGAGGGCGACTATCTGATCCCCGGCGCGGGCTGGACGCCGAACAGCGAGTGGGTCTATTTCTTCGTGCAGGATCGAGCCCAGACCTGGCTCGACATCAGCACGGCGTCGAGATGGGGCGGACATCCCAAACGCTTGTTCCGCGAGACGACCGAGGCCTGGGTGGAGCCGCCGAGCGAGATGAGGTTCCTGGCCAATGGGTCGCTTCTGCTCACCAGCGAGCGGACCGGCTGGAAACACCTGTACCTCTGTGACAAGGACGGCCAACTGAAGCAGTCTATTACAGACGGGCAGTGGGAAGTGCGGGGTGTCCAGCACGTGGATGAAGAGGGGGGCTGGGTCTACTTCACCGGCACCCGCGACAGTCCAATCGCGGAGCATCTCTACCGTGTTTCGCTGGAGGGAGGCGAGGTCCGGCGGCTCACCGAGGCCGTGGGCCAGCATAACGGGAACATCAGCCCGAACGGGAAGTACTTCATCGATTCGTGGAGCGATGCGAACACACCGACTCGGGTGGCCCTGCGTGCGACCGACGGTGCGACGCTCCGTACGCTCGACACGAATCCCGTGTACGAACGCGAGGAATACGCGTTCGGCGACTACGAGCAGTTCCAGATCGAGATGTCCGACGGCTTCCAGGTCGAAGCGAGCATGGTGAAGCCCCCCGACTTCGATGCCGGCAGGAAGTACCCGGTCTGGTTCACCACATACGCCGGTCCGCATGCGCCGAGCATCTCCGACGCGTGGCAGGGGGGCCGGACCTGGGACCAGATGCTGGCGCAGATGGGCGCGATCGTGTTCCACTGCGACCCGCGTCCCGCCAGCGGCAAGGGGGCGTGCTCCGCCTGGACCGCCTACCGCCAATTGGGCGTGCAGGAACTCAAGGACATCGAGGAAGCGATCCGCTGGCTGGCGGCCCAACCCTACGTGGACGCCGAGCGGATCGGCATGAGCGGCTACAGTTACGGCGGCTTCATGACCGCCTACGCCCTGACGCACAGCAAGCTCTTTGCGGGCGGGATCGCCGGCGCGCCGCCCACGGACTGGCGATTCTACGATTCGATCTACACCGAGCGGTTCATGGACACGCCGCAGAACAACCCCGACGGCTACGAGCAAACCTCGGTGGTGAAGGCCGCCAAGAACCTCCACGGGCAACTGCTCCTCGTCCACGGCGCGATCGACGACAACGTCCACATCCAGAACACCTTCACGCTCGTGGACGCGTTGCAGCGAGCGGACAAGCCGTTCCAACTCATGGTCTACCCGCAATCACGTCACGGCGTCGGCGCCATGCACTACAACCGTCTGACGGTCGACTTCATACGGACCGTGCTCAGGCTGCCCGAACCAGCATCACAGCCGAAAGGGCAGTGAGCCGGCGGAGTCGCTATCGCTTGTGAGGGACCAGCAGGTGTCGCCGCGGCATCCCGCCATTCTCTGGGAATGCCTGCATGAAGACTTGGGTGCCGTCGCTACTCTCACCATACGCCTCGTCTTCCGCCCAGTAGTCCCTGTAGCCCTTCCGCGTGAGGTAGTCCACGATCATCTCCATCGTGGCATCGAAATCCCTGTTGCCTTCACCCACCTCGTCCCCATTCGCCCAGGTTGTCCACTTGGAGTAGAATTTCAATGTGTACTTGACTGTCTCCAGGTACCGCCAGTCCCCACCGCCTCCCCAGTCCTCCAGGCCATAGCCGGTTAGTGTAGCAGCCACCTCGGAATTGATTCCCGTTCCGATGTTCCTCGCCCGCGCCAGACCAGTCACCATCAGGAAGCTGGTGTCTTCCCCATCGTCCCAGTCATAATCATACTTCTCCGTGACTACCCACCCAGTCCTGCTTCCATCCTGAATGCGCGTCACCTCGAAATCCCACATGGACTCTCCGTACCACTTGCTGCCTGCCTCCACCAGATACTCCAACGTCCTCGCTTGGAGGATGCTCCCGTCGTCATAGTCGACGTCCATCACGGCGTAGGCCCGATGGGTGAATTTGTCCGCCCACCAGTCCCCCTCATACAGGTCGTATCCGTATTCGGTGGTCGTCCAGGTCATCTTATACACGAGGATTTCGGCGCCGCTGGGCAGGCACAATCCCACTACAGTCAATAAGAACACGACCTTTCCCGGAGTTCCCATCTCTGCTTCCTTTCAATAGGAGTACTTGTGAGAGTCTGTGGACGATCTGTCTTCCTCTGGGTGCTTCTTCCCGGTGAGACAGGCTACGATCATCCACACAGTGGCTTCGAGATCCTGGCACCCCTTGTCCTCCTCGTCGCCATTCGCGTTGCATGTCTCGAATGGATGCAGGACCATCATTGACGCATTCGTTCGATTGCCTTTGCCAATCACATATCTGTGCCTGACACTTGACAAACCGGTGTGTGTCATCTTATCTGAACGCGCTCCGTTGTCAACGGCCAATACGAGGTTCTTCGCGGATATGGACCGCAACAGAACAGAGCACATAAGGAGTGGATGCGTGAGAACCACAAACAGGCGCTCCATCCGTCGCCTTCTGGCCTGGCAGAGTGTCGTGATTCTGGGCCTGGTATGCTGTGGGTGTTCCCGCAGAGACAAGACGGATGAAGAAGGAGCGTCACCGTCTGCGATGGTCGCCGAAGAACAGATGGCGTCTGCGGAAGAACTGCAAGTGCTCCGGCAGGAAAACGACCATTTGAAGAAGGCGATGGCCCAGGCCACCCTCGTCCTGGATGAGGTCAAGATGCTGAGGCAGAACAACGAAGACCTCAGACAAGCGGTTTCTGGGGTTCCTTCCCTCCAGTTGGAAGTAGAGAGGCTCCGACGCGAGAATGAAACCCTCCAGAGCACGCGGAACGCGGCCAACACAGCCGACGAACTGGTGAACAACGCTGCCGCCGACATCCCGGCCCGACAACAGGCCGCAGAGGAGAGTTACCGCAGGTATCTGAACTCTTGTCGGCAGAGAGCCGCGTCGCTCCTCGCCCGGTACGACTCGGCAGGCAGCGTCAAGGTGAAGCTCGAGTTCATGGAGTCGTTGGCCGATTCGGCCTCACGACAGGACCCGGCAGTCGTCGGGGTCATCCGCAAGGCCCTCGCCGACCCCGATTCCACCGTGGTGCGAGCGGCAGCCGACCTGTTGGCGGAATACGAGACCCGCGAGATCCTCCCCGCCGTCGAGCAGGCGCTCATGCTCGCGGATGAGCAAGTCCGAATCGCCGCAGTGAACCCGCTGTCGGCCATCGACGACCTGCAGGTCATCCGATTGCTCATGGGGGCGTTGGATGATACGTCGGTGGAGGTCAGGAGAACTGCTCTCGGAGAGGTGGACGAGCACGCCAGTGATCCGATCAAGCTGAGCGTCATGGAAGCGGCCATCGCCAGTCCCTACGATGACGTGAAGCGCGGGGTCCTGTCGATGCTCGAGAGCAGAAGCGACCACATCGCAGTGGAGCTTCTCATGGAGGGCTTGAAGGACCCGGATCCCGGATTCCGCACCGAGACCGGCGAATGCCTGAGCTTCCTGATCGACCAGGAGTTCAAGACCTACGAGGAGGCACGTGCCTGGTGGACGAGCAACAAAGACCGATACGACGCCGAGTTGGTCAGGATAGACGAGTGACCATGAGGGTTCCCCCGTGACGGCGCCCAGCCTGATGGGGCGACGTGGAGGGTCGCCAACACGGTGCTGGTCGGTGAAGCGAACTTGTTTCCATTGAGATCCGGGCGCCTATTATGAGACTTCGAGGCTCCGCCCACAGGAGCGGCAGAACCTCGAAGTCCCGGCGGGGCCATCCGAGCGTGACCCGAATCGGAAGTTGGGTCAGAAACCGTAGACGACCCGGAGCTGTTCATTGGTGGGCATTTCGGCGTAGTACTCGCCTCGCGGGCCCACGTACCAGGCGCCTTGGCGAGTCAGGCGGACGGTGGTCTGCGAACCGTTGGAATTGGTGATCCAGACGGTGATCGCGATCTCCTCGACGACCGGCACGGCCGGTCGGACTACGACCGTCGGTGCGGGCTGGATGACGACAGGTCTGACCACGGGGTACGGGACCGGCGGATGAACGACGACCGGTCCGATTCGCCGAGGACCCATATGGACGGGCTGGTGTCGCCACGGGCCGTGGACTGGGCCGTGCCGAGGGGCCGGCGGATAACATCTCGGCGCCGGCATCGGCGAACCGATCCCCACGCCCACGCCGATTCCAAAACCGCCGTGCGTGTGCGAAATGACAAGCTTGGTGTCCGCATGAAGGGCCGCGGTGAGCGACAGAACCACAACCACCGCACACATCGCTTTGGTCATTGTGTATCGTGCCATGGTCGTATCCTTTCTCTAACTGACGTTCCTGCCTCGTCGGAGACCCGCGCCAACCGGGGTTGACCGGCCACCCGACCGATTCTTTCCTTCTACCTAGTAAAGGCAGTTGGAGGGCCGGTGGTAACGATCTGCCGGGGACGTGCAGGCCCCGCGAGGGGGATCGAACCTGGGGAAAAGTACGGGGTCCACGTCGGGAGACGCAGACCCCGTAGTTACGCATGGCACAAGAGGGATTTTCGGACTACTACATCCCTTTGGTCAGACAGATGTCGTCGATGAAGATCATGCCGGCGCCGCCCGCCGCGGGGTTGGCCTTGTCGCCGAGAGTGATGGAGATCTTCTTGATCTTCGCGGGATTCACGGTGGCGAACTCGGTCAGCGGGATCCTCCAGGCGTTCCACAACAACGTCTGCGCAATTGCAGCATTCGCGTGCTGGATCGTGGCGGTGTGCGAGGAGGAATCCTGGAGCGTGACGTACAACGGCGTGATGGGATTCGTCACCTTGCCGCGGACGAACAGAACGAGGGTGTTGACGTCGTCAACCGTCCAGTCCTGCGGGGATGTGTATTCCCGCTCGATCTCTGAGTAGTAAGGCGAGTCCACGTTGTTGAAATCGAAGGGCATGGACTGCCAGCCGCTGTGGACGATGGTGATCTCGCAGAACGTGCCGCCGCTGGCGTCCTCGTAGCCGACGAGCGAGCCGGTGTTGTTGGTCCACCCGTCGATCCAGGTATTGAAGACCGCCTCGCCGGCGTCCTGGTTGTCCGTGTAACTCTCGAAGTCATCGATCGGCAGGCATGTGGTGAAGCTCCAGACGTCGCCGGTCCGGACGGCTCCGCCGGCCAGGATCTCGTCCACGCGCCAGTAGTAGGTCGTCACGGTCTCCAGGCCTTCCGGGGCGAAATTGGCGTCCGCCAGTGCTCGGATGCCCTTGTCCGCCGCGGCGGTTCCCTGGGTGACCGCGTCGAGATCTTCGCTGAAATACACCTGGTGCTGGAGGGCTCCCGTGCCGGGCAGCCACGTCAAATCCGCGTTGACCGAGGCATCCACAGCCCCATCGGCCGGCGCGGGATTGTAGGCCGTCGGCGCCTGCACCAGGAAACTCCACACCTTGCCGACGTGAGTCGTGACGCGGTCTTTCTCGACCTCGTCCACTCGCCAGTAATACCGGGTTCCCGGCGTGATCCCGAACGGATGAAAGTACATCGTGATGGCCAGTTTCTGCAGGGTGCTCACCCGGTCGGCCTCCGTCAGGTCGGGAGTCGTGCCGAAGTAGACATTGTGGAACATGGCCGTGTCGCCGGCGGTCCATTGGATCAGGGGGACCTCCGGATTGAAGTCCAGGGTGCCGTCGGCCGGGATGGGCTTGCGAGCCCGGAGGTTCTGCACGGTGGTCGGCGAAAGGACGATGGCCGGCACGATCTCCTGCTCAAAGCCAGGGCCGGCCCAGTAGAACTGGCAGACGGCGTCGCCGCCGTTCTCATAGAACTCCAACTGGATCGAGACGGCCTCGCCGGCGTCAAGATGGACGGGCATGCCCGTGTTCAGCGTCGAGGAGTGATCTCCCCAGTTGTAGATGACGCTGTCGCCGCCCACCCACAGGCGGACTCCGTCGTCGGATCTGGTGGCGAACGTGTACTCGCCCGTCTCCGGCGGCATCAGGCTGCCGGTCCATCGCACGGAGAACAGGTCGGTGCCGAGGGGATCGCCCGGGGAGTTGCCGCCCCAGTTGAAATCCACGTTCTCCGTCCGGGTCAGTACCGGCGATCCGGACAGCGTCATATTGCTGAAATACTCCCCCTTCAACCCCTGGCCGCAGACCACTGTGCAGGATACCAGGAGCAACGCGGTGATGACAAGAAATCTGGATTTGGTTGACATTGTGATCCTCCTTCTACGCCTTGCGAGTTTGTTGCTTGCGATCCGTGTTCTGACAACTTTGTGGCGTGGATCCAACGTGGATGACAATCAGGCCGAAGTGTTTTTTCGGAGCGGGCATCACCTCCTTCCTCGAACGCGGCATGATTTCGCACGCGACGGGATTGAGCCGTCACTGTTCGTCTCGAACACACATTGCAGGATTCTCCGTTCCCGCACGGCGCAAACATACCATCGAGCCTCTGCGGGCACTCTGCACACCGACCACAACGGGCAAATCGTGAAATACCGGACCAGACTCCTGTATAACATATCGTCGTTTCGGCGTCAAGACTCAAACGACGATTCTCCAGTCCGAGAAGAAAGAGGGTGGATCCAATCCGCGTGGCGGTCTCGTCCCGTGGCCGGCGGGGGGCCTGATCCGGTGATTGTGGAGAGATTTGGCCTTGCACGAGGGTGTCCGGGGTGGTATGCTGAGGTCGGATGCCGGATTTTGTGGGACGGATGATTTCAGTCATAGGGTCTCCTGTGGCCAGATCGAAGCGACACACAAGACGCAGGCAGGAATCGGGAGCGGAGTGGCCGATGTCCAGGGGCGGTCCGAAGGTTTCGGATCACGGTCGCGGTCTGGGCAGGTTGACCGGGCGGCGGCTGTGGATTGTGCGACTTGTGGTGGTATTCGCCTCACCGGTGGTGTTCCTCCTGCTCCTGGAGGGCGTTTTGACCCTGCTGGCCGTGGGGTATCCGACCTCGTTCTTCGTCCGGAGCGAACGGTCCGGCTACCTGACGACGAACAGCCATTTCGGTTGGCACTACCAGCAGGAAACGCTCTCTGAACCCCAGCCGTGCCTGATCCCCATCGAGAAGCCCCCGGGCGGCATCCGCGTCTTCGTTCTGGGGGAATCCGCCGCGATGGGTACGCCGGACCCGTCCTTTGGCTTCGCCCGAATCCTGGAGGTCATGCTGCGCCATTGTGTCCCCGACCGTTCCATTGAGGTCGTCAACGCCGCGATGCGAGGCATCAACTCACACGTCATTGCAGGAATTTCCGGGGATTGCGCCGCCCTCGACCCCGACCTGTTTGTTGTATACGTCGGGAACAACGAATTCAACGGGCTCTACGGCCCCAAGACTTCGCTGAGCTTCCTGGGTAAATACCCGACTTGGATTCCAGTGTTTCATTTCGCCAAACAAACTCGCACGGGTCAGCTCCTCCGCAAGCTGTTTGGCGCCAATCCGGAGGCTCGCCAGGCCCGGCGAGGGCATCGGGATCGGGAGTACTTCGAGGATCGTCGCACCGCGTTCGACGATCCGCAGCGGGCGTACGTGTACCGCAACTTCTCTGCGAATCTGGATCGGATTGTTCGCAGCGGGCTCCAGGCCGGGGCCGGTGTGATTGTCTCGACGGTGGCGGTCAATCTGCGGGACTGCCCTCCGCTGGGTTCCCTGCACCGCGGGGACTGGACCCCGTCCCGGCAGGAACAGTGGGATCGGCTGTACCGGGAGGGCGTGCGTCTCGAGACCGCCGGCGACAGGGAGCAGGCCGCGTGTCGCTATCGGGAGGCGATGGAGATCGACGACCACCATGCGGAACTCCACTTCCGCATGGCTCGCTGCCAGCTCGCGCTCGGCGAGCGGGGGGCGGCCGAGCGGGAGTTCGCCCTCGCGAGGGACTGGGACGCCATGCAATTCCGCGCGGACGGCCGGATCAACGAGATCATCCGTCAGGTTGCCACCGGGACGGCCCGACTGGTGGAAACGGACAAGGCCATGGCCGAAAGCGGTCTGTGTCGGGATGGAATCCCCGGCGGCGAGTTCTTCTATGAGCACGTACACCTGCGTTTTCCGGGGGACTACGAGGTGGCTCGCGCGATGCTGCCGACGATCTTCGAATGCCTGCGTCAGCGGGGTGTGTCGCAGGCCGGATCGGGGGAGATTCCCACCAGCGGGCAGTGCGCCAAAGAGCTGGCCTTCACGCCGTGGGACGAGGTGAACACCGCCGCGGCCATGGCGAAGTTCACGGCGAATCCGCCTTTCACTGGGCAGCTCGACCACGCCGAGCGGCAGGCACAGGCCGAGAAGGACATCGCGGCCGTCATGGCTCGCGTCGATGAACGATTTGTCGAGGAGGTGATTCAGGCCTATCAGCAGGCCATTGCCGCCAGGCCCGAGGACTGGGTCTTGCAGTACAATCTCGGCACGTTTCTGCACCAGCTCCAGCGGTTCCAGGCGGCTGCGGTCTGCTTTGATCTGGTCGTGCAGACCCTTCCCGATTTCGCCCCGTTCCACGTCCTGCTGGGCCAGGCGCTGGGTCAGGCCGGCCTGCAGGATCGGGCGGCCACCCGGTTCCGCGAGGCCCTCAAACGCGATCCAGGCTGCAAGCCGGCTCGCGAGGGGCTGGCCTGGGCAGGGGGACGCCAAAGAAGGGGTCGCTGAGAAGTCGGCCTGCACCAAGGGGAGACCGGGCGCCTCGCCGGCTTGATTCGGCAAAAGAACCGGGGCCTGCATCCCGTTGGATACAGGCCCCGAGTTCATTCCGCGATGTGCTGCGAATCGCGAGTCATCGCTGTACGCCGCAGCGTTTTACGGCTTGATGACGCGGATATCGTCGAAGTACACCGTGCCCGTTCCGCCCGCGGTTGGGCTGGGCCGATTGCCGATTCCGATCGCGAGCGACTTGATCGCGGTGACCTTCACCCCGCCTGCGGTGATGTCGCTCAGCGGGATCAGCCACTGCTGCCACTCGCACCGTCCGGTCGCCATGAGGTCCGGGCACAACAGCGTCACGCTCTTGGAGTTGTCCTTGGCGGTCAGGTAGATGCGTTCGACCGAGTTGCCTTCCACCTGAGTGCTGCTGATGTCCATAGTCGTCCAGGCGCCGGTGACGTTGCCGGTCGTGGTGATATCGGAGAACGAGGCGCCGGTCACGATGGCCGCGTCATGGCTGGTCACGGCCAAACCGATCAGAACGGGATCGGTCATAGTAATCGTCTGGGCTGTGCCCAACTGGGTCCAGGTGGTCCCGTCCGGTGAAATGTACCCGGAGAAGCTGTTGCCGATCCGCTCGACCTTCACCCAGTAGGGGAACGTCGCGGTCATACCGACACTAGCGGCATCCGCATTACTGGATGCGGCTGCGGCCGTAGGTCGCCACTGGAAGCTGGCGCCGTTGCCGTCCAAGGCGCTCTTGGCCATCATGGCATTCACCGCACTGACCGCGGTGCTCTGGCGGATCATGACGCCGGCCTTGGCCCACGTGTTGCTCTGATACAGGCTGTTGACGCGTGCCACGATCGAACCGTTGCCGTTGAGCGTCTTGTAGGCGAAGCGGAAGGCGTCGGAGACGTCCCAGATGTCGGCGCCGATGCCGTTCATGAGGATCTCGCCGTCGGTGCTCTGGGCGAAAGACGGCGCGATGCCGCGGAAGAACACCGAGATGGTGTTGGCCTCATGTGCGGATAGGTCCTGGGCGGAGGCGAAGGACATCGTGGCTTCCGAATAGTAGGGCGAGCCCGTGTTGTTATACAAGAGGGGCATCGACTGTTTGCCGCCATGAATGATGGTGGTCTCGCCGAACGTCCCGTAGGCGGAGTCGATGTAGCCGACCTGCGAACCGCTGCTCTTGTCCAGATAGCCGTCGAGCCAGGCGTCGTAGATCCGGTTGTCGTCGTCGTTGTAGCTCTCGAAGCCATCGATGAGGAGGAAGTTGGCCGTAGTGAACGACCAGACGTTGCCCTTCCAGGTCTCCGAGGCGCCGACTTCATCGACACGCCAGTAGTAGGTCTTGTTCCAGTCCAGATTGCCGGCGTCGAACGTGGTTCCGGACTGCTTGCCCATGAACAACGGGCTGGAGGTGTCGGCGGTGGCCACCGCGTTAGCGTCCTCGCCGAAGTAGACCTCGTGTTGCTCGGCCTGCTCGCCGGCCTCCCAGCTCAGCGCTCCGTCCTGCACGACATCGACGACGCCGTTCGCAGGAGTCGGGCCGAAGGACTGCAAGGGCTTGAGGGCGAACATGTCCACGTAGTCGCTCGTGATGATCTCGCGAGCGTCGATTCCCGGGCCCTGCCAGGCGGCCGACGTGCTGTCGCCGCCGTCGCCTTCCTTGCCGATGACCATGAAGAAGTACTTCTCACCGGCAGTCAGCGCGATCTCGCTGGACTTCTGCGCTGCGGTGGCGTTGCCGCCTGTGTTGTCGAAGTCACGCGCGGCGGTGTAGCCGATGACGCTGGCCACCACGGTGGCGTTCGCGGGGTTGGCATCGGTGCTCAGCCAGAACTCCTGGTAGTCATCGCCGGCCACCCAGAACGTGTAGTTTCCGGTCTCCGGCGGCTTGAGCCATCCCCAGTACCGCTGGCCGTAGTAGTTGGCCCAGTCCACCGCGCTGTCGACCGAGTCGACGTACTCCGCATGGTCCGGGCTGTTCGGATAGCGGGCATTGCCGGTCAGGGCGCTGATCGCGGTGCCGCTGATGTTCAGCCAGTACTCATACATGATCTTGTTGGCGGGGCCGGCGTCACATGTGGTGAAACTCCAGACGTTGCCGGGCAGCACCGCGGCGCCTGTCGACGTGTCCACACGCCAGTAGTAGGTGGTGGAGGCGCGAAGGGCGCCCGTGTTGAATTCCGAGTCTTTGACGGCGCCCTGATCCACCGAGGCGGCTCCTTCGGCCACCGCGTCGGCATCCATCCCGAAGTACATGTGCTCGCTGACAAAGTCCTTGCCCGGCACCCAGGTGAGGATCAGGCCGGGCATCTGGTTCGTGGCGCCGTTGGCCGGGGTGGGCGCGAAGGCGATGAGCGCCTGTGCCGTGAAGCTCCAGACCTCGCCGGGGCGGACGGTGCCGTCGGCCTCGATCTCGTCGACCTTCCAGTAGTAGGTCTGGCCCGGCTCGAAGGCGCCCGCGGCATAGTAGTAGAAGGCCGCTGTCTGACGACCGATCAAGGGCGGATTCGGATCGGTCCCGAAGTAGAAGTCATGCCACACAGCCGTGGCGCCCTTGGTCCACTGTATCACGGGCATGACCACGTTGATCGCGCCATCGGCCGGACTGGGGTTCTTGGCGCCGAGCATGGGCTCCGGATCCCGCAGCCAGGGGGCCAGGTACTTGCCTGCGACGACGACTGGGCCGGCGCCGATGCCGGGGCCGCCCCAGGCGACGCTGATGGTGCCGCCGCCGGTGCCGTCGTTCATGATGGTTTCGACGTAGTACCGTTTGCCGGCCGTCAGGGGGATCGCCGCCGACTTGAATCGGGTGCCCGGCGAGCCCGTCGTGCCTGCGAAGTTCTGGTAGTCCATCCAGCCGTCGACGGCACAGATTTCCACCATGTTGGCGGGGGATTCATCGGTGCTCAGCCAGACGATGCTGTAGTCGTCGCTGGCAACCCAGAACGTGTAGTCGCCTGTCTGCGGCGGGTAGATGTATCCGCGACTGCGGCAGCCCCAGTAGTCCTCGCCGCCGTCCGGGCGGTCCCACGCGGTCGCCCAGTAGCTCTTGTGCGGGTTGTCCGGGTAATCCGCGAACGACTGCAACGTGGCGATAGACGTGATGGAACTGTCGAACCATTCTTCGAACAGGATGTTGCCTTTGCCGATGTCGGCAGCGGCCGCAAGGCCCGCCGACCCTGCGACCACGAGGGCCACGATGAGATAAAACGATCTTTTGCCCATGATGCTCCTCCTTCTGAGGAAGTGGAAATGTACGTGCCGGCCACACACCAGACACACGAGGTTCTCGCCCGCAACCCACGGATCTGAGGGTTGCGCCCGGCGAGTTGCATCGTCACGCGATTGTCGCAGAGGATGCCACAGGTCCCCTCGGGACCCCAATTGTGGGAGATATCCGGAGCGTGCCACCTCCTTTCTGCAAACACCGCTCACTCTGGTCCCATGCAGAATGGCCGAGCCGTTTCTGTTGGTGTGGAACGCCCACACAGGGAACCCTTCTCCCTATCCGAAAGCTCCACCGATCGTTCGAACCGGGCCCAGATCGTCCCCGGTCAGAGACCATCCTTCCATCACGTCGGCCATCCCAGTGTATACCATATCGGCAGTCCAGCGTCAAGGCTTTGGCGGTTATTTCGGACCTCGGCGGCGTCGCCCGGGCGGACAGAATCGGCTCGGGATGCCGGTCGCAGGTTGCACAGGAGCCGGTTCTCGCGGATAATATCCCCTCTGCCACGACGGGCATTGCGTTTTTTTGCGGAACGAGGAATCCACGGGATTCCGCAGTAGTGAAGGAGACCGACGATGAGATCTTCCAGAGGCAGGGCCGACACATCAACGATCCGGCTGATCATGGTTGTCGGGGTGCTGGTTTCTCTGAGCTTGGCCGGGCGTTGTCCCGCCGCGGACGGCCCCCAGGACGGCAAGCTGCGCATCATCGTGTTCGGGGCGCACCCGGACGACTGCGAACTGAAGGCCGCGGGGACCGCCGCACTGTGGGCGGCCCAGGGGCACCATGTGAAGTTCGTCTCGGTGACGAATGGGGACATCGGGCACGCTGAAATGGCCGGCGGCGAGCTGGCCCAGCGTCGCACGGCCGAGGTCCGCGAGGCCGCCAGGATACTCGGGATCGAGACGGAGGTTCTCGATATCCATGACGGCGAGCTGCTGCCCACCCTGGAGAATCGCAAGCAGTTCGTTCGTCTGATCCGCCAGTGGAAGGCGGATATCGTGATGGGCCATCGTCCCAACGACTACCACCCGGACCACCGATACGTGGGGGTCCTGATGCAGGACGCCGCCTACATGGTGACGGTGCGCTTCTTCTGTCCCGATGTGCCCCAGTTGGCGAAGAATCCCGTGTTCCTGTATCTGGCGGACAACTTCCAGAAACCGAATCCCTTCGTGCCGGACGTGGTGGTGGCCACTGACGCGGTGATCTCGAAGAAGCTGGACGCCATCTGGAAGCTGGAATCGCAGATCGAGTCGACGTGGGCGACCGGCAACTTCGAGAGCATCGTCCCGATCCCGCAGGACCCGCAGGGGCGCGAGGAACGCCGCAAGCAGGTCAACGAGCGAATCGCTCAGCGGGACAAGAACATCGCCCAGAAGTGTCGCGGCAAGCTGATCGAGATCTACGGCGACGAGAAGGGCAAGCAGGTTCAGCACGCCGAAGCGTTCGAGCTCTGCGAGTACGGCCGTCGGCCCTCGCCGGAGGAATTGAGGAAGCTGTTCCCGATCGCAGTCGAGAAGTAGCGTGGGGTGGGCGAGCCCGCCGCGGGGCTACCCGCGTGTCTTGACGCCGACGTATTGCGTCCGGGCTTCGCCGAGGAGCTTGAGCATCTGATCGGCCTGGCGGCGGATCGATGGGTCCGTGCTGATGACCCGCGAGCTCCACTTGGCGTACTCGCGGTTCAACTGCACGCGGGCCTCGTCCTGGCTCATCGTCTCGGTCACGCCGAGGATCATCTCAGCGTCGTGGCCCTGGTGCATCTCGACGGGCAGGATCTTCTCCGCCATGACTCGAAGCCTGGCGCGGTCGATCTGGAACCAGTCGGAGAGCTGCTTGAGCAGTTGGAACTCCGCGGAGGACACCTGTCCTTTGGCGGCTGCGACGCGCAGGCACAAGTCGAGAATTTCGATCCGCCCGATGAGCGGGGCGATCTCGACGATCTCGCTGCAGATCGGCTCTACATTGAGAGTCCCGCCGTGGCGGAAGAAGTTCGCGGTCTTCTGCAGGGCGCGTTCCAGTTCCAGCCTGGCGCCGGCCGAGGCGTCCGCGGACCCGAAGTTGGTCTTGGCCCAGGCGCAGATCACGTTGACCTCCGGATCGAGCAGGTGCCCGTTGGCCGCGCCAACGCTGAAGGCCAGCCCGACCGCGAGGGTCTTGGCCCGCTGGATGTTGTCCTCGACGTCGAGGTATCCGGTTTCCGTGTTCTCATAGGTGACGAGGCAGTCGGACTCGGCGAGGCACTCGCCGGTCTGACGGGAGGCGACCGCTACGGCGCATCGGAGTTGTCGCTGGCCCCCGCGAGGCAGAACGAACCAGTCCGGCGAGATCTGACCCACCGCCGTCCAGTCTTCGAGCACCGTCGTCTGGCGGCACAGCCTCCCCATGTCGCACCGGTGGCGGAAATGGGAGGAGGGATTCAGCGGGCCGTGCTTGGGACGGTTCAGGATCGGCAGGGATTCGGTCTCGTTGTCGGTCACGTCCTGGATTGTCACGTGCAGCTCGACCTCGTGTGCGTCGGCCGGGGCCTGGATGGTGCCGCAGGTATCGATCACGATGACCGACTTCCAGGACTCTCCGTCCGGCTGGCGGCCGATTCTCGCGCGGCAGTTGAACGCGTTGAGGTCCACGGGCCGACACAGTTCAGGGGGCACCTGGGATGCGCCGCGACCGGCTGCGAGCTTGCTGACCTGGTCCCAGGCCTTGCCGATTCGGGCGCCGGCGGCCGCCGGCAACTGCGGGGCCTTGCTCGAACGCAGACGCTTCAGAGCGCTGCGGTACGCGTTCTTGACCGTCCGAATGATCTTGCTCAGTGCTGCCTGCATAGGTCCAGCCTGTTTCCTGGGGACAGACTCATTGCACCTTGAACGGCTCCAATTGTGCGGTTGCCTTCTCGTTGGCGCCGTTCGCGTCGTCTTCGTCTATCGAGAAGTCCAGCTCCAACTGCCGACCGGACTCGACATCCCGGAATGCGCAGTGCATTCGCTGGTTCAAGTCGTAGCTGTACGTCACCTGGATCGGGCGTTCCGCCGGACGGTCCGGCGGCAGTTCCAGGCTGTGTGTGGCGATCCGATTGACGTAGGCGGGGTCGGCGTCCTCGCCCTGCGTGATGGTGACCTCCACGCGCTTCTGGCCCTCGGAGACTGTGTAGAACGTCTGCGAGATCTCGCACGGCAGCGGCGTGTTCTTCTTCAGAATGATCCGGTTCTGCACGACCCGTCGCCCGGTCTCTTTGTCGATCGGGGCGCAGATCGTGCCGTAGCTGTGGTTGCACACGTCGGTCAGGCTGATGTCCTTGAGGCCCTCGCGGATTCCGGTCGCCACGTCGTCGGGATTCTGGCGGAGCTTCGTGATGCCTGCGTGCAGCGCGGCGCCGAGAGCGACGCACTCGTCCACGTTGATCGAGCACTCCGGCGGGAAGCCGAAGATCCCTTCGAGATGCGTGCGAATCAGGGGTATCCGCGTGCTGCCGCCGACCAGCAGGACGGTGGTCACGTCGGACGGTTTGATCCCTGCCTCGTCCAGGACTACTTCCACGAGCATGTCGGCCCGGGACACCAGGGGGGTGATTCCCTGCTCGAACGCCTCGCGGCTGACCTCCCCTCGCATGCTGCCGGCGGGTCCGTACAGCATCGTCTTGGCCACTGGCCGGCGGGAGAGCGTCTTCTTGATGTCTTCCGCTTCATCCTCGTACTTGGCCCGATCCTCTTCCGTCGCGATCAAATCCGCGTTGAACTTGTCGCGGTACATCTTCTGCAGGAGTTCGAGCACGGTCCTGTCGAAGTCGATGCCGCCCAGGGCGTGGTCGCCCTGGGAACAGAGGATCTCCATGTCCAGACCCTTGACGTTCATGAGCGTGACGTCGAAGGTGCCGCCGCCCAGGTCATAGACCAGGACCCGCCCGGCGACGTTTTTGGTCGTCGCGTAGCACAGGGCCGCCGCGACCGGCTCGTTCACGATGCCGATCACGTTGAAGCCCGCGGCGGTGCCGGCGTCCATCGTCGCCTTGCGCCGAATCTCGTCGAAGTGCGCGGGCACCGAAATCACCGCATCGTGCATCTCACCGGCCTGGGCGGCGCCGTCCTGTCGGAGCTTCCTGAGGATCAGCGCGGACAGTTCCGTCGCGGTCCAGTTCTTGCCGTCGATGGACACCTTGAAGTCGGGATCGCCCATGTGACGCTTGACCCAGCGGACCGAACGCGATGCGTTGAGGTGTCGCGAGTTGAGGGCCTCCACGCCCACGCGGATGACGCCTCCGTCGTCCTCGTCGAAGAAGATCGCCGACGGCGTCAGCCGATCCCCGTCCGCATTCGGAACGATTTCCGGCTTGCCAATCGCGTTGAGCATGGCCAGGGACGAAAACGTGGTCCCGAGATCTATGCCGACGATGTTGCTCATGTTATTCTCCTGTGTACAGCCAAGCCGTGCAGCGTCCCCTGGCGTGGATGCGACGCATCACCCGAAAAGCCGGACCTGCGCGGTTCGAACCACCTTATAGTTCTCGTCGTCAATCATGTACCGATACCCCGGTCGAAGGACCTGGGCAATCCTGCCGGCCTCTTCGGGCTTGTGGGCAGGCTGTTTCTCCCTCACCGCTTCCGCGAGCTTCTCCTGCCCGCGGTACTCGCTGTTGAGTTCGGGTTTGAACTGCTCGATCCCGCTGGATTCCATCGCGAATAGCAGTTCGTCGCGGACCTCCTCCAGGTAGATCAGATCGTCGCAGTCCTTGGGCGGATTGTCGATCCGACTCTCGATGTTGTCGATGCAGCGGATGACCCGCAGGCCGAACGTCCGGATAATGCCCCAGTCGTAGCCGTCCTGGAGTTTCTCCACGCGGTCCTGTTGGCAGGCTGCGTACTCGCGAATGGCCGACACCTGCTGGGCCAGTTCTTTGAGCGTGTTGCTCAGAGGTTCCGATCGCTCCCGTGTGGCCTGCTGGACGCTCTGTGCGACCTCCTTGAACTCGGCGATCTGTTTCTGCAGACCCTCCGCCTGCTCCTTCAGGGTGTTCTCCACCGCGGCCTCGTTCGCGTGGGTGGGAGCTGCCGTTGTCTTCACTCGGGGCGTCAACTGCGGCTCCCGCGGGACGGCGACGATCGAGGGTTCGGCCTGCCCCTGGACCGACCATTGCGCCTCGGCCGACCACTCCGTCTCCTGCGAGGGTTCGTCCGCCAGCAGGACAGCGACGCCGGTCTCCTCCTCGACAGTCTGGACCGCCGTCGAGGTGCGTCCCATTCTCGCACGGGCCGCCACGAGGGGCGAAAGAAACTCCTCGCCCGCCAGGGGGTGTGGCGGCGACGAGTCGCCGCCTTGGTAGGCTGCGGCCGATTCCGACAGGGCCAGTCGTCTGCGTCCCTGCCGGGGCCGTTCCTCCGGCGGGGGAAGCTCCTCGACGGGTTCTTCGGGCTCGATGTCCATTAGTTCGGGTTGCGGCGAGGGTTCGGGGTCGCTTCGAGGAACTCGCCGTCGCAGCCTCCGGACGGTCCTGACGAACGTCCGAAGCGTCCAGAAGACGGCGCACAGGACGAAGAGGACGCCGCCGATGGACAGGCACACGGCGGAGATGATCTGCACGATCTCCACCTGTTCCTTCTGCTTCTTATACTGCTCGACCTCGTTCTGCCAACCGGGGCCGTAGAGGATGTCCGCGATGTCGCCGGGGTCCATCTGTCCTGCAGCCAGCTTCTCCAGGTCCGCTCGAAGTCGGGCCTGCTGCTCGCTGGCGAGCTGCTCCGCTGTCTTGTCCTGGCGGTCCTTGTCCAGCTCCAGGACGAGCTGATTCTGCTGCTCCGGACTGAGCTGGTACCACCGCCCGTACTTCTCGAGGTACTCCTCGGGGCCCAGCGATCTCTTGACTCCCGGGGCGGGGGCCTGTGCCTCTTCCGTCTGCGCCTCGCGGTAGACCCACGCCGTGGCGAGACCGCCAACGAGCAGCAGAGCCAATCCCAGGATCACACACTTCTGGAGCATGGTTACGTCAGTTCCCAAATTCTATTGAAGCCAATCTGCCTATTCAATCGGCTCTCCCGACGAGCCAATTGAGCAGGTCCTGTCGTGGATGCCGGGTCCCGGACACGAGGTTTCGTGCCCTGGCACGGTTCCTGTGCCGATAACCCGGCCGTCCTGTGACAAGAAGGCTTTGCGACGGGGCGGTCTCCGCCCACAGTCACGTAAAATATAAGAAACGCGGTTTCCCCGCCAAACGGGGTCGAACGAGCGGACGAATGCGGGAAAAATTGCGAGAGCGGGCCATCGTCCTATAACGGACGGAATCTGCAGCGTTGCGCAGAAAGTGTCGTCGAATCTTGCACAAAAACCCCTTGCAATCCCCCCGACGAGGTGGTACACTTCCCGTTCTGGTGCCAAGGGCGCACCGAGATCCTCCGGCCTCGGCCGGCGGATTCCGGGTGATTAGCTCAATCGGTAGAGCAGCTGACTCTTAATCAGCAGGTCGAAGGTTCGACTCCTTCATCACCCACTCCTGCGTGAGGAAGGGCGGGTTCCTGTGCTAAGACATGTTTTGTCTTGGGCTTATGATGCCCTTTCCGGCCCCCGGTGGGAGGAGATACAGCGCGACGGGAGGGCGGTTCGTTTCCGGACTTAGGTCTTTACAACGGGCCCGCATTTCGTAAGATAAATGTTTTTGCCGCCGGTCGGTCGAGCGATGGACGTACCTGTGAGCCACGCCCCCGGCGACGTGAACCAGGAGTTGGGACGCAGTATGACAAGAGTTGCGCTGTACGATACGACGTTACGCGACGGCATGCAGGCCGAAGGGGTCAGTTTCTCTCTGGAGGACAAGCTGGCCATCGCGAAATGGCTGGACGGCCTGGGTCTGGACTACGTCGAGGGGGGCTACGCCGCCTCCAACCCCAAGGAGATGCAGTTCTTCCAGGAAGTGGCCAAACTCGGGCTGAAGAACTCGAGGATCGCCGCCTTCGGCAGCACGCGCCGGGCCGATTGCGGCGTGGGCGACGATCTGTCGCTCAATTCCATCGTCGCTTGTCAGTCGCCGGCGGCCACGATCGTCGGCAAGACCTGGGACCTGCACGTCCAGCACGTGCTCAACTGCTCCCTCGACGAGAACCTGACGATTTGCTCCGAGTCCGTGCGATATCTCAAGCAGAAGGGGATCGAGGCGATTTTCGACGCGGAGCACTTCTTCGACGGCTACAAGGAGAACCCCGAGTACACCATGAAGGTGCTCCAGGCGGCTGCGGAAGGGGGCGCCGACGCGCTGGTTTTGTGCGATACGAACGGCGGATCGCTGCCGGAGCAGATCTTCGAGATTACCCAGCAGGTCTGTCAGGCTTTTGGCTCGCTGGTCGTCGGCATCCACACGCACAACGACTCCGATTGTGCCACCGCCAATTCGCTGGCCGCGGTCCGCGCGGGCGCCCGCCAGGTCCAGGGCACGATCAACGGGATGGGCGAGCGGTGCGGCAACGCGGACCTGTGCTCGGTGATTCCCGGCCTGACCCTCAAGATGGGCTTTGAGGCCCTGAGCCCGGAGAAGATGCGGATGTTGACGGAGACCTCGCGGTTCATCTACGAGATCGGCAACGTCGCGCCGGTGACGAACCTGCCCTACGTGGGCGACAGCGCCTTCGCCCACAAGGCGGGTCTGCACGTTGACGCCCTCCGCAAGAGCAAGCGGACCTACGAGCATATCGATCCGCAACTGGTCGGCAACGAGCGGCGGTTCCTGATCTCGGAACTCAGCGGCAAGTCGAACGTCCTGGCGGAGATGGAGAAGGCCCAACTGGCCCAGGACCCGAAGCTCGCTCGCAAGATTCTCTCTCGCGTGCAGGATCTGGAGAACCAGGGCTACCAGTTCGAAGCGGCCAACGCCAGCTTCGACCTGTTGACCAAGAAGGTGATCGGCACGTACAAGCCCTCCTTCGAGCTGATCGAGTATCACGTGGAGGTGGAGAAGCGAAAGAATGGTGAGATCCTCACGGAGTCCACCGTCAAGCTCAGGGTGGGCGACAAGGTCGAGCACGTGGTGGCGGAGGGTGATGGTCCGGTCAACGCCCTGGACGCCGCGTTGCGCAAGTCGCTGGAGAACTCCTATCCCTGCATCCGCGAGGTGCGTCTGATCGACTACAAGGTCCGCGTGGTCAACGGCAAGGCCGGGACCGCCGCGAGGGTTCGCGTCGTGATTGAGTCCCGAGACAAGCAGTCCCTCTGGGGCACGGTGGGGGTCTCCGAGAATATCATCGAGGCAAGCTGGCTGGCGCTCGTGGACAGCGTCGAGTACAAGATCCACCGGGCGGCGGCACAGTAGTCCGGCTGTTCGTTTCAAAAGGACACAGGTCCCGGAGGGTTGCGCGACCCTGAGGGACCTGTTGGCTTTTCGCACGTCGCTTTGGAGTCCTGGTCCTACTCCGTGTGGACGACTTCCTGGACCGCGGTCTGCTGTCTCCGCTTGCGGCGGTTGACTGTTCTGCGGTCCGGACCCGGCACCGGCTGCTCATCGGCGGCCACCTGAAGCACCTCTGCTGCGGTAGCGGCGAATCCATCGGCACCAATCTCTTCCCACAGGCCCTCGGCTCGGTTGAATAGTCCGCCGGAAACGACGATCCGCATGTCCGGCCAGGCATTGACGGATCGCACCCGGTCGATCAGCCGACGGATATCGGGCGCCTGTTTCGGCGTCGTCCCGTAGACCAGCAGCACGTCCGGGGCGTACTCGTTGATGTACTCGAAGATATCGTCGTTGGACAGCCCGCCGCCCAGGAATCGCACCTGCCAGCCGTCGCTCTCGAACAGATCCGCAATCATCTGCGCGCCCAGCTCCTGCAGCTCCTCGCGGGAGCAGCAGACCGCGGCCTTCTTGTGTTTTGCGGGCCGGCGGGGCAGCTTGTTCTGCAGTTGATCGACGATCGTGCGGTTGATTCGCGTCGCCAGGTGCTCCTGCACGGACGTGATCCGATCCGCGCGAGACAGACGCTCGATCTCGCTCATCACCGGCCAGATCAGGTGCAGGTAAACCGAGTTGGCGGGCACGCCTCGCTGCATCGTCTCCTCAATGATGGAGCGGCAGGAGGCGCGATCCCCATGGAGCAGGGCTTCGAGATAGCGGGCAAGTACTTCATCCTTAACCATTCGATTCTCCTTTGTCATCCTTTACAGTTTCACGCCGGGCGTTCGGAAATATGCGTAATGCTGAACCTCTGTTGTGTGTGAATCTGGGTAATATAAACTTGTCTGGAGTGGTATCGGAGAGCGCCATCAGAAAACTTGAGTGAAACTAGGAAAGCTTGGGTAAATGGATTGCTCGTGTTGCTCCAGCGGCCGTCTGTCGAAATCCCGCAAGTTCTGATCGGCGGGCCGGTCCCGGCGGCGTCTGCCGAGGTCTTGACGACTAGTCCGAAAATAAGACTGTTCGTTTCATCTCCGCAAGCGGGACTGGCCGTCGTGAACCGGCCGCAGCATGGATGAAGGCGCGATTTCCCTTGTAATCCCCTCCAGGCGGGGGTATAAGAGACTATATGGTGTTGAGGCTGAAGCCGTTCTCAGACGGTGCAGTGGTAGTGCAGAGGCACGCGCGGGGGAATCACATGGGGAGGCCCGCTGTTCGAAGTCCGTGATGGTGTTTGTACCGGCGCCTGCGCAAGGGCGGATCTTGCCGCGTCGCAGGGTGCTTGTAGGACCATATCTCTTGACAGTGAGCTGACGCGCGAACGGGATTCCTGGCGTGTGGCCGGGGCGATCCTTCGTGCATCATCGTCGAGGACTTGAAGGAGGACACGCATGGACACGAGAGCATGGCATCCGATTGTGGCGATCCTGGCAATGGCTCTGTGCATCCCGGCGTGGGGGCAGAAGGCCAGCAACCCCACCCCTGCGGACGGAGACGTGTATGTGGAAGCGCCCTGGTTTCAGTGGACTGCCGGGCTGGGAGCGGCGACGCACAATCTCTATATCGGAACGGATCCCGACCTGGGCCCGGAGGACCTTGTCATGTCCGGTTTGACCGCCGCGGCGTGGTGGCATTTCCCCGGCATCACAGCCGGCACTACCTACTACTGGCGCGTGGACGAGGTGGAGGGCGATGGTGTGACGATCCATACAGGCGACGTCTGGACCTTCCTGGCATGGCCGCGGACCGCGTTCCTGCCCGATCCCGCAGACAGGAGCAACATCGCCGCCCTGACGCCGGACCTGACGTGGCTGGAAGGCCAGGTGGCCCAGGAGCACCACGTGTACTTCGGCTCGACGCGAGCTGCCGTGGCCGCGGGCGATCCGGAGACGGACAAGGGCGTCTTCGACGATCCCAACTACGCGCCGGGCGAACTGGAGTCCCTGACCACCTACTTCTGGCGGGTGGACGAGATCCTACCCATGGATGAGATCGTGACCGGCGAGGTCTGGAGCTTCACGACGGTCCTGCCGGTGGACGACTTCGAGAGCTACACGGAAGTCGAGGGCAATCGGCTCTACGAGTTCTGGATCGACGGCGTCACGAACGGCACGGGCTCCTATGTCGGCTATGAGAACGCCAGCAACGGGACGTTCGGGGAGACCGTCATCGTCCACACGGGGTTCCAGTCGATGCCGCTGACGTACGACAACACCAAGACGCCGTACTACAGCGAGGTCGAGTATCCCTTCGACGGATCTCAGGATTGGACGGTCGACGATGTGAACGAGATAGTTGTTTACGTCCGCGGCAACGGTGAAAGCATTGCGGATTTCAAAATCAACTACGTGAGCGCACCGCCGCTGATCGACGGACAGGTCGATGAGGTCTGGGCATCGGTTGCAGCGTATCCGATCACAACCCTCATTGATGGCGCCGAGATCGACTCGCCAGCCGATGCCTCGGGGCAGTTCCGTGTCCTTTGCGACAACGACTATCTCTATGCCTTGGTCGACATCAACGATGCGACACTGAAGAATGATTCCGCTTCCGCCTACCTCGACGATAGCGTTGAGTTCTACGTCGATGGTGACAACACAAAGAAAGAACCGGGGCTGAGCGGGAACAACCGCCAGTACACCTTCGGGTGGACGGCCACCGACATCCAGGGCACCAACACGAACACCACTGACGTCGCGCACGCGCAGGTCAATACACCCGGCGGCTGGAGGATCGAGCTGAAGTTTCCCTGGCAGTCGCTTATGGGCACCAGCGCCCCCGCGGGCAAGCTCATCGGGGTCGATTGCTTCTACAACGACGACGACGACGGTGCCGATACTCGTGAGTCACAGATTGCCTGGCATTCGACGGTGGGAAATGACTGGCAGACGCCTGCGAGTTGGGGCACGGCCTTCGTGGCGCCGTCGACCGCGACCACCGAAGCAGATCAGCTCTATGTTGTGGTCCGCGATGCCTCCAATCATACGGCCACCGTAGTGAGTGCGGACCCCGAGATCATCAAGACAGGCGATTGGGTTCCGTGGCGGATTCCGCTCACGGATTTCGCAGGGGTGAATTTGGCGACGGTTCGTAAACTGTACATCGGCGTCGGCGATCGCGACAACCCCGTGCCGGGCGGCAAGAGCACCATCTACTTCGATGATGTCTTCCTGACTCGGCCCGCGTCCGAGGAGTAGACGAGAGGAGTATCACGGGGCCCGTTTCCATGTGCGACGGGCCCCGTTTTTCATGTTCTCACTCTGCAGCGGGCGCCATCCATCCCCATCGTCGCCAGGTTCCCATTGTTTTGGGCCGGGGATGGAGGTATCGTAGGGGGTGTCCCGCAGGTGCGGATGGTTCGCTTATGTGACGGAGTGAGAATCGAATGGTTCGAATCGCCTTGGTCGTCGGATTGCTGCTGGCTCTGGAGCCGGTTCCGCAGAATGACGTCAAGCCCTTGCTCGGGGCCCATGCCCACAACGACTACCAGCACAACCCCCCGTTGTTGAAGGCCCTTGGGCAGGGCTTCACCAGCGTGGAGGCGGACATCTTCCTCGTGGGCGACAAGCTCTGCGTCGCCCACGAATCGAAGGGAATTGCGCCCGACAGGACGCTGCAGTCGCTCTATTTGCAGCCCCTCTGCGAGCGGGTGAAAAGGAACGGGGGACGGGTTTACCGGGACGGGCCTCGCTTCACGCTCCTGATCGATCTCAAGACCGCAGCCGAGCCGACGTATCGAAAACTCCACGAAATCCTCGGAGAGTATCGGGACATGCTCACGACGTTTGGCCCGAACGGTCGCAAGGAGGGGGCTATCCTCGTGGTCCTGTCGGGGAACAGCCCGCTGGAGCAGATGCGATCGCAGGAGGTCCGCTACGCAGGTTGCGACGGTCGCCTGACCGATCTGGACTCCGACGTCCCGGCCGATCTGCTGCCCATGATCAGCGACCACTGGGGCAGGCACTTCACCTGGCGGGGCGACGGACCGATGCCGCCGGAGGAACGAACGAAGCTCGACGAGATCGTCCGCAAATCGCATGCGAAGGGCCGCGTGGTGCGGTTCTGGGCCACGCCGGACGCGCCGTCGCCGGCCCGGGAGGCCCTGTGGAAGGAACTGCTCTCGGCCGGCGTCGATCTGATCAACACGGACGATCTCGAAGGCCTGCGGAGGTTTCTCCTTGAGCAAGGACGATGAAGCTTTCATCGAGACGACGGGACTGAGCAAGGTCTATACCTTTGGCGAGGTCCAGGTGGCGGCGCTCCGCGACGTGACCCTGTCGGTCGCTCAGGGCCGGCTCGTCGGCATCACCGGCGCCTCGGGCTCGGGCAAGTCCACCCTGATGAACCTTCTGGGCGGCCTGGACACCCCGTCGTCCGGCACGATTCGCGTCGGCGGCAAGCTGATCTCCGACCTGAGCAAGAGAGAACTCGCCCTGTACCGGCGCAATACGGTCGGCATGATCTTTCAATCGTTCAACCTGGTGAACGCCTACACCGCTCTGGAGAACGTGGCGTTTCCGCTGCTGTTTGCGGGGGCGACGAAGAGACAGCGGCGTGAGCGGGCCGCGGAGTTTCTCCATGCGGTGGGTCTTGATGCCCGCAAGGAGCATCGGCCGACCGAGCTTTCCGGCGGGGAGCAGCAGCGGGTCGCGATCGCCCGCGCCCTGGTCAACGAGCCGCAGATCCTGCTGGCCGACGAGCCGACGGGCAACCTGGACAGCAAGACCTCGCGTCAGATCGTGGAGATCCTCGCGGACCTGAACCGTCGCCGCGGCCTGACCATCATCATGATCTCCCACGAGCAAACCCTGCTCCGCGAATTTGCTCACGAGGTGATCGGATTACAGGACGGCACGGTGGTTGCTCGCGAAACGACCGCGAAGGTCAACTGACTGATTTGGAACTCTATGCGGATTTCGGATTACATCGAGCAGGCCGGCGCCAATTTGTGGCGCAAGAAGCTGCGGACGATTCTCACCACCACCGGCGTGGTGATCGGGATCGGCGCCCTGGTCTGCATGTTCGCGTTTGGCCAGGGCATCCAGCGGAATATCACCGACCAGTTCAACAAGCTGGACCTGTTCAACTACGTCAACGTGGTCGCACGCAACGGCGGCGGGTCGCCCTCCCACGATCCGGACGATCCCGGCGCTGGAATGGACGACGCGGATCTGCCCCCGAGAGGGGCGAAGCAGGACGGGCCCACGCTCGACGCCAAGTTCCTGGAGGATGTGACCGCGATCAAGGGCGTCGTCGCGGCGTTTCCGGAGATGCGGTTCCCAGCCCAAATCCGCCTGGGCGACAGAGAAGAGTTCACCTTGGCCCAGGTCCTGCCGGCAACGGTGTCGCAATCGGGCCTCGTGCAATTGTGTGCGGGCAGCGCATACGCGTTGGATGAGCCGAACGAGCTGATTGTCAGCGATTCCTTCCTGCGTCGCCTGGGCGAGAAAGACCCGAACGCCGCGGTTGGTCGCGAGATCGAGGTGTCCACGCTCACGCTGGATTTCAGTCTGGGCCGGCTGTTTCGGATGGCCTTCCCCACGGGCGATCAGACGCTGCCCTTTGCCCGCGAGAGCCACCGGTTCAAGGTCGTGGGGGTCGCCCAGCGGATGGGTTTCGGCGGATCGATGCCCGTTCGCAGCGACGTGTATGTCCCGCCGGGGGCCGCCGCCAAGATGCACAAGCTGGCGCTGACCAGCATCTGGGACTTCTTCAAACCCACCGGTCAGGAGAACAACTACTCCATGGTCAGCGTCAAGGTCACGTCGCCGAAGGACGTGACGCCGGTTAAGAAGGAGCTCGAATCGCGCGGCTACCGCACCTTCGCCTTGATGGACCAGTTGGACCAGATGCGAATCGGCTTTCTCATCATGGACATGTTCCTGATCGCAGTCGGCATGATCGGCATCACCGTCGCGTCACTCGGGATCGTCAACACGATGGTGATGTCCATCCTGGAGCGGTACCGCGAGATCGGCATCATGAAGGCGGTGGGGGCCACGGACGGCGATGTGCAGCGGATCTTCTTTTTCGAGTCCGGCGCCATCGGTCTGCTCGGCGGCACGTTCGGCCTGTTCCTCGCAGGGGCGACGAGCTTCGTTATCAACGGAGTCATCAACGCCATCATGGCCCGCCAAGGCGCCCCCCGCATGGCGTACTTCAGTTTCCCCTGGTGGCTGTGCCTGGGCGCGATCCTCTTCTCGATCCTCATCAGCCTCCTCGCGGGGATCTACCCCACGCGTCGCGCCGCCCGAGTCGATCCGGTCGTCGCCCTGCGGCACGACTGACGTGTTCGATGCGAATCTACTCGCGCGGAGACGCAGAGACGCAGAGACGAGTAGTCGCCGATGGACGCCGGCAACTGGCAACTGTTTCTCGCTTCTTGCCTTCTTCTTGGCGAGGCTCTATAATGTGACATGTGCAGGTGAGAACCCGAATTGTCCTGAGGACGACCTGATGTACTACTACTGGATACCGATAGCGATTCTCTTGCTGGTTGCCTTATTCACCGACAGCAATACATGGTCACCGTTCCAGTCGGATCAGGTGAAAGAAATCTGCTCGCACATGACCCGAGCGGAACGTCGAGCAGCGATCAGAAGAGGCGCCGTGTGGGGCCTTCTGATCGGTGCGGTTCCAGGAATGGTTGGGCTCATTCTGGGTGTGGTGGTCTTCCGGTCTCCCCTGGTTGTCGTAACCGTCTGCTTTCTTGCGTTCTTTCTCATCGCTCTGGTGCTGCACGGGAAGTGGATGCCCAGTGTGGTCAAGTCGCAGCAGAATCTCCTTGCGTCTACAGAGTGGGCAAGAAGCCAAGGCATCAAAGCAGGGGATATCCGCCTGTATTGTTGGCAACGATGATCCTGCACGACAGAGCCTGTGGGCGTCCGCACACCTCTCAGAGGAGCACCGTCTGAGCAGGCGATAGAGCGTGTCCGCCTCAGCGCCCGGTTCTGTCTGATGTGACGTTCCGCGTTCGGCCGGGGGAGAAGATCGCCCTCGTCGGGCCCAGCGGGTCGGGCAAGACCACCCTGGTCAGTCTGATCCCGCGATTCTACGATGTCGAGTCTGGCACGCACCAGGAATTACTCGCCCGCGGCGGGCTCTACTGCGAGTACCACCGCAAGCAGTTCGCCTCCGCTGAAGCCGGCTGAAGAGGTTCTTCTCGGTCGCAAGCCCGATCTTCCTCGCGCCTGCATTTGACTCAGGTAGTGCTTGTAGAGGGCGGCGACCTCGTCATCCGAGATGGTCTTCGTGATGACAAGACGGACGCGGGCTGTCGCGGTCTCGCCTGCCTTGATGTCCCGGCCGAAGAGGGATGCGTAGAGCGAGTAGTGAGCCTCGCCTTCATACGGCGTGGCGATGGCGAAGCAGTCGGTCGCAGGGGCCATGACGATGGCGGTCAGGCCGTGGGTCGTGTCCCGCCGCAGACCGATGGGGGCCGCGAGACGCGGGCGGATCGCCCAGTCCACGGGATTGGGTTCGATTGTCCATCGCCCGTCGCGGATGATGGGCAGCACCTGCGGTTCTCTCGGGAACATCTGCCAGTTGCCTTCGGATTTCCTTGCCGCCAGGAAGCCCAGCTTGCCCTGGTTGTCGGGAGTCTCCGCGGCGCAGACGAAAGGCGATGGGAACGCCTTGTCGAAATACGATGCGAAGAACGACTCGAAGCGGCTCAGGTCCGCCCGGGTGCTGACCGTCGTTTCGATGTCGAGGGTCTGCGGGTCCGCCCATCGGTACAGGGCGGTCATGTCGAAAGGACGGTCCTGGCCGGCCGGCCAGGTGGTCCGCACACTTCCGTCGGGTCGCAACTCGGCCGTGCTGGGCCAATCCCAGGCCGCGGTTCCATAGCGTTTGTTCGTGGTGAAGACGCGATAGTGGCCTGCGATCCCGACGCTGCCGTCCAGTCTGGCGCCGGAGGGAACGTGCACGACCGACGACAGACCTCGCGATTTGCCGTCCTGGCGCAGCGCCCCTCGGAGGACGCCGGTGTCGAATGTGTACTCGCCTTGGCTGCCCGCGAGGAAGGCGAGCTGCTGGGTTGTCTCGTCGCCGGCTGTGACACCGGCGACGAGGGATACTGCTGCTATGATACGAACACCCCAATACCGTGCGGAAATGCCGAACATGGGCGTCACTCCGGTCACTTGCTTTTCGGGACCTCGCACGCGACGCGGAAGCCGATGCAGTCGATCTGGGGCAGCCACCACTTGCTCTTGGGGATCTGCGGGTCGTTCATCCGCCACCAGTCCTCCTCGAATCCGCGGGCGGCGCATCGGAGCTCGCCGGCAGGACTGTCGTAGTAGCCGCCGCGTGCGACGTGTATTTTCCCTTCCTTCGGGCCGGCGGGATTATCCTTGATATCCAGCGTGTACCCGGTCGGGTTGTAGAAGTCCTGGACCCACTCGCGGACGTTGCCCTGCATATCGTAGAGGCCCCAGGCGTTGGGCTTCTTCGTCGCGACCGCGTGGGGCTCCATGTCCGAGTTATCGGTGTACCAGGCGTAGTCCTTCAGGCCCTCCGCGGATTCGGCCACACCGAAGGGGGTGCTCGTGCCGGCCCGGGCTGCGTACTCCCACTCCGCCTCCGTGGGCAGGCGGTACTGTTTGCCGGTCTTCTGCGAGAGCCACTGACAGAAGGTCATCGCGTTGTGCCATGTCCCGCCGATGGTCGGGTGCTTCTTGCTGTAGCCCATGGTCATGTCGCCGTAGACGGGGGTCGGGCCGGTGATGGCGTTGACGCCGTCCTTGGGCTTCTCCTCTTTCTGGGCGGTCTCAGTCTCGACGAAGTCCTTCTTCGCGGTCCCGGTTTCCTGGTAGTAGGCCAGGAACAGGTCAATGGTGGTTTCTGTGGTGCACAGATAGAAGGGGGCCACCTGCACCTGTCGTTGCGGGCCCTCGTTCTCGGCTCGCTCGGCCTCGCCGGCGGGGCTGCCCATCGTGAACGATCCGCCGGGGATGAGGACCATGTCGAGGGACAACTTTGACCCGTCCTTGGCGGTGATGGTCTCGGTGAACTTCTTCGGGGCCTCGTTCCCCGCGGCCGAGGCAATTCCGACCGCGATCAGGGCCAACAGGGCAACACACGACAACAGAACGATTCTCTTCACTTGGCAATCTCCTCAAAACAGCACGGGTTTCCGGCCCGTGGCTCCAGATGCATAGGCTGAACGCCCATGCCACTATATCATCTTGGTCCGGCCGGGCAGGGGCACGGGATAGCTGCCATTCGGCCCCGGCGCGGCCGGCGGGGTCATCTCATCGTAACAGTCCTCGGGTTTCGGTGCGTAGAAGTACTCGGAGGCGTTGATCTGCTCCCAGGTTACTTCCTGGCCTGTGTAGCAGGAGATCTGGCCCATCAGGCCGATCGTCGTGCTCGGGACCATGTAGTCGCCATTGTTGACGGGCTTGCCGTCGCGGATCGCCCTGAACAGGACGTCGTGCTCCCGCTGGTAGGGATCGCACCTTCCATTCCATCGCCAGTTCGTCTCGCCCGAGATCCGGCAGCCCATGATGTCGGCCTTGCCCTTGCTGCCGAACACGAGGCTCGAGTATTCGTCGTAGCATCCGGTCGTGGTCCGGCAGAAGGCGTAGATCCGCACCCCGTTGGCGAATTCGTAGACGACGCTGTGGTGGTCGAACACGTCGCCATAGATCGGCTCAGTCATGGAGGACCGCCCGCCCAGGCCGTGACACTTGACCGGGACCTGATTGTGCAGCACCCAACTGGCCCGGTCCAGGTTGTGGACCAGCGACTGAATGACGTCGTCGCCCGAGAGCCAGCGGAAGTGGTACTGCGTGCTGCACTGCCACTGCACCTCCGTCAGGCCGGGCTTGCGGTCGATCACGCCGTAGGGGCCTCGCAGGAAGTTCTCCTCGATGGAGATCACGTCGCCGATCTGACCGTCGTGGATTCGCTGCACCGTCTCCGCGTAGCCCGTGTGGTAGCGGCTGTGCAGACCCGAGACCAGGCACAGTCCTTTCTGCTTCGCGAGGTCGGCGGCCTTCTTCATGACCTTCATCCCGAGCGGGTCGATCCCGTGGGGCTTCTCGACGAATACGTGCTTGCCCGCCTGGATGGCGGTCAGTGCGTGGAACGGATGGAACTTGGCTGCGTTGGCGATCACGACCACGTCCGAAGACTCGATCACTTTCTTGTAGCCGTCGAAGCCGGCGAAGCAGTGGTCGTCGTCGGCGATGACCTGCTCCGGCTTGCCCTTCTTGAGGATCTCGCGAACTGCCTTGACGCGGTCCATGAAGATGTCGCACATGGCGACCAGACGGACCCCCTTGTCGGCGGTGAGGGCCTGGTCCGCGGCGCCGGTGTTGCGACCGCCGCAGCCGATCATGCCCAGGCGGATGATGTCGCCTGCCCCGGCGTATGCGCCGACGTTCAGCACGCCCAGCGTGGTAGCCGAAGCCACTGTCGTGGAGGCCTTCAGGAAGTCACGCCGTGTTGTTGCGACTCTGCTCGATGCATTTGACCGTGCCATCTTGCCTCCCTTTCGTAAGCCCTTGTCCAATCCGGTTCCTGGTCGGCGAGCGTCCCCGCGCGCCGGTCCCCCATAGTACCCCCTGGGCCGGCCGAATTCAAGTCGCACCTGAGGAATCAGACGGCCCGCGGCCCTTTGAAATTGCACGAAACCGTGGTATCGTGGGAGGCTGGATCAAGGAGCCGATCACGAGATATGCGAGTATGGTTCTGTTGGGTCTGACGACGACCCTGCACGCGGCCGGGCCGAACTTGATTATCCACAACGCCAGGATCGTGACGGTCGATCCCGCCTTCTCGGTCCAGCAGGCGATGGCGGTCGAGGGCAACCGGATTGTCGCCGTCGGGCAGGATGACGACGTGCTGCGCCTCCAGACCGAGGACACGGAACTACTCGACCTCGACGGCAAGATGGTCCTGCCCGGCCTGATAGACTCCCACGTGCATCCCTGCGACGCCGCGATGACCGAATTCGACCATCCGATCCCCGAAATGGAGTCCGTGCAGGATGTGCTCGACTACTTCCAGGCCCGGGCCAGACTGCTCGACGACGGCCAGTGGATCGTGCTCCAGCGGCAAGTTCGCCACCAACGTGTTGCGGCTGTGCGACCATGTGGCATTGTTGGAAGACCGGCGTCTGCCGCCGAACGAGAAGATGCCGCTGAGCCGGCCGGTCACCCGCCGTCGCCTGCGGAGCGTGATCCAGGATCTGATGTACTTGGCGGCCCGCCTGACCCGCCACGCCCGGCGATGGGACCTGGGGCTCTGGAAAGAAAATCCGTGGCGATTCGTGTGGCAACGTTTGTACCATCGATTCACCCAACCAACAGCCGGCGGAACAGACTGCTCACCATAGAAAGCAAGGCCGATTCATCACGGATTCAGGTCAATCATAGAACAGCTGTTCCTACTGTCTCTCGATCCTCATGGGGCAGGGGCCTGCGGCACCGTGAGGCGGGATGCGTGACGCGTCGTGCGTCGGAAGAGTGGATTCCCGCGTTCCCCCCGATCGGGTCGAGGGCAGGCTTTGCGCGGGAATGACAGAATGGGGCTGCACCGGGCATTCGCCGGGGAGTTGGGAGATGACGTTGTTGATGCGATTGACCTTGTTGTCGCCAGGAACTCTGTTGACAGGCCGGGAGGGGACGAGGGACAATGGGTGGGATCGCCCGGCGAGGAAGGCGGCGGCGTTGGAGGCCTTGAGGAAGTCGCTGCTGCATCAGGCGTTCGCTGGGGCGTTGTGGGATGACTTCGTTGAGACGCGGGCTGGGGAAGGAGCGGAGAAGACATGGTTGAACTGTTCGACAAGCATGGGGGATTCCGAAGGCTGCACTCTTTCACGCTGGCGACGATCATCCAGATCGAGACGCTGCGGTTCTGCCGGCGGTTTCTCACGCATGACGCCCGGGAGGCGGGCGAGAAGTTCTACGACCCCAAGGGCCGCCAGTATGACCAGATGACGCAGGCGGCCCGCAGCGGAAGGCAGAACATCATCGAAGGGTCCGAGCGGGCCGCGACGAGCAAGAACACCGAGATGAAGCTCACCGACGTCGCACGCGCCAGTCTGAGCGAGCTGCGAGGCGACTACGAGATCGTGATCCTCGACCGGGGCCGGGTCCCCTGGTCGGTGCACGAGCCCCAGGCGAAGGCGGTGAACGCGGTCTCGCTGGACCCCGCGCGGTTCGAGGACGACATGGTGCACGAGTCGGCCAGGCAGGCGTTGGAGCAGCGGAAGAAGTACGCCGGGTGGCTGGACAGCGACGATGCGACCGTCGTCGCCAACGCCATGCTCCTGATCATCGGGCGGGCGTTGAACATGCTCAGGAGCCAGATCGAATCGCAGGGCAAGGCCTTCGAAGAGACCGGCGGATTCAGCGAGCGGCTGACCGCGAAGCGGATCGAAGCGAGGGACAAGGGCAAGGTGCCGGCGCCCGAGTGCCCGCTGTGCGGCAAGTCGATGCGTCGGCGCAGCTCCGCGAAGGGGCCGTTCTGGGGCTGTTCCGCGTTCCCGGAGTGCAAAGGATCCAGGCCGATGGGAAAAGAGCCAAGATCGGGATCGGGACCTCATTGACCGGATTGACCCCATTGTCAACGAGGTCAGCAGTGTCATTGGGGTCAATAGGGTCCTTTCCAAGAGGGGTCTCAACGCCATGAACGAAACGCTATCCGAACGCTTCCACGCTTCCACTTCCCGACTTCCGGCCCGGGCGGGACGGCGTCCGGGAAGTTCAGGTACGTGAACTCGCCTCGCAGCTCTTTGGCCTTGGCGTCCCATACCCTGGCGGCTTCGACCTCGTCGTCGAAGTAGCCGAGGAAATGCTCGTGGCCCTGGTGCGTGATCTTGGCCTTCCAGCGGTCGCCCGAGCGGGTCACGCCCAGATACTGCGAGGACTTGGGCTTGCCCTTGCGGCCGTGGGGTCGGGTGTTGCCGCGGTTCCGGGCGGGCGTCACGAAGCGGAGGTTCTCCCGCTCGCTGTTCAGGCGGTCGTTGTCCTTGTGGTCCACCCATAGGCCGGGAGGCGGGTTCACGATGAGCCAAAGGAAGACCCTGACCCATCACCGGCCGCCCGGTGCGGGGGTTGCAGGACGCAAGACCCCGGACGCACGTCGAACCACCCGCCGCAGATGGGCATGGGCACGGACTGATCGCAGCCGCCGGGCTCAAGCGGCGGGGCCGGATATGCCGATGAAAGAATGGTCGGTTCGAGTGCGCGCGATGGGTACGGACAATCTCTTTGAATGTGGAGGCAACCATGAACGCGAAGGCCGTCTTCCTGATGATCCTGTGGGCGTCGTCGATCTGCCAGGCGTACGATCCGAACTATTGTCCTTTCAACACGGGCCAGCGTCCCGCTACGGCGGCGACCCTGTGCGAGCCGGCGTACGAGCAGCAGTCGGCGGACGGGAGGGCCTCCCTGTTCGCCATCGCTCCCGGCTTAATCATGGTGGTCCAAGAGGCCGACGCGAAGGGCGGTCTGACCGCCAGTCTGCTCGAAAAGGGAAAGGTCGTCGCGGGTCCGACCGCCGTGGCCGGCGGTTCTCGCGTGGGCCTGAGCGTCTGGGCCGCCAACCTGACCTCCAAGACCGGCACAGCCAAAGACGTCATCATCGCTACGCCAAGCGGCGGCAACGGACTTGCGGCCTGTGTGGACTGCGTCTGCTTCTTCCTGCGGTCCAAGACCGGCTACACAACCGTCAGCGGCGAAACGTACCACCTCGATGCCAACGACTTCGTCGATCTGAACAAGGACGGCCAAGCCGAGTGGATTCAGACGGAGTTCATTCGCGGCTGTCCCGGCCGGGATGGGAAGGCCCACAACTACTGGGTCTTGAACCTGATCCAATTCCGCGACGGCCGCCCGACCCTGGCCAACGGGATCGACAAGCGATTCCCTTCGTGGATCTGGTTCACCCACAAACCCAATCACAAGAACACGGTCCAACTGACCGACGCACAGAAGCAGAGGCTCTTCCGCGAGCAGGCCCAGGGTCTGGAGATCTACTCGTCAAGCCGCGTGGCCGCAGCGAAAGCGACCCCCGCGGCTCAGGCCGACGCCCCCAAGACGCGATAGCCGGGCGTCGCAGGGACACGGAGCCCCGGTCTTTCTTCGGCCCGCTTGCCGGCGGGATCGATGCCTCAGTCTTCCGGGATGACAGACGGCGAGCGGGACTGCTCATCCGACGCGAATTCATAGATGGCGGCGCCTGCGGCAGTGAGGGTGTCCGTGATGGTTGCCTGTCCGTTCTCGAACGGGTGCAGCTCGGTGCGACTTTCGGGGAGCCGTTTGTACACGCGTCCCCGGTCGGGCAAGCCCTCCTGTTCGCGACTGAGGGCAAAACGCAGCTCTTGATTCGAGTCGGCGAGGTTTGCGACCGCCACCGCGATGCCGCCGTCCTCGGTCCGCCAGGCGCCCATCAAGTACTGGGGCACTCGCTTGCGGTGCTCCCGGACCGCCCCTTGTTGCCCGGCATAGATGGACAGACGTGACATGTCGATTTCCATGTCTGGAATATCCACTCGCGGGGGACGCAGGAACGTGCCGTGCAGCAGATAGGGCAGCGCCGCCTGGCGGAGCTGGACCAGTTGTCGGATATAGGCCAGGTCGGCTCTGCGTTCCACCAGGTGTTCCGGTCGGAAGTTCGACAGGCAGGGCTGCTGCCCCCAGACGAAGGTGCGTGCCTGTTCCAGGCGGAACTGATACCGGAACTTCTTGTCGAGCAATTGAAGTGGGCGTTCCGGCGCGGAGTCCTTGGGCCAGAGCGGGTCGTATGGCGGCCGCGTCAGGGACGCGTAATTCCCGTAGAGAACCGTGTAGCCGTGATAGACCGCGTGGAAGAACGGGATGGGTTCCCACTGGCCGGGGGCCTCGTACCGTTCCTGGCTGACTTGCAGGCTCAACATCAAGTCGAGATGGGGCAGCCATGCTTCGCCGCAACCCTCTCCCGCCAATGCGACGCCGGGACATCGCTCGCGGATATCAGATTCCAGAGCGCGGAATCCCTCCATCCAGTACGTGCCGCCTCCCGGCGGGTGGCCATGTCCTGCGTCGTAGCAGACCAGACTCGAGCAGGCTTGATCCATGTAGATGCCGCTGACGCCCAGATCGTTGTACACGGCCTCCGACAGGCCTGCGTAGGTGTCGCGCCAGAAGGCGGTGCCCATGCACATCGACGCCATGGGCGAGCGGGTGAAGGTGTTGTACACCTCTGGCTGCACCGTCCCGTCCGGTTTCTTGACGGCGTAGCGCTGGGCGTCTTTGGAGACCCAACTCCCTGCGGTCATGCCCCAGAGCCGCTGGTTCATGTAGACGATCGGATTCAAACCCTGCTGACGGGCCTCTCGCACCGCTTTGTGAAAGGCCTCCGCGCCCTCTCGCGGCGGCAGGTACTCCGGGAAGTTGACGTCGTAGGCGCAGCCGTGCCACCAGTGCCAGAACACGCTGACCGGCACGCCGAGGTAGTTCTGCATGGCCGCGGCCGGGGGCAATACGCCGTCCGAAGAGCCGCGGTTCCAGATCCAGAATCCCGTGTCCCTGACCCAGGCCGGCGTGCGGCCCTGTTTCAGGCGGCTGTCCTTTGCCCAGGGTTGCTGCAGTGCCCAGTCGCGATACCGCGACGCCACCGTGATCCAGTCGCCTTGAAACAGGCCGATGAGGACATCGTAGCCTGGCTGGTACGCCGCCGCTATGGCTGTGTCGGCGCCCGGGAAGTGACAGACCTCCAGGCCGACATTGCCCTGGCCGTCGCCAAAGGCGACGAAGCTCTTGCTGCGCGCCTTGACGTCATCGGCGGCAAGGTACAGGCCCGGGCCATCTTCTCGGTAGAACGCGATGCACTGCATCGACAGCATGCCGGGATAGGAGAATTCGCGCCGGCCGGCTTGTCCCGGCGCCGGGGACAGGAGTTGTCTCGCCTGGGTCGTCTTCTCGCCCATCCAATAGGGCACGGCCAACACTTCCGATTCCTGTCGTGCGATCGCACAGACGCGCGGAAACCGCAGCACCGAGGGAACGACACCATCCAAACCCTGCACCACGATGGAAAAACGAGCTGCCTGGACCGTCGGGTCAAAACGGACATGGACGGACACGGACAGATTGGGCATCGCCTCCCGTCCGAATCCGCTCCACGCCAGGTGCAACCGTTGCGGGTCGCTGCCGTCGTGGTGACATTCGAAGCTCCGGGCGTGTTCGGGGAGCAGCGTGCCTCCCGCCTGTCGGGGCAACTCCAACCCCCAGAGACTCCCGATCGCGTCCTTGGCAATGTGGTCATGACCTGCCCGCTTGTCGAGCAGGGAGACGAGGTGTCCGTGTTCTTCGTCGAAACGCAACGTGATGTCCGAAGCGCCCACGGACCCAGCCGATGCGCCGGCGCCAAGGACCAGCACCGCGAGCAGAACGATCCACCGTCGAGCGGGCATGACCATCCGTGTTTCCATCAGGCGATCCCTTTCGAAAGCAATACCATACACGGACTCCGAGCCTCCAGACAATCCGCATTGTGGTCATCGCCCTGCGAGTAAAGACAAGCGAGGACTCCTCAGCCGCAGAGTTCCGATGTGTCATTCTCGCGGACGCGGGAATCCATTCTCCTGGAACTCAGGGGACGCCAAGGTCTGCGGAGTCGGAAGAGGAACACAGGCGTCGGGGGCAGCGGTGGGGCGGCTTCTGCCACCATCCTTCTGCGGAGTCCGGATGCCAAGCAGGTTGGGCGTCGGGTCCTTGCACAATGCGATGGCCTTGCCCAGTTCCCCCTGGCACAGATCTCTGGCGTGGTCGCAGGGTTTGCCCGTGAGGTGGTTTTCGAGGACCGGCAACGCGCGGGGATCTCTCGCCTGCCCGAGCGCCCAGACGGCATAGTTGCGCTCGCGGAGGGAGTGAGCCTCGGACTGCACGTAGGCGAGCAGTGCCGCGACGTCGTCGCTCGGGTGAGGATGGGCGGCCTGTGCTGTCGTGCACCATCGGTCCAAACCCGACTGGATCTGATGACGCAGAACCCCCAGTGCGCTCGCGCACAGGAGAAGACCAACCAACAGAATGACGGCTATCCGCTTGCTGCTCAGTGTCCACAGAGGCATGTTCGCACCTCCTGTCTGTGACTCTCGGCCCGTGCGATTCTGGTCCGGCGGCGAAGGCATGCATCGCCGCTTCCGCCAGGCTGCTTCATGCTTTGTGCTCCAGGATATCCCGAAAGGAACCCGACGTCAAGATCTACTCGAACTCAGGGAAGGCACGAAATTGTGGATGTGGGGGCGTAGCTCCTTCCGTCGAGATCTCCCTCCCATCATTCTTCTGGAGCTCTGCCTGGTACGTTGACATCGGAGACTATTGCCCGTGTAGCGTGCTCCAAATGCAGGTGATCCCATCTCTGCGGTTCGATATAGGAGATGTATGCCGTATTGGGGTCTCTCATGCAGGCCAAGTATACATTGCGACGTGTTTTCTTTGGGCCGTTCTGCTCCCAAATCGGAATCAGGTCACGGAGGTCCTCGCCGAAATAGCCCACATCGAGTACGATCCGCCTGAGAACGACCGGGTCGGTGGGAAAGCCCACCGCGCGTAGTGTATGGCTGCGCACCGGAAGCGGCTCGATAACCGCATCGGAACGCGATTCTCCGGGGTGCAGGCGACAGTACACGGCGAAGATCTGTAGAGAATCGACGAGGCCCGCTTGCTCCAGGTCACCCCGACGCCTGACCTCCAGAGTCCCGCCGCAGATTTCAGCATCTATGCTGGACCTCGACTCCTGGCCTGCGCGGTGGTTCGTGCTCACACACACCCAGATGTCATGCGGGAAGATGTTGGTCACACGGTAGTCCAGTCTCAAGTTCCCCTCCGCCAGGGAGAACCGCTCGACCGCGAGCAGTCCGGGGGCTGCCTTCTCTGTGGCATCCGGCGAGGCCAGATGCCTGTCACGGGACGAACAACCATGTGCAACCATCACGAGGGAGAGAATGGCCATCAAGTCAGCAAAGCGCCTGGGATTCGAATGCATCCATACATTTGTGTTCATCCGTGTGTCCCTCTCATCCGGTGCCCGAGGCCGAAGTCCATGCCGCATTACATTCACTTCTGGCTCGATTATGGAAGGGGAAGATGGAAGAGTCAAGAACGAGTCGTCATCTTCTTCCTGGGCGATCCCGGCCTTTCGTGTCCGCATAGAGAAAGGGCCCGTACCGAGGGGATCAGCACGGGCCCGACAATGTACAGAAACACTCTATGAGCCCGGCCCAAGCTCGTCAGAAACCTGCGCCGGTCCAAACCACTTCTCATGCCTCGCCGTCATACTTGCCGTTGGCCAAGGTCGGATCGATCAGTGCCAGTTCCCTGACCTCGTTCCGGCGGCAATACCCGGCGTGTCACTCCTCAGCCGGCTGATAACCGGAAAGGAAGAGAATCTCGGCCGGCGACAGAGCCCGGTTGTAGACCTCGACCTCGTCGATCGCGCCGACCCAGTCACTTCTCCAGCCATCCGAGCCGATCAGCAGGGAAGAGACGCTGGGGGCAATGCCGACCATGGGGGCCGAATCCCGCTCGACGCCGTCCAGGTAGCACTTCACTGTCGTGCCGTCATAGGCTCCGACGACGTGGTACCACTCGCCGATCGCCATTTCCTGGTTGACGTACACCCACGCTCTGCTGCCATCCGACACGTTGAACTGGAATCCCATGATCGTGGGTTTCGCGGTGAACCAGCCGTAGCGGAGCTGCCAGCTCCATCCGCCGGTGGCATCCGCCTTGCTCAGCGGCGCGGTCTCGATGGTGCCGTCCGTGCCCGGCCTCATCCAGATCGAGACCGACAGGGGGCCCGTGATGTCCAGGGCGGGGTCCTTGCCGCAATCAACGTAGGACTCGCCGTCGAATTCCATCGCGGTGCCGAGGCCGGCCAGACCTTCGACAAAGGTCGGGGCTCCGACGATCACCCCGTTGAACCCGTTGCCCGAGCTGTCGTTCACGTCGTTCTCGAAGGAGTAGCGAGCCACCAGGCCGTTCATGTTCGGATCGACCGATTCCGGAGCGGGCTCCAGGATGGCCGTACCCCACTGCGAGGCGTCGTTCCAGGCGTTGCCGTCGGTGGCAAACGTGAAGATCTGGCCTTCGCGAGAGTCGCCGCCGTCGTCGTCGTCGTTGTAGAAGCAGTCGATGCCAACGAAGTCATAACCTTGCGGTGTGAAGCCCTGCAAAGATGCCCACGGGAGCTTGATCTCGACGCGCCAGCCGGTGGCGGTGTCCACCTGCGCCTGCTCGACGCCTTCGATGTTCATATTGGTTCCCTGGATCTCGTCCGTTCCGTACCCGAAGGTGTACTGGCGATTGTCGCCGGACAGCGCGGTGTTCTCCTTGGAATTGCCGCCGTCGAAGTAGATCTCCACGCTGTCGTCCTGCCACGAGCCGGCCGAATCGTTCTGCAGGCTGTCATCGGTGATCTCGACGACGATGTAGAGGTTCTCCGAATCGTACAACGCCTGCCAACTGCCAGAGGCGTTGTTCACATCCACCGGGACGAGGTACTGCGTGGAGGCTTTCGCCCAGATCGCATCGACTTGCCCGTCGATGACCGGGGCCCGCGTGGCGAAGCCGACTTCCATATCGAGCGCGTCCATGCTGAACATGGCCGCCAGGACTTCGACTTTTGTGATCGCCCTGTTGTAGATGCGTGCGTCGCTGAGAGATCCCTGCCAATTCTCGCCCTCGGCAGCCTCGTTGTTGCCGCCCATGAATAAGGGCTGCGGGAAGCTCAAGGCTTGGGTGATCGTTCGGGAGCCGCCCCAGACGCCGTCACGGTAGTACGTCAACTGGGCGCCGGTTTTCACGACCGCATGGTAGAGCCACAGGTCGGCGGGAATGTCGGCATAGTCCAGGTTGTCGTCGCCGTTGCCGTTCATGTGCCACTCGAACTTCGTCGGGGTGAACTTGATGAACTGACGCGGCACAAAATCGACGGCATTCTCGTCCTTTCGGTTGCCGAAGATGATATCGTTTTGCGTTGTGTTGCCGGCGTCCTGCTTGGCCCAGAAGGCCCAGGTGAAGTCGTTGGTCAGTGTCATCAGGGGGATGCTGCCGGCGCGAATATACGCGCCGCTCGGCGTGCCGTTGAAACTGACGACTGTGCCGCGATCCGCGTCCTGCACCCAGACGGAGCCGGCGTCTCCCAGTCCCCCAGCGGGGTTGTTGATCGTGCCCGTCGTGCCACTGGCCGACAGGTCGGTGACCGTAGTTCCGGAGCCCTCGTTCAAGGGCCACCACCCAATCAGATTGGGATCAGCAGCCTTTGCCCCGCCGGCAAAGGCCAGGCCGATCACCACGATAGATGAAGCCAAACAAATCCATCTCTTACACATGACAGTCCGCCTCCCAAGAAACTACCTCAGTTCGTGCCCTGGCCACACGCCAAGGCAGCCGATCATGAATGTGACGCTTGCTCCGCCATCTGTACCCGATGTACCGGTGTGCGAGTCGACAACACCTCCTTCCTACCCCCGAACAAACTGAGCCATGAGCCGAAATGTGCGAACATGAGCTGTGGGGGCAAGGAATTACTGCACGAGACTCCCTGCCTCCTCGAACATACGCAGGACCCTCCTCAATGGAAGAACTCAAAGAGTTGTGCCAGCCGGATGAGCCTGGATCCCAAACGCCCAACCCTGCAGGCACGAGCTTCACTGTTGTGATATGTACCGCATTGCTCCCCGCCTGTCAAGGTAAAAAAGAGGCAGGACGGCGCTCGGGGTGCATGACCGTAGCTGCGACCTCCCGCAGAGTGACGAGACGTTGGTGCGACTCTGTCATTCCTGCGTCAAGCAGGAATCCAGGAATCGTAGGATGAGCCACGTCCCAGGAAGTGGATTCCCGCTCCTCTGAAAAATGCGGCATCGACACGTAGGGTGGGGCAAGCCCCACCCTACAAACGTCCCAAGGCGGCTTTCATCCCCTTCGGGTGGGCCAAAGGACCATGAACGGCTTCGCGGGAATGACATTCCGGGGTTTTCATGAACTCCTACTGCACGCGAGCAACTACGGTCCTGCACCCCATCGCTCGTCATGACCACGCGACAGCCAAGTCCTCTTCACAGACACTAGCTGCGCAAGGCAGTCGCGGTTCGATTCGCCCGGCGCCGACGCATGGGGGCGCGAAAGCCCCTGTCACGGGCCCCCGGTCAGGGCTAGTGGTTGCCCAGCGGAAGCGTCCGTTTGCAGCGGGGGCACTGGACCGCGTCGCCCGGGAAGTTCGGCGGGATTTTGAGCTTCAGGCCGCAGGGGCACGTCAGGAACGCGAAGCCGTTGACTCGTCGCATGATGTCCCCGATCTGATGGACCTGTGCCTGTGCCTTCTGCGGCGGGACGGCCCCGGCCTGTCCCTGGCGGACGGCCACCTCCTCCTCGCGGAGCGCGGAAGCCGGGACGACGCCCTTGGAGTGGGTGACCGCCGCGTACGCCTGGGCGTAGTCGCGGTACGACGCGCCGTGCGCCATGCTCCGCAGGATGCGGATTCGTTCCGAGATGGGCGGGTGCGTGCTGGTCAGGTCGGAGAGCGTCCTGCGCCCTCGCTTCTTGAACGGATTGGCGAAGTACATGGGAGCGGTGATCTCGTTGGCGGTCGCCAGTTGCGGCGACGGGTCGCCGGCGATCTTCTCCAGGGCGCTGGCGAGCCCCTCGGGGTAGCGGGTCAGGCGGGCGCCGCCGGCGTCGGCCATGTACTCGCGCCGTCGCGACAGGGCGAAATACAGCAGTTGCGCCAGGATCGGCGCCAGAACCGCCGCAAGGATGGTGACCACGAAGAGAATGAGCTGGGCCTGTCCGCCGCCGTGACTCTCGGACGAGTACCGGCGCCGGGAACCCATGGATTGATAGAACATCCCGCGCATGAAGACCTGGGACAACAGGGCGATGGAGCCGAGCATGATCCCGGCCAGCGTCACGTAGAGGATGTCCCGATGCAGGATGTGGCTCATCTCGTGGGCGACGACGCCCTGCAGCTCGTCGCGGTTGAGTCGGGCCAGGAGGCCCGCGGTGACCGCGATGGAGGCCGATTGCGGACTCCGCCCGGTCGCGAAGGCGTTCGGAGCGGGGTCGTTGATGATGTAGACCTTGGGCATGGCCGGCAGGCCCGCCGCGATTTTCATCTCCTCGACGATGTTGAAGAGCTGGGGATGGACGTCGTGCGTGACCTGTTTGGCGCCGCTGGCCGCCAGCAGGATCTGGTCGCCCGAGGCGAAGCTGACCAAGGCCAGAACCAGCCAGATCCCTGCGGCGATGGCGACGCCGAACAGGCCGCCGTCCGGGCCGACCGCCAGGCTCCCGATGAGGAATCCCAACGCCAGCAGTACGGTCGCCATCAGCGTCATCAGGAGGATGGAGTTGCGTTGATTGGCTCGAATCAGTTCCCACATGCGACTTGTCGTCCCTCAGCCCGACGGCGCGGGCATGACCGTGTCCAGAACGGGCCCGAGCGCGATGCCTGGGCCGCGACAAACCATCCGACGCGGATCGCCGCTCAGGAGAAGGTGACCTTCGGGACCTCGCGTTCCTGGGCGCTCTCGACCTGGAAGAAGTCCCGTTTCGTGAAGGCGAACATGCCTGCGACGATGTTCGACGGGAACATCTGGATCCGGTTGTTGTAGAACAGGACTTGGTCGTTGTAGTTCTGTCGGGAGAAGGCGATCTTGTTCTCCGTGCTGGTCAGCTCTTCCTGAAGAGCCAGGAAGTTCTGGTTCGCCTTCAGCTCGGGGTAGTTCTCCACGACGAGCATGAACTTGCTCAGTGCGTCTGCGAGCTGGCCTTCCGCCTTGGCGGTTTCGGCGACGGACTTGGCGCCCATCGCGGCGCTGCGGGCCTTCGTGATCGATTCGAAGGTCTCCCGCTCGTGCTTCATGTAGCCTTTGGCGGTCTCCACGAGGTTCGGAATCAGGTCGTGGCGTCGCTTCAACTGGACGTCGATCTGCGCCCAGGCGTTGTCCACCTGGTTCCGCGAGCCAACCAGGGAGTTGTAGATGCCGATCAAGACGAGCACCACGAGGCCGAGAATGGCCAACACCACGATCAACGCGACTAATCCTGGCATGTTGTATCCCTTCTATAGGACAGATTGTGAATCCGGACGGTTCTTACCCGGTGCATCATACGACAAAAGACTCTGTTGTTCCATTACTCTCAATTCCTGTCGGCCAGGCCGTCGCAGGTGAAGCGGACCAGGACGATCCGCTCGTAGGGGCTGGCCCGTCCGGCCTCGAAGAGGCAGGCGGCGCCGCGGTCGGGCAAGGCGGCCAGGCAGGAGTAGGCGGACGGTCCCGCCCACAAGAGCCGGCTCGCCGGCCAGGTCTTGCCCTCGTCCTCGCTCATCCGGACGGTCATATCGACTCGTTTGCCCGTGTGGGCGGGATTGGAGAAGAGGAGGCGGACGCTGCCGCCCGGCGTCGTGCATCGGATCAGACTCGCCTGGCAGATCGGCTCGATGAGCGTCGGATCGTGTCGGACCGCAGACCAGGTCATCCCGCCGTCGGTGCTCGTGGCGACCGCCCGGCTGGTCTGGGACCGGTCATAGTTCCGCATGTTGATCAGGAGCGTGCCGTCCGAGAGTTCGACGACCTGGCATTCATTGACCGCCGGGCGGATCGCACCGCCCAGTCGCCAGGTCCGGCCGTAATCGTCGCTGTAGATGACGTGTGAGCAGTAGCCGTCGGGGTCCTCGGGCAGCACGAGGCTGTGGTCGCACGGGATCACCAGACGACCTTTGAACGGGCCCTGCGTCAGTTGAATGCCGACGCCGGGGCCGGTGGCGTACCACCGCCACTCCGGGCGTTTTACGTCCGCGGTGATCTCCTGCGGCTTGGCCCAGGTCCGGCCGTCATCGGCGCTGTGGGTGACGAACACCCGGCGGGTGTCCTTGCCGGTGTTCTGCATGATCTGTCTTTCGGTGTCCTGGCCGAGGTTCCAGGTCACCAGGAGCCAGATCGTGCCGGTGGCCTGATCCACGACCGGGCAGGGGTTCCCACAGGTGTTCTGGCCGTCGTCCCAGACGATTCGCTGGGCGGACCATGTCCTGCCGGAGTCGGTGGACCGTTTCACGAGCAGGTCGATATCGCCTGCGTCGGATCGCCCGCCCTTGCGCCCTTCGCAGAAGGCCAGGAGCGTCCCGTCCCGCGTGACCAGCAGGGCGGGAATCCGGTAAGTGTGATAGCCGTCGGTCCCGGCGACGAAGACCTCTGTCGATTGCAGACCGCCTCCAGGGTCCGCCGGCAGGGCCGCCCAGCAGAGGGAGATGGCGAATATGCGGATCATGGCGCCTGTAGCGACTATCACGACTGCGTCTCCTCGGCTGCGTTTCCGGCGTTCTGGCCGAACATGTCGGCCAGCAGGCGTTGGATGGGGCTGTCCTGATCCAGTCGGCCCCGGGTCAAGACCTCCTTGAGTTCACCACGGTCGAACCACAGGCCGTGGTCCCGTCGGCATTGGTCGATCCTCAGGGGCGGTTCCGCAGATCCAACGACGACCTTCGCCATTTTCTTGTCGCAGATCGGGCATCTTCGCGGCTGTTCGTCCGTCGCCGGCGCCTCGCGAAACGAGCCCAGGAGCTGTCTGGCCTTCTCCGGAGCGTCCATGAGCAGCTCCAATTCGCCGCCGTCGAGCCAGATCCCGCCGCAGTGAACGCAATGGTCGATCTCCACGTCAGCCAACTCCAGGGTAATCATGGCTTTCTTGCACGCGGGACAATCCATATCAAGGGCTCCAAGTCTAGGCGTCGCTCTACTATATGCCACCATTTACATCGGCCTGTCAGTCGTTGTTCCATCATACCAGATCCGCCACACCGGGACTACATGCCAGGGGCTACGCAGATAGACGTGTGGACCCGTGTGAAATTCATGAAACGCCTCCATGCAAAAAATTTTTTACGTGTTGCCTTTTTCTCATCAACATCGCCCTCCTGAGAACCGCCATTAGTATAGACTGACCCCTGTGAGGGTGGCCTGTGGGTATGGTGAAGACGCAGGAGAGCGGGTGGACTGCGTCTTCGCCCTTGTATTGCCCCATGGTCGTCGTGACCCAGGGTCGCACGGCGGGGAGGCTGAGGGTGCCCCGTTCATCTCCGCAGGCGCTGTGCCACTTCCTTCTGCCTCTTGCTGGCGCAAGGCTCCCGTGTTATCCTGTTGAGATTCGTTCATCCATGGAACAGGGTCCACATGCGCCGAATCGTGGATTTTCACACGCACGCCTTTCCCGACGCCTTGGCGGCTCGCGCCATGAAGGCCCTCGTCGCGGAGGTGCCGGGGATTCCGGCCTACCTCGACGGAACGGTAGGGGACCTGGTTCGCTCGATGGATCGGGCCGGCATCGAGAAGAGCGTGGTCTGCTGCATCGCGACGAAGCCCGAGCAATTCGAGCCGATCCTCCGCTGGTGCGAACACATTCGTTCAGACCGGCTCATTCCTTTCCCGTCGGTCCACCCGGCGGACCCCATGGTCTCCGATCACATTCGTCGTATCCGGCAGGAAGGGTTCCTGGGCATCAAGTTGCATCCCTACTATCAGGATTTCTTCGCGGATGAGGGCCGGATGCAACCTTTGTACGAGGCGGTCGATTCCTCGGGCCTGCTCCTCGTGATGCATACCGGTTACGATGTCGCCTTTCCGCGAGTCCGCAGGGCCGATCCGGCCAGCATTCTGAGGGTCAAGGAGCGATTCGCGGGCCTCAGGCTCGTTGCCACGCACCTAGGCGCATGGCAGCAATGGGACGAGGCGTGCGAACAGCTTATCGGACGCGAGATCCCGATGGAGATCTCGTTTGCCTTGGACGAGCTGGATGTCGAGCGGGCCCGGTCCATGATCCTGGGACATCCGGACGGCCATGTGCTGTTCGGGACGGACTCGCCCTGGACGGACCAGGGACAGACGCTGGCCCTGTTGGAGAGGTTGCGGTTGCCCGACGAGAAACTCGATGCCATTCTGGGAGGCAACGCGCTGTCGCTGCTCGGGCTCCCCTGACGGATGGGACGGACCCGGCGCGTGTCATCAAGCAAAATTTACAGGATTGTCCGAGAAGGTGCTTTCTTTTTGTACTGATCTGAGGCATGATAAGTCGATTATCAATGAAGACCTTCGATCCAGGTATTGTGGCGACACATAAGGAAGGCCGAGGTGCGCATGAATCAGGTGTCCGGATCGTGGGGCGACCTCGGTCGCTGGCATCAAGTTAGTCCGGGAGGTTAAAGGAGAGACAAATGAAGCACAGAGTGTGGAAGGCCGGGTTGTTGATGGTGGCATTGACGGGCATCGCCGGCTCGACCGTCTTCGCTGCCGCCGGGACGGGAACAACAAGTCAGAAGCCGGCAGTTGCCCCCGCGGCGCCGGCGCCTCCGGCCGCGCCTGCGGCCCCGGAACACAAGGAGTTGTTCTTTCCGGAGTTCTGGAAGGCGTTCCACAATCCGACGTCCTGGTTGAGCATGGGCATGGATCTGCGCGTCCGAGTCGAGTACGGGGAGAACTTCATGACCCTGAATGACAACCCCGGCGTCGCCAACGAGCGAGAGTACTGGCGGTATCGCCCGCGCTGGTGGACGAAGTCCAAGATTGGGGAGGATATCACCTTCAACACGCGTCTGACCTGGGAGTTCCGGACGTGGGACGAGGGGGGGGCTGCCGCCCCGGCCGGCGACGGCCAGAACTTCGAGCCCGACGAGGCCCTGTTCGACTGGTTCAACATCAAAGCCAATAACGTGGCCGGTCTGCCGTTGACCATGACCATCGGTCGGCAGGACATCATGATGGGAGTCGGCTGGCTGGTCATGGATGGGACGCCGCTGGATGGCTCGCGGACCATGTACATGGACGCCGCACGGGCCACGTACGACTGGGCCGATGCCAGCAGCAAGATCGACCTTGTCTACGTCAGGCAGACAGCGGAGTCGGATCATTGGCTGGAACCGATCGACGATGAGAACCGCGCCGTGACCGAGCAGGACGAGCATGGAGCTATCCTCTATGTGACCAACACGTCGTTCAAGCCGATGCAATTGGAGGGATTCCTGATCTACAGGAACGACAATCCCGTGGAGCACTCGCTGGAGAACCCGATGCCCGGGGCATGGACGCGAAAAGCCGAGATCTTCACCCTCGGCGGGGGATTCTCGGGTCTCGCAGGGGACCACTGGAAGTATCGGGCCGAGGGAGCTATTCAGACGGGTGAGAAGTCAGATATCACGTCCGATCTGAGTACCGGAGAGATGCAGGATATGGAGGCTTACGGCGCCCTGGCGACTCTGGAGTACCTGTTCAAGGATTCGCACGCGAACGCGACCCACATCACCTATGAGTACGCTTCCGGGGACGATCCGGACACCGAGGACAACGAGCAGTTTGACCTGCTCTGGGGCGAATGGCCGCGATGGAGCGAGCTGTTGATCTACACGTCCTCCTACGAGACCACCCCCGCAGAGCTCACGAACCTCCATCGGCTGAACGTCGGGCACAAGTTCGACCTCACCAAGCAGTGGACGCTGACCGCGGACTACCATGCCCTGTGGGCGGATGAGACGGGCAGCTCGTCGCGATATGATATCTCGGACGACGACAAGTTCCGTGGTCATCTGATCACCGCGTGGGCCAAGTTCAAATTCAGCAGCCAGTTGTACGGCCATCTGCTGGGCGAGTACTTCATCCCAGGTGACTACTACGAGAAGTCGACCAACGACGAGGCGTTCTTCCTCCGCTTCAACGTCGAGTACATCTTCTGATGCAGGCGACTTGTTCATCTCAGTGACAGCAGAGCGGTTCGCCGGCGGGTTTCTCTTGAGTCCGCCGGCGAATCGCCTTATAATCAGGGTCCTATGGCTAAGAAAAGTGCGCTCAATCAGGCGTTGTTGTCCGGAGACGAGGCTCTGGCTCGAGGAGCGTATGAAGCGGGTCTGAGTGTCGCCTGCGCGTACCCGGGGACTCCTTCGACGGAGATCCTGGAGACTCTGGCCGGGTTTCCGGAGATCGACGCCCAGTGGTCGGTGAATGAGAAGGTGGCGTTCGAGGTGGCCCTGGGGGCCGCGACGGCGGGGGTTCGCAGCCTGTTCGCCTGCAAGCACGTCGGGCTCAACGTCGCGATGGACCCGCTCATGACCGCCTCCTACACAGGCGTCCTGGCGGGCTTCGTCATCGTCGTCTGCGACGACCCCGGCATGCACTCGTCCCAGAATGAGCAGGACACGCGATGGGTGTCTCTCTACTCCAAGATGCCCATGCTCGAGCCCTCCAGTCCCGCGGAGGCGAAGGAGTTCGTGAAAGAGGCGTTCGCAATGAGCGAGCGGTTCGACACGCCCGTAATCTTGCGGATGACCACGCGAGTCGCCCATACGAAGGAGAACGTGACGGTGGGCGAGCGGCAGGTCCCCGAGCGGCCGGCCTTCGAGCGGAACGCGGCCAAGTACGTCATGGTTCCCGGCCACGCCTACCAGCGTCACATTCTCGTCGAACAGCGCCTCGTCAAGCTCCAGGCCCTGGTGGAGCGGACCCGCCTGAACCGCGTCGAAAAGGGCGACGGCAAGATCGGATTCATCACGTCCGGCATCAGCTACCAGTACCTGAAAGAGAACTATCCCGATGCCTCGTACCTGAAGCTCGGGATGAGCTATCCGTTCTGTGACGACAAGATCCGTGCGTTCGCCAAGAGCGTCAAGAAGCTCGTCGTCGTCGAGGAGCTGGACCCCTTCATCGAGGATCACGTCAGGGCGCTTGGCGTCAAGGTCGTCGCCAAGGACCCGTCGTTCCGGATCGGGGAACTGACGCCGGAACTGATTCCCGATGTTGTGGCCGGCAGAGTCAAGGTGGAGCAGAAGGTCGCGAAACGCAAACCCCGCCTGTGTCCGGAGTGTCCGCATTGGGCATCGTTCGCGGCGCTCAAGAAGATCGACGCCTACGTCGCGGGCGATATAGGCTGCTACACGCTGGCCTGCCTGCCGCCCATGTCGGCGTTGCACTCGTGCCTGTGCATGGGCGCGGGCGTCACGTTCCACGAGGGCTGGCGCAAGGGCTCGCCAGGCAAATGCATCGTCGGCGTGGTCGGGGATTCGACCTTCGTCCATTCCGGCATCACGGGACTGATCAACGCCGCGTACAACAAGACCAAGGGCGTCATCATCATCCTGGACAACTCGACGACTGCCATGACCGGCGGCCAGCAGCACCCGGCCACCGGCCTGACCATCCGCAACGAGCCGACCAAGAAGCTGATCCTGGAGGACTTGTGCCGGGCCTGCGGCGCCGACAACGTCGACGTCGTCGATCCGAAGAACATGGTGGGGTTCCGGACGATCCTCGAAAAGCGAGTCCACGAGGACGCCTTATCGGTGATCATCGCCCGACATCCGTGCAAGTTGCTCAGAAGGTAGTACTCAGGAGAAAACCCGAAACTCGAAGCACGAAATGCGAAACAAGCACCAATGACCAAAATCAGAAATTCAAAACAGCGTGGCGGGTCGTGTGGCGGGTTTGGGTCATTTGAGTTTTGGCTCTCTGGATTTGTTTTGGATTTCGATATTCAGATTTCGAGTTTCTGACACAGAGACACCCATGAAGGACAAAGTCTACAGCATCACGTTCGGCGGCATCGGAGGCCAGGGCGTCCTGAAGGCGTCGGAGATCTGCAGTTGGGCGGCGGTGTTCGCCGGATACCATGTGAAGAAGTCCGAGGTTCACGGCATGGCCCAGCGCGGCGGTTCCGTCGAGTCGCACGTCCGGTTCGGCAAGCGGGTGTACTCGCCCCTGGTCCCGACCGGCGGCGCGGATTTCCTCCTCTGTTTCCACCAGGAGGAGCAGTCCAGGCTCAGCGCATTCCTCAAGAAGGACGGGGTCGATCTCAGCGAGTACGTCGAGAAGGCCGGGCAGGCCATCGAGAACCCGCGAGGCCTCAATACGTGCCTCGTCGGCGTGCTGTCCGCGAGGCTGCCGATCCAGGAAGAGCACTGGATGAAGGCCATCGAGACGGTGTTCAAGAGCAAAGGCGTCGAAGAGAACAAGAAGATATTCCTGGATGGAAGGAAGATGGGTCAATCATGATCTGGAAAGAGAAGGTCGAGTGTGCGGCCCCTGCGGATCTCAAGGCACTGCAGTCGGAGTATCTCAGGAAGCTGATTCCCTACATCTACAACAACTGTCCCGTCTACCGGCGGAAGATCGACGCGGCGGGGGTCAAGCCGGACCAGATCAAGTCCATTGACGACATCCAGAGACTCCCCGTCACGACGAAGGAGGACATGCGGGACAACTACCCGTACGGTCTGTTCTCCGCGCCGCAGGACCGGATCGCGGAGATCCACGTCTCCAGCGGCACGACCGGCAACCCGACACTCGTGGGCTACACGAAGGACGACCTCCATCTCTGGGGCGACGTGATGGCCCGCGCGTTCTGCTGCGCCGGCGCGGAGCCGGGCGACACGATCCAGATCGCCTATGGCTACGGCCTGTTCACCGGCGGCCTGGGCTCCCACTACGGCGCCCTGGAGTTGGGACTTCGCATCCTGCCGACCTCGTCCGGCCAGACCGCCCGCCAGCTCAAGCTCATGCAGGACTTCAAACCGAAGATCATCGCCTGCACGCCCAGTTACGCCCTGTACATGGCCGAGGAGGCCAAGACGCTGGGCATCGACCCGGCCCAGGGCAACTGGAAGATCGGGGTCTTCGGGGCCGAGCCCTGGAGCGACGCGATGCGTCACGAGATCGAGACCATCTGGAACATGCTTGCGACGGACATCTACGGCCTGTCAGAGATCATCGGTCCCGGTGTGGCCCAGGAATGCCACCACAAGGACGGCCTGCACGTTTTCAGCGACGTGTTCTACCCCGAGATTCTCGATCCGACGACCCGGGAGCGAGTCCCCGACGGCGCCGACGGCGAGCTGGTCATCACGACGCTGACCAAGCAGGGGATCCCGCTGATCCGGTACGGCACGCGGGACATCGTCAGCATGCGTCAGGAGAAGTGCCGGTGCGGACGGACGAGCCCGCGGATCAGCAAGATCAAGGGCCGGACCGACGACATGATCGTCGTTCGCGGGATCAACGTCTTCCCGTCGCAGATCGAGCACGTGCTCGTCGGGATCGAGGGCACGCAGCCGTACTACCAGATCGTTGTGGACCGCCAAGCGCACAAGCTCGACGAGGTCGAGGTTCAGGTCGAGGTCGAGCAGCGGTTCTTCTCCGATGAGATCAAACAGCTCAACGTGATTCGCGACAAGATTCGAAAGGAAATCGAGAACGTCCTTTCGATCGGCGTCAAGGTGACGCTCGTCGAGCCCAAGACCATCGCACGAAGCGAAGGCAAGGCCAAGCGAATCGTGGACAAGCGGAAACTGTAGGGGTTGCCTATGAAGATCACACAGATATCGGTGTTTCTGGAGAACCGCAAGGGCAGGCTGTACGACGTGTGTTCGCTCCTGGGCAGCCAGGGCGTGAACATCCGCGCGTTGACGGTGGCCGAAACGGAGAGCTTCGGCGTCCTGCGGATCGTCGTGGACCACAGCGACGTCGCGATCAAGCTGCTGCGGGACAACCAGTTCGTCGCGAACTTCACGGATGTGGTGGCGATCGAGGTCCCGGACAAGCCGGGCGGTCTCGCGTCCATCCTCAAGCTTCTGTCCGAGAACGATGTCAACATCGAGTACATGTACGGATTCGTCGAAAAGTTCAGCGACAAGGCCCTGCTGGTGATGCGGTTCGAGGACACCGACTTCGCCCAGCAGGTCCTCGCCAAGCAGCACATCCGCGTCGTCACGGAGAAAGACATCGAGGGTCTTTGATGGACATCCCGTTCTGGAACAGAGAAATCGAGACGGCGGAGCGCAGCCGCATCGAAGAGCTTCAGCTCCAACGTCTCCGACAGACGATCGGCTGGGCCCTCAAGACCGTTCTCTACCGTAAACGGCTCGCCCAGGTCGGGATCACCTCGCCTGACGACGTCAAGAGCCTGGGCGACCTGCGACGGATTCCCTTCACGACGAAGGATGATCTCCGCGTGAGCTTCCCGAAAGGGCACCTGGCGGTGGACATGGCCGACGTCCTGCGGATTCACTCCTCCAGCGGGACGACCGGCATTCCGACGGTCATCTACTATGCCCGCGACGACGTGGACAACTGGACGGACCTGCTGGCTCGCAGCATCGTCGCGACGGGGGCCACCTCGGCCGACGTCTTCCAGAACATGATGACGTACGGTTTCTTCACGGGCGGGCTCGGCCTGCACTACGGCGCCGAGCGCGTGGGCATGACCGTCATCCCCATCGGCGGCGGCAACACGAAGCGCCAGATCCAGACCATGAAGGACTTCCAGACGACGATCCTGCACGTCACGCCGAGCTACCTGCTGCACATCCACTCGAAGCTGGGCGAGGAGGGGGTCCGGCTGGAAGACCTGTCGCTGCGGAGAGCCTTCATCGGAGCCGAGCCGCACTCGGAGAACACCCGCCGCAAGATCCAGGACCTTCTGCACATCGAAGCCTACAACTCCTACGGCCTCAGCGAGCTGAACGGTCCCGGCGTCGCCTTCGAGTGCGTCTGTCGGAAGGACATGCACGTCTGGGAGGACGCGTTCATTGCGGAGATCATCGACCCCAAGACGGGCGAGGTCCTCCAGGACGGGCAGGAAGGCGAACTGGTTCTGACGAACGTGGTTCGTCGGGCGACGCCGATACTGCGATACCGTACCCGCGACCTGGCGTTCCTGCATCCGCAGGGCTGCGACTGCGGTCGCACGCACCGCCGCCTGTCGAGAATCCTCGGGCGCACCGATGACATGCTCATCATCAACGGCGTCAACGTCTTCCCCTCGCAGATCGAGGAGAGAATCATGAAGATCCCCGAGGTCGCGACCAACTACCAGATCCACGTGGACAAGAAGGGGGCCCTGGACCGCCTGACGGTCAAGGTCGAGATCTATCCGAAGCTCTTCTTGGGCGAGGTGTCGAAACTGGAAGCCCTCAAGCACAGGATCGTCGAGGAGCTGCGGGCCTCCATCACGATCAGCCCGGGCGTCGAGCTGCACGAGCCGGGGTCGCTGCCGGTGTTCGAGGGGAAGGCCAAACGCGTCGTGGACGAGCGGCCGAAGGACTGAAGCCATTGATTAAGGATGATGGATCATTGATGATTGACGATTGAAGACGGATGATCGACTCCCCATCATCAATCATCAACCACCAATAGTCGACTCAGAGGCCTTATGGCAAAGCAACTGACGATCTTCGTGGAGAATCGGGCCGGGCGGCTCAGGTCGATCTCGGAGAACCTGCACAAGAACCACATCGACATCCGTGCCTTCACGATCCAGGACCGGGGCGACTACGGCCTGCTCCGCCTGATCGTGGACAAGCCCAACGACGCCTATCTGGCGTTGGCCGATGTCGGCTGCGCCTGCGCTCTGAAGGACGTGCTGGCGGTCTCGGTGCCCGACCAGCCGGGCAATTTCCACAAGCTCACTCTGGCCCTGGCCGCCGATGGCATCAACATCACCGACGCCTACGGGTTCGTCCTCCAGCCGCACAAGCTGGGCATCTGCTGCATGGAAATCGAGCAGTCGCAGTTGCCCAAGGCCGCCGAGATCGTTCGACGGGCCGGGTTCACGGTCATGGAGGACGAGGAACTGTACACCTTGTGACGCCCTGTGGCGCAGCCCGTTGGACCGTGTTGCTCGGAGGTAATCATGGCGACAATCACCCGGACGGTCTCCATCTGCCTGTTGTGCCTGTGTCTGTCTTGCTGCTCGAAACCAGCCGTGGACGGCGGCAAGACGCCCATCTCGCGATCCGCATGGCCCGAGGGCATGATCGAACAGGGCAATATCGATCTGACCAACCGGCCCGTTGTCAAGAACGCCGACGGCACGTTCAGCACGGTCCGATCCATTTCCGTCGAGATCGATGGACAGGAGATCTTGATTCCCACGGTCAGCGAAGATGGGCGGATCATGCCCGACGAGGAAGCGGTTCGGCAATACAAGCGGACGGGAAGGCACCTCGGCAAGTTCAGTTCTGTGAAAGCGGCGACCCAGTACGCCATGCAGATTCACGAAGAACAGGAGCGGCTCGTCAGGACGGGCGGCAAGAGGCCTGCCGGCCGATTCCTGTGGCCCGAGGGCAAGCGCGTCGCGGTGAGTCTGACCTTTGACGACGCCCGTCCCAGCCAGGCGGATGTTGGGGTGCCGATTCTCGACGAGCACGGCCTGTGGGCGACGTTCTATGTCTCGCCGGCGCGGGTGCCGGAGCGGCTCGGCGCGTGGAAACAGGCCGTCGCTGCGGGCCATGAGATCGGCAATCACTCGGTGCGGCATCCCTGCACCGGCAATTTCACGTGGTCCCGTGAGAAGGCACTCGAAGACTACACGCTGGACCAGATGGGCGAGGAACTGGACCGAGCGAACGCGGAGATCGAGAAGCTCCTGGGGGTGCAGGCGGTGACGTTTGCCTATCCCTGCGGCCAGAAGTTCGTGGGACGCGGGGAAGACACGCGGAGCTACGTGCCGGTCGTCGCGGAGCGGTTCCTCGCCGGCCGGGGGTGGCGGGATGAAGGCGCGAACGATCCGGCGTTCTGCGATCCGGCGCAACTGATGGCGATGGAGTTCGACGGCCTGACGTTCGAGCAGTTGAAGGTCCTTGTCGATGCGGCGGCAGAAAAGGGCTTCTGGCTCGTCCTATGCGGGCACGAGATCGGTGCAGGCGGCCATCAGACGACGCGGACCGACACCCTCCGAGCCTTCTGCGAGTATACAAAGGACCCGCAGAACGGCGTCTGGGTGGATACCGTCGCCCATGTCACGCGATACGTCCTGGAGCACAGAAACGACGGGGGCCAGACTCGACTGCCATGACGGCGCGATTCCGTACCCTGTTGTCTCGACCGCGGAGGTCTGCTCGTCCTAACCGTTCAGGACCCATCCCTGGCGGTACTGCTTGCGGATGAACTTGTCGGCCTCGGGGCAATTCGTCGCCTTGAGGTTCTTTGCGTCCCACTCGAGTTTTCGTCCGACCCGGTACGCCACGAGGGCCAGCAGGTTGTTCTCGATCAGCGCGCCGGCATAGTCGAAATTGCACGTGGTGGGCTTGCCGGTCTTGCAGCCGATGATCCACTCGGCATGATGACCCGGCGACGGCGGGATCAGGTCTTTTGCCTTGGGCGCGGCGTACTGCGTCATGTCGTTGTTGCCGGTGGGCATCAGGATGCGGAAGTCGTAGTCGCAGAGCAGGTAGCCCTTGTCCCCGTTGAAGAGGACGCCCTTGAAGAGCTTGTCGCGATTGAAGGCTTCGGAGGGCATGCCGGGCTTCTTGCCGCCATCGTACCAGTAGAGCTTGACCGCCGGACGCCAGTCGTTGGCGGGGTGATCCCACTCGGCGGTCAGCCACTGCGGGCACGTGTCGGGATTGACGGGCGTCCCCTCGGCCCGGCAGGTCGTCGGCAGTTTCAGATCCAGAGCCCAGTACGGCATGTCCATCATGTGGCTGCCCATGTCGCCGATCTGGCCGCTGCCGAAGTCCCAGAAACGGTTCCAGGCCAGGCAGCCGCCGAGATAGCCGGGATTGAACGGGTGGGCCGGCGCCGGGCCAAGCCAGAGATCCCAGTTCAGGTGGCTGGGCACGGGCTCCACTGCCGGTAGGTAGCTGCCTCCCTCGGGCGTTCGGCTGCACCAGACGCGAGCTTCTTTGACGGTGCCGATGGCGCCGCCGCGGATCAATTCCACCATCCGGCGGTAGTTGTCGCTGGCGTGGATCTGAGTGCCCATCTGTGTGGCGATCTTGCCCTTGTTCTTGAGATAGGTCTCGCGGACCATCCTCGCCTCTTCGACGGAGTTGGCCAGCGGCTTCTCACAGTAGACGTGCTTGCCGCGGTTCATCGCCCAGATGTTGACAAAGGCATGCGTGTGATCGGTCGTGGCGCAGACGACCGCGTCGATGTCCTTCTGTTCGAGGCATTTTCGCCAATCGCTGTAGAGCTTGGCCCCCGGATACAACTTCGCGGCCGCTGCGAGGTTCTGCTCGTTGACGTCGCAGAGGGCCACGATGTTCTCGCTCTTGACGCCGTCCAGGTCGGCGGCGCCCCGGCCCCCCACGCCAATGCTGGCAATGTTGAGCTTCTCATTGGGGGAGTTGCCCGCCCGGAGAATCCCGGACTGGAGGATGGTGATGCCGGCCCCGAGGGCGGCGGTGTGCGTGAGAAAGGTTCGACGATTCACGTGCTGGCTCATGGATTACCTCCCGTCGTCAAGGAACAGCTCCAGTTGAATACACCTCCCAAGAGAGTAAGAGCCCGGGTCACGCGGTTCAAGCACTTTCTTCCGTTCGCGTGCCCGCTGCCCGATGCGAGCGCCGCGAGCGGGGTTTTTCTCTTGGACCTCGCGCAGGGGCGCCGGTAGAATGCAGCTTGCAGATGTGTTCCCCAGCGAAGTGGAGGGGGGTCTGGACCGGCGGTTGTCGGGGTCGGAAACCGTGAAACCGTTGCCCTCTGCGAAAAAGTCTTGCAATGGACCGCGATGGCCAATAGAATCAATGACTTTTCCGAGCGATCCTGCTTAAGAAAGGACGAACAACGGCATGAGTCTTCAAGCGTTTTTCAACCCGAAGTCGGTTGCGATCATCGGGGCCTCCCGCCAAAAGGGCAAGGTGGGGTACGAGATCCTGGTCAATCTGGTCGCAGGCGGCTACGCGGGCAAGATCTACCCGATCAACCCCAAAGCCGATGAGATCGACGGTCTGAAGGTCTATCCCGACCTCGCGTCGATCGGCGAGACACCGGACCTGGTGATCGTCATCGTCCCGGCGCAATTCGTCGCAGGCGTGCTGGATGAGTGCGCCAAAGTACACGTCAAATCGGTCGTCATCATCACGGCCGGTTTCAAGGAAGTGGGTCCCGAGGGCAAGAAACTCGAGGAAGAGATTGTCAAGATCGCCCGACGGGCGGGTATCCGGTTCGTCGGTCCCAACTGCCTCGGCCTGATCTCTCCGTCTCACAAGCTCAATGCCAGCTTCGGCGGCGACCTGCCGGTCCCCGGCGGGATCGCCTATATCTCTCAGTCCGGCGCCCTGCTGGCCGCGATTCTGGACACCGCCAACGCCAATGGCATCGGCTTCAGCAGTCTGGTCAGTATCGGCAACAAGGCGGATGTCGACGAACTGGACCTGGTCGAGGCCTTCGGCTCGCAGCGAGAGACCAAGGTCATCGCCGGCTACCTGGAGAACATCAAGGACGGCAACGCCTTCGTGCGAGAAGCGGAACAGATCTCGCAGAAGAAGCCAATCTTGCTGATGAAGTCCGGCAGCACCGCGGCCGGCGCCAAGGCCGCGTCCTCCCACACGGGCAGTCTGGCCGGTGGCGAGGTGGCCTATGAATCCGCGTTCAGGCGGGCCGGGGTCATCCGCTGCGAATCGATCAAAGAGCAATTCGATTTCGCCCAGGCGTTCGCCAATCAGCCGTTGCCCAAAGGGCAGAACGTGGTCGTCATCACGAACGCCGGGGGGCCCGGCATCATGGCCGCCGACGCCATCGAGCAGAGAGGCCTGACTTTTGCGAAGCTGACCGACGAGACGAAGAAGAAGCTGGCCGAGAAGCTGCCGGCGGCAGCCAACGTCCACAACCCGGTCGATGTACTGGGCGACGCGCTGGCCGACCGCTACGAGTATGCGTTCGACGTGGTCCTGGACGACCCGAATGTGGATGCGGCGGTCGTGCTCCTGACGCCACAGGCCATGACGCAGAGCAAAGAAACTGCCGAGGCCCTCGTCAAGATCGCCAAGAAGAAAGGCAAACCCGTTCTCGCCTGCTTCCTCGGCGCCGCCAAGGTGGAGCCTGGGATCCAGGTCCTGCGCAAGGGCGGGATCCCGCAATATGACTCTCCGGAGAGCGCCGTTGCGACGCTGTACGTCATGTGCGAGTACGTGCGATGGAAGGGCCGACCCAAGCGAGTGGTCCGCCTGTTCTCCGTCAACCGTCGCAAGGTCGAGAGCATCGTGGAGCGGCACCTCCGCCAGGGATTGCTCGACATCGGCGAAGCAGAGGCCAAGGACATCATCGAAGCGTACGGTTTCGCCACGCCGAGAGGCTCGATCGCCACGACCGCCGAGCAGGCCGGCAGTATCGCCCAGCAGCTCGGCTATCCGGTTGTGCTGAAAATCTGGTCGCCCGACATCCTGCACAAGTCCGACGTCGGCGGCGTCAAGGTCGGACTCAAGAGCGAACAGGAGGTCAAGGACGCCTTCGACCTGATGATGTACCGGATTCCCAAGAAGAAGCCCGACGCGAAGATCCTGGGCGTGCTCGTCCAGGAGATGGTTCGCACCAGCGGCAAGGAGGTCATCATCGGCATGCACCGCGACCCGCAGTTCGGGCCCTTGATGATGTTCGGCATGGGCGGCGTCCTGGTCGAGGTGCTCAAGGACGTTTCCTTCTACCTGGCCCCTCTGACGGCCGAGGAAGCCAAGCAGATGCTCGTGGCCACCAAGACGTACAAGATCCTCCAGGGCGTCCGCGGGCAGGAGGGCGTGGATATCGAGACGATTGCCGAGGGGCTCCAGCGGGTGTCCCAGTTGGTGACCGAGTTCCCCGAGATCAAAGAGATGGATATCAATCCCTACGTGGTAGGCGCGCCCGGTACGACCGCGATCGCCGTGGATGCCCGTATTAGCTTAGAGAAGAAATGACATGCAAGAATTCGACTGGAAAGCCAAGTACAAGGACAAGATCAAGACCGCTGCTGCGGCCGTGAAACTCATCAAATCGGGCCACAGCATTTTCATCGGGACCGGCTGCGGCCAGCCCCAGCATCTTGTCGAAGCGTTGGTCGAGTACTCCGATCACATCTACGACGCCCACATCGTGCATCTGCTGACGATGGGCGAGGCGCCCTACGTGCACGAGAAGTTCCGCGAGAAGTTCAAGATGAACAGCTTCTTCATCGCGGAGAATGTGCGGGACGCCCTGGAAAAGGGGATCGGGGATTACACGCCGATCTTCCTGTCCGAGATCCCGATGGAGTTCGAGACCGGACGGATTCCCGTCGATGTGGCGCTGATCTCGGTGACGCCGCCGGACGTCAACGGCTTGTGCAGCCTCGGGGTGTCCGTGGACATCGTCCAGGCCGCCGCGGCCAACGCCCGCTACGTGATCGCCCAGGTGAACAGCCAGATGCCGCGGACGCACGGCAACAGCTTCCTGCACGTCAATACGATCGATGTGCTCGTCCCGCATGACGAGCCCATGATCGAGATCCCGATCCCCCAGCCCGATGATACGCTCCGCCGGATCGGACAGAACCTCGCCCAGCTCGTCGAGGACGGCAGCACCATCGAGTGCGGGATCGGGCGAATTCCCCAGGCACTCGCGGAATACCTCGTGTACAAGAAGGATCTCGGCATCCACACGGAGATGTTCAGCGACTGGATCATCGAGCTGATCGAGTGCGGGGCCATCACCTGCTCCAAGAAGTCGATCAATCGTGGCAAGATCGTCGCCAGCTTCTGCATGGGCTCCCAGCGGCTGTACGACTACATCAACAACAATCCGTTCTTCGAGTTTTACCCGACCGAATACGTCAACGACGTGAACATCATCGCTCAGCACGACAAGATGGTGGCGATCAACGTCGGCCTGGAGATCGATCTGACGGGCCAGGTCTGTGCGGATTCGCTCGGCTACAAGTTCTACAGCGGCATCGGTGGCCAGGTGGACTTCATCCGCGGGTCCGTCCGCAGTCGCGGCGGCAAGGCGGTCATCGCCATGCCCTCCACCGCCCGGGACGGGCAGGTGTCGCGCATCGTGCCGCAGCTCACCGAAGGAGCCGGCGTCGTCACCACGCGAGGCGACGTCCACTACGTCGTCACCGAGTACGGCATCGCCTACCTGCACGGCAAGAGCATCCGCCAGCGCGTCCTCGACCTGATCAACATCGCGCATCCGAAGTTCCGCAAGGGCCTGATGCAGGCGGCCAAGGCCCGCAACTACATCTACCAGGACCAGATCGAGCTGTCCTGGGACCAGGTGAGCTATCCCGAAGACCTCGAGCACTACGCGACGCTCCGCGACGGGACGGAAATCTTCTTCCGACCCATCAAACCGGTGGACGAGCCGGCGCTGTCCGAGATGCTGTACTCCCTGAGCGAGCAGTCGGTGCGGACCCGCTACATGACCCAGACGATGGCGTTCCCGCACAAGGACGTGCAGCAGTTGACCAACATCGACTATCGGAACAACCTGGCGATCGTGGGCCTGGTCCCCGGTCCGGGCGGCGAGGACATCGTTGCCATCGCCCAGTACTACCTCGATCCCAAGACGCAGGCGGCCGAGGTGGCGTTCATCGTCCAGGACGAGTGGCAGGCCAAGGGCATGGGCACCTTCCTGCTCGAGTACATCACGCAGGTGGCCCGGCAGCGGGGCGTGAAGCGGTTCTACGCGAAAGTCATGTCGGAGAACCGGCCCATGCTGGCGATCTTCCAGAACTCGGGCTACCGGGTCAGTGTCGAGTTCGACGGGGACGTCTACAACATCTCGTACGATATAACAAAGAAAGAAGAATAGCCCGGCCGTCCCGGTCGGGGCTCCTGGGGCAATCTGTCCCGGGAGCGCGTGCAGACCCGAGGCGACATTGTCCGCGAGAAGAGCTGTATTCATCCACTCGGATGAGATCGAGAAATACCGCTACCCCGAGGACTGTCCGTTCAGAGCGGAACGAGCCGGACGCACCCGGCGGGTCCTGTATACCATGGGACTGCTCTGGACGGAGACGACGCGCGAGGTGCCCCCGGCGCCGGTGCCTCGCACGGTTCTGAAGAAGTTCCACTCTGCCCGCTATCTCCATGCCCTCCAGAGCGCCCAGAAGGGCAAATGGGAGCTGGACGCGCTGCACATGGGCATCGGGACGGACGACTGCCCGGTCTTTCGAGGGATGTACGACTACGCGGTGCTGGCCGCCGGCGCGACGCTCGTTGGCGCCGAGATGATCCTGTCCGGCCAAGCCGAGATCGCGTTCAATCCCTCCGGCGGCTATCACCACGCCTTCCCCGAGAAGGCGGCGGGCTTCTGCTACATCAACGACAACGCCTTGGCCTGCACGATCCTGTCGGAGGCGGGCAAGCGAGTCCTGTATCTGGATATCGATGTCCACAATGGGGACGGCGTGGCCGCCGCGTTCTACGATCGCTCCGACGTCATGACGATCTCCCTGCACGAGAATCCCAGGACCCTGTTTCCCGGCACCGGCTTCGAGGAGGAGATCGGCGAAGGCGAGGGACGGGGATACTGCGTGAACCTGCCCATGCCCGTCGGGACCTTCGACCATGCCTATCTTCACGCGTTTGAACAAGTCGTGCTGCCCCTCGTCGGGGCCTACAACCCGGATGTCATCGTCTTCGAGCTCGGGGCCGACACCCTCGCGGGCGACCCGCTGGCCCATCTGCAATTGACGAACAACGTCTACGTCGAGGTCATCCAGCATCTTCTGCGGTTCAACAAGCCCATTCTCGCGACCGGCGGCGGCGGATATCACGTCGAGAACACCGTGCGGGCCTGGGCGCTGGCCTGGACGGTCCTGTCGGGACAAGACCTCGATGTCGGGATGGACGCCGGTATCGGCGGGGTCATGCTCCAGAGCACCGACTGGCAGGGGGGGCTTCGCGACAGGGAACTGCCCGTCACATCGCAGCAGCGGGACATGGTTGTGCCGGCCCTGGAGGCCTCCATCGAGACGGTCAAGGCCAAGGTCTTTCCTCTTCACGGCCTGTGAGGCACAGTCCCAGAGACAGACAGCGCACAGGACGCGCTGTCCTGCACGCTGTCGTGAAGGGGAACATTCATATCGAGTGTCCGCCTATGCCGCGGATGGATCTTGGTGCTGTGGAGACCTGACCAGGAAGGTCACCACAGCGGCGGCGATCAGCAACCCTGCCGAACAGTAGTAGGCGAAAGTGAAGGTCTTGGTTGCGTCGTAGACCTTGCCGGCCAGAAGCGAGAGCATGAAGCCGCCAAGTCCCCAGGCTGTGAAGACCAGTCCGTAGTTCATGCCGAAGTTCTTCAGGCCGAAGTAGTCCTTGGTGACGGATGGGAACAACGACAGGTTCGCCCCGTAGTTGGCGCCGATCAGCGCCGACAGAATCGCGAGCGTCACGCTCCCGCCGAGGACAGTGCCTGTCTGGGCCTGCGACAACACGATGATGAGAATCGCCTGGAACACGAAACAGGAGAACAGCGTCGTTTTCCTTCCGATCTTGTCGGACAGCATGCCGGCTACAATGCGTCCGGCGCCGTTGCCCACGGCCAGCACAGCGACCAGTATGAATCCCAGTTTCACGCCGGCCTGGACTTGCGCCATGGTGGCCAGTTTGGAGATAATCATCAGGCCCGCGCCGGCCCCACAAGCGTACATGAACCATAGGACGTAAAACTGCCAGGTCCGCAGGACCTCTCTGGGTGTGAAATCCTCTTTCCTGGCGGCTGCCCCCGTTGCGGCCGGCTTGGCGCCCGCGGGCACGTAACCCTTGGGGGGCACGCGCAGCAACTGGGCCAGGGCGACGACGAGCATCAGGAATCCTATACCCAGCGTCAACATGGTTGCAGGGACGCCGTAGGACCTGATGAGCGCCTTGGCCAGGGGCGCCACGTAGACACTGGCCAAGCCGAAGCCGGATACGACGATGCCGGCAATGAGTCCCGTTCGTGCAGCGGAGAACCACTTCACTGCCGGCGGGGTGGCCGCCGCGTATCCGAATCCGATGCCTGCCCCCGCGAGCAATCCGAATCCCAGGGTGAATCCGAGCGAGGATGTCATGCGACTGGCTACGATCATGCCGATCCCCACCAGGATGCCGCCGATCGTCGCGACGAATCGGGGTCCGATTCGATCCTGCATGCGTCCGGCGGGCACCATGACCAGCGCAAACACCAGGCAGGCGACAGAGTAGGGCAGTGATTTGCCTGCCTCGGTCCAGGCCCAGTCCGCCGGGATCTCCTTGCTGATGACGCTCCAGGAATACAGCACACCCAAGGCCAGGTTGATGCCCGTGCCTGCGATGGTCACCACCCACCCCCGGTTGGCCGCCGGGTCTCGGACGAGATCGCTCTGTTGTGCCGTCAGATCAGCCATGGTTGCTCCTTGGAATTGAGGATTGATGAGGGATGATGGATGGTTGGACCTTGATTAAGAAGGATGAAGGATGATGGATGATTGCGGAGGGGGCTAACCTCGCTCCGTGAATCATCCATCATCAATCATCCATTATCCATCATCCACGTCAGGCCTACTTGCCTCGGCCCTTGACGAGGACTTCCACGACGCCTGGGTCGGCCAGCGTCGTGATGTCGCCGAGGTTGTCAGTGCTGTTCTCGGCGATCTTGCGGAGAATCCGTCGCATGATCTTGCCGGACCGCGTCTTCGGCAGGGCCGGCGCGAACTGGATCACGTCCGGTGCCGCGATCGGGCCGATCTCCTTGCGGACGTGGCTGACGAGTTCCTTCTTGAGCTCGTCGCTCTCGTGGATGCCCTCTTTGACGGTGACGAACGCGTAAAGGGCTTGTCCCTTGATCTCGTGCGGCATGGGGGTCACCGCGGCCTCCGCCACTTTGGCGTGGCTGACCAGGGCGCTCTCAACCTCGGCGGTTCCGATACGATGGCCGGAGACGTTGACGACGTCGTCGATCCGTCCCATGAGCCAGTAGTCGCCGTCGGGATCGACGCGGCAGCCGTCACCCGTGAAGTACTGATCCGCAAACATAGTGAAGTACGTGTCGATGAAGCGGTCGTGATCGCCCCACATGGTCCGCATCATGCCCGGCCAGGGCTTGCGGATGCAGAGCTTGCCGCCCTCGTTGCGTCCGCACTCGCTGCCGTCGTCACGGAGCAGGACCGGATCGACGCCGAAGAAGGGCCGCGTGGCGCTTCCCGGTTTGAGTGTGAACGCGCCCGGCAGCGGCGTGATCAGGATGCCGCCGGTTTCCGTCTGCCACCACGTGTCCACGATGGGGCAACGTTCATGGCCGATGTGCTTGTAATACCACATCCAGGCCTCCGGGTTGATCGGTTCGCCCACGGTACCGAGGACCCGCAGGGTGTCGAGCTTGTATTTGGCGGGCCACTCGTCTCCGAGCCGCATGAGGGAGCGGATGGCGGTGGGGGCGGTGTAGAACACCGTGACGCCGAACTTGTCGCAGACCTGCCAGAACCGTCCGGCGTCCGGATACGTGGGGATACCCTCGAACATCAGGCTCGTGGCGCCGTTGGCCAGCGGGCCGTAGACGATGTAGCTGTGTCCGGTCACCCAGCCGATGTCGGCGGTACACCAGTACACGTCCCGGTCGTGAACGTCGAAGATGAGCTTGTGGCTCAGCGCGACGTGCAGCAGATAGCCGGCGGTCGTGTGGACGACGCCCTTCGGCTTGCCGGTCGAGCCGGAGGTGTACAGAATGAACAGCGGGTCTTCCGCATTCATCTTCTCGGCTTCGCACTGGTCCGCGGCTTTGCCGATCTCGTCGTGGTACCAGGTGTCGCGCCCCTGCTGCATGGCGCAGGGGTCGTCCGCGGCCTTGACAACGATGACGCTCTCGATCGAAGGCGTCCTGCGGAGGGCCTCGTCGGCGATGGCCTTGAGCGGGATGTGCTTGCCGCCGCGAAGCGAGACGTTGGCGGTGATCAACATCCGGCATTCCGAGTCGTTGATTCGACCTTCCAGTGCCTCGGCGCTGAAGCCCCCGAAGATGATGGAGTGAATGGCCCCGATCCGGGCGCAGGCGAGCATCGCCACAGGCAGTTCCGGGATCATGGGCATGTAGATCGCCACACGGTCTCCCTTGTGAATCCCTTTGCTCTTTAGGACGTTGGCGAATTGGCAGACTTCTTTGTGGAGCTGTTCATAGGTGTACTTGCGGACAGCCGAGTCGACTTCGCCTTGCCAGAGGATCGCTGTCTTCTGGGCGGTCGGCGTGTTGAGATGGCGGTCGAGACAGTTGTAGGAGACGTTGAGCTGGCCGTCGGCGAACCAGGTGTGTTCGATCTTGCGGGCGGCGGTGTCCCAGGTATACTGCAGGCTCTGTGTGGGTTTCTTGAACCACGTCAGCGTCTTCGCCTGCTCCAGCCAGAATCCGTCGGGGTCGTTGATCGATCGGTCCCACATCTTCTTGTATTGCTCCATGCTGGACACATAGGCGGTCTTCCTGATGCGCTCCGGCGGAGCAAACGTCCGCGTCTCGGTCATTAGCGAACTGATCGCTTTCTCTGATGCCATAGCCGTCTCCTTGTGTGATAAATCCATTCGTCTCCGCAATCGTCGCGGAAGCCCCGGTTCGGTCGTCCTCGGGTATCAAATGGACCGGACACGGGAGATTGCCGTGACACTGCGAAGGCATACAGTATAAAACACAATTTATACTGCACGCCCAGGGGTTGTCAAAGAAAAAAAAACGCCGTGTCACGCCAAAACCTCCGTCGCCAAGACTTCGGTTCAGCGGGCAGGTGACGCGGGCACAGGAGGGATCAGGTCGGGCAGGTGGGGAGCCGATTGAGGTTCCAGTAGTGCTGGATGGTCCGGACGGTCTGCTGGAGGCATGTGTAGTCCGCCGATTTGACCATGTATCCGGCGACGCCGCGGTCGAAGCTGCACGCGATATCCTCGGACTCCTCGGAGACCGTCAGGGCGACGATGGGGATGTCTCTGAGGTTGGGATCGTCCTTGACCATCTGCAGGAAGGTCAGTCCGTCCGTACCCGGCATGTTCAGGTCGAGCAGAATGAGGGCGGGCCGGGGGCTCCCTCGCGAATGAAGGACAGCCAAGGCCTCCCGAACGCTCGATGCGTGGATCACGGCGTCCGTTACGCTCGGGGCATCAAGGGCTCGTCGGATCGCCAGGGCGTCGACCGGATCATCTTCAATCAGCAGTATGGGTTGAGCACAGGACATGGGCATCCTCCGCTTTCTCGTGGGGAAGCTCGCTCAGCGTCCAGTACACGTCGATGGTCCGGATCGCTTCGACGAAGTTCCTGTAGTCGACTGGTTTGATGATGTAGCCGGCCACGCTCTGCCGGAAACTCTCCACGACGTCTCGTTCCTCGCTGGAGGTGGTCAGGACGATGACAGGGATCTTCCGGAGCGCCGGATCGGCCTTGGCAACCCTGAGGAACTCGGTTCCATTCATCTTGGGCATGTTCAGGTCCAACAGGATGACGCACGGCCTGTCGTTGGCTGCGTCCTGGAGGTAGGCCAATGCCTCCTCGCCGTTCGTGGCGCGTTTGAGCGGATTGGCCACCTTCAGGTCTCGAAAGGCCCGTTGCACGGTCATGGCGTCAATGCTGTCGTCTTCAACCAGCAGCACAGGTCTGGAGTCTCTCATTGCGTACATCTCCCTGTCTAGTCTGAGGCAGTGCGAAGAGGAAGGTGCTTCCCTCGCCGAGTTGGGACTCGATCCAGATCCTTCCCCCGTTCAATTCAACGATCTTCTTGACGAGCGTCAGTCCGATGCCCGTGCTCTCCCCGTCGTCTTTCGGCGACAGCGTCTGGAACAACTGGAAGACCCTGTCGAAGTGCTTCTCTTCGATCCCCGGTCCGTTGTCCGCGATGCGGAACGTCCACCATCCGTTGTCCTCCGTGCAGCCGACCGTGATCTGCCCCTGGGGTTTGTCCATGTACTTGATCGCGTTGCCGATCAGGTTCTGGAAGACCTGGGTCATTCGGGTCCGCTCGCACTCCACCACCGGCAAGCGGTCGCAGATTGTGATCTGGATGCTGTCCGGCGGGGCCAGCAGATCGATGACCTGCGGAACCAGCTCGTTCAAATCGACCCGCGTTTTCTCTTCGGTCAGCCGTCCGATCCTTGAATACTGAAGGATTCCGTCGATCAGGTCGTGCATTCGGTCGACCCGGCTCAACAGCAGAACCAGTTGCTCCTTGGCCTCTGCATCCAGCTTGTCGGCGCAATCGCTCGCGATCCAGCCGGCCAGCGTCTTGATGCCTCGCAGCGGCGCCTTCAGATCGTGCGACACGACGTAGGCGAAATCCTGCAGTTCCTTGTTGACCTTCGCCAGCCGCTGATTGGCGCCCTCCAACTCCTGCACGAGGCGGACCTGTTCCGTGACATCCCGGAAGCTCCACACGCGCCCGACGATCCGGCCGTCCAGAACCTGTGGTTTCGAATACCGCTCGAAGATCCGTCCGTCCTTGAGGTGAATCACTACGTTGGTCTCGCCCATGGGGTCGGCATCGAATCCCTGCACGTTGGCCAGGGTCGTCTCGGGCTGCTCCAGGTGCTCCAGCAGGAAGGACAACAGGGGCCCGGCCTCCCTCGACGCGAGAATCGATTCGGGGATTCGCCACATGGTCGCGAACGTCTGGTTGAAGTCCTTGATGTGCCCGCACCGGTCGTCCACCAGAATGCCGTCCGCCGTCGATTCCAGGGTGGCCGTCAGCAGAGAGATGGAGTGCCTCAGCTCGTTGTCCGTTTCCTTGTGTTCGGCGATCTCTCCGCGGAGCCGCTGGTTGATTTCCGTGAGTTCCTGCGAGCTGATGTCCAGCGACCGTTCGATCAGCTTGCGATCGGCGTCAAAGCCGTCATAGGCGTCGCTGATGGCTGCAAACAAGGGCTGTAGCGGTAGCGGGACAGCGTCCAGGCTGCCCAGGTGTTTCTCGATCTGTCGCTGCAGCAGCTTGTTCATGATTGGCACAGTTGTTCGGAGAAGGTCGTGATCGTCATGGTCTGATTGTGCAGTTCGGCCTGCTTGCAGTCGGGCCGGACCGGACAGATCTCCCCGTAGGAGTAGAAGCCCGTCATGGCCGTGTCGCCGCCCAGGGCGTTGCGAACGCACTCCACCTCTTCGTCCACGCGTTGGCGCAGGACGAGCTTGCGTCCGACGCAACTGATGAGCATGGCCAGGCTGGGCGCCGGTTCGCCCTGTGGCTGGGACTGTCTGGCCGACTCGGCGGCGCCGTCGACGAGTCGCTCGACATTGGCCTTCATCAGACGGGCGCGACTGCCCTCCGGCACGTCTCCAGCGAAGGTCATGCTGCCGTCGGCCTCGTTGACCGCCAGGATCGTCCGGACGAGGCGCTCGTTCCCATCGGCCAGAGAGATGCTCAGTGGAAACAGCAGGCCCGTCGCCGGCAGACCGTCGGCCTGATCTCCCAAGTACTTCCTGTAGAGCTGCAGGACGGATTGTCCGTCCAGCTCGTAGACGACGTTGGCTTTGGATCGGGTTACCACGCGATCCGGCCCGAAGGAGTCCCACCCTCCTCGCGAGCCATAGCGGACCTGCAAGGCTTCTCCATAGAAGCCGATTGCGACGACGGTCTTGTGGTCGGAGAGGGCATCCAGGAAGACGGTCGTTTCTTTGAATCGGTCCTGGTCGGCAGCCAGGCCGCCCGTCACGCTGACGTTGGCCGGCAATCGGCTCTGGAGACCCTTGGCCAGCGCGCTGCCGTTCACGCTCAAGCCGTCCGACAGAACGAAGACATGCGCCAGGGCATCGCCGAGGAGGGCGTCCGCAAGTCGGACCCCCACCTTGAAGCTGTCTTCCATGCAATCGACGGTGGTTTGGGCGAACCGTAGGGGGGTCCCCTCGAAGAACACCCCGGTAACCGTCAGAGAGTTGTCGAAGACCCGGTTTCCCATGATCTCGCCGGCCGTGGAGCAGCCGACGATTCGGGCCTTGGGAAACAGCTCACGAATCTCCTCGACGCACCGAGGTCGTTTGAGGCAGTTGAGGTCGCCGAACACCAGAGCCAGTTGGAGTTCGTGACTGACGCCGTTGGTGGAAATGGACTGCCAACCTGCCTGCTGAGTCCAGTGCTTCTGTACGATCTTCATATCCTGCTCTCGCTGCGAATCGTCATCCTAATCTGCATATACACAGGTCCTTCATCACGGACGGATGCCCATGTCTCCCTGATATCGGCGCAAGGGGACGACGACTGAAGCACGGGACCTCCGTGTGCCGGGGCAGGAATCCCTCCCTCGGGAGTATTCCCAGTTGTGACCTCGGGTACGTCGGGACGATAACCCCCGGCGGGCATGGGATTAGCGGACGGACCCGCGACAGCGGCAGTGGAGTCCGCTCCGACGGCCCGGTTTCGCCGATGGAGGTCAAGGAGACGGCGCGTCCCGCGAAGGCAGATTCTGGGACGTGGGATCGTCGCGGCCGGCGCGATCGATGGCTTCCGACAGGCCGGCAGCCTCCCTCGCGTCATGGTAGTGCGTGAGCAGGTACGCCTTGTCCGGCCCGCCAAGGTGGTCCCATGGCAGGGTGTCGTCGGGCGCGAAGCACTGCCTTGCGACAGCTTCCAGGTCCATCCCGGCTTGGGCGAACGCCTCCCGCCAAGTCGCGTAGTCGAAGCAGTTGTCCCAGAGATCGAATCGGGCGCCGCGCCGCCAGGCCGCTTCGATCGCGTCGGCGCATCGCCTGTCTCCTCGGCCCATGGCCGCCTCCAGGAGGCTCTGATCGATCTCGTGAAACTTGAACATGAGGAACTTGGCCCGTCGGCGGAGCTTCTCGTCGATGATGAGGCGCCGGGCCTCTTCGAAGTACTCGCGAGGTCGCTGCTCCAGCCACCCGAAGGGCGTGTGCGGCTTCGGCACGAACCAACTGATGGTGATGTTGATGCTGCCGGTTTTGCCGTCCACCCCTCGGCGCAAGGTCGCCAGACGCCGGCACAGGTCCACGATGTCCCTGACGTCGTCGAGCGTCTCGCCGGGCAGGCCCACCATGAAGTAGAGCTTGATCTTCTCCCACCCCGCCTGGTAGGCGCCCTCGACCGCCGCGAACAGGTCGCTGTCCTTCAGGGGTTTGTTGATGATCCGTCGGAGGCGTTCGCTGGCCGCCTCCACCGCGATGGTCAGGCCGCTCTTGCGAACGGAGGTGAACAGTTGCGGCACCAGGTGCAATTGCTGATCGACGCGGAGACTCGGGATCGACAGTCCGACGTGCTTGTCCTCGAAATAACCCTGCAACCGGCGCACCAGTTCCTCCAGGTGCGGATAGTCCGCGGTGGACAGGCTCAGCAGGCTCACCGTGTCGAATCCGCTCGCATGATAGGAGGCCTTCGCCAGCTCGAAGATCTTCTCTGCGCTGCGGGAGCGAATGGGCCTTCGGCAGTAGCTCGCCTGGCAGAAGCGGCATCGGCCGGGGCAGCCTCGCATGATCTCGATGCTGACTCGCTCGTGAATCGCTTCGACGAACGGGACAATCGGGCGGACCGGAACCGGTGCGTTCTCGAAATCTTCGACGACCGCGTTCGTGAATCGCGTTCGAAGCCCGGGCTCGGTTGCCCGAAGGGACGCGATTCGGGGGCCATCGTACTGGAACTCATAGAATTGGGGGACATAGGCCCACTCGAACCGCCTGGCGGCCTCCAGGAGGGTCCTTCGCTTGTCCCAGCCGTCGGCCTTGGCGCCGATCAGCAGGGCGGCCAGTTCCACGACCGCGTTTTCCCCCTCGCCGAGCACGAACAGGTCGATGAACTCCGCCATCGGCTCGCAGCAGTTGGCCATGCCGCCGCCGGCGATGATCAGCGGGTCATCCTCGCTCCGTTGGTTCCGTCGGACGTTGAGTCCCGCGAGGTCCAGGATGTTCAGGACGCTCGCGTAGCACAGCTCGTTCGTTAACCCGAAGCCGATCACGTCGAAACCGCCGAGGGCTGCCTTCGATTCCAGGCTGAACAGCGGGATTCGCTTGCTTCGCAGGATCTCCTCCGCGTCCGTCCAGGGCGCGAATACCCGCTCGGCGGCGACGCCGGCCATGCTGTTGAGGACGTGGTAGAGGATGGCCAGTCCCGTGTTGGACATGCCGATCTCATAGACGTCGGGGAAGCACAGCGCCACGGTCAGCTTGCACTGGCCGAGGTCTTTGCGGACCTGGTTCACTTCGCCGCCGATGTATCGGGCGGGTCTCCGGACGAACGGCAGCAATTCTCGCTCGACGCGTCGAGCGACGATCTCTATCTTCTGGTCATTCATGGAGCCATTATACATTTGTGATTTACGATTTGCGATTTTCGATTTACGATAAGACCCCATTTGGCGGGCCAACCCCGGCGTGGCAGATGGTGAATGGTGAACCGTAGATTGTGCAGGGTTTCATGCGAATAGACGTCCGTCGCTTCTTGTTATTGGTGATTGTGCTGCCGCTCCTGGTCTTGGTCATCGTCCAGGTGACCCTCCGCGGGCGAAGGCCGGTCGAGGTGGATAGCGGGAATCGGATGCTCATGGGCACATTCTCCCGCGTGGTCGCGATCGCGCGGAGCGAGCGAACGGCCCAGGCCTGCATCGAAGCGGCGTTCGACGTGCAGGACCGCATCGAGTCCCTGATGAGCTATCACCGCGACGATTCCGAGCTGAATCAGGTCAATCGGTATGCGGCCGAGAAGCCGGTCCCGGTGAACCCGATGACGTTCGAGGTGCTCCAGCAGGCGGCCCGCTTCGGCGCGCTTTCGGATGGGACGTTCGACGTCACGGTCGGACCCCTCGTGGACCTCTGGCGGGAGGCGGGCCAGACGAACGAACCACCGAGCGAAGAGGCCCTCGCCGAGGCCCGCCGCAAGGTTGGTTTCAAGAAGCTGATCTTGGACGACAAGGCGATGACGGTCCGCTTTGCCGAGGAAGGGATGCGGATCGACCTGGGCGGAATCGCCAAGGGCTACGCCGTGGACAAGGCGGTCGAAGCGATGAAGAAACGCGGAGCCGTCGGCGGCATGGTGGACCTCGGCGGCAACATCCGCTGCTTTGGTCTGGCACCGAAAGGCCAGGAGAAATGGCGGATCGGCGTGCAGGACCCGAACGTGACCCCCGATGACCTCAATCCCTCGAAGTACCTGCTCGTCCTGGAACTGGGCGATGCGAGCGTCGCCACCAGCGGAGACTACCGTCGGTTCTCCGTGGTCGAGGGCCACAAACAGAGCCACATTCTGGACACCCACAGCGGTCGAGGCGCCGACAAGCTGGTCAGCGACACGATCATCGCGCCCGATGCCACCTCGGCCGATGCGCTGTCCACCGCGGTGAACATCCTCGGACCCGAGGCCGGCATGGCGCTGGTCGAGAGACTGCCCGGCATCGAGGCGATCCTCATCCCCGCGGGTCCTGATGCCTCGCTCTTGTACAGCAGCGGCGCTCGTGCCTATGTCCGCAAACAGTGAATCGCAAATAGTAAACCGCAAATCGCGAGGGGAGCCTCATGACGTTGATCAAGTCCATCGCCACGCCGGTCGTCTGGGTGCTTCTGCTGATGGCTGTCGCCCTGATCCTCACTCGCTTCCATCGGAGCAGAAGGGGATTCAAGATCGGCTGGTGCTGCCTCCTGGCGGGCATGCTGATCCTGCTGGCCTTCAGTCTGGACCCGGTGGCAAACCTGCTGACGTATTCTCTCGAGTGTCGCTATGCGGCTCCTCTTCCCGACGTGCTCAAGACTCTCGATGTGATCGTGGTCCTCGGGGGCGGCGCGTATCCGTCGGGCGGTCTGCGTCGGGAGCCAGAGTTGTCCCGGTACGCCTACCCCCGTCTGTACCATGGCGTCGAGTACTTCAAGAACAGCAGCGCCTCGGTGATCGCATTCTCCGGCGGGCCCTCCAGACCCGGCGCCGAGAGCGAGGCCGAGGTCATGCAGGCGGTGGCGGTGGCTATGGACGTGCCCAAGGAACGAACGGTTGTTGAGGTGCGCTCGGTCAACACGATGACGAACGTCGCCGGCCTGGCGGAGGTCCTGCCGCCAGGCGAGGGCCGACGAATCGGGGTCGTGACCGCCGCCACTCACATGATGCGGTCCGAGAAGGCCTTCGAGCAGGTCTTCCCGCGCGACACGATTGTGCCGCTGGCAGTACACTTCACATACAACCCCGCCCCCGGGCTCACGGCCAAGATTACGCCGAAGGTCAGCTATCTAGAGAAGAGCACGATCGCCCTGCACGAGTGGCTCGGCATCCTGTGGTACGCCGTGCGGTACTGACTGCGAGGAGAAGGGCGAGCAACTCGCTGTGATTATGTCGGTGGCAGTGCCTTGGTGATGTGGCGCTTGTAGATCTTCGCCAGGCCGCCTGCGGCGGTCTCGCGGTACAGGCTGGACAAGGCGCGGCCGGTCTCGGACATGACCGAGACCACGTCGTCGAAGCTGATGTGGTGCTGGCCGTCGGAGAGGAAGGCGAAACGGGCGCAACTGAGGGATCGGACCGCGGCGTGGGCGTTTCGCTCGATGCAGGGGATCTGGACTAAGCCCGCGACCGGGTCGCAGGTCAGGCCCAGGTGGTGCTCGAGGCCCATCTCCGCGGCGTATTCGATCTGGCTGGGCGTCCCGCCCAACAGTTGCGTCGCGGCGGCAGCCGCCATCGCGCAGGCGACGCCGATCTCACCCTGGCAGCCGACCTCCGCGCCGGAGATCGACGCGTTCGTCTTGGCCAGGTTGCCGAACAGGCTGGCGGTGGCGAGCGCCCGCAGGATATCTGCTTTGTCCACGTGGTATGCGTCGCGGAGGCGGTAGAGAATGGCGGGCAGGATGCCGCAGGAGCCGCAGGTGGGTGCCGTGACGACTACGCCGCCGGCGGCGTTCTGCTCCGCGACCGCGTAGGCATAGGCCGCCAGCAGGGCCTCGGCGCGAAGCTCCGCGTTGAGCAGAGCCGCCTTGCGATGGAACGATCCGGCCTTGCGGGTCAGTCCCAGTGCTCCCGGCAGCGTTCCCGGCGTCCGCAGGCCGGTCTCCAGGGCGCTGCACATGGCGGCCCACACGGTCTCTAGGAACGGCCAGATCTCCTTGCCCTCGCAGGATTCCACGTACTCCCAGAAGGATTGGCCCGAGGACTCGCAGTGTTCGAGGATCTTCTCGACGGTCGAGAGCGGATAGACCTCTCTGGCCTCCTTGTCACCCAGCAGGGCGCCGCCGCCCACGCTGAAGAAGGTCTGTGCGGCGGTGACGACGCCGGAGGCGTCCAGGGCTTCGAAGATCATCCCTTTGGGATGGTCGGGCAGCTCCTCGCCTGTCTTCCACACGAATTCGACCGGTCGTGGGGCGAGGACCTCGCGGATGGCGACGTCCGTCAAGTGTCCCCGGCCGGTGGCCGCTAGGCTGCCGTAGAGCGTTACGCGGATGGAGGTTGCACCTGGCTGATCTGCGACGAATACTTCCGCGGCCCGCCGCGGCGCCATGGTGTGGCTGCTCGACGGGCCGTGTCCGATGCGATAGAGGTTCTTCAGTGTATCCATGCCCTATTATAGGGGCCGGGACACCGGGCGGGCAAGACGCAGGATGTTATCGAGCCCGTGGCACTCTGTCCGGTGACGGTCCCGGTTGCTCTAAACCTTGGACGGTCCATTCCTTCGCTTCCTTCCACATGGTCTCGGTGACTTCGTGGCCGGCCTCAGGGCAGGGGAGGAATCGCAAGCGGTCGCGGCTGTCCTTGTAGTGGGGCTCCAGGTCCGCGACGAAGCGACGGATCGATTCGATGTCGATGTAGCCATCCCGGCCGCCGTTTGTGAGGAAGAGCGCCTTGGGGGCGATCCTGCTCGCGCGGGTCTTCGGATCGATCGACGCGACCAACTCGCGCAGACGCGGGCTGTATGAGGCTTTTCGCTCGTCCTGCTCCGGGCCGGGTGCGATCTTCGTCACGTCCCACCAGAAATCCACCGCGCCGGCCATGCTCGCGACGACGCGGATGCGCGGCTCCTTCCAGGCAAGGACCATAGCGGTGCTGGCGCCCATGGAGAAGCCCGTCGCCGCGACGCGAGAGGCGTCGATGTCCGGGCGCCTGGCGAGGGCGTCCAGGATGACCGGGACATCCTGCGCCGTGCGGGCGATGGAGGTCTGGTGCACCCAGATGCTGTACTCCTGGCCGAGGGAGGCGATGTCGTCGCCGTGAAAGACCCCGGCGATGGACCGCTCGCCATGGAGGTAGGCGTCGGGGGCGAGGGCGAAGACCCCTCGGCTCGCGAGATCGCGACACCAGCCCTCGCAGTTCTCTTTGGCGCCGCGGAAGTAATGCAGACAGATCGCCACGGGAAATGGGCCGCCCGAAGCGGGGTGGATCGCGATAGCCGGCACGGTCTCATCCGGATCGAACCCCGGCAGGCGGAGTCGCTCGCGCACCAGTCCGCCCGGTAGATCTGTCCGCTCGACGACCAGCACTCTCGGGTCAGGACCGGCGCCTGGTGAAGACAAAGCTGTCACAAGTTCGGCCCACAACAACGCCGAGAGGATGGTCTTGGTCCACGAGATCATTCGTCTGGTGCTCCCTTCAGCACTCGGTATTGTCAAAAAGAAGACTTCTCAATACCTAGTATTGCGGATGTGTGCGGTATCGGCAAGCAGAAAGCACTGAGATGCGTTCGTGCGTTCCGAGTATGGATTCAGTGCGGGACGTGTGTTGCCTTTGTCATCCTGAGCAACGCGAAGGATCTGGCCTGGGAGTGGAAGATGCGTATCGACTTCGCACGTCACGTCTCCTGCGGGGCCCGGATGCTTCACTCCGTTCAGCATGACAAGTCCGGCGTGGTAGCCAGAGACTGTGGGCACGCCCGCGGCGAAGGACTCGCTCTTGACCGCCGAGTCCTGGCGATGAACACGCGCTATTGGGCCTGTGAGAGGGTCGGTCAGGTCGCGTTGGTCGCGGGTGCTTGTTTGGCCTTGGGCTCTCTCGGCGCGGGGGCGGACTTGCCTCGGTAGACAATGACGCCGGTGGGGCACTTGTTGTAGGCGGCCTCGTTCTGGCCGGAAGGCTCGTACCTGGCGTAGTCCAAGCGGGCGAGGTTGTCCTCGACGACGAAGGCGTCGCTCTGCTTGACGCACAGGCCGCAACCGATGCAGCCAACTTGGCAGAAGGCCCGGGTGTTCTTGCCACTCTCGCGACTGCTGCACGCGACGACCATCATGTTCTCGTGGCCGAAGGGGACCATCCGAATCAAGTTTCGCGGGCAGGCCTTCGAGCAGGCGGCGCAGCCGGTGCACTTGGCGTAGTCCACTGTGGCCAGACCTTCGACGACGGTGAGGGCGCCGAACTTGCAGGCGCGGACGCAGTCGCCGAATCCGAGGCAGCCGAACTTGCATGCCTGGACGTTGGCCAGCGCGTTGGCGGAGGTGCAGCTCGGGATGCCCTGGTAACGGCCATAGAGAGTCTTGTCGCCCGTGTGGGCGCGACAGTGAACGATGGGCCGCTGCGCGGGTCCCGAATTGCTGATCTGCAAATTGAGCGCCGCAGCGATCTTGTTGGCCGCGTCGGCGCCGCCCGGGGCGCACTGGCCGAGCAGCTCCGGATTGGCGATCACTGCTTTGGCGTACCCGCTGCAGCCGGGATAGCCGCAGGCGCCGCAGTCGAGGTGAGGCAGGATCTCATAGACCTGCGTGAGTCGCGGGTCCATGGGAACCTTGAGCCTCTCACTGGCGACGAGCAGGACGATCGCGAAGGCAGTGCCCAATCCGAACATGATCAGGCCAGCCAGGCCGATACTACCCCATTGATAAAGGACGATGGAGGATTGATGGCTCGGAAGGAATGAGGCGATGGTGTTCGCCCAGTCATCCATAATCAATAATCGATAATCAACCATTAGATCATTCCCGCAAATCCCATGAAGGCCAAGGCCAGCAGACCCGCCGTAATCAACGTGATCGGCGCGCCCTGGAGGGCCTTGGGGACATCGACCATCTGCATGTTCTCGCGAATGCCGGCCATGATGCAGATCGCGATGGTGAATCCGATGCCGCCGCCGAAGCTCAGGACCACGGCCTCGATCAACGTGGCCGTGCCCCAGACGACGAGGAACAGGCACAGGCCGAGAATGGCGCAGTTCGTCGTGATGAGGGGCAGGAAGATCCCGAAGCTCTCGTACAGCGACGGGAAGAACTTCTTGAGGTACATCTCGACCAACTGCACCGCAGCAGCGATGACCATGATGAAGGTGACGTACCGCGCGACTTCGAGGCCCAGGGGCATGAGCAGCCAGTGGTCGATCATCCAGGTGAGCGTACCGCTGAGGGTCATCACGAAGGTGACCGCCAAGCCCATGCCGAGAGCCATATCGATTCGCCCGGAGACGCCGATGTAGGGGCAAATCCCGAGGAACTTCGTGAACACGAGGTTGTTGATGAGAACGACCGAGATAAAGCCCGTCAGCAGAGTGTAGACCAAGTCCATCGTCGGCCTCCTACGCGGGTTGCTTCTTCATGTAATTGATGAATCCGAGCACGAACCCGAACGTGAGGAACGCGCCGACCGGCATGCCCATCGCCGCCCAGGCGGGGAAGGCCGTGGGCAGGATCTGGATCTCGAAGAGCTTGCCGGTCCCGAGGATCTCACGGATGGTGGCGAGCACGCACAAGGCAACGGTGAACCCCACTCCCATGGCCAGGCCGTCCACGATGCTCAGGAGGACACCGCTGTTGCTGGCTCGGGCCTCCGCCCGCCAGATGATGATGCAGTTGACGATGATCAGCGGGACGTAGGGACCCAGCACCTCGCTCATTCTCGGCTGGTACGCCCGCAGGAACAGATCGGCGATTGTCACGAACGTCGCGATGGTCAGCGTGAACAGCAGGATGCGGACGTGCGGGCGGAGGCCCTTGCGCATCAGGCTGACCATGACATTGCTGCACACGAGCACAAAGATCACGCACAAGCCCATCGTCAGCGCCGGCTTGATCGCGGCGGTCACCGCCAGGGTCGGGCAAGTGCCCAGGAGCATGCGAAAGACGGGAATCTCCCGCCAGAGCCCCGTCGCGACGGCCTCGGAATAGGGGTTCTGTTTTTCAAGGGTTGCTGCCATTGCCGATCAGCCCTTTCTTTTCCAACTGTTCCTTGAACTGGGGCACGTAATGATTCATCGCCTGGACGACTGCGGTACTGCTGATCGTTGCGCCGCTGATGGCCACGATGGTCGAGTCGATCTGCTCGGGCTTGGCCGCGCCGCTCCCGACCAGCGAGAATCGCTCCGTGGGCGCCCCCACGAACTGGTTGCGGTAGTAGGTGTCTTTGATCTGGTCGCCGAAGCCGACGGTCTCATTGCTGGAGATCACGTCGTAGCCCGCGATCTTCTGAAACGACGCATCGACAGCCGCGACCAGCTCGATCTTGTCGGCGAATCCGGACCCAACGGCTTTGAAAACCCAACCCACGACCTTGTCGTCGGCCAGGGCCTTGAACACGATGGCCGACTCCATCTTGCCGTCGAGCGTCTTGATCTCGACCGGGTCGAGAGGGACGAACGACTTGGTTTCGGGCAGCAGCCCCGCCGCCAGATTGGTCAGTTTGGCGGCCTTGTTCAGCTCGATTCGTGGCCCGAGGGCGGCGTCCGCGGCGGCCAGGAGCAGTCCGCACACCAATGACGCGGCCACCAGCAGCCAGCTTTCCCGCACGAAGCGTTTGAGACTATCCAACACGAGGTTTCCCTCCCACCGGCACTCGCCGGAACAATCGATCGATCAGAGGCGTCAGACCGTTCATCACCAGAATAGCGAACATGAACCCCTCCGGGTACTTGCCGACGATGCGGATCAGCAGGGTGATTGCCCCCACGCCAATGCCAAAGAGCCACATGCCTCGTCGGGTCAGCGGGGCGGTCACCGGATCGGTCGCGATGAAAAAAGCGCCGAACAGCAGCGCACCGCTCGCTAGATGGTAGAAGGGCTGCATGTAGGCATCGGGGTCCACGGCGTAGGCGATTGCGGCGAAGAGGAACGCCGAGAGCAGCACGGCCAGAGGAATATGCGGATCGATGGTCCGGCGGATCAGCAGATAGGCGCCGCCGAGCAGGGCCGCGATCGCGCTGGTTTCGCCGAGCGAGCCGGGGATGTTGCCCGTGAGGATCGGGAGGAACTGACGCTCGTTGTAGATCGCGGCGCCGTTCCTGTCCTTGATGGCGATCTTGCTCCAGCCCAGGGGGGTCGCCTGGGTCCGGGCGTCGATGGCATTCTCCGGCCCGACCTGGGGCAGATTGGGGTCGATGGTCGCGGGCACCGTCCAAGTCGTCATCAGCATGCCGAAGGAGGCGGTGAGAAATGCCCGTCCGACCATGGCGGGGTTGAAGACGTTGGCGCCCAGCCCGCCGAAAGCCATTTTTCCGACACCGACTGCGATGACCGAGCCGATGGCCGCGGTCCAGAACGGCAGAGCGGGCGGCAGCGACAGGCCCAGAATCACCCCTGTCACGACCGCACTGAGGTCTCCCAGCGAACCGGGCTTTTTGCGGAGGATGTTGGAGACCCATTCGGTGACCACGGACCAGGCGACGCAAACGCCGATGAGCAGCAGGGCGCGAAAGCGGAAGTAGATGCCCGCGGCGGCGACAAGTGGGATGAGTCCGATGAGGACATCGAGCATGACCCGCTGCGTCGACAGGGGCTTTCGGATGTGCGGGGCGAAAGAAATGGAGAGGTCTTGTGGCATCGATTGAATCCTCGGTATCCCTTGTAGCGGCGTCGATCAGTTCGGCATCTTCTTCTTCCGGCGGGCCAGGAAGATCTTGCCCGTCTTGATGTACCCGCTCAGGTCGATGTTTGCCGGGCAGACGTAGCTGCAGCAGCCGCACTCGATACAGGCGCTGATGAAGTGGCTCTCGGCCACGTCCATGAGATTGCACTTCACGGCGTGCGCGATCTTCGTCGGATTGAGGTTCTCGGGACACGCCTGGAGGCATCGGCCGCAGCGGATGCAGGGGGTCTGTCGCTGCTCGAACCGGTCCCTGCCGATCTGATCTTTGGTCAGGACCATGACGGCGCCGCCGGTCTTGGTGATCGGCGTGCTCAGGTCGGCGATGGCGATGCCCATCATCGGACCGCCCAGGACGACTTTCGCGACCTCGCCCGTTGGGCCGCCGCAGTGGTCGATCAGCGTCTGCACGGGCGTCCCGAGGGCGACATAGTAGTTGCCCGGTCGGGCGATGCCCCAGCCGGTCACGGTGACCACGCGATGGGTCAACGGCCGATCATGGATGACCGCGTCCGCGATGGCGGCTGCCGTTGCGACGTTGGTTACGACGACGCCGATCAGGGGCGGAATCCCGCCGGTCGGCACGACCTTCTCGATGACCGCGTGGATGAGCTGCCGCTCGCCGCCTTGGGGGTACTTCGTCTTGAGGGGCACGACGCGAATGCCTGCCGACACGCCGAGCTTCTGGAGCACGTCGTCCATCCGCTCGATGGCCTTGGGCTTGTTGTCCTCGATGGCGATGTAGACGTTCTTGGCGCCGCAGGCCCTTGCGACGAGTTGGACGCCCGTGATGACCTGCTCGGTCCATTCGAGCATGACGCGGTAGTCGCAGGTGATGTAGGGTTCGCACTCGCAGCCGTTGACGATGAGCGTTTCCTTGGGCACCTTCGCGTCGGGCTGGATCTTGACGCTTGTGGGGAAGCCCGCGCCGCCCATGCCGACGATGCCGGCGTTACGGACCGCATCGCAGATCCGCTCGGGCGTGTAGGTGTTCGGATCGAAGCCCACGGGACGCTGGAACGAAGGCGGGACCGGCTGGGTCGGCGATTCGGTCTCGACGATCACGCCCAGGGCGCGTCCGAGCACCGCATGGGGCAGCAGCGAGATGTCCTTGACCTTGCCCGCGGCGGGTGCGTGCACCGGCGCACAGACGAACGCCTTGCACTCGCCGATCTGCTGGCCCGCGACGACGACGTCGCCTTTTTTGATGGTCGCCTGAGCGGGGGCCCCGATGTGCTGGCTCAGGAGTATGGCCAGCTCTTTCGTCGGAGGCCCCGGTTCGATTCCCCGATCCTCGGTGAGGTGTTTGCCCTCTGGCGGATGCACTCCGCCGGCGAAAGAGCGGCTGTCTTGTATCGCTGTGGTCATACCGACGAATTCCGAAATCAGTTCTTCCGATGGTGCCGAGCCACGCTGCGGACGGCCAGCATGACGCCTGTGGTGGCTGCCAGAGCCAGGACCAGCGCCGCCGGCGTCTGATCACGCTGGCCGCCGGCGCCCTGGAGGAGCCATCCGAACCCGCCGAGCGCCGCCACGAACACGACAATGGGCAGCAGAAAGGCCACGAGCACCGTGCGAGTCACCGGCGGACCTTCACTGCCGCCAAGCTGCTCGTAGACCTTCTTGCAGTCGTGGGCCTGACTGCACCCTTCGCAGGAATTGGGTTGGATCATCCTTTTTTCTACCATCAGGGTAAAACCGTAACTATAATGAGTGCGCGTTGGACTTTCAAGGAAAATTCGTCGCGTTGGAGTCGGTCCTGTGACGGGAAGAACAGCCTTGACTGCCGTGTGCCTGGGCCTGCTCGCGGGGATCTTCTCGGGGTGCGCCGTCAACCCGGCCACTGGGGAAGAGGAACTGATGTTCTTCTCGCCCGAGCAGGACGTTGCCCTCGGCCGCAAGTACGCGCCGCAGATCGAGAAGGCGCTGGGTGGCCGGGTGCCCGATGAGAACCTCCAGAACTACGTGAATCGGATCGGCCAGCGGATCGCGAGGTTCTGCGACCGGCCGGACCTGTCCTATTACTTCGCGGTTGTCGAGGAGGGAGGGGCCAATGCCCTGGCCGTCCCCGGCGGCTATGTCTACATCACCAGGGGGCTCCTGAAGGAACTCCAGTCCGAGTCGCAGTTGGCAGCGGTGCTGGGACACGAGGTGGGCCACGTCGTTGCGAGGGATACCATGGCGGCGATCAGTCGCCAGATCGGCATGACCGCGGTCCTGGCGGCGGCTGTCGCGAGCGATGCGCCTCCCCAGGTTGCCGGGGCGACCAGCTTCATCTCCGGCGTGCTGACCCTGCAATACAGCCGGGAGGACGAGAGGGACGCCGATCTGACCGGGCTGTCCTATATGACCCAGGCCGGCTACGATCCGAATGGCGTCGTCGAGACCATGAAGATCCTGCAGGAGCTCCAGACGGTCCGTCCCATCGAGTTCTTCTCGACCCACCCGAATCCCGAGAGTCGAATCGCCTACCTGGAGGAGAGAATCGCCCGTCGGTACCCGGGACTCACCGGCCTGAAAGTTGGCAAGGAGGAATACGCGGAGAAGGTCCTCAAGCCGTTGGAGCAGCACAAGAACCGGATCAACACGCAAATCCAGGAGACGTGGGGAAAAGAGTAGAGATCCATCTCCATGCCGGGACGGCATCCCTCGGCATGCCACCCTCGCGGATCGCGCCCGCAGAGACTGTGGGCGTCAGCCACCCTGTTGTTGGCGCATCTTGGCCTTGTTGGCTTCCCGCTTGGCCTCCGTCGCGCTGTACTTGCACTTCGGGCATCGGTCCTCGAGATCGTTCGGGACGCTGCCGGCGCGGAAGATCTCGCCGCATTTCTCGCATTGGATCGCCTTGACGATACCGTCCTTGCCGCATTTCTGGCACGTCAGAAAGACGGGCATTGTGGGCGAAGGGTTGGACAGAGACTTCTCGCGGCAATCCTCGAGATACTGCTTCAATGGCAGTTCGTAGCTCTGCCCACACTTGAGGCACTTCACCAACTGCATCTGGCTGTCGGGAATGTCGTCCCCGCCGCCGCCTCGCGTTTTGATGAACACGACCACCGCCAGAAGGATACACACGACAATGATGCCGGCATAGACCAGGTTCTTCATCGATCAGACCTCTTCTAAAAGCGTGAGTGGTTCGTTGCGCACGATCGCGCCGCTTGTTCCTGCGGGACACGGGATATTCACAGCCCGGCGCCCCCGACGGGCACCAGGATACTCCCCACGGGATGGGGTGTCAAACGGTTGTCGTTGCGGAAATCGGATGGCCCGCCATCATCAGGATGCGCGCCGGCTGTTCCGGAAAGCCGGTCCTCGCCGACAGGTAGGCGGATTCCAGTACCGCCATCGTTCGGAGGTTCTCCTCGTCACCGCAGGGGAATTCGTGCTCGTCCGGCGTTTGCAGGCTCTTCGCGAAGCTCTCCAACAGGCGTTCCAGGAGGATCTGCTCGTCTTCCTGGTAGTGCCATTTCTGGTCGGTCTGGCCGCCGGAAGCCTGGAGCGTGACTTGGGCGTCCGTCACCGTCAGGGTTCCTTCCTTGCCATGGACCTCGACCACGGTGCGCGGCGTGTCCGACTCGCTGCTGCACGTGGCCACCAGACTGCCCATCGAGGCGTCGTTGAACCTCATGGAGACGACCGCGGTGTCTTCCGTCAGGCACAGTCGCTGTTGCTTGTCCGGGGCGCGATTGGTCTTGAGGGCATATACCTGCTCGGGCAACGGAAAGCTCCAGAGAATCTGGTCCAGGACCTGGTAGCAGTCGTGCAGCAGGACGCCGCCGCCCGCGACCTGGGGATCGATCTGCCAGGCAGGGCGGTTCGAACCGGCGAAGGTGCAACGCGCCGCGACCAGGAAGACGCTTCCGAGCCGGCCCTGCGAGATCAGGTCGCGAGCGGCGACGACGCCGGCCTTGAATCGTCCGGGATTCGCAACGATGAACTGCACATCCTCGCTTCGTGCCAACTGCGTGAATTCCAGGGCTTCCGCGAAAGTCCGCGCCGGGGGTGTCGCCTTCAGAATGTGACATTTCTTGCGGATGGCCATCTTGATCTGCTCGTCGCACGTGTGCGTCTCGGCGGCGACCAGGAGGCAGTCCAACTGGTTTTGCACGATCAACTGGCGGTAGTCGCCATAGGCTTCGCACCCACATTCTGCTGCGGTTTTCGCGGCCTTCTGCTGGTCCAGGTCCGCGACCGCCTTGATCTGAAACAGGCCGGTCGCCGACGCAGCCTTGAGCATGCGCCGACCGGTCTCGTTCAGCCCGAGAATGGCCGTGGTTAGACGCTCTGGACCCATGTCGCCGCCTCCGGCGTCGCCTGCTACTGTTGCTGGCGAGCGCCGTTCTTGCCCGGGATGATGAAATGCTCGGGCACCGGGAACTGCGAGCACAGCAACAGCACTTCCTTGCCGACTTCCTCGATCACGGATTCCTTGTCGATGTTCTCGGCGACGCGATGGATGAACGAAGCGATCTGATGGGCCTCGGCTTCCTTCATGCCGCGGGTCGTGATGGCGGGGGTCCCCAGCCGCAGGCCGCTCGGATTGAACGGCGGCGCCGGGTCGCCGGGCACGGTGTTGTAGTTGGTCACGATCCGAGCTCGATCCAGCGCCTTGGCGAGCTTCTTGCCGGGGATGCCCTTGTTCCGCAGGTCGATCAGCATGAGGTGGTTATCGGTCCCTCCGGAGACGAGGTTGAAGCCGTACTCCATCAGCTTCTCGGCCATGGCCTTGGCGTTCGCGACGATCTGCTTGGCGTAGGCGACGAATTCCGGGGTGTCCGCCTCGGCCAGCGCCACGGCAATCGCCGTGAGCGTGTGCATGTGTGGCCCGCCCTGCAAACCGGGGAAGACCGCCCGGTCCACCTTGTCGGCGTGCTCCGCTTTGCACAGCAACATGCCGCCGCGAGGGCCTCGCAGCGTCTTGTGGGTCGTTGTCGAGACGATGTCCGCGTAGGGCACCGGACTCTGGTGGATGCCCGCGACGACCAGGCCGGCGATGTGGGCGATATCGCTGACCAGATAGGCGCCGACTTCCTTGGCGATCTGGCCGAAGGCCTCGAAATCGATCATTCGCGGATAGGCGGTGGCCCCGGAAATGATGATCTTGGGCTTGTGCTTCTTGGCCATGTCGCGGATGAGGTCGTAGTCGAGCCTGCCGGTCTGCGTGTTGATCTCATAGGAGACTGAATTGAAGATCTTGCTGGTCATCGAGACCTTCCAGCCGTGGGTGAGGTGCCCGCCGTGGACGAGCGACATGCCCATGATCGTGTCGTGCGGCTGGATCAGCGCGGCGTAGGCGGCCAGGTTCGCTACGGAGCCCGAATACGGCTGGACGTTCGCGTGGTCGGCCTTGAAGACCTTCTTGGCCCGCTCCCGTGCGAGGCTCTCGATCAGGTCGGTGACCTGCTGGCCTTCATAGTACCGCTTGCCGGGATAGCCTTCCGCGTACTTGTTCGTCAGACAGCTCGACGTGGCCGCCATGACGGCCCGCGAGACGTAGTTCTCCGATGGGATCAGGCGGATGGACCCGCTCTGACGGGCCTCCTCCTGTCGTATCAACTCATAGATCTGTGGATCATACTGTTCGAGAGCGGTCTTCATGAAGACTTTCTCCGGGTACCTGGAACCTGAGCCGGGCCTCCCTGGCCCTGTGACTGTTCCGAGGTCCTTATAACGCGCCCTTCGGTCGCACACAAGCATTTCTTCGTTGACAAAAACGCGACGCCAGCTACGATGGGGGTGGATACATCATTTGGAAGGGCAATCACTTAGCAACATTATGGCTGAACCGGACGCTCACGCACAATCTCAGGCCAAGGAGCGATTCGAGCGAGCCCGCCAGGCATCGGAGGCGGGCGACCTCGACGGCGCCATCGGTGCGTATCTGGAGGGTATTCGGCTGGCCCCCGATGATGTCGCAGAGGGTCATATCGAGCTTCGCGTTCTGGCGCTGCAGAGACAGGAACGAGGGGGGGCGAAACCCTCGTCACAGGAGGTGGAACGCCGCCAGTCCGCTCGTGGCAGTCCCCTGGACAGGATGATCGACGCGGAATACCTGCTCGCCATGGACCCGGAGCACCTGCCGTACGCGGAGGCGTTGCTCCAGGCCGCGGTGGAAGGGGGGTACCGCGAGGCCGCCAAGTGGATCGCCGATCTGGTCTTCCTGGCGAACAACAACGCAGCCAAGCCGTCGGCGCCTCTGTACATCGTCTTGCGGGACGCCTATGCGGCCATCGGACAGATCGATCGGGCGGCGGCAGCCTGCCAACGTGCGGCCCGTCTCAAGCCGGATGACAGGGAACTCGTGAAAGAACTCCAGCGGTTGCGAGCCAGGCTCACGGGCGCCTCCGCCAGGTCGAAGGCTGGAGGCGCTGAGAAGAAGTCTGTGCCGCACCGCCAGCGAGTGAAAGACGGGGAGAAGGCTGCGGAAGACCAGCAGGACGCCGACGACAAACGCGAAGCGGCCATGGCGCAGACCGCGAACGAGCAGCAAATGGCGGAGGCCAAGGCGTTCTTCGCCAATGCCCGCAAGGCTGCGGAGGGCAAGCAGTACGACTACGCCATCGACATGTACCTCAACGGGCTGACGCGGGCCCCCGATGCCCTGGAGGAGGGCCACCTGCCTTTGTGTGAGCTGGGATTCCAGCGTCGCGGCCAGGGCGGCAAGAAGCCCTCCATGATGGAGAAGGTCCGTAGGATGCGCGGCAAGACCCCGCTGGAGCAGATGCTCAACGCCGAGTATCTGTTCGTCAAGGACCCGGACAACCTGTCGTACGCCGAGGCGATGCTCAAAGCGGCTATCGAAGGGGGGTACACGAGGACCGCCCATTGGATCGCCAACCTGATCTTCCAGACGAACAACGCGATCGAGAAGCCCTCCCTCCAGACCTATCTGCTCCTGAAAGATTCGTACAAGGCGCTGGGCCAGTATGACAAGGCGGTTGCCGCCTGCCAGCGGGCGTACAAGCTCAAGCCGGAGAGCAAGGAGTTGGCGGACGAGTACAAGGACCTCTCCGCCGAGCTGACGATGGCCAAAGGCAGGTACACCGTCGAAGGCGACTTCCGTCAGTCCATCCGGGACCAGGAGACGCAGGCCAAGCTGTACGCCCAGGATCGCATCATCAAGACGGAGGATTATCGCCTCTCGGCGGTGGAGGATGCCCGGAAGGCCTACGCCAAGGACCCGGACCAGCCGAAGAACATCTTCACATTGGCTGAGGCCCTCGCGGACCTGGAGGCCGACAAATCCGAAAATGAGGCGATCCAGTTGCTCGAAGGCGCCCACCTGCGGTACCAGGAGTTCAGCTTCAAGGAGCGCGCGGGTCTGCTGAGGATTCGCCAGCTCCGTCGCAAGCTCCGCGAGGCGAGGAGGCAACTGGAGGCCGGCCCGCAGGACAACGAGGCCAGGGAACGCGTCGCGGACCTGACGGCCACGCTGAACGATACGGAGAAGGAACACTATCGCCTGTGTGTCGAGTACTATCCGACCGATCCCGGGCACAAGTACGAGTATGCCTTGCGTCTGATGCAGGGTCAGCGGTACAACGAGGCCATTCCCCTCTTCCAGGATGCCCAGAAGGACCCGCGGCGCAGGATCTCCGCCATGGACAAGGTGGGGTATTGCTTCCTGATGAAGGGCTGGTATGCCGACGCGGTCGATGTGTTCACCCAGGCGATCGATGCGTATGAAATAAAAGATGATGCAGTCGCCAAGGAGTTGCGGTATAATCTGGCGCGTGCGTATGAAGAGCAGGGCGAACGCGAGAAGGCGTTGGACGTCTATCGCAAGATCGCCCAGCTCGATTTCTCGTACAGGGATGTCGGGCAGCGTGTGGACAAGTTGCGGGCCGCGTCGGACAGCACTGGCCCTGTGGCGCCGGCGCCCGAGGCATCGTAACGAGCAGGGCAACCTCTCAGTACATACTGATTAGAAGATAGCTGTTCAGGAGACCAAAGTGGCACATTCGTTATCGGCAAAGAAGAGAGTCAGGCAGAACGCAACACGGCGGACGTTGAATCGCGCCCGCAAGAGCCAGGTGAAGACCCAGATGAAACGCTTCGAGACCACCCTCGACGAGGGCAATCTCGCGGCCGCCCAGGACCAGTTCAAGCTGCTCACGAAGAAGCTGGACAAGGTCGCATCCACGAGCACGATACACAAGAAGACCGCGGCTCGCAAGAAGTCCCGCATGGCCAAGAGACTCAACGCCTTGAAGGCCAAGCAGAAGGCCTGACCCCGGCGCCTTCGGCAACTCTCTTCCTGCCGGACCGCCAGGGCGGTGATTGTGTTCTTCGCAGCACCCGGCCGACACGAGTCGGACAGGGTGCTGTTCTTTTAGGGGAGAGCAGGGATGGCTCAGGTCTATAAGGATCGGATTCTCAAGTTCCTCAAACGCCAGGAGTACCAGCCGCTCAAGCTGGCCCAGTTGGCCAGGGCGCTGGGTGTCGATGACGACGCCTACGAGGAGTTCAAGACCGCGTTTGACGACCTCCGCCGGGCGGGACACGTCGTCATCGGCGCCGGGAACGTCATTGCGCTGCCCGCGATGGCCGGTCAGGTGGTCGGGACCTTCCGGGCCAACGCCAAGGGATTTGGCTTCGTTTGTCCGCTGGAGCCGAACGCCCACGGCGACCTGTTCATCCCGCCCGACGCCACCGCGGACGCCATGAACGGCGACACCGTCCTGGCCCAAGTCAATCGCAAAGGCCGGCACGGGTCGGAAGTCCGCTGTTCCGGCGAGATCCTGCGAATCCTCGAACGGGCGAACAACCGGTTCGTCGGCACGCTGATCCGCCATCCCGAGTCGTGGATCGTCCAGCCGGACGGCAGCGGGTTCACCGAGCCGATCGTGGTCGAGGACGTCACCGCCAAGAACGCCCGCGAGAAAGACAAGGTGGTCGTCGAGATCCTGTCGTACCCGCGCGAGAGATATCTGGCTCGCGGCGTGATCGTCGAGGTCCTCGGCCGCGCCGGCCAGTACGACGCGGAGATCGCTTCGATCCTTCGCCAGTTCCACTTGCCGAGCGAGTTCGAAGCCGACTGCCTGGAGCAGGCCCGGTCCGCCGCTGCGAGCTTCAACCCCGAACGCGCCCACGACCGCGAGGACATCACCGATAAGGTGATCGTCACCATCGACCCGCCCGACGCGAAAGACTTCGACGACGCGATCAGTCTCGAAACGGACTCGCAAGGCCACTGGGTCCTGGGTGTCCACATCGCCGACGTCAGCCACTTCATCCCGAAGGATTCGCCCCTCGACGAGGAGGCCCGCGAGCGGGGCAACAGCATCTATCTGCCCGGCAAGACCATCCCCATGCTGCCCGAAGTCCTGAGCAACGGGATTTGCAGCCTCCAGCCGGACCAGAGGCGCTTCACCAAGAGCGCCTTCATCACCTACGACGAGAAGGGCGACATCCTCTCCCGGCGGTACGCCAACACCACGATCCGCTCGACCGCCCGCCTGACCTACCTGGAGGCGGACGGGATTCTCAAAGGGCACACGAAGGGCGCCAAACGCGAGGTGATCGAGCTGCTTCGGAACATGGATGCCCTGAGCCGGCGGATCGAGGCCCGCCGGACCGAGCACGGCATGATACATCTCGACCTGCCCGAGCCGGAGTTGATCTTCGACGACGCCGGGCGCGTGGTCGATGCCCAGCCCAAGGAGAACAGCTATCCGCACACGATCATCGAGATGTTCATGGTCGAAGCCAACGACGCGGTCGCGTCGCTGCTGGACCGCCAGAATGTCCCGTTCATGCGTCGGATTCACCCCGAGCCGGACATCCTCAGCATGAAGAACATGGCCAGACTGCTGCGGGCCATGGGCGTTCCCTCGCCGAAGAGCCCGGACCGCAAGGCCATCCAGGACATTCTGGAGCACGTCAAGGACAGCGAGCGGGCCCTGGCGGTGAACCTCGTCGTGCTTCGCAGCCTGGAGCGGGCGGTGTACGCGCCGACGAGCATCGGGCACTACGCGCTGGCTTCGACGCACTACTGCCACTTCACCAGTCCGATCCGGCGGTATGCGGACCTGCTGGTCCATCGCGTGTTGGAGTGCTATCTCGAAGGCCGGATCGACGCCGCGAAACAGGAGGCCGCAGGCGAGGACCTCAACGCGGTCGGCCAGCACATCACCTTCACCGAGGAGCGGGCCGACGACGCGGAACGCGAACTGACCAGCGTCCTGATCCTCCAGATGCTCAGCAAGCATATCGGCGACGAGATGGACTGCGTCGTCACCGGCCTGACCGGTTTCGGCGTGTTTGTGCAATGCCAGAAGTTCGGGATCGAGGGCCTGATCAAGTTCGAGGACCTGGGCTCGGACGAGTGGCGGTTCAACAAGGTCACGCAGTGCGTGATCGGCGAGCGGTCGGGCGAGATGATCCGCCTGGGCCAGCCGATGCGGGTCCACATCATCGCGGTCAACGTCCCCGCCAGGCAGTTGAACGTCGCCCCGGTCGAGCCGCTGGGCCAGCGCCGCGAGGCGCCCAAGCCGAAGAAGCGAGCCCACAAGAAGGAACGCGCCGAGCGGAAGCCCAAGCCCAAGGTCGGTCGCAAGTCGAAGAAGAAGCGGAGAAGATAAGGCGGTATTTAGCCACAGATGCACGCGGATGAACCCAGCCCGGCCTTCGGCCGGAACCAAGAGCGTTTATCGCCTTGCGGATACCAGCGGGGAGATGGGGTTCGTCCCACGCGGTTGCTCCCCGCTGGTATCCTTCATGCGACAAACGCACTCTTTCCGTCGATGACAAGGCTCCATCAGCTAACGACATGGGAGCGTCACCCTCAATTATCTGGAAATCGTTTTCAGTTGTCGTGAGTTAGTAACACAGATGGCCGCCGCCGGGACGAGAGGTCGGGCGCGGTACGTGGGTCCGCCGGTCGCGGGCACGCTCCGCGTGTCCCAGCAGGGACTGCCGGGATGGGCTTCGTCCGGGTCGAGCTTTTCGAGCGAGCTTGACCGCCGGCCCTTCCTCGCCCACAAGCGACCGGCTTGGGCTGATTCTGAGGCCCCCCTCTGGGCATGGTCGAAAGGCGGCCGGCCGTCTTGTCATCCTGAGTCGCTCAGCCGCTTCGCGGCCGGTGTCGGAAAGAAACCGGTTATGATACTGGGGTAGCGGTTTGCTCCGACAGTTATGGCCGAAGACGCGTTGGTGCCTTGT
>JAGOLX010000017.1:0-12814 GCA_017993835.1 Phycisphaerae bacterium
CTACAGCTTCGACCACAGCCCCATCACTTCAGTCCCCTACCAAGACACGGAGCACTACCGAGTCTACAGGGGTTTCATGGAGGACCAGAGCCGACGAGAGCCGCCAGACGCTTCCTGACGCCCGAGTCCAATTAGATCTCACACAAAGACACGAAGACACAGAGGGATATCAGATAGAGCGATCAAGACAGGTGCTTCATGACTCTGTAGCTTCATGTGAAGCCCTTCTTGCGATCACTCGACTTGACCGTTAAGGATGCGAGAGATCCCGTCCTTCATCAGCCCCTCCCCGAAATTGAGAAGGTATCCCAACTTGAAACCGGTAAGACGCAGATAGGTCAAGACTTGCTTCTTGTGTGTGTTCGTCGTCTTCTCGACCGACTTCAGTTCCAGAACCACCCTGCCTTCGACAATCATGTCAGCCCGGAATCCCTCATCGAACCGGATTCCGTGGAAAGCAATGGGAATGGAAACCTGCCGCTCAACGTGCAACCCGCGCTGCTGCAGTTCATGCGCCAGAAGGACTTCGTACACCGTTTCCAGAAGGCCCGGGCCAAGCTCTTTGTGAAGACGAACGGCGGAATCAACGACGATCTTGCCAATCTCGTTTTCCGTCATTTCTTCGTGCCTTCGTGTCTTTGTGTGAGATCCCTCTTGTCGTCACATCGGAAGGCGACTCGGTCAGAACTCGTCTTTGATGCCGGCCATCCACTTGGGCCAGGCGTCGTCGCTGACGCCGCCCGCCTTGGTCCATATCCCCTGAGTATTGAAGTTCTTGTGCCACTTGAGCTGCCAGAGCTGCTTGAGCGAGACCTTCTTGACGGACCAGTCGGCGAAGACACAGAACTGGGCGCCGCCGTGACGGTTCACGCACAGACGCTGCATCTCGTTGTTGCTCAGGGTCGGCAACTTGTCGCCGCTCGGAGGGGGACTGTCGTTGTGCAGGGGCCAGCCGTCCACCCACCAGCCCTCGGTGAACACCGGGATGTTATCCGCTCCTTTGACCAAAGCCGTCCGCCAGTAGTTCTCGGCGGGACCGCGCCCCCACATGGTGGTATATCCGGAGGGGATATTGCACATCCAGCCGTTCGGGGCATAGCTGCCCTGGTCGCCGCCCTGAGAGGAGGGGACCGCCCAAGCATCATACGGACTCGAAGCGGGGCGGCTTTCGGTCACCGCCGCAGAGGAGCGGTTCTTGAACGCGGTGGGACAGAGCCACATCTTCTTGTCCTTGGACAGGGGACCCATGGTCTCCCGCCACCACTCGCCGTTGGCAACGCCGGCAGTGCTGTTCTTCACCAGGCCGCTGTAGAACTTGCCGTTGTTCTCGTCGGTGTACATCGCGAAGATCAGACCCCACTGGTGCAGGTTGGCCTTGCAGGCAACCCCCCTCGCCTGGGTACGGACCCGTTGGAGCGCGGGCATGAGAATCGACATCAGCACGGCGATGACCGCGATGACGACGAGCAGTTCGATCAGTGTGAAGCCGTTTCGTTTACGCATGATGGCACTCCTGTCGTATAAGACACCCAATCCGCCCAGCCTGTTCCATGATATCTGCAAACCCCCGATAATGCAAGGGCACGCCAAGAGATGCCCAAGGCAAACGCAGAGCCGCCCGTCGGGGGAACGTGTGATTGTAAACCAAGTCAGGAAAAAGAATTAGATCACAGACACAATCGGAAGGCGGGGTGCTGGCGGAAAAGGGAGGCATAGCGGAGGAGCGGTATAGCAGACGCCGGTCGCCTCAGGGTGTCTGAGGCGACCGGCGTCGCGTGAGGAATGCCGTGTCTGCGGGACTGTCGCCGATCCCGCGGGAACTACATCCTGAACTTCTTGAGGTTCTTCAGGGAGGTCTCAATATTGGCCGTCGACACAGGGTCCGTCTCCGCCTCGACGATGTACCACTGCGTGCCGCCGATGGCTCGGCAGAGCCTGAAGACCTCGGGCCACTTCACGTCGCCATCGCCGATCAGGGCATTGGGATTGGTGGCGGAGTACTCCTTCAGGTGCACGGTGACCGCCCGGCCGGGGTACTTCTTCAGGAGGGCGATGGGATCGCCCCCGCCGCTCATCACGTTGCCCGTGTCCAACTGCATGATGACGTCCTTGGTCGTGTTGCTGAAGAAAACATCCCAGGACGTGGTGTCGCCGAGCGGGTGTACGTCGTGGGCGTGGGCGTGGTAGCCGATGAGCATGCCCTGTTTCTTGAGCTTCTCCGCCAGGACGTTGAATCGCTCGGCATATTTGAGCCAGGAGTTCTTCATGTCCTTCTCATCGCCCTGGAGCCAGGGCACGATGACGTATTTGTTGCCGAGCGTCTTGTTGAATTCGAGGGTCGCGGCCAGCTTGTCGTCCGCGAGGTCCGCGTACTGCGTGTGCGTGCCGCAGCAGACGATCTTGTTGTCGTCCATCATCTTGCGGATGTCCTTGGCGCTGTGGCCGTAGTAGCCCGCGAACTCGACGCCCTGGTAGCCCATCTGTGCGATCTTGGCGATCGTGCCGGCCAGGTCCTTCTGCGCGGCTTCGCGGACCGAGTAGACCTGCACGCCGATCGGGATCTTGCCTTTTACCATGCTCGTCACACTCTTCCTTTCCTCTTTCGTGCAGCCCGAGCCGAGAACGCTCAGAGCCGCAACCGATGCGGTGGTCGCCAGGAAACCGCGACGGGACAGGTTGGGGTGGTTCGACTGTGTCTTCATGCTCCTTCACCTCATCACAATGCACATGGACCCGGTTTCGGCGGCGGATCCTTCGCCTGATCTGAACCTGGATGCGCGAAATTGTAGTCGCGTCTCCGACATCCGTCAAACCCAAAAGACTGCCGGCTCAACCGGGGCGCCTGACCGCTACTGCGTCCCCGGAAGAAACGACGAGGCATGGGCCCGACCCTGTCATTCCTGCATCAAGCAGGAATCCACAAGCCGCGGTATGCGACACATGCCAGGAACTGGATTCCCGCGTTCGCGGGAATGACAATCCAGGGTCTCGATGAACCCCCTATTGCGTGCGAGCAAGCGCGGTCGCACGCCTCTGCCGGGGCAGAGTCACGCGCGGTCGTCACGGGACCACGTGCCCGCGATGGCGCCGCAGACGATCAGCATCTGTCCGATGCCATAGGTGATCCAGCACAGGTCGCCGATGCCCCGCCAGTTGTCCTGGAAGAGCCGGACCGCCAGAAAGCCGTCGCTGAGCAGGAAGAGGAGGCCCCCGATCCCCATCGGCAGGAACCGCCTGTCAAGAAGAGCCACGGTCGCCATCACGCCCGCGGCGGTTGACAGGAAGACCGTGTAGCCTGCCGTCGGCAGGTGCATCGCAGGCAGGTCGCCCGACGGATGAACCAGCACCGCCCACAGCGCCAGACCCGCGAGATTGCAGGCCACAACGGCACCTGCCAATGCTGCGTTCCACCCGGCCCGGGCGGTCAGCCGCAGATGGCGAGCCAACGTGAGCATGCCCGCGATGTAGGCAACGTGTCCCAGGGCGAACAGAGGAATGATTATCGTCAGCGGCTCGGTGAAGCGGAGGGCCCTGCAGGCGCCGTAGAGATCGGCCAGCATGCCCAACGTCATGCCCAGGGCAAGCAAGGCGCACGCCGGACTGAGCCGGTCGCGACGATGAAAGGCCCAGTTGAGCCATGCACTGACGCAGAGCGTCAGCGAGGACAGCCACCAGAACCTGCTCCAACTGCTCTGGCCGGTGATCAGAACGGCTGCAAACATCCCCGGCAGGAGCCCAAACCACAGCACCCACAGAACGGAGATCAGCACATATGCCAATGGTTTCTGCATTTCGTCCAGACTACCAGAAATCCGCGCCGCCGGAAATGATTGCCCGGCTCCGCCCGGCAACCGACGGATCGCAGGGACACAAGTCCGCCTGCACAGACCGTCCAACCACGTGGAAAGAGATCGTAGATGCGACAATCGCCTCGGCGCGCTATAATGACACCCGGCGGCCGATCTCCGATGATTTCGAGAACGGCGCCGGGCGTCAAGACGCAATCTTCATCGGTTCAATGACAGGAGTCAGACAAATGCCACGGAATCTGTGCAGTAGAGCATCCATCGTTCGGGCGTGTTGTGTTCTTGGGTTATTCCTCCTGGGTTCTGTCTCGGTCCATGCGGAAGATATGGAGGAGGCGGCAGGGGCTGCGGCGCAGACCACCTACAACGTGCGCACCTTCGGGGCTCTCGGCGATGGCAAGACGGACGACACGGCCGCGTTTCAGAAAGCCCTGGATACCGCCGGACAAGCAGGAGGCGGGACCGTTCGCGTCCCCCGAGGCAACTACTTCTTTGCCGGGCATCTGAACGTGCCCAATGCCGTGACCCTCGCGGGCGTCTGGCAGTCAGTCCCGGCCCACAACGGACTCCGCGACCGCGGACTGCCCAAGCCCACCGACGACGGCACGACGTTCCTCGTCACCGAGGGCGGCGGCAGCGAGGAGGGAGCCGCTTTCCTCACGCTCAACACGAACAGCACGCTCAAGGGCGTCGTGCTCTGCTATCCGCAGCAGATCGCCGACGACGTCCCCCAGGCGTATCCCTGGGCCATCGCGATGCGAGGCAAGAACCCCGCGGTCCTGGACGTCGAGCTGCTGAACCCCTACAACGGCATCGACGCGACCCACAACGAACGGCACCTGATCCGCAACGTGCACGGCCAGCCTCTTCGCAGGGGCATCCTGGTCGATGCGATCTACGACATCGGTCGGATCGAGAACGTCCACTTCAATCCGTGGTGGAGCGTCAAACCAGGCCTCTTCCAATGGCAAATGGCCAACGGCGAAGCCTTCACCTTCCAACGCTCCGACTGGGAATACGTGCTGAACACGTTCTGCTTCGGATACAAGGTGGGCTACAAGTTCGCAGCCAGCGGCTCGGGCGTCTGCAACGGCAACTTCCTCGGCATCGGCGCCGACGACTGTCAGACCGCCCTCGTCGTGGAGCAATCCGCGCCCTTCGGGCTGCTGATCACCAATGGCGAATTCGTCTCCTTCCACGGTCCCGACCCGACCATGATCGAAGTCATGCAGACCAACACCGGGACGATCCGCTTCGTGAATTGCGCCTTCTGGGGTCCCTGCAACCAGATCGCCAAGATCGCAGGCAGAGGGACCGTCGGCTTCGGCGACTGCACCTTCACCCAGTGGGGCGGCAAGGAAGGCACCCGGCCGGCAATCCAGGCCCAAAGCGGCACCCTGCTCATCCGAGGCTGCGAGTTCCGCCAGGACCGCCCGCAGATCCAGTTGGGCAAGGAGGTCAGGCGGGCGGTGATCGCGGAGAACGTCTTCACCGGCGCAGAACGGATCACGAACGAATCCACAGGCAACGTCCAGATCGGGCTCAACAGCAGCGGCTCGTAGCGTGTTCGGACGAGCGCGCTTACAGTGCGCCCGTAAGGGCATATGGTAGCACGGGCATCTTGCCCGTGATTCGGAATCATGGGCGCTCGCGCCCATGTTGTGGATAACGCCTCATGGCGTCACTACGAACAGGTTTCCTTGAACCGATCGGTCCGCTGGCGTATACTACGAGTCGATGACAAAGGGCCAACGACTGTAAAGGGTGCAGACATGGCACAGCAAGTCGATCGTCGCGAGTTCATGAAGGCGTCCGTGGCCGTCGCAGCGGGAGCAGCCATCGGGCTCGGGCAGAAAACAGGGGTCGCGGCCCAGGCGGGCAACGCGCCGCCCGTCGGCGAAACAGGTCCCAACGACATGCCGATGGGACGGATCAAGAACCTCAAGCTCAGCCGTCTGCTCTCCGGCGGCAATCTCATCAGCGGCTGGTCCCATTCCCGGGACCTGATCTACGTACACCACCTGATGGAGAACTACAACACGCCGGAGAAGGTGCTGGAGACCCTCGCCTTGCTCGAAGAGAATGGCGTCAACGCGATCATCGCGGATCCCCGCAAGAAGCCGATGGATGTCTTCAAAGCCCACTGGAACCGCGGCGGCAAAATCCAGTGGATCGCCGAGGGACATCCCGAGCCGAACGACCTGAAAACCAACATCAAGGCGTCCATCGACTGGGGCGCCTCGGCCGTCTACATCCAGGGCGTCATCGGCGACCGCTGGCTCAAGGAAGGCCACGTCGACAAGCTGGGCGAGTGCGTGGAGTTCATCAAGTCGCAGGGCGTCCCCGGCGGGCTCGGCGCCCACATGCTCGACGTGATCATCAACTCGGAGGCCCGGGAGTTCGATCCCGACTTCTACGTCAAGACGCTGCACCACTCGGACTACTGGTCGGCCCGCCGGGCGGACCAGGGGGTGGATGTCCTCGCCAACGACGCGGACAACTTCTGGGAACCGACGCCGGAGGAGACCATCCGGTTCATGAAGACGGTCAAGAAGCCGTGGATCGCGTTCAAGACGCTCGCCGCGGGCGCCATTCACCCCAGCAGCGGATTCCAATACGCCTTCGAGGGCGGCGCCGACTTCATCTGCGTCGGCATGTTCGACTTCCAGGTCCGGGAAGACGCGATCATCACCAAGAAGACTCTCAACGAACTCAAGGGACGGGAACGTGCCTGGTATGCATAGAAAGCCTCTTGCCGTCACAGTCGTCGCGGTTGCATCGCTGGCTCTGCTCTGGGGATACGACCGGGGTTCCACTTCTCAGGCCATGGAAAGGGGCATGCGACCGGGCATGCGGATTCGAGACCCCGGCATGGACGCGCCCCCCCCGCCGCGACAGGAACGGGCCTACCGTTCGCCGTTTGATCTGGCGTTCTCACCGGACGACGCGATGCTGGCGGTTTCGGATCGCACTGCGGGCGGCCTGTACGTCCTCGACGCCCGGACCGGCGATCTCGGCAAGACCATCCAACTCCGAGGCAAACCCTCCGCTCTGGCCTGGACCTCGACCGACACAGTCGTCGTCTGCGAATACGGCGCCGGCAGCGTGGCCCAGGTGAACGCGAGGACGGGCGAGATCGTTCGCCGATTCTTCGTGGGACCGAAACCCATCGGCCTGGCAGTCGCACCGAAGAAAGGGCTGCTGGTCGTCTGCGATCACGGCCTGCACAGTGCGTCCATCATAGACCTCCGCAGCGGTACTCAGCGACCGCCGATCCCCTGCGGAAGCCATCCGTTCTCCGTCGCGATCACGCTGGACGAGCAGATGGCGGTTGTCGCGAACCTGCTGCCCTCGGGTCCCGCAGTCGAGCACACCTCGACGGCCGTCGTCAGTCTGATCGATCTGGACACCGCCACGAAGATCGCGGATGTGCCCCTGCCCGACAACTCCGCCAACGTTCGCGGGGTCGCCGTGTCCCCCGATGGCCAATGGGCCTACGTGGTCCACACGCGAGGCCGAACCATGCTGCCCACGACGCAGCTCGACCGGGGATGGGTCAACACGAACGCAATGAGCATCATCGATCTGGCCCAAAGGCAACTCTATGCGACGGTGCTGCTGGACACCGTGACCGAGGGCGCGGCGGACCCCTGGGGCATCGCCCTCTCGCCCGATGGCGAAACCGCCTGGATCAGCATCGCAGGCGCTCATCAGATCGCGAGGATCGAACTGGGCAGGCTCCACAAGCTCCTGGGTGCGGGATCGGAAAAAGGCAGGTCGGGCCTGTATTCTTCAACGAAATCTCGCAGTTCGATTTCGTTGAAGAATGGACCTGACGAAGCTCTCGACGCGCGACCAGGGTTTGAGGGGGAAAAATCGAACCAAGAGATTTCTCCCCCTCGAAGTAGGCCCGACCTGCCTTTTTCCGATCCTGCCCTCGCAAAGGCCGGCGACGCGGCCGCCATATGGCAGCAGATCAAGGAAGACCCGGCCCAGCGCGATCAGTTGTCCTATCACCTCAGCGCCCTCTATGCGGCGGACCTGATGTCCCGCACCCCCGTCGCGGCCAAGGGACCACGGGCGATCGCCCTATCCCGCAACGGCAAGCAGTTGCTCGTCGCGAGCTACTACTCCGGCGAAGTGCTGGTCCTGGACCCCAGCCGCTGCCAGGTAGTCAAGCGACTCGGCCTGGGCCCACAGCCCGCACCGGACAGCGTCCGCCACGGGGAGTTCGTCTTCCACGACGGCCGCCACAGCTTCCAGAACTGGCTTTCCTGCGCCTCGTGCCACCCGGACGGCCGGGCCGACGGCTTCAACTGGGATCTGCTCAACGACGGCATCGGGACCCCGAAGAATGCCCGCTCGCTGCTGTGGTCGCACAAGACGCCGCCGGCCATGTCGCTGGGCGTCCGCGCCAACATGGAGGAAGCCACCGAGAAAGGCTTCCTGTTCATCCAGTTCCGCGAGATCGAGGCAGGCGACTTGAACGCGGTCCGGGCCTACCTCCGCTCGATGGAGCCCGAGCCCAGTCCCTACATGGTCAACGGCCAGCTCTCCGAGAAGGCCCGCAGGGGCAGGCAGATCTTCGAGGACCCCACGGTCGGCTGCTCCGCCTGTCACCCGGCCCCCCTGTTCACGTCGCTCAAGACCTACGACGTGGGCACCAGGTCCGCGCTGGACCGCAGCAGCGAGTTTGACACGCCGACCTGCGTCGAGCTCTGGCGGACCGGTCCCTACCTCCACGACGGCAGCGCCGTCACTCTCAAGGAGATCTTCACGACGAAGAACCCGAACAACCAGCACGGCCGGACCTCGAACCTGAGCCCAGAAGACCTCGACGCCCTCGTCGAGTACCTTCTGTCGCTCTGAAAAGCACGAAGCACGAATACCGAAATCTGAAACGAATCCGAAGCACAAAGCTCAAATGACCGAAACGCTGGCGCCTGTCGGGAGATCCTGATGCCGGTTTCTCTTCACTGACACCCCATCCCTTGCGGACGAGAATTCCATTGCGATTCCAGCCCGAGAGTGATACAGTAATGGCATAGACACACACGGAGCACGCAAGGTTTGTAGTGTGCCCGTAAGGGCATATCTTCACGGGCGAAGAAGATAACGCCTCACGCCGTCACTACAAACGGAAGGCTCTTTCATACCATCGCGTCGTTGGGCATACGCATTGAATTGGAGGTGGAGTATGTACGCCGTACGCAGATTCCGGGGGATTGCCGCAGTCGGTCTTCTTTTGACCATCGTTTGCAGCGCCCAGGCCAAATACAGCGGCGGGACGGGAGAGCCGAACGATCCCTATCAGATCGCCACAGCCGCCGACCTGATCGCCCTCGGCGAGACGCCCGACGACTACGACAAGCACTTCATCCTGACCGCCGACATCGACCTGGACCCCAACCTCCCCGGCCGAAAGGTCTTCGACAGGGCCGTGATTGCACCCGATACTGATCCAAGCACGGAATGGTCATTTGAAGGAAAAGCCTTCACAGGTTCCTTTGATGGGCACAATCACACGATCCTGCATTTGACGATCACGGGGAAGGACTATCTGGGTCTTTTCGGGCAATTGGGTTCGTGGGACATCCGCTCCGCGGAGGTCGAGAACCTCGAATTGGTTGACGTGACGACAACAGGCACGGGCACCTACATCGGGGGACTCGTCGGCCAGAACCACGGCAGTATCGCTGCGAGTTGTAGCACGGGTTCGGTCAGCGGGGATTCGAGCGTCGGCGGCCTCGTGGGCTACAATGGTGGCCGCATCGTTGCATGCTACAGCAGCGGCTCGGTCATCGGTAATAAGCAAACTGGCGGACTGGTGGGGGAGAATGACGAGGGTGATGTAGCCCAATGCTACAGCAGGGCTACGGTGGTTGGTAGCGAGGAGGTCGGTGGGCTTGTGGGTGTCAACAATGTGAACTGCGGCGCCACGGTTCACAGTTGCCGGGCAGGCAACATCGCTCAATCCTACTCTGCAGGAAGCGTCATTAGGCTCACCGGTGATTATTACTATTGCTCCTTTGGCGGTTTGGTCGGGCAGGGATGTGACAATGTGACGCAGTGTTTTTGGGACGCTGAGACCTCCGGCCTGACCACCAGCAATGGTGGCACGGGCAAGACCACGGCCGAGATGCAGAAAGGCAGTACATTCCTGATCTGGGCTACATGCGGTAATGAGGGGATCTGGACGATTGATGAGGGAAACGATTATCCGAGGTTGTGGTGGGAAGAACGCCCCGGGGAACCGATACGTCTTGCACCTCTGTCCGACGTCCTGCCGGGAACAGGGACGGAAGATGACCCATTTCTCATCTACACAGCCGATCAACTCGAGACCATCGGCCTGTTCCCCTGCGAATGGGACAAGCATTTCAAGCTTATGTCGGACATTGACCTGGACCCCAACCTCCCCGGTCGCAAGGTCTTCCATAAGGCTGTCATCGCACACGATTTCAGCGATAATTGTGGGGAGTCCTTCTGTGGAATCCCCTTCACTGGTGTCTTTGATGGCAACGGTTACACGATCTCGCATCTCACGATCACCGGTGCAGGTTACCTGGGCATGTTCGGGCAATTGGCCTCTGCAGCAGAAGTATGCAATCTGGGTCTGGAAGGCGTCGAGGTTAACGGAACCGGCAGTTGTGTTGGCGGACTGGCAGGCACCAATGGGGCATCGCCATTTTGGGGTCCGACGGCGGGCAGTAGTGTGATCAACTGCTACAGCACTGGCACTGTCCGTGGCAGTGGGCATGTCGGCGGCCTCATCGGCGCAAACGGTGGCAGCATCACCACGAGCTACACCGCTGCCGGCGTCATCAGGGGCACCTACGTTGGCGGCCTCGTGGGCTTCAACAGTGGCAGCATCGCTTCAAGCTACAGCGCCGGTGTGGTCAGCGGCAATGAAGCTGTTGGCGGCCTCGTAGGCGAGAACTACGGGTGGATCGGTGAGAGCTACAGCAACGGCTCGGTCAGCGGTAATGAGGAGGTTGGCGGCCTCGTGGGGTACAACGGTGGCAGCATCGTTGCAAGCTACAGCACCGGCTCAGTCAGTGGGACTGAAGGTGTCGGCGGCCTCGTGGGAGTTAACTCCTCCTATGATGCGAGCATCACGGCGAGTTACAGTTCCGGATTGGTCAGGGGGACTGAAGATGTCGGCGGCCTCGTGGGCCGCAACTACGCAGGTGATGAGACAATCGCAATTACATCGAGTTTCTGGGACATGGAGACCTCAGGACAGGCCACCAGCGCGGGGGGCATGGGCAAGACAACGGCGGAGATGTGCATCGCCGGCACGTTCCTGGCTCTGGGGGCATGTGGGCCATTCTGGACCATCGACGAAGGCCGGGACTATCCGCGCCTGGCCTGGGAGAACGTGCCTGGGGAGATCATCGCCGGCCCAACATATGCCGGTGGCGCCGGCACACCCGAGACCCCATATCTCATCTCCACAGCGCATGACTTGAATCTCATTGGCGAATACTCCTGCCACTGGGATAAGCACTTCAGGCTTATCGCGGACATAGACCTATCGGGTGAACCACAGACCGACTCCGTGATCCCAAGCTTCTCCGGCGCTGTTGATGGAAACGGCCACACGGTCTCCGGCCTGAGAATCGCAGGCGGAGGCTATCTTGGACTGTTTGGTCGCCTGGAGTCAGGAGCCAATGTGAAAAGCCTGGCTGTCATAGATACCAGCATAGCCGGTTCAGGAGACTGCATCGGCGGCGTGGCGGGGGTGAACTCCGGTGGTATTCTGAGCGATTGCTACGTCAGCGGCGCGGTCAGTGGGCACAGTCAGGTCGGGGGTCTGGTGGGGTTCAACTCCTCCGGCGGTGCTGTGGCCGATTGCTCCAGCACGTGTGCCGCCAGCGGCCATTCGATTGTCGGCGGGCTGATCGGCAGGAACGATGGCACAATAACCGCCTGCAGCAGCACGGGCTCAGCCAGCGGCATCTACAGTATCGGCGGCCTCGTGGGCAACAACTCCGGCGGCAGTATCGCGGGGAGCCAGAGTACGGGCTCGGTCAGCGGAATCGGCGACCAGGTGGGTGGCCTTGTGGGATACAATTCGCGCGGCAGTATTGCGGCGAGTTATGCTACCGGCGAAGTCAACGGGAATTGGTACGTCGGTGGACTCGTGGGGTACAGCCAGGATAGTGCCCTGACCGGGTGCTATAGCAGCGCCTTTGTCCATGGTAAGAACGTTGCCGGCGGCCTGGTGGGAAGGGGCGGGCTGGACACCGTTACCGCGTGTTTCTGGGACATCCAGACCTCCGGGCAAGGCACCAGTGCCGGCGGCACAGGCAAGATGACGGCCAAGATGCAGACGGCCGAGACGTTCCTCGAAGCCGGCTGGGACTTCGTAGGCGAGACCGAAAACGGCACGGAGGACATCTGGTGGATTCTCGAAGGGAAGGACTATCCGAGGCTGTGGTGGGAACTCGGCGACGAAGCGTCGCCATAGTTCAAATAGCAAGACGCGGAGAGCAAGGGCAAGATGCCCTCGCCACGAGCGTCACCCATCACTGAAGGATTTCCATCGTCCGACGACATATCTCCCGGCCCCAGTCGGTCCAGAGGCCCGAACCCCAGTAACGGTAGCAACTGGTCTGGCTTGTCAGCAGGTGGAAAAGGGCCTTGCGATAGCGAGGGTCGGATGACGGGACGCCGGGACGGAGCATTTTCTCGTTGAACATCACGCTGGCGGCGGCCATCGGCTCCAGGACGTCCTTGTAGCCGCGGACCCAGGAGATGTTGTTGGTCCAGCTCCCGCCTTCGACGTGGAACCGGGAGTCCTCGCGGGACAGTTGGTCGATGGTCTGTTTCAAGGCCTCCGGCCCGGCCCCCGCCTTGAACCTCGCCCAGATCCGATGCTGCATGATCGGCTGGATCTCGGGGAAACTTTCCTCGCGAACGCCGAGCGAGTCAAGATAGTCGAGGTACTCGGTGACGTTCACCGTGGGCGTCGGGGTCCCGCTGCATTCCTGTATCACCTGCAC
>JAGOLX010000017.1:12914-96783 GCA_017993835.1 Phycisphaerae bacterium
CCCAGCGCCTCGAAGTACGGCTGCATCTGGCCGACGAGCTTCGTGTCGCTGCCTTGGGTCTTGACGATCGCGGTGATGGCGAGCGTCTCGCCCTGCGAGTTGCGAGCGACGAGCTTGTGCGGGCGGTGCGAATATTTCAGAGGCCGGCCGTCCTCGACTTGCTCGACCGAATGCTCCTGGACGAGGACCCAGCGATAGCCGTTGTCCTTGAGCGTTCGGACGAACTCGTAGAACACATCGGGATGGTTCGGGAGGGCCATTTCGGCAGGCGAGAATCCCTGCACTTTGGCCAGGGCCTCCGCGCCGAAGAGGGCCGCGAAGAAGTGCCGCCAGGCCTGGACGTGGAGCCGGAAGTCCTGGACGGGAGTCGAGGGCGCGACCGCGTGGCCCCAGGGGCAACCGAGCCACTCGACGCAGTGGCGATACCGCGGATCGCACGTGATCAGCCGGAGGTTCTCGAAGACATCGTCCAGGCCCATCGCGTGCAGGCCGTGGAGCAGCGTGCCCGAGTAGTCGAGCATCACGCGGGGCTCCTTGCCCTCGGAGACAAGTTGGGGGACGAGCTCCCCCATCCGCTTGTAGCACCAATGGAAGACCTTCGCATTGTGGTTGTCGCCCACATTCGGGTGGTCCATCATGTGCTTGAGGTTGCTGACGATCGGGGCTCGCGAAAGCTCCTGATCCGGGTCGGGAATCAGCGGCTGGTGCATGTGCAGCGCGATGGCGCAGGCGCTCTTGACTCGCGTCCAGTCTATGGTGCTTTCGCGACGACGATGGGCGGCCTTCGCCACAGCGTCGGAGATCATCGCCTCCGAGCCGCACAGGTTGGGCAGGCCCTCAATATATGTGGGTAGATTCATGGGTATGGAGTCTACTCCATCCCCAACTCCCGCTTCAACTGTCTTTCGGCCTCGTGCCAGATATATTCGTCTTTGCCGTGCGGGCAGCCATGCTGTTGCCAGAGTCTCTTGGCCCGCCCGGCGATTTGATCGTGCGTCAGGGTCCGCGCCGGCGCGACCGTCGGTTTGCTTTCCTGCAATTGCATGGGCTTGACCTCCTGCCCACATTCCACGCCCACAGGCCCCAGTTCGCTACTCTCCTTCTTATCGGGTACGGCGGGCTTGCCCCCCTTCCCGGCTGTCTTACGAGGTTCTCTCTTGGCCATAATCGGCTCCATAATGAGGTATTCCCAGCATTCCATGCGACGGCGCCGCCGCCGCGGAACAAACACGCCCTGTACGAGCAAGATGCCCCTGTCGTTCAGAAGAAATCTCCGGTATGATGCCCATGGACATCCAACTGCAAAAGGTACACCTGCATCCTTGCCAGGGGGTATGGCTATGAAAGACCTGATCGACCATCCGCTGAAGAGAACACCCGCCGTGTTGGCTGCGATCGCCATGGGCCTGTTGCCGGTCTGGGTCGCAAGGGCTGCCGAGAGCGCTCGGGGCCCACAGAGGGCCTCTCTGGTCGTCCACACCACCCAGAAGTCGCAGTATCCGATCCCCCGCTACCTCACCGGCAAGTTCTGCGAGCACCTGTACTTCAATATCACCAACGGCATGGAGGCCCAGATCCTGAAAAACCCGACATTCTCGGACTATCCCTTCTCGACGGGGCAGCTCTCGCCGGACGGGGTAGCGACGTTTCACTTCGCGCAGGACGAGATCGCGCGGGCGATTCGCAACGACGCGGGCCGCTGGGGTTGGCCGGACTCGGAACGGGAGAACCTGGTGAAGTCCCGCAACGAGGCGGTCGCCTGCTGGTGGGCCAAGGTCGGACCGGTCGAGGCCAGCCCGGACACCGGTCCCTGCGGCGGACGGGCCCAGCGAATCGCGACGCGCGAGGCGGGACAGGGCATCTGCCAATGGACCTGGCTGCCGCTGCACCGAGTCAGGAAGTTCGACCTCACGATCTGGGTGCGTTCGCCGGACTTGAAGTCGCTGACAGCAACGTTCTTCGGGCCTGATGGAGACGTTTGTGCGAAGGCGACGATCTCGCCGGTCGGAACGCAATGGCAGCGGTTTGACACGACTCTCGAAGTCGCTGCCGATTCGCCTGCGGACAAGGCATACCGCTTCGCCATCACCGCCGACGGGCCGGGACAGTTCGTCGTGGACCGCGTGCTGCTGTATCCTGCCGATCACATCAACAGGGCCGATCCCGACGTCATTCGCTTTCTCAAGGAGTCACGTCTGCCGATCCTCCGCTGGCCGGGCGGCAACTTCGTGAGCAGCTACCACTGGCGTGATGGTGTCGGACCCATCGAACAGCGGCCGACCCTGCCGAACTACGCCTGGGGTCAGCAGGAAAACAACCTCTTCGGGACTGACGAGTTCATCGCCTTCTGCAAGGCGGTGGGCTGCGAGCCGATGATCTGCCTCAACGGCGGCAACGGCACCCCCGAAGAAGCAGCCCAGTGGGTCGAGTACTGCAACGGCGGGCCCGACACCCCGATGGGCAAGCTGCGGGCGGCCAACGGAAATCCCAGACCCTTCAACGTGCGCCATTGGGAGATCGGCAACGAACTTTGGGGAAACTGGCAATATCACTGGACGACGGCATCGGGCTATGTGGACCGATACCGCCGGTTCGTGAAGGCTGTTCTTGCAGCTGATCCTACGATCCAGGTCTACGCCTGCGGCGCGCCGGTGCTGTGGGGCAAGGGGTGGAACGACACGCTGATCGCCGGAACAGCCGACCTGCTGAAGACCACCACCGATCACCCTCTCATCGGCGGGAACGTCCCGACGAGCACAGACCCGCTCGACGTGTTCCGCGACTTCATGGCGGTTCCGGAGGTGCTGGAGCAGCGATGGGGCGCACTGCGGGCCGACATGAAGGCCGGCGGGATTGACGATCCGCACCTGGCGGTCACGGAACTCCAACTGTTCGCCCACCTCGGACAATCGTCGCCGGACGCGCCGCGACGCCTGACGCATGAGAACCTGGTGAGCCCAGCGACGCAGGCGGAGGCCTTATACGACGTGCTCATCTACCACGCCGCGGTCCGCTTGGCGCCCTTCGTGACGATGGTCACGCAGTCGGCCACGGTCAACCATGGCGGAGGCCTGCGCAAGAGTCGTGAGCGAGTCTACGCCAATCCCTGTCACTATGCCCAGTCGATGTTCGCCTTGCTCGGGGAAGCTGTCCCGGTCAGAACGGAGCTGACCTGTTCATCGGAGAAGGCGCCGCGGGTCCTGCCGGAACTGCGAAACGCCGAGAAGGAATGGACGTACCGAAACCTCGATGTCCTGGCCGCGAGGGCAAACGACGGGAGCCTGCTGCTGTCCATCGTGTACAAAGGGACACAGACTCCCACTGTCCTGGAGATCTCCTTGAACGACGTGGACTCGGCCGGGAACGTGGAGATTCAGACCCTCGTCGCGGACGTGCCCTGGGCGGTCAATACGCTGGAGGCGCCGGAGGCGATCAAGCCCATCGCAAGCACGAGGGAACTCGCCGACGGCAGACTGTCGCTTCCGCTGTCGCCGTACAGCTATACGCTGGTGCGAATCCCGCAATAGCCGTCGTCGGACTCACACGTCCGAGCGGGTGAGATTGTCGAGTTCCAAAGAGAGCGGATCGGTCGTGTGTCGCATCAGCTCGATGCCCCGGCTGAATGTGCAGACGCGCCGGACCTCGTCCATTGTCGTGACGCCCAGCGCCGCCTTCTCCAGGCCGTCCTGGCCCATCGAACGCGTCCCCTTCTTGCGGAGACAGTCGGTAATCTCGCGGTGATGCGATCCCGACCGGATGAAGGTCGCGACCTCGTCGTCGATGTGGGCGACTTCGAAGACACCAGTCCGTCCCCGGTAGCCGTATGAATAGCACGCCGGGCAGCCGACAGCCCGCATGAGGTGATCCGGAACCTCCATCGCGGATTGTGCAAACAGTTCCCGGTCTTCGTCGCCCAATGCAAGGGGCTGAGAGCAATCGGGACAGAGCCGTCGGATCAGGTTCTGGGCGATGATCAGACGCAAGGAGCTGCCGATGACGTGGTGAGGCACCCCAAGATAGTGGAGGGAATCGATGGCCCCTGCCGCATCCTGGGCGTGGATCGTTGCCAAGACGAGCCGGCCGGACAGTGCGGCGCGGGCCGCCACCATCGCGGAATCTGCGTCGCGGATCTCGCCGACGAGGATCAGGTCGGGGTCCATGCGAAGGATCGTCCGCAACCCCTCGTGCATCGTCAGTCCGTGGCGTTCATCGACCTCGATCTGCTGGACGTAGGGCAGGCGAAACTCGACCGGGTCCTCGATGGAGTAGGTCGTCGTGGTCCGCAGGTCCATGAGGGAGGCCAGCGAGTACATCGTGGTCGTCTTGCCGGAGCCGGTGGCTCCGGTGATCAGGACCAGCCCGCTGAGCGAGCGGACAGCCGTGGCGACCTTCTCCTGGTCGGCCGGCGTGAAGCCCAGGTTGGCGATGTCCCACTCATCTCGGGGCATGCTCAGCAATCGCAGGTGGGCCGACTCGCGATCCCGGACGGGCGTCAGTGTGACGCGGATTTCCCATCGCATATCGCCGTCGGGCCAGGTGAGTTGCCCTTCCGTCGGCGTGAACGAGCGGATGAAGTCCAGGCCCGATGCGCTTTTCAACTGGTTCAGCAGCGTTCGACCTTCGGCCGGCGAGAGCACCTCCTTGGGGTGAATGATCCCATCGACGCGGTGAAGCACCCGCAGCCCCTCGGCCACACAGTGCAGGTGCACGTCCGTGGCCTTCTCGACGATGGCATTCCAGATGCACGTCCGGAGGGGGTCGGGATAGGATGCGATGATGCCTTCGCCGAATCGGGCGGGGCATTCTTGAGTTGCTGTCGCCATGCCTGATGCTCCTTCACAGGCGTCGTGTGTCGTGCATCGTGCGTGCAACCGCGCGACACAGGACGTATCCCCTACGACGCCACAGGATCCGTCCCAGGACTTGTCTCGACAGAGCAGGGAGCCCTCTTGACAAGCACTTGGGATCTTCCACAAATCAGGGGGGAATTTCGCACCCTCGTTGCCGCTGGCGTCCCATAACATCACCCACACAACGCGAAGCGGCGCGGGTCCCGTAGGTCCTATATGTCCTGTGGGTCCTGTGTCTCCTACAGGTCCGCCGGCTCGATCCGGATCGCCTCGCCCCCTCGGGCGGGCAGGGTCACCTGGAGCACGGTGTCTGGGCCGACGGTCCGTTGCTCGATCCGGACGTGGGTCCGCGTCGGAATCGCCGGATCGTCCGTGTAGAAGTGCGCCGTGTACCGCACGCTCCCCTCCAGGAAGTCCAGCGGCACATCGAACGTCTGCGGCTGTCCCGCGTTCATGCACCCGATGAACCACTGCTCGCCCTTGCGTCTGGCGACCACCGCGTACTCCCCGATCCGGCCGTGAATCACCCTGGTATCGTCCCAGGTGGTCGGCAGATGACTGAAGAACTCCAACTCCGGCGTGTCCTCGACCGTGCCCGGCCGGTCGTACCAGAACAGGAATTGCCACGGGCTGAAGAGAACCACAGGCTTGGCCAACTGGTAGGCATACGTCGAGTTCGCTGCAACACGGGGGTCGTTCCAGCAGACCGTGTTGTCCGCCTGCCCTGCGATTATGCGGGTGAACGCGTAGGTGAGCGTCTGGTCGTTCGTCGGGCGGGTTTCGTCCCCATAGATCCCCTCGACCGTCATCAGGTTCGGATAGGTCCGGCTGTAACCGGTCGGGCGATACTCGTCATGCACATCCACCATGAATCGGTGCTCGGCGCACTTGCGGATCGCCTCATGAAGCCAGCGGGTCCACCGCTGCGAGCCCACGTTGACGAAACCGAACTTGATCCCCTGGATCCCCCACCTCTCATAGAGCGGAAGCAGTACATCGAGCTGCTTCTCCAACGCGATGTGGTTCACGTAGACGATGATCCCGATGCCTCGCTCGTTCGCGTAGCGAATCACCTCGTGCAGATCAAGCGGTCCCTTGCTGCGTTTGGGGTCGAGAGTGACCGTGGTGGCGTCGGCGTTCGGATCATTCTCCGGGCCGTACCAGCCCGCATCGTACTCGACATATTGCAGGCCCCTCTGGACAGCGAAGTCCACACAGGCCTTGCCGCCCGCGGTGGAAAGCAATACCTCGCGAATCACCTTGCCCGGCCTGATCCACGATGTGTCCGCGATCGCACAGGGCTCGTTGAGATTCAGGATGATCGTGTTGTTCTCGACGAGCTTGCCGGGGCTCTGGGCAACCATGACGACCCGCCAGGGTGTCGTCAGCGGCAGGGACGACACGACCTCGCCGTCCAGCCTGCCCTCCAAACCGTGGGGCACCCCTTCGAGCGGAGCGAACTTCATGCGCGCATAATCGACCAGTCTGGCCTCCGCCAGCGCAGCGTACAAATCCTCTGCGATCTCCACCACGAGCGGCCGCTCACAGCCCGCTCTGACCTCGCTGAGCGCCACTCTCCGATACTGCCCCTGCGCCGAGTAGGTCGCCCAGGTCGCGTGGTCGGCGTCGAAGCGGAACTCCGAGGTCTCCCGCTTGATGCGGACGCTCTCGGTTCCCACCTGCTTCGGGACCGTATAACAGAACGCGATGCCCCCGTCATAGGCCCGGAATGTCACACGCAGGACGCGAGCGGGGGACTCCCTGTCCTTCAATTCGAGGACCACCTGGTTGTAGCGGTCGCGGATTTCCGCCCGCTCGCCGCAGACTGGCTTCCACGTCGAGTCCTGCGTACTGGCCGTGTGCGTCACGAGGGTCATCCCCTCGCGCAGCGGGGCGCCGTCCAGGTCCAGCCCCAGGCGGGATTCCACGATCACCGGGCGGCCTTTGAAGTCCACGCGATAGCAGGGACGACCCTTCGCGTCCCCGAAATCCTGGATCGCAAACGTCGCGACCAGATCGCCGTTCGGCGACTTGACTTCGACCGCGGCGTGAGTCATTGCTGCTGAATGGATGGTCAACGCAGAGGCTATGGCGACCAGACAGTTTCTCATGGCGGATTCCTTTCAGAGACTTGTTTGTGCGCAGGTCATTCTACGGCCATCGACATGCGACCACAAGGCGGGTATGATGACGCCGTGATCAGAGAACCTTCAAGAAGGGAGTACATACCTATGATAGACATGACCTCCGCAAAACCGAGACAGCGTCTATTCTTGTGGCTTGTGCCGATCGCGCTGTGTGCGACGGGCTTCGGGCGATCCGAAGCCGCCGGGACGCAAGACGACTACGGGAGTCCCGCTGTCCAAGTCGCCCAGAGCCAGGGCACGTGGATCATTCGCGGGTCCAAGACCAGCGTGGAATTGGATCCCGCCACCCTGCAAATGACGATCCAGTCCGGCGGCATCACCTGGTCCACCGTCGCCTCGTCCGCTGGCGATCTCCTGGTCGGGACGTCGGGCAAAACACTCTCGCTTCGCCTGGCCGATGCGGGCAAACGATCTGTGTCGGTCTACCGGACGGGATACAAGACCGGCGTGAAGATCTCGCTCGGTGATTTCCGCCAGGAAGGAGCCGAGATTGACGTGGAGATCGACCTGTTCATCTGCATGGAGGGGACACAGGAGGAGTTGGTCTGCGAGGTGATCGCCCGCGAGAAGGGTGCGGCAGTCCTGGAGTGTGCCTGGCCGCCCGCGCCGGCCCAGGACTCGTTCGACGCGACGGTGGTCCCCTTCATGCAGGGGATGCTGTTGCCAAAGAGCTGGCCCAAGCAGGTCTGGCTTTACGATACGATGAGCTACGGGCGGGGTCTGTACATGCCCTGGTGGGGGCATCAGAAGGGCCAAGCCGCAATGCTGGTTTTGATCGAGACGCCGGAAGACGCAGGTTGCCGGTTCGAACATCCGGCGGGCGGGCCCACCCGAATGCAGATCCGCTGGGTCCACTCGCTCGGCGAGCTGCGATACCCGCGCCGCGTCCGCCTGTGCTTCTTCGCCAAGGGCAACTACGTCACGATGGCCAAGCGATACCGCCGGCACGTGCAGGAAACCGGGCATTTCGTTTCGCTCCGCGAGAAGATCGCCCGCAATCCGCTGGTGGGCAGGCTCGTCGGGTCGCCCGTCGTCCACACGTCGATTCTCGTGCACATCCAGCCCGAGTCGCAGTACTACAACAAGGACGATCCGGCCCAGAACCACCAGGTCGTCACGTTCGATGAGCGGGCCGCACACCTCCGCGGACTGGCCGCCAAGGGCGTCGATCGCGCCTACGTTCACCTCGACGGCTGGGGTTTCCGCGGCTACGATAACCTCCACCCCGACATCATACCCCCCTGCCCGGACGCAGGCGGCTGGGAGGCGATGAAGCGACTGGCCGACGCCTGCGACGAACTGGGCTACGTCTTCGCGATCCACGACCAGTACCGGGATTACTACCTCGACGCGAAATCCTACGATCCGAACCTCACGATCGTGGACCGCGAGGGGCAACGCACCTTCCACAGCGTCTGGTACGGCGGCAAGCAATCGATCCTCTGTTCGAGACTGGCCCCGGGCCACGTCCACAAGAACTACACGTGGCTGCTCGATCACGGCATCAAGGTCCGCGGCGCCTATCTCGACGTCTTCGCGGTGGTCCCGCCCGACGAATGCTATCACCCCGACCACCCGGCGACCCGCGCCGATTGCCTCCAGTACCGCGGCATGTGCATGGACTTCATCCGCTCGATGGGCGGGGTCGTCAGTTCCGAGGAACCCGCCGATTGGGCCATTCCCCACATCGACCTGGTCCATCACGGCCCGTATCCGCTCCTGCCCGACCCCGGCCACGGTCCGGCCTCGGGAATCCCCATCCCCCTGTTCAACCTCGTGTACCACGATGCCCTGCTGTTGCCCTGGTCCATGGGCAAGGGCGAGTGGGGGATCCCGGAAACCGACCTCGGTTACCTCCACGGCCTGGCTAACGCAGGCATGCCCTACCTGTCGCCTTTCCCGAGCGACGAGGAACTGGCGAAGGTCCGCACGATGTGTGCCCTGAACCAGCGGGTCGGACTGCTGGAAATGGCGAACCACGAGTTTCTCGACGAATCGTTCCGCAAGCAGCGGACCACGTTCGCCGACGGGACGACCGTCACGATCGATCTGGACAAGGAGACCTTCGAGATCTCCCCGGCACTGGCTGCGACCGGCAACCTCCGCTCCAGGATGTACACCCGCCGATCCGCTGCCGACGCGGTCGCGTGGCAGAAGGAGGTCCGAGCCAGCCTGTCGGCGCGTCTGAAGATCGACGATCTGATCCGAACGAAGAGCCAAATCGCGCTGAATCCGCAGAGGCTGTCCTCCGAAACGAAAGGTAACTACACGGTCGAGGAACTCGAAATCAACTCCACCGCCGGCAGACGAATCCGCATCATCGTGACGACGCCCGCCTCGCAGAGCGGTCGGTGCCCCGCAGTGGTCTGCATCGGCGGCCATGGGAGCGACCTGTACAGCCCGTACAGCACCGAGACCATTGCCAAGGAGCCCGAAAGAGCGAAGTTCGAGAACACGCACTACAGGGGGTTCGGCACCGCCTTGGCCACGAGCGGATACGTGACGATCTCAACCACCGTGAGCCAGCATGACGTGCGAGAGGAAGGCCGTCTGCTCATGGGCGAGCGATTGTGGGACCTGATGCGTTGCGTCGACTACCTCCAGTCGCTGCCCCAGGTGGACGCATCACGGATCGGCTGCGGCGGCCTTTCGCTGGGCGGCGAGATGGCCATGTGGCTCGGCGCGATGGACGAGCGAATCGCGGCCACCGTCAGCGCGGGCTTCCTCACCACCATGGACCACATGGAGCAGGATCACTGCATGTGCTGGAAGTTCGACGGGCTGCGGGAACTGGTCGATTACGCGGACATCTACGCCCTGACCGCCCCCCGGCCGCTCCAGTGCCAGAACGGCCTTCAGGAACCGGTGAGCCAGTTCTACGTCCCGCTGGCCCGCGAGGCGATGAAGGAAGTCCGGGCGATCTACGACGACATGGGCAAGCCGGAGAATGTCACGCTCGACGTACATGACGAAGGACACGTTATCGACCTTTCCGCTCTGCTGTGCTTGATGAACAAGCACCTGCGGAACCATCCGCCAGCCGGCGCCGTCGCGAACAAGTGATACAGACCCGATGGAAACACCGAGGCCCGCGCGGGCGGGCGCGGGCCTCGGGTTCAGAGACTACCAGGGCAGACACCTTAGACAGGGGCTGCCGTACAGGCTGTCAGAACGGCTTGGCGAACGGTTCCGTCTGACCGGCCAGCCATCCGATCTCCTCCTGCGACAGGGCCCGATTGTAGAAACGAGCGTCGTCCATCATGCCGGTGAAGAAGCGGCTGTACGTCAGACCATCATAGCCCGACCAGGCGCCGATCGAGCCGTCGCCCAACGTCATCGTTTGCGGAGTGCTCAGCGTCATGGAACTCTCCTTATACCCGTTGAGCCACAGCGCCCATTCGGTCGCCGAGACGGTGACTGCGACGTGGTTCCACTGGTTGGCTTTGACGACGGCTGTGCCCGAGCTGTTAGTCAGGTTGTAAAGGCCGCAATCGACCTTGCCGTACCCGTAGCGCCAGTGGATATCGCCGGCGGCCCAGCCCTCGCTGTGGAAGAAGCTGAGGAGTTCATAAGGCGCCGGATCGATCGCGGTGTTGACCCACATGGCTATCGTCAGGGCAGGCGACGTGCCGAGGAGCGGAACGTCCACGCAGTCGCCGATGCCGTCGAGCTTGAGGACCTCGCCCCGCGTTGCATCGGTCGTCGTCTTGGCGTCGCCGACCGCGGCGCCGTGATTTGTGCCGGCCGAGTCCTTGACGTTGCCGTCGAACTTGTACCACGCGAGGAGGCCCGAGGTGCCCGGATCGACCGGCGTGATGAACTGGGGCGCGCTGCCCTGGATCTCGATGTCATCAAAGTACAACGTGCCCGCTGCCCCGGCACCTTCGATGCCGATCACCAACTTCTCGATGCTCGTGAGGTCGACGCCGGTCGAGGCCAGATCGATGTTCCAGGGCTGCCACTGGGTCCTCGTAATGTCCTGGACGCTGCCGTTGTAGGCTACCTTGGTGCTGTTGATCTTCACGTACATGGTTCCGGTGTTGTTCGGATCGCCGTAGAAGGCAAGCGAGAGGGCCTTGGCCCGGCTCCAGTCCTGCTCGGTGTCGAAAGTCCGCGCGGCCTCGGCATAGGCGGCGTCGGAGTTGTCGTAGAAGAACGGCATCGACTGGGTGCCGTTGTGCACGATGGTCATCTCGGAGAAGGTGCCGCCGACGGCATCCTTGAGACCGACAATCGAGCCGTTCTCATCGACTTCATAACCGTCGGTCCACGTCTGGAAGATCGCATCGCCCGCGTCCTGGTCGTCCCCATAACTCTCGAAACCATCAACCACGAGGGCCGCCAGGGTCGAGAAACTCCAGACCTCGCCGTCCCGTTGAGGGGTCGCCTCGGCCTCGTTGACCTCGACCACCTTCCAGAAGTAAGTCTCGCCCAGATTCAGCGTCACGTCATAGGCAGGATCGTCCAGCGTGGCGACCAGAGGCAGGCTGTTCACGTCTGTGCCAAAGAACAACTGGTGTGAAGCCGCCTCGCGTCCGGCACGCCAGCCCAAGGTCGTCTGGGGGGCCACGTCTGCCTCGCCATCCTCCGGCGAGGGGGCATAGGCCGCCAGCGGCACATAGAAGAACCGCACCTCGCTCAGGCACGTCTGCGGATTGCCCCAGGTGCTGTTGATCGTTAGCCTGACGTACTTGGCCACGACGCCGTTGAACGCGACGGTCGTGTTGGCGGCGTATCCCTCGGCACCGGGTCCCTGTGCGAACTCGGGCACCCCTTCCACCTGCGCCCAGGTCTGGCCGTCGAGGGAGCATTCGACCGTCACTTGTTTGGCCCCGAACCCGGCATAAGACTCGACGCCCAGGTTCGCGTTCCACACCAACAACCGGTCCAGCACATATGACTTGTCGAACGCATACTGGATCCAGCGCGGCGCCGTGCCGGCGCTGAACCACATCGTGTCCGACTTGGTGGAATGCCGACCGTTCGCGTCAAGCCCGGATCCGTCGATTGTCTTGCCCGGTCCCATTCCGCTAATGGAGCCGGATGCGGTCGCCATGATCCGCGCGCCGGGAACAGGGTAGGAGTAGGTTTCCGTCGTAAAGCTCCACACCTTGCCCCTGAAAACCGTGGAGTCGGGCGCCGCGTTCACCTCGTCGATGCGCCAGTAGTACACCTGCCCGAAATCGAGACGGACAGTGTCGAATGTCGTCTCCTCCTGGCCCTCGCTGACCAGCACGCCCATCGGGTTGTCTCTGCCGGCGTCGTTGACGTCGTCGAATACCGTTCCCAGGTACACGTCGTGCGCGACGGCGAATTCGCCCGCCTTCCAGCTCAGGGTTGTGTCGTGCACAACATCGGTGGCTTCGTTCGCGGGAACCGGCTTGGCGGCCAGTTCCGTGCTGGGACCCCGGCCCGTCATGGCTTCCTGAATCTCTTCGAGCGACAATGCCTCGTCGTACAGGCGGAAGTCGTCGATCATGCCGCGATACCATCCTTCAGCGAGACTCGGCTTGGTCCCGATCGTGAACTTGCTGACTCCGGTCATGCGGCGGACCATGCCGGTTCCGCTGTGCCAGAGCGCGCCGTTGATGTAGATCTGCTGATCGCCCGTGTCGGCGTTCTTGAGGAGGGTCCAGAACGTCCACGTCCCCTCATAGTTGGCAACATTGCCCGCCTTGCTGATCCGGTCGAATCCTCCTGCGGTGGTGCCGCCAGTGTCAAAGTAGACGGTCCCATCGCCCCAGGGCAGGTGCGCCGACATGACTCTGGACTCGTTGTTCGAGGCGTCCTGGAAGGCCCCGAAGATGAAGTTGGACTGAGGCTGCTGGGCCGGATCGCCATACGCCCAGAAACACACGGTGACCTGGCTGTCTATCGTGGACCAGCATTCCGCGGGGACATCCACATAATTGGTCCCGGTGAAGTTCAAGGCGCCGTCGTACTTGCCCTCGACCCACAAGGGATTGTAGACGGTGCCGTCGCAGCCCGAGTCGGAACTGTCCATGGCGGTCGTACCCGACCCATCATTGAATCGCCACCAGCCCACGAGAGCGGCCTCGGACACGCTCGCGAGGACCAGCCCCAGAACGAAGACAAAGGATATCCGTGCACTGGTTCTTCTGTACATGACAATCCTCCTTCACATATGTTTCGACTGTTCCGGTCGCACCGGTTCTTTTCACCCCTTGTGATGCGGATGCTACAGAATAGACCTGTAGGCGTAGGAGTCCAAGACGAACTGGAAGTCCTCCATCTCCTCGTTGTCCTGCGGGGGCCTGTAGAATTGGAAGTTTATCGGGTCGTGTAGCGCCTTGAGGTTCCACTCCGCCAGTCCGCGGCTGAGCCAGCGGTGCATATCCACGCGGCCGTCTGCGAAGCTTAGGACGCTGCTGTTGTCGCGATGCCAGATCCCGAACGGATCCACCCATCGCTTGGTCCGGGGCTCGATGACCCAGGACCCCTGGTTGTAGCCGCGAGGGTCACACTCGGCGATGAATACGATCTTGTTGGCTGGCTGCCTGATGTCGGTGTACTTCTTGCAGGGCCTGATTTGCCAAGTGGTGTCCGGGTCTTCGGTGCCGTTCATGCCGCCGGCGATGGAGTACGTGCGATAGGCGTATTTGTGATACGGATTGTTCTTGCGCTTGTCCGAGGGGCAGCGGTAGACCTCCACGTCCTTGACGTAAGGCCACAGCGCGCCTTTCCTGATGTATTCCTTCTTTTGCTCGACCGTGGAACTGGCGCCGCCGGGCGGGATCCGTACCCAAGCTCCCCTGTCGGACCATTCGGGCATGCCGGCGACCAGCTTGCCGTCGTCCTCGTCCTTGTACATCAGCCAGGCCATCGTCAGCGTCCGGACATTGCCGCGGCAAGTGATGCTGCGCGCCTGCTCCCTCGCGACGTGCAAGGACGGCATGAGAACGGCCATCAGAATGGCGATGATGGCAATGACGACGAGCAACTCGATGAGTGTGAAAGCCCTTCTGTGCATGATCGTCCTCCGGCATCCTTACATAGGCACTATAGCTGATTCAATTATCGGACAACCGGCCGGGCCAGTACATTCGATTTTGCGTCTTTGGATTTCGATTTTGCGACATCATGGCAGTCCCTCCCATGCGGAGGAAGCCCACGCTGGATTCGCACCAGGCGGCCGGGAGGTTCCTGCGGATCGTGCGCGGTACTGTTGGGGGGTCAGCCGCATCTGACGTTTGAAAGCAACGGCAAAGTGCACCGCGCTGGAAAAACCACAGAGATCGGCGATCTGGGCGACGGACCAGTTCGTGTCCACAAGCATCGGGCAGGCCCGCTCGATGCGCGCCCGCTGGATCTCGCGGTATATGCTGGCCCCGACCACGTCCTTAAAGTGTCGTTCCAGGAGACGCCGGGATGTCGAGGTCGCCTCCACGACATCGTCGACGGACAGGACCCGACCGGCGTGGGTTCGGATGAAGCGGAGCGCCGCGGCCACAAGCGCGTCCTCGACGGCCAGAACATCCGTGGATTGCCGCGTGTGGATGTACAGGGGGCGCATGTAGATCTCCCGCTTGGGGGCCTTCCTGCCGGCCATCTGGCGATCGAGCTGGGCGGCGGCCTCGTATCCGACCTCCTCGGAGTTCAGAACGATGCTGGACAGCGGAGGATACGTCATCTCGCAGATCATCTCGTCATCGTCGACGCCCAGGATGGCGATCTCATCGGGCACTCGCGCATTGGCCGCCTTGTTGGCCTCGACTACCTGCTGGGCGCGGTCGTCGTTGCAGACCATCAGTCCGATGGGCTTGGGCAATGACCGGAGCCAGTCGGCCACGGAGGCCTGCTCATCCTCCCACGTCAGACGGGCCGGCGGCCCCGGCGGCTCGTACAGGCAGACACCGAATCCGGCCTGCTTAATCCGCCGGACGAATCCATCCTGTCGCACACGGGACCAGTACATGTGATCGTATCCACAGAAGGCAAACCGGGTGAAACCCCGGTTGAGAAAATGCTCGGCGCCCATGCGGCCCACTGCGTGGGCCTTCTCCACAACGCTGCAATAGCCGGACACCTTCTCCTCGATTGGCAGGACCACCGAAGGGAACCCCGGCGGGATGAACGCTTCCAGTTGCGCCCGGTTGGCCGCGAAGCCGATGATCCCATCGAAACCGCGCTCGCGCAATCGCGTCAACATCCGAGCGTCCTTGGACTGACCATGGTAGGGAGGCCTCCGATAGAACGGCGGTTCTCGGTACAGAATCCACGGACTGTGGAAGCGGCAATAGCGGACGATGCCGCGCAGCATCTGCCTCTCGGACGCCCGCGAGCAGCCCAACATCAGCAGAACTTTGCGGTTGTCCGTCATGCGGTGGACCCTCATCAGAACAGCATGAACTCCGTGATGGTCGGGCCGCCGGGGGCCTTCACAATGTTCAGGCGGAATCGCTGCGCCGTGATCGGCTCGATCTTGGCCGACCAGTCCGGGCCGATGGTCGTACCCTCGTGGAAGGTCTTCCACGTCTGCCCGTCGTGATACTGCAATTCGAAGGCCTGCACCCGCTGGTATTCGTGGGACTCTTCGATAGCGACTCTGCGAACCGCCACGGGCGTGCCGAGATCGACCTCGAGCCAGGCTGCATCGACGTCCGCGTCGGTTGCCCATCGCGTCTCCGAGTCGCCGTCGACGGCCTCATCGGGCCCATGACTGCGGCTCTGCTGGTAGACATTGGACGCGGTGGCCTTCTTGCCGACCGTGAGCGAATCGCCGCTGTAGGCCAGGGCCGTCGGCGTGATGTCGAACGCCCGCCCTTCCGTCGCGAGTTCGATCACCGTGACGATCGGATCGCGGCCGGCGGCCGGCACATCGATCGCAAAGCCATCGCGGACGAGTCTGATTGACGCTTCCGGGGCGCTGGTCGATATGATGCCCATTCCCTTCACCACCGCAGGCAGGACCAGGGGTCCTTCCTCGGGCCAGTTCATCACGTACAGGTAGATCTTGTTGTCCTTGCAGGTCGATGCGCCCCACCGGGCGGGTTTGAAGGGCCCGCCGCGAGTGCCGTAGACTCCGTCGCCGTACTTCTTGAGCCAGTCGCCCATCTCGCGCAGGCGCTCCACCTGGCGAGGCTCGATGCGACCGTCGGGCATCGGGCCGACGTTGAAGAGCAGGTTGCCGTCGCCGCCTACGGTGTACAGCAGGGTCTGGAGGCACTGCTTGAGCGACTTCATGTTGTCGTTGGGTTTCCACGCCCACTGTTGGCAGATCGTCATGCAGGTTTCCCAGGGCCGCTCGCGATTGAATCCGCCGATCTGCTGTTCCGGCGTGTCGAGATCGCCGGGCAGTCCGCCGCGATTGTTCAGGATAATGTCGGGCTGGAGCATTCGAACGATCATGAACGATTTCTCCGGCGTGTCGCCCCACAAGTTCCGCGGGCTGTCCAGGCCGTCAAACCACAGAATGTCTACCCGCCCGTAGTTCGTACAAATCTCGCGGAGCTGCGCGAGGTAGAATTGGATGTACTTCGCGTGGTTCTCCGTCGCGAAATCCGGGTGGTACCAGTCTCGCGGCGAGTAGTACCACCCCAGCGCCAGTCCCTGCCTGTGGCATGCGTCCGCCAGTTGCTTGCAGACGTCCTTGCCATAGGGCGACTCCTTGCTGGTGATCTTGTAGTCCGACTGGCGGGTATCGAACATGGAGAAACCATCGTGATGCTTGCTGGTGAAAACCAGGTACCTCATGCCCGCATCCCGGGCGATCTGCACCCACTCGTCCGCGTTGAACTGGACCGGATTGAAGGTCTTGTAGAGGTTGTCGTATTCCTCGACGGGGACCGCGCCGGTCCGGGCGTCGTTGCGTCCTCGACGGGGGCCGCCTCGCGACCAGCCGATCTCGGTGCCCTTGAGCGACACGGGGCCCCAATGAACGAACAGGCCGAACCGCATGTCCTGCCACCGGCGGATCGATTCCGGCTTGGCCTGTCGCCACCAGGGCGTCGCTTGACCGGTATCCTGGGCAGGACAGGTTCGCACGCCGGTCGAAAGGGCGGTGATTGTCACAAATGCCATGAACCACTTGGTAGTCACCGATCTGATAACGTGCAGGCTCTTCTGTACCATGGTCATCTCTCCTTACATGCGATTACCGCTATTGTGCCATATCGGGCGTCGAAGAGGTACCACATTTTCCGGATGTGACGTTCGATTCTGTGACATGACGATCTCGTAGGGACCCCGAGAGCCCAGATCGTCAATCTGGGTGTGCAAAGTCTTGCAGAGTGAGGATATGGACAATACTCTGTCAGCGGTCGTGGAAATCATCCGCAATGAGTCTTGCCAGTGGAGAAAGGGCCATGAACACAAGAGTTGTGATCTTCACTATCGCGTTGTCGCTCTTAGGAGTCGGCTCATCTGTCCCCGATGTGTGGGCAGCCCACCCACGAATCGAAGACTACAACGTGACCTGGGATTCGCCGAGCGAGAATCATCACGGCTCGATGCCGCTGGGCAATGGCGACATCGGCATCAATGCCTGGATCACCCCCGCCGGCGACGTGCAGGTCTACATCGGCAAGACCGACACATGGGACGACAACGCCCGCCTAGTCAAGGTCGGCGCGATCCGCGTGCATCTGGAGCCCAACCCATTTGCGGATAACCCGCCGTTCAGGCAGACGCTCAGTCTCTGCGATGGGACGCTGAAGGTGGTGGCCGGCGAGGGAGCCCGACGTGTGAATGTCCAGATGTGGGTCGACGCCAATTGGCAGGTCATCCACGTGGTCGTCGAGAGTGCGTCTCCCGTCGAGGCCACGGCGGCTATCGACCTGTGGCGGACACAACAATACGAGGAAACACAACTGCAAACCAGCGATGTCCTGCTCAACCGCAAGCTCCCCGATCAGCGACAGGCCTCGATGGTCATCGAGCCGGACACGATCCTGACCGGACAGCAGAAGCGCATCGGCTGGTATCACCACAACGCCAAATCCGTCGGGCCGCAATTGCTCGCGGAGATCCAGGGACTGACCGGCTTCGCCCAACCCGATCCGCTGCTCGACCGGACATTCGGAGCCGTTGTCACCGCCGTCGATGGCGAACGGCTCGACGATCTGCGTCTGCGTTCACCGCGAGGGACCTCGCATCAGTTCAATGTGTTCGTCCTGACGCGGCACCCCGCCAGGCCGCAACAGTGGTTGGCCGACATGGAGCAGACGATTCGGCGAGTGGAATCGCAGGACTTCGCCGCACGTCGCCAGGCCCACGAACGATGGTGGTCGCAGTTCTGGGATCGCAGTTGGATTTGCGCCGCCACGAACCCGCAGGCGAACGCGCTGACCGCCGATTCCATCGTGCCTGCGAACAGTCATTCCGTGTGGATCGGTCTCGACCAGGACGGATCGAATCGGTTCGCAGGCGACACTGGCCGCGTGAGCATCTTCGCCAAGCCGCTCAGCAACGTCCAGATTGGAGAACTCGCGAAGCTGGAACGCAGCCAGGCGCCTTCGCGATCACCTGACATGCTGTGGACCGGCAAGACCACCGGCGCCGTCGCGGACTCGGCGTCGTGGGATTTCAGCAGGGGTTTCACCATTGAAGCGTGGCTCAAGCCCGAGAAACTCCCGCCCGGCGGTGCAAGAATCGTGGACAAGATCACGCCTGGTGGCAGCGACGGGTTCCTCGTCGACACCTATCCGGGCAACAGCCTCCGTCTGATCTGCGGAGAGAGCCAGCTCGCGGCAAAGGACGCTGTGCCGGCCGGCCGCTGGACCCACGTCGCCGCGGTTGCGGATGCGGATGCGGGGGGTTGCCGGATGTACGTGGACGGCAGGCTCGTAGGCGCCAGCGTCGGCGAGGCGATTCGCGACAAGGCTGCATATATCAGCCGGATGTACCACCTCCAGCGTTTCATCAGCGCCTGCGCGGGTCGCGGCGCGTATCCGATCAAGTTCAACGGAAGTCTCTTCACCGCACCGGCGGGCGACAGGGACGATCCGGATTACCGTCGTTGGGGGTCCGGCTGCTGGTGGCAGAACACTCGGCTGCCCTACTTCAGCATGTGCGCCTCGGGCGACTTCGATCTGATGGAGCCGCTGTGGCGGATGTATGCGGGCGATGTGCTGGAGCTATCCAAATACCGCACGAAGCTCTACTGCGGTCACGACGGCGCATTCCTGCCGGAGTGCATCTACTTCTGGGGCCCGATCTTCAGCGAAACCTATGGATGGACGCCGTTCGAGCAACGGACTGACAAACTCCAGGAGAGCCGCTGGCACAAATGGGAATGGGTCGGCGGGCTCGAATTGTGCTGGATGATGCTGGACTGCTACGAGCACACCCTCGACCGCGAGTTCCTGCAAAGAACGGCCATCCCCTTCGCACATGAGATCCTCACCTTCTTCGACCAGCACTATCCCACGAACGAACAGGGCAAGCTGGTCATGCATCCCTCGCAGGCGCTGGAGACGTGGTGGGAGTGCACCAACCCGATGCCGGAGCTGGCCGGCTGCATGGCCGTCACGGAGCGACTCCTTTCGCTCTCTGTGGATTCCGCACCCGCTGGTGAACGAGAGCTTTGGCAACGGTTGAGAGACAAGCTGCCGCCCCTGCCTTTGCGGGAGGTGGAGGGCGTCACAGCCCTTGCGCCGGCGGAGAAATTCGACGTGAAGAGCAACATCGAGAATCCGGAGTTGTACGCCGTGTTTCCCTTCCGTCTGGTGGCTCTGGGCCGCCCGAACATCGAGTGGGGCATCGAGGCCTTGAAACACCGCTGGGACAGGGGTCATCGCGGCTGGCGACAGGACGACATCTTCATGGCCTATCTTGGACTCACGGACGACGCGTGTAAAGGACTCCTCGAGCGCGCCCGCCATCACGACCCTGGCGAACGTTTCGACTCCTTCTGGGGCCCGAACTACGACTGGACGCCCGACCAATGCCACGGCGGCGTCTTGCTCAAGACGCTCCAGTCCATGCTGATGCAGACGGACGGCCGCAAGATCTACCTTTTGCCTGCCTGGCCCAAAGGCTGGGACGTGGACTTCAGACTCCACGCGCCGCTGCAAACGGTGATCGAGGGCGCATACCGCGACGGAAGACTCCAATCGCTCAAAGTCATGCCGGAATCGCGTCGAGCAGACGTGGTCGATATGACGAGGCCGTAGGAAAAGCCCCGGCTTGGGCCGTTCAGGACGCAAGCCGGGGAACATGTGCAGTCATGGAGCGTGCTGGAGAACGCCGGCGGGAATGACGCCCTTGGACGTCTTCGGGCCGGACCAGCGAACGTTGAGTCCCATGCCGCCCGTGGCGTTGAAGTAACGCACGTCGATCCGGTGCAGGCCTTCCTTCAAGCCGGTTATGCCCGCACGCTCCGTCATGCCCTGGAGATTGTCGTTGTCAACGACCTGCCGGCCGTCGATGTACAGGGCGCTGCCGTCGTCGGACTCGGTGAAGAACTCGTAGAGCCCGTCGGCCGGGACATCGATCAGGCCCTCGAATCTGAGGGCGAAATGCTCGTTCCGTTTTCGCAGCCCGATGTCAAAGGTCGATGCCACGCCTGTAGCCACCGGCTGGCGGTCGGCCATCTGGTTGAGCGTCTGCCAGCCTCCTTCGTAGTAGCTGTAGCGCAGGCCTGCTTCGAGCGTGCCGGAGGCCGGGATCGGGGCCAGCAGGTCCGTCGCCTCGCGACATTCATAATGCCTCTCGCTGATCGGATAGCCCGGCGTCTGGTCCACCCAGGCGGAGGCCTTGATGGTCGCGGTCTTGGCCAGTTCAAACGGGCCGGCGTAGCGATGCGATTGTTTCGTCGGCTCGGAGCCATCGAGAGTGTAGTAGATCACCGCGCCGGGGGTATCACTTTCGAGCGAGACTTCCTGGCTTCCCATGAAGACCGATGTCTCCGGCGAGATCGTCACGCGCGCCGGCGCCAGATACAGCTCCAGCGTGGAGAGGACCGGGCAGGCTCGCGAACTCGTGATCCGCAGACGCACACGATCGGCGGCGACGCCCTCGAATCGCAAAATGCGCCGGGGGCCGATGGTCGTCCCTTCGGCGACTTTCTTCCAGGCGCCCTCGACACGGGCTTCCAACACGAATCCCTCGATCCGCTGGCCCAGTTGGATGTACTCCTGAAGGCGGGCCCGATTGAACAGCGTCGGTTTGCCCAGATCCACCGCCGCCTCGGCCTCATGGACCTGATCGTCCGTGGCCCAGTACGTATTGCGGTCGCCGTCGGTGAGCCTGTCGGCTCCGAAGAGGCTGTCGCCGCCGCGGACGTTGGAGGCCTGGACCGGCTTGCGCTTGGCGAGGTCCTCGTCGAACGTCAGATCGAGGACCCTGCGCAATTCCATCAGGCGTGCGACGTCGGTCTCGTGGATCAGACCACGACGGTCGGGCGGGACATTCAACAACAGGTTGCAGCCCCTGCCCACGCTGGCGTAGTAGATCTCCAGCAGGTCGTCGAGCGACTTGACGCGATTGTCCTCGCCGGCATGGTAGAACCAACCGGGCCGGATGGAGACATCCGCCTCCGCGGGCACCCAGTAGTTGCCGTCGCGATGGCCTTGGGGCAGTTCCGCAGATCGCGGCGTGCCCGGATACAGCTCATCGCGTTTGAGCGCCGCGTAGTTCGTCTCGTTGCCGAAACCCCGCTCGTTGCCCACCCAGCGAACGTCGGGTCCCGCGTCACTGAACATGACCGCCATCGGCTGCAGTTCGCGCACGATCTTGTGCACCTCGGGCCAGCGATAGTAGGTCTTGTTGTCAATACGCCGCGTTTCGTTGGCGCCGCCGTAGTAGCCGTCGCCGCCGTTGGCGCCGTCGTACCAGACCTCAAAGATATCGCCGTAGCGGGTCAGCAGCTCGCGCAACTGGTTGCGGTAATATGTCAGGTATTCCGGCGTCGCATAGACGGCGCTGTTGCGGTCCCAGGGCGACAGGTACACTCCCATGCGCAGGCCGTACTCGCGACAGGCGGCGGCCAACTCGCCCACGACGTCGCCATGGCCGTCCTTCCAAGGCGAGTTCTTGACGGAATGCTCGGTGTAGGCGCTGGGCCAGAGGCAGAAGCCGTCGTGGTGCTTGGCCGTGATGATCAGGCCCTTCATGCCTGCGTCGCGGGCCACGCGAGCCCACTGGCGCGCGTCCAGTTGCGTTGGATTGAAGACGGTTTCGCCCTCGCTGCCGAGACCCCATTCCCTGTCGGTGAACGTGTTGACGGTGAAGTGGAGGAACCCGTAATACTCCATCTCATGCCAGCGGAGCTGGCCCTCGGATGGGACCGGCCCGAACGGCGCCGGCGCGGTCGCCCCGACGGCGACACCGATCGACAACAGGGCCAGCACGCTGCCGGCCCCGAGCACGTTTCTGACCATGCATCTTCTCCTTCTGTCGTTCCGTTGCCTGCACGTCGGCAACGCATGCCTTCTGTTCAGTCGGCCCTGCGGAACCGCGTGCCTCGCTAGACCTTGTCGGCCGTCGGGCAGACGAAGGGCTCGCGATATTGGCGATGCAGAATCCGGTTCGCCTCGTCGCTGTTGGTGAAGACCTCCTTCTGCGGGTCGAACGTCAGCAACGGGCCCATGGACATCGGGTACTTGCCCAGATCGACGCCGTTGTCCTGGAGATGCCGCACCGTTCGATTGAGCGTCACGATGTTCTGGTCGCGACTACCGGTCTTCTCCAGCACCGCCCGTGCTTCCCTGACGGAGACCTTGTTCTCCTCACCGAGGTAGTAGCTGATATTGGCCAGGTGGGCGAGCGCCGCGGAGAGGTGGCCCTGGAAGGCATCCGAATTGAGCGTATCGGCCTTGCGGCTGCGAACCGCGTCGAGGAAGTTGCCGTAGTGGTCGCCGCCGCCCTTGAACTCCTTGATGATCTGACCTTTGAGGTCGTAGGCGACACAGTGGGTGTACTCCCGCTGGACGAGGTAGCCATCCGTGCCGTAGAAGATGACGCCGATCTTATTGCCCTTGGTGCTGTCGAACATGGTGCCGATCTCAACATCGGCCAGATTGTCGACGGACAGGCCGCGAGTCTCGAAGACCATGCACTTGTCGCCGTAGTCGTAGACCGCCACCTCCGTGTTGGGGGTATCGCCGGCATCGACGTAGTTCGGGTCGTTGCGTTCGGCCTGGTAGCCCAGGCGACCGCCGTAGGCGATCACGCTGTTCGGATGACGGTTGATGCCCAATCCCCAGCGGGCGATGTCCGTCTGGTGAGGGCCCTGGTTGCCGGAGTCGCCGTTGCCGTAGAGCCGCTGCCAGTGCCAATCATAGTGAAAGTTCGGACGGGTCAGCTTGGGCGAGGTGAAAGGGGCCGGACCGCTCCACAGATCGAAATCCGCCTCCTGGGGAATCGGGTAATCACCCAGTGCACCGATGGACTTTCGTCGCTTGTAGCACAACCCCCTGGCGAAGTTGACCTGACCGATGCCGCCCTCAGCCAGGAATTGCATGGCGTTCTTGAGGGCGGGATTCGAGCGGCACTGCGTTCCGACCTGGCAAATCCGCCCGTATTTCATCGCGGCGGCCACCAGGGCGGTGCCTTCGGGAATGTCGTGGCTGATGGGCTTCTCGATATAGGCGTCCTTGCCGGCCTGCATTGCCCAGACGCCGCACAGCGCGTGCCAGTGGTTCGGCGTGGCGGTCGAGATGAAATGGACGGACTTGTCGTCGAAGACCGTTCGCATATCCTTGACCCACTTCGGCCGACGGCCCGTGTCCTTCTCGATCTTGGCGCATGCCTTCTCGCCCACCTTCTGGTCGATATCGACGATGTAGGCGATCTCGACATCCTTGCGGCGGGAATACGCGCCGATGTGATCGCCGCCGCGGCCGTTGCAGCCGATCACGGCACACAGGAGCTTGTCATTCGGACTCGTGCCCTGCGCGGCGGCCCGGCCACTGAACATCGGGGCCGTCGGAGCCACGGCCGCCGCCGCGGCAAACAGGGAATTCTGCAGGAACTGCCGACGTGTTCGTTGCGCTGCCATAACCACTCCTTACGATACGATGAGATACGGCTGAATACCGTTACTGCCTGCGACAACCATCATATCGCCTCGGAAACAACAAGCCAGCAGAAACGCAGGGAACAGGTTTCGCGCCCCAGGCACAGACACCCTCGGGGTCAGGACGCCGGGCCCGCTTTTATCCGACGTCGGGGACCGTGACTCGTCCGGATCGGCAACGTCAGACGCAGCCGGGAGAGCACCCCCCGGCCGGCGATGGGGAATTCTGCGCTCACAGGTAGACAAACACCGACAAGGTTGCTATAATACGGGCTACATTGAATGGTGCGTGCGAAGGGCGTAACGGGTCTGTCCTGTGCTCTATGGAGGGAGCAATTCGCAGGAGGGGACTGTCGTTGCGTCTGACATGCGCACGCTTGGATCGGAGGATGGGATATATGAGGACTCTGGCATTTGCCATCGCACTGGCGCCGCTCGTCTGGTTGTCGGCAACGACACAAGCTGAGGAACCGGTTTACCATGTGGAGGGACAGTACACGGTCGTGATCTCCTCCACGGAAGGAGGATCGGTCATCGATCCGGGCGAGGGGACTTTCAGTTACTCCTATGTCCAGTGGATTCGCCTCCAGGCCAAGCCCGCACCGGGCTATGAGTTCACCGCCTGGACGGGGACTCTGTACAGCACGGTGAATCCCACAACGGTCCGGATCGATCAGGACCACCAGATCTGCGCCACATTCTCCGCCGTGAAGAGGGAGTTGCACGTGGACGACGACGCGCCCGCCGACCCGAGCCCGGGCGATCCCGAGGTCGGCGATCCTCGCGAGGACGGCACAACCGACCATCCCTTTGACTCCATCGAAGAGGCCGTCGCGGTCGCCTTCGACGGCGAGACCGTCCGCGTCCACCCCGGGACCTATTACGAGAACATCGACATCTCGCGCAAGAGCATTCATTTAGCAGGCAGAGATCCGAACGATCGACCCGGAACGCCCCTGCCAGTGATCCAGGGGGACGGGAAGGACTCCGTCGTGCAGATCAGTGGAACCGGCGACGCGCCGACCACGGTGTCCGGCTTCGCCATCCGAGACAATCAGGGGCAGATCACCGTCATTGATTGCTCGGGCGGCGTTGCCACGTTCTCCCACTGTTTGATCGTGGGGAACCGCCCGACCGGTGCTGGCAGCGCCCTGATCCAGTGCACCGACAGCGATACCACCTTCGCCAACTGCACGATTGCCGACAACTGCATCGGCGAGTGCGGCGCAGGGCTGCGGGCCGTCAACAGCACCCTGACGCTGACCAATTCGATCTTCTACCACAACACGTCCCGCTGCCCAGACGCCGCGGACAGCATGATCTGCGCAGACGAACGCGCGAAAATCTCCGCCACGTACAGCGACATAGAGGGCGGCTGGTCCGGCATCACGAACATCGACGTAGAGCCGCGATTCGTCTCGCACGGCCTGTGGGTCGACTCCAGGTTCCCCTCCGTCTTCCGGGACCCCGGCAGTCCCTTCGCGGTCCTGCTCCCCGGCGACTACCATCTGCAATCGAGCATGGGCCGGTGGGACGAAACGACTCTGGGCTGGCGCTACGACTACGCAATCAGTCCCTGTATTGACGGCGGCGACCCGACCGGCGAAATTGGCTATGAACCCACCCCCAACGGCGGAATCGTCAATATGGGCGTCTACGGCGGCACCGCCGAGGCCAGCAAGAGCGACGCCTCGCGATGAAGCATAATAACAGTCTGCGGTAGGTGTCGGTCTTCCCGTGGATCCGAGATCCAGAGCGAAGGCCGCCCTGCCAAAGGAGTCAACATGAAACGAGTATCGGCAACAGCAATTCTCCTGTCTTTCCTGGTCGCCTGCGCGCACGCCGAGGAGCCGGTCCACTTCGAGGACGCAACTCTCAAAGCGGCCATTGAGGAGGCCCTGTGGGTTTCGGACCCGACGCCCAGCGATATGCTCATGCTGACGTCTTTCTACGTGGCCGATTCCAGTATCTCGAGCCTCGTCGGTCTGGAGTACGCCACCAATCTGGAGATCCTGAAGGTCCCCTACAATTGGCTTCGCGATGTCTCGCCCATAGCGACACTCACCTCTCTGCAGGTGCTCGTCATGAACAACAACAACGTCAGCGACTTGTCCCCTCTGGCCGGGTTGAGCCACCTTTCGCACTTCGACGCCCACGACAACGTCTACATCAGCGACCTTTCCCCTCTGGCGGGTCTCCACAATCTGAGCACGTTGATCCTGCGAGGCAATCGCATCAGCGACCTTGGTCCCCTCTCGGGCATGGCGAACCTGAAGGATGTGGTGCTGAGAAGAAACAGTATCTCCGACATCTCGCCGCTGTTGAGTCTGATGTCGCTGTCCCATCTGGACTTGAGTCTGAACCCCCTGAGCAACGAGGCTTTGGACGTGTGCATTCCCCAGATTGTGGCGAACAACCCCGGGATCAATATCGAATACTCCGGCATGGCCTGCACGGTATCCCTCTCGTCGTCCGAAGGGGGGTCGATCACGGACCCCGGCGAAGGCACGTTCACCTATGAGCATACCACGACGATGCGTCTCTTAGCCAGAGCCGACCCTGGCTACGTGTTCACCGCCTGGACCGGGACCTGCTACAGCACGCAGAATCCCATTTGGATCTATCTCGACGGAGACTATCAGATCTGCGCGGTCTTCTCCCCTGTCGGCGGTCCCAGTGACGCCGTCGTTTTCGCCGATGCCTCGCTCAAAGCAGCCGTGGAAGATGCCTTGGGCGTATCGAACCCGACGCCTACGGACATGCTGGATCTGACCGTCCTGTCCGCAGCGAACCTCGGGATCGAGAGCCTCAGCGGTATCGAGTACGCCACCAACCTCCAATCACTGACCCTCGAACTCAACTCCCTCGTGAACCTTTCCTCTCTCTCCGCACTGACCGCGCTCTCCTATCTTGACCTCGATTCCTCCGGCCTCAGCGACCTCGCCACCCTTGCCGGTCTGACCCACCTCCAGCAGTTGTTCCTCTGTGGCAATGAGATCAGCGATCTCGCTGCCCTCACCGCCCTCACCACTCTCACTCAGCTCGATCTGCGAAACAACAGGCTCGACAGCAAAGCCCTCGATATCCAGATCCCCCAGATTCTTGCGAACAATCCGGGAATCGATCTGCTCTACGATCCAGAGCCGTATGTTCAGACCTGTTCCGTCACCCTCTCCTCCGGCCCAGGAGGATCGGTGGTCTCCCCAGGTGAAGGAACCTTCACCTTTGCCGCCACAGAAGGTCTGCCCCTCCACATCCAAGCCAAGGCCGATCCCGGCTACGTGTTTACTGCCTGGACCGGGACCTTTTACAGCACGCAAAATCCTGCCGTGATCCAAGTCAACAGGGACCATGAGATCCTCGCCATGTTCTCGATCCTGGCCAGTGAATCCTACGTCGATGACGACGCCCCCGACGATCCGAGCCCGGGCGATCCGGACGCGGGCGATCCCCTCGAGAACGGCACTGCCAAGCATCCCTTCGACTCCATCCAGGAGGCTATCGACGCCGCTGCGAACGGCCAGACCATCCTCGTGCAGCCGGGAGTCTATCGCGAGAATATCACGATCTCGAAAAAGAGCATCCATCTGATCGGCAGAGAGCCGAGCGATCCGAATGGGACCGATCTGCCGGTGATCCAGGCGGGTCAGGAAGGTCCTATCGTGCGAATCAACGGCGGCAATGATTCCTCCTGCACCTTGTCGGGCTTTGCCATTACGAGCGGCCATGGGCAGGACACCCTCATCGGCTGTTCCGGCGGCGCCGCCGTGATCTCCCACTGTCTGATCACCGGCAATCGGATCACCGGCTCCGACAGCGCCCTGATCCAATGTGCCGCCGGCAACGTCACACTTTCCCACTGCACGATCGCCGACAACGATATCGGCGAGTGTAACGCAGGACTGCGGGCCGTCACCGGCATCCTGACGATGACGAACTCGATCTTCTATCACAACACGCGTACTTGCTCGGACGCCACAAGCGGCATGATCCACGCAAACAGCGATGCGGAAGTCGTCATCACCTGCAGTGATGTCGAGGGCAACTGGCCCGGCGTCGGGAACATCGACGTGGACCCGCTGTTCGCCTCTGCCGGCCAGTGGACGGACGTCGGGGTCTGGTTCATGGGGGATTACCACCTCCTGTCCAGCGCAGGCCGGTGGGACAAGACCACTTCGAGCTGGCTGTGCGACGAGACAACCAGTCCGTGTGTCGACGCCGGCGATTTGACCAGCGACATCGGGGAGGAGCCCTCCCCCAACGGCGGAATCGTCAATATGGGCGTCTACGGCGGAACCACCGAGGCCAGCAAGAGCGACTGAGGAAAAGGCATATGAGAACGATGGCATCGGCTCTCGTCTTGTCGATCTTCTGGATGTCTGGGGCACAGGCGGAGGAGCCGGTCCACTTCGAGGACACGAATCTCAAGAGGGCCGTGGAAGAGGAGTTGTGGATCGCGGACCCAACACCGAGCGACATGCTGGGATTGACCTCCCTCAAGGCCGCGACCCAAGGAATCGGGAGCCTGGTTGGCTTGGAGTACGCCTTGAACCTGCAAACACTGAAGTTGACCGATAATGGGCATATCGCGGACCTCTCGCCGCTGGCCGGGCTGACCGAACTCCGAGAACTGATATTCAATCAGAATCAGGTCTGGGATATCTCGCCGTTGGCGTCACTGGTCGAACTCAGAGAATTGGATGCACACCACAACCAGATTTCCGACATTTCGGCATTGCGCGGCCTGACCAAACTGACGCGGCTTGACCTTCATGAGAACCCGATCCGCGACATTTCCGCACTGTCCTCGCTCGCCGATCTGAGTACCGTGACTCTCAAGGATACCGAGGTGGATGACGTCTCCGCTCTGACGGGTCTCATGGCTCTCACCTACCTCGATCTGCGAGCGATTCCGCTGTCTGATGAATCCTATGAGGTGGACATTCCTCGGATCAGGACCAATAACCCAGGGATCACTATCCTGCACGACCACGACTCCTACACTCTTACGATCTCGTCCACCTGCGGCGGGTCCGTGATCTATCCCGGCGAAGGAACGTTTCTGTACGACATCAACGGCGGGCCCGTGCGCATCGAGGCCAGAGCCGACCCAGGCTACGTGTTCACCGCCTGGACCGGGACCTGCTACAGCACGCAGAATCCCATTTGGATCTATCTCGACGGAGACTATCAGATCTGCGCGGTCTTCTCCCCTGTCGGCGGTCCCAGTGACGCCGTCGTTTTCGCCGATGCCTCGCTCAAAGCAGCCGTGGAAGATGCCTTGGGCGTATCGAACCCGACGCCTACGGACATGCTGGATCTGACCGTCCTGTCCGCAGCGAACCTCGGGATCGAGAGCCTCAGCGGTATCGAGTACGCCACCAACCTCCAATCACTGACCCTCGAACTCAACTCCCTCGTGAACCTTTCCTCTCTCTCCGCACTGACCGCGCTCTCCTATCTTGACCTCGATTCCTCCGGCCTCAGCGACCTCGCCACCCTTGCCGGTCTGACCCACCTCCAGCAGTTGTTCCTCTGTGGCAATGAGATCAGCGATCTCGCTGCCCTCACCGCCCTCACCACTCTCACTCAGCTCGATCTGCGAAACAACAGGCTCGACAGCAAAGCCCTCGATATCCAGATCCCCCAGATTCTTGCGAACAATCCGGGAATCGATCTGCTCTACGATCCAGAGCCGTATGTTCAGACCTGTTCCGTCACCCTCTCCTCCGGCCCAGGAGGATCGGTGGTCTCCCCAGGTGAAGGAACCTTCACCTTTGCCGCCACAGAAGGTCTGCCCCTCCACATCCAAGCCAAGGCCGATCCCGGCTACGTGTTTACTGCCTGGACCGGGACCTTTTACAGCACGCAAAATCCTGCCGTGATCCAAGTCAACAGGGACCATGAGATCCTCGCCATGTTCTCGATCCTGGCCAGTGAATCCTACGTCGATGACGACGCCCCCGACGATCCGAGCCCGGGCGATCCGGACGCGGGCGATCCCCTCGAGAACGGCACTGCCAAGCATCCCTTCGACTCCATCCAGGAGGCTATCGACGCCGCTGCGAACGGCCAGACCATCCTCGTGCAGCCGGGAGTCTATCGCGAGAATATCACGATCTCGAAAAAGAGCATCCATCTGATCGGCAGAGAGCCGAGCGATCCGAATGGGACCGATCTGCCGGTGATCCAGGCGGGTCAGGAAGGTCCTATCGTGCGAATCAACGGCGGCAATGATTCCTCCTGCACCTTGTCGGGCTTTGCCATTACGAGCGGCCATGGGCAGGACACCCTCATCGGCTGTTCCGGCGGCGCCGCCGTGATCTCCCACTGTCTGATCACCGGCAATCGGATCACCGGCTCCGACAGCGCCCTGATCCAATGTGCCGCCGGCAACGTCACACTTTCCCACTGCACGATCGCCGACAACGATATCGGCGAGTGTAACGCAGGACTGCGGGCCGTCACCGGCATCCTGACGATGACGAACTCGATCTTCTATCACAACACGCGTACTTGCTCGGACGCCACAAGCGGCATGATCCACGCAAACAGCGATGCGGAAGTCGTCATCACCTGCAGTGATGTCGAGGGCAACTGGCCCGGCGTCGGGAACATCGACGTGGACCCGCTGTTCGCCTCTGCCGGCCAGTGGACGGACGTCGGGGTCTGGTTCATGGGGGATTACCACCTCCTGTCCAGCGCAGGCCGGTGGGACAAGACCACTTCGAGCTGGCTGTGCGACGAGACAACCAGTCCGTGTGTCGACGCCGGCGATTTGACCAGCGACATCGGGGAGGAGCCCTCCCCCAACGGCGGAATCGTCAATATGGGCGTCTACGGCGGAACCACCGAGGCCAGCAAGAGCAACTGAAACAGGAACCCGTTCATCCCGTGACTTATGGTGCGAACACACTGGAACAACACACTGCAGCGATGGGCTCTTGGCATCCTGGTGATGACCGTCCTGACACCGGCCTTCGCGGATGACCCGACCATCACCCCATCGGCATACTGGAAGAACGAGATCGCATTCCCGTATGACGCTTTCATCAATCGCGGCACCGCCTGGGACTCCACCAAGTGGGTCAAGTTCACCATTCTCCTGGAGCCCTACGATCCGAACGTCGTCTACTTCCAGAAGAGCACGAAGTACGTCTATCACTACACTTTCGCCGCCGAGGTGCTCGATCCGTTTCTCGGGATGACGACGGCGCAATTCAACGCGGTCAGTCTGTACGCGGAGAATCAGCAGGCCGTCCTGGGCGCGGTGATTCTGCCGCCGCCCGCGGACTCCTCGATGAAGGAGACGCAATTTTTCGAGTATGGCATTCAGTTCATCCGGCAGGACCCCTTTACCCGCGAGGAGATTCGCGACCTGTTCAATCGGGTCAAAGCCTGCATTGCGGCCTCGGACGATGTCCAGGCATTCTACTTCCCGACCTATGAACAGCAGGCCACCGCGTCCGCCAACAGCGACTGGTTCGCGTCGCAGGGCATTCCGATCAGCTCCACCGCGCGGTGGGCCAGCGGCAACACCTGCTACTCGGAAGGATGGGCCTTTGGAACCCTCAAGTTCTTCTCCGCCGACCAGATCGCGACCGCCTATCAGGGCGGTGCTCTGGAACCCAATGACATCCTGCTCACCGATGGCGTGCCCGCCGAGATCCCCTTCGTCGCGGGAATCATCTCTCTGGCGGCCTCGACGCCCAATTCCCATGTGGCCATCCTCTCGCGGACCTACGCCATCCCGTTCGTACACCTGGTCCTCGCCGACGACGTCGCGAGGGTACAGGACCTCGTCGGCCGACGGATTCTCCTGACCGCCTACGAGGACGACTACGGAACCGACGTCGAACTGATCGAAACAGAGACCTACGTGGACGATGAGGCGGCGGCGCAGCTTCTGTCGCTGAAGGAATCCGCGCCCCTGAATATCGAGCCCATGGCGTCTCTGGGCGTTTTCGGCCTGCCCACCGAGGGTCTGACTCCGTCCGACATTCGATACGTCGGAGGCAAGGCCTCCAACTTCGGCATCCTCCGAGCGGCAGTCCCCGACAACTCTCCCAGGTCTATCGCGATAACCTTCGATCTGTGGCAGGCGTTTCTCGACCAGCCGTTGACGCCGAGCCCGACCCTGACCCTCACACCCGGCGCGCACCTCGTGCTCTGGGCCGACGGCGATACCGACCAGGGCCCCACGCACACGGGCTTCCGACTGAGCAAGGACGGCGAATCCGTCGGCCTGTACGACGCTGACGGCGCCACGCAGATCGATGCCGTCCAGTTCGGTCCCCAGACAGAGGATGTCTCGTTCGGGCGGTCTCCCGACGGCGGCGATGCGTGGAAGTCGTTCACCGCCCCTACCCCCGGCCAACCCAACACCGCCGACGACGGCGCGTACGGCTCGGGCCTGCTCATCAACGAGATCATGGCGGACAACCAACAGACTATCGAGGACCCCTGCGAGAGCGGCGAGTTTCCCGACTGGATCGAGCTGTACAACGCCTCGGACGAAACCATCACGCTGAACGGCCTGCACCTGACGGACGACCCGGATGAGCCGACTCAATGGCAGATCCCGCCGGCGATCGTCGGCCCGACGCTGCGGGACGAGATCGCCCGCCGACTCGCGAAGTACACATCCTATCCCCCTTCGGACATGCAGGCACTTGCGCAGGACCTGGCCTGCATCCGCAACCTGTTCACCAATGCCGACGTCGCCGAGTTCAGCGACGAGCTGAGAGAGGCGATCCTCGCGGTGCTTACCGATCCACAATACGGCTTCGAGCCCAACGCCATGCTGCGATTCCGCAGCTCGACCAACGTCGAGGACAGCGCGGACTTCATCGGGGCCGGACTTTACGACAGCTACAGCGGCTGCCTTGCCGACGCGCTCGATTCCGACGACGACGGCCCCTGCGCCTGCGACCCGAACCGCACGTCCGAGAAGGACCTGTTCCAGGCAATCCGACAGACCTTCGCCAGCTTCTACAACAACAACGCGTTCCTGGAACGGCTCCGCCATGAGGTCAACGAAGCGGACGTTGGCATGGCCATGGTGGTCCATCACTCCGTGCCCGACGACATCGAACTGGCGAACGGCGTGGCCACCATCGACAGGACCACCGGCGATACGACGATCTCCCTGGTCACCCAACAGGGCGCCGTCTCCGTCACGAATCCCGAGGACGGCTCGACGCCGGAGGAGGTCACCGTCGTCATCTACGCGACGGGCAGCATGGTGCCTGCCAAGCTCATGGCGACATCCAGCCTCGTCCGACTGGGCGAGACCGTCATGACCTGGAGAGACGATTACGCGGCGCTGGCGAATCTGCTCCTGGCGGTGAGCGAACAGTACGCACAGACCACCGGCCAGAGCGAGTACACCCTCGACGTCGAGTACAAGAAGGTCGCGGCAGGTGGCCGGGCCTTGCCCGCAGGCGGACTGCTCGTCAAGCAGGTCCGCCCGATCCCGGCCTCCGACGACATGCAGACCCCCTTCCTGGTCAATCTCCCCACGCAGTTCGAGGTCTACACCGGCGAGGTCGTCTATGAGGATGCAACGGACGTCTTCGCGGATCATCGGCTCAAGTCCCGATGGACGCTCGAAACCAAGAGCACCGTTCTGGACGCCCAGGCGATCCAGGAGGGCCTGTACACCAACGTGCAGATCGAGTATCTCGATGAAGACCAGGTCCGCAAGATCTCAGGACAGATGGCTCTCCTGCCAGGCGCTTCGCACGAATCCGGAAAAGACTTCACCAAAGACGCCTGGCAGTTGGCCGATCTCTCGAACCCACGGACCTGCAACCTGAAGACGACGAAGATCCCAACCGCCGTCGAGACCTCGGAATGCCCGATCTTCACCCCGTCGGATCTCGGCTGCTCGGGTTACTGCGTCCCCTACAAATTCCTCACCCTCCAGGTCCTGTACACTGGCCCTGTCGAATCGTGGAGCGCCGACGGCGTCGCAAGCACCTTGAGCAACAGGGTGTACCTGTGGCCCTGCCAGGACGCCGGCAGCGACGACATCCCGCAGGAGCGGTCACTCGCGTCCAACGGTGTTTCGATCACGTCCCGCTTCTACTATCCCCCGCTGCCAGCGGGAATGACCGCCTGGGAAATGGCCGGCGGCAACACCGCACCGCTGAAACGATGGGATCAGACCACCATCTCGGGCCTGACCCCCCAGCCCATCGTCCTGACGGGCTACTACTCGCAGACGTTCCGGCCGGAGCACCACAACCTGAGGGAACATTTGCTCTTCGAGCCTAGACTGGAGCCCGCGATCTCCGCGGACATCCTCAGCGAGCTGCAGAGCCGGAACATCCGCTTCATCCACATGATCCTGGACAAGGACGGCGACGACACCGACGAGTCCCGAATCGTCACGTATGGCTTCTGAGAGACCGCCGCAAAACGGCTTCAGACACCAGGCGAACTGAACCCTGTGACGCCGGCCAGACTCACGCCAGTCAGTTCGCTGGGATCAGCTCCCACCACAATCCCGGATAGTCCTTGCGCACGCCTGATTCGGAGTTCCTTGAGGCGACAGTTATGTGGCCCAGCCGCCCCCGGCGGGGATCATGATAATGTAGCCCAGCCGCCCCCGGCTGGGGTCATAGTAATGTAGCCCAGCCGCCCTCGGCGGGGATCGCTGGGATCACCCCCGAGGGCGGGGGTGCCACACGGCCACGCGATTCGATTGCCGATCTTGCTCGTCAAAACTCATTCGAGTCCAGTCGGCCTAAGGCACTGTGACCTGGAGCGAGAAGGTCTTCAGCGGCTCCACCCCTTCTTCCCACGGCCTGCGATAGAGTCCTGGTGATCCACCCATTCCCATCGATACCCCGTACTGGGATTCGCACCACGATCTTCTTGAACCACGAATGACACGAATCACCCAGCGCGGCCTCGCTGCGCTCGGCCGCGCTGGGTGATTCGTGTCATTCGTTGTTTCTACGTCCCTCGTTCAGTTTGATTCCTCTGTGGTTTCCCACCAGAGCCGGGGATAATCCAACCCTTCGGCAATCTTCCAGATGTCGTTGGGGCCATTGGCCGTCTCGCCCACGAAATCCCAGCCGGCATCCAGGAAGGTCTGGATGTTCTGCATCTCGGCCGTTGTCTTGTCGGTGCCACCGGCACTTCCAACCTGATTGGAGGTCTCGATGTCCCAGAAACTGTCTCTAACGTAGACTTCCTCGGACCCCAGGTTGAATCCGGTGAGCCCACCACTGTAGGGCCCCTCGACCAAACAGGTGCTGTAGCACCGGCTGATGGCCCCCTGGGTGCCCACCCAGACCCCTGCCAGAATACCCAAAGCGTCGCCGTTTGACCCAACCAGTCCACCGACGCAATAGCTGCCACTGACCGTGCCGGTGCTGTAGCAATCCGCTAGATTGCCGCGGTTCTCACCCACCAACCCGCCAATTGTGTAGCTTCCCGAAATCGAGCCGCTGCTGTAACACCGTCGGATAGAACCTCCATTGTTGAATGCTGCCAACCCACCAACCGTCGCACCGGTTGCGTTGACGTCCACCAACCCCAGATTCTCGATCTCCGCACCGGCGTCTAATTGGCCGAACAGGCCTGCAAAACCGTTCGTGGCAATCGTCAGATGCGAGACGGTATGGCCGCTGCCAGCAAAAGACCCGGTGAATGGGCACAAATCATCGCCTATGATATGGAAATCGGTGTCGGTCAGATTGACATCGTTGATCAACTCGAAATGCGCGCCCATGAGCCTCGGGTTATACCCAGTACTGTTCAACTCCGGGGGGGTTGATATCAGGTACGGGTCATTGGGTTCTCCGGCACCGCCAGAGAAAGTCGGAAGCGCAGGCAACGGCGTCAGTTGCCACCAGAGAATTGGGTAACCACCGCTCTCAGGCTCAGCCCAGATGTCGTGGGGGCCGTCCGGTTGACCGACAAAATCCCACCCTGCGGCCATGAACGTGTTGGCGTCAACCATCTCGGCGGTGGTCTGGCCCATGCCGCCGTCGCTCTGGGATTGGCCGGAGGTCTGCGTATCCCAGAAACTCATCTTGATTACCTCGGCCCCACCCCGTCCTACCAGGCCGCCGACATGGTCGGTGCCCACGACCGAACCAGCACTGTAACACTGGCTCGCCTTGCTCAATATCCCCGCTAATCCACCGACATAAGACTCGCCCACGACTGAACCGGTGCTGTACGATAACCGGATACTGCCATATGAGCCTACCAACCCACCGACAGCGTATCCCCCGATGACCGGGCCTGTGGCGTAGCATTGCGTCACACTCCCGGAAAGATGTTCACTACTGTTTATCCCGACCAAACCACCAACGTTAGACCCACCCCTCACCTCGCCTGTGCTGTAGCTTCCAGCGACGCGTCCTTCATTGCCGCCCACCAATCCGCCGACTCCGAAGCCTCCAGTGACAGACCCGGTGCTGTGGCAATTCGTCACAGCACGATGATTCCATCCAATCAGGCCTCCGACAGAAGATCCTTGTCCATTGCCGCTAACGGCACCATCGCTATAGCATCGGTCTACGCAGCCATTATTGCCCCCGACCAATCCGCCGACACACGATTGCGGATCGGTACCACTGACCACGCCGACACTGTAGCATCGTCTCACCGTACCGGCATTATTCGCAACAAGTCCCCCCACAGACCTTGAACCAGTGACGTTGACATCCGTTACCCCCAGGTCTCTAACCTCCGCCTCAGATTCAAGCTTGCCAAACAGGCCGACGTAATCCCCGCCGGTGATCGTCAGATTTGATATCACAGAACCATTGCCGTCGAAGACCCCTTCAAGCGAAGGAATCACTGAAGATACGCCATGAATCCCTGAAAGATCGATGGAAGCTACCAGGCGATAGTGTGCGTCCGGGCGGTAGTGGATGATCGTGCCCAGTTCCAGGGCGTTGGATATCAGGTACGGATCGTCAAGCGTGCCGGAACCTGGCAGTTGACGTGGAGCCCATCCACTGAGAATGGCTAGAACCGGATAATGGCCTGGCTGCATGTGCCAAGTCTCGTGCAGAGCGTTGTCTTGGCCAACGAAGTCCCAGCCAGCTTCGAGGAACGTATTGGCCGTCTGCATCTCGACGGTGGTCTTGCCCGTACCGCCGTCGCTGCCAGTCTGGCCGGAGATTTGGATGTCCCAGAAGCAGGCAACTACATCACCGCCTTTCTCCCTTCTCCTTCCGGCCAATCCGCCGAGGTTCTGGCCTGGGCCCCGAACTGTGCCGGTACTGTAGCAATGGGCCACGCAGCCTCCATGCATGCCGCCCACCAGTCCGCCGACACCCGCCCATGCATTGGCACCACTGACTGCACCGGTGCTGTAGCAGGCCGTTACAGTACCGCCGTTGTCCGCTACCAGCCCACCGGCATTGAAGCCGCTGGTCGCGCCGGTGGCACAGCAATGACTTATCCAACCACTGTAGCCGTTGTAACCCACCAGCCCGCCAGCGTCTGAAGTGCCGCTAATCGTACAGGTGCTATGGCAAGCCGTCAGGTAGCCACTATTGAGACCTGTTAATCCCCCACCTGTTAATCCCCCGCCATCCCCGCTGCTCCAGACAGAACCGTTTGTGTGGCAGCGGGAGATACGACCCTGATTGTCGCCCACGAGACCGCCAACACGCGAATTGCCGGTGACCCGGCCGGTGCTATGGCAATCCGTCATAGTGCCCTCGCTGACCCCCACAACGCCACCGACGTCATTCGAAGTTCCGCCCACATCTATTGCCTGTAGACTTAGACCACTCACAACGGCCGTGGAGCCCAATCGTCCAAACAGCCCCAGATAGCACGAACCGTTGATTGTCAGATGAGAGAGTGTGTGACCAGCCCCGTCAAAGACACCGTTGAAAGGAGTCCCATCGAACCCGTACTTTGTGTCGTTGGTGTCTGGGGCGATGACGGCCCTATCGAAGACTTTGCCCCCGGGGAGGTTGGGATCCAGGTTGATGTCAGCGGTCAGAATGAAGTGCTTGTCGTAGTCTTCGGGCGTCTCGCCGAGGGCGGTCAGATCAGCGGCCGTGGCGATCTGATACGGGTCGTTCGGCTCTCCCGTCCCGCCGCTGTACTTGGCAATAGCAGGGGAAACAAGAAGACACGTCGTCAAGGTTACGAGTAGCGTTCTCATAATCTCCGATCCTCCAAGATGCCGAAACAAGCTGGAATCAGTTTTGAACCGCTGATGGACGCGGATGAACGCTGATGGGATAGGGTCCCGGCCTTGGCCCACTGGCCGACCGCGTTCATCCGCGTTCATCTGTGGTTGCAGCCCCTTTTGAGGTAAGCACGACCCGACGGCGACTATTCCCCACGATCTGCTTGGACTGTCCATGTTCCGCCTCCCATTCGAATGATGAACGGTGGGCATAGCCCACCCTACGCCTGCGCCTACACGGACGATCCGTCGGAACGAGATTGCCGCGATCCGTTCGCAATGACATGGCGCGGTGTTCATACTCCGCCTCCCAGTCGAAAGGAATGCCTGGCCCGGCCGTCGTGTGAAAGAGCCGTCGCCTTCGAGAAGACAGGCCCTTGATGACTGCATGCTCCGTTACGTCTCTGTTGCCAATATACCACGAACTGGGCGGGACTTCAAAGAATCGCTTCGGGAATCCACAGGGCAATCGCAAAGTCGCTGGGCGGATCTCGCGCATGTCATTGCGAGGTCGAGATTGCTTCGTTGCTGCGCTCCCTGCAATGACATTCATCGTCTTGGGGTAGTTTCTTAGACCCGCGAGCGGACTGGGCGGGTGGATATCGACCGGATCAGACGCATTGTGGGGATCTGTCGTGCGGAGTCCCGCCCTCAGACCACAGCTACACGTCGCAGGTCCTCACCGCCTGCACGAGCGACTCCAGTGCGTTGCGGACGGGCGTATACTCGTGGGCGACATAGCCCTGGTAGCCCGTCTCGACGATTGCCCGCATGACCGCGGGGTAGTAGATCTCCTGGTTCTCATCCAGCTCGTGCCGGCCCGGCACGCCGGCGGTGTGGAAGTGCCCGATATGCTGGATGTTCTGCTGGATCGTGGCGATCAGGTCGCCTTCCATGATCTGCATGTGGTAGATGTCGAAGAGCAGCTTGAATCGGGGAGAATTCACCCGCCGGCATAGCTCGAAGGCCCAGGCGTAGTTGTCGCACATGTAGCCGGGGTGGTTCACCTTGCTGTTGAGCATCTCCATGCAGATGGTCACGCCGGAGTCCTCCGCGATCTTGACCGCCTCTTTGAGGATGAGCTGGCAGTTGTCCATCCCCTCCGCGTCGCTGATGCCTGCGCGGTCGCCGGCCATGCAGATCACGTTGGGCCACTTGTACTGTGCCGCGGCCTGGATGTTCGTCTGGAACTCCTCGAGGAATTGGGTGTGCTTGGCCTTGTTGTTCAGGCCGTCCTTGATCCCCCCGGCGCCAGGCACCATGGTCGCGACGAGATCGTGCTTCTTCAGTACGTCCCAATCATTTCGGCCGACCAAGTCGCGTCCGACCAGTCCCATCTCGACGAGCAGCTTGGCCGCCTGCTCCAGGTCGAGCTTCGCGTTGCGCAGACACCCGCCGCAGATGGACTGCTTGATCCGCCCGTTTTTGACGACCTTGCCGATGCTGCCGGGCTGCATCGCACCTTGTCCCCACACGACTGCGGGTAATGTGGTCGTCGCCACAACCGCCGTCGCACCCGCCAACATGTCGCGCCGCGTCAGCCCGCCCGCGCGTCCACTGTTCTCGATCTGGCTCATCTGGCGCCCTTCCCGAAAATGAGGTTTGCGAAATAGCGTGGCATTCCGGCCTCCATGCTACCGCCCGCCCGATCCGAATTCAACCAGCAATCACCGGAACCAGACCTGCGACGCGGATTCACGTGGAGGGACTCGACGACCGCCTCGTGCTTCGAGAGGCCGGGACACACACCCTTGACAGGCGGCTGGTTGGCGGTAGATTCGGAGATACACACGATATGAAGAATCGTTACTCCATGGAGGACATGCACATGAAACGAACGGCTTGGCTCACAACAGCGAGTCTCATCACAATGTCCATTCTCGCACAGGCGCAGCCTGCAGGGGCCGCAGAAACCAAGGAGCAGCGGGACGCCCGCATGGACTGGTGGCGTCAAGCCCGCTTCGGCATGTTCGTTCATTGGGGCCTGTATTCGGGCCTGGCCGGCACGTGGAAGGAGAAATCCGTCGGCGACCGCGGCGGCATGGAGTGGATCCAGCAGCGCGTGGGCGTCGACACGTGGGAATACGCCCACGAGGCCGTCTCGCGATTCCGACCCGTGGAGGGATTCGCCGCCCAGTGGGCGAAGCTCGCCCGAGAGGCGGGATGTCGCTACGTGGTCTTCACCACGAAGCACCACGACGGCTTCTGCCTGTTCAATTCGCAGTACACGACCCATGACGCCTACGACCTCGTCGGGCGGGACCTGTGCAAGGAGATCGTCGACGCCGTACACAACGAGGGGCTCAAGGTGGGCTTCTACCACTCGGTGATCGACTGGCACCACCCGCAGTACGATTACGCCAAGGCCAACCAGTTGCCGCACCCGCTGCATGGCAAGCCCTCGCCGAACGGTCCGCGCAACCAGGATATTTACCTGGACTACCTGCACCATCAGGCAATGGAGCTGTTCTCCAACTACGGGACGGTTGACGTGATCTGGTGGGACTACTCCAAGCAGGGCAACGAAGGCCCCTTCTGGCGAGCGGATCAGCTCATGGCGATGGCCCGACAGCTCCAGCCGGCGATCATCTCGAACAACCGCCTGTACCACATCCCGGACATCGAGAGAGAGGACTCCGCCGACCGGCTCCGAACGTGGAAGCCCGAGCAGGGCGACTTCACCACGCCGGAACAGACGATCCCCTCGACCGGCATCCCCGGCGTCGACTGGGAGGTCTGCATGACGATGAACACGACCTGGGGATACTCCGAGCACGACCACGCGTGGAAATCGACGCGGACCCTCCTGCACAACCTGGTGGACATCGTGTCCAAAGGCGGCAACTACCTGCTGAACATCGGTCCCAAGGGCGACGGCTCGATCCCGCAGGAGAGCATCGAGTCCATGCAGGCCATCGGCAAGTGGATGGCCGCCAACGGCGAGTCCATCTACGGCACGACCGCCAGCCCGTTCGACAAACCCGCCTGGGGAAGATACACCGCCAAGCCGGGACGGCTCTTCGTCCACGTATTCGATTGGCCTCAGGATGGGAAGTTGCAGATCCCTGCTTCGGATCGCAGGATCGCCCGCGCCTATCTGCTGGCCGACCCTCAGAAGAGATCTCTGAAGGCGGAGAGCGGCTCGGACTCCATCACGATCCAGGTCCCGTCGCAGGCGCCGGACCAGAACGTCTCCGTCGTCGCGGTCGAGTACGCAGATTGATCCTGTCGTCCTGAACGAAGTGAAGGACCTGGGCATCGCACGAGAGGCTTCTACGGCGAGACAATCTCGAACGGAATGGCGGGCAGCGTCACCGCCGGGACCCGGCGTCTCGCTTGTGGGGTCTTCTCGCCGGCAGATGCCGGCGGTTTCGTGGAGAAGGCGCTGACGATGAGGTTGCCCTTCAAGCCGGGTTGGACCTTGTCAGCCTCGCTCCTTAGCATGATCTCGACGCCCTCGCGAATCGGTGTGACGCTCTCGACCACAATCCCCTCCGCCGGATCGCTCACCTCCAACTGTGTTGTCGTCGCGAACCAGCGTCCGGCGGGCCCGATTCGAACGGGCGCCGTCCCGCCGGCAGGAATTCGGACCGGCACACTGCCGACGAGACGCATGTCCCCCTTCGACATCCGCTGGCCCGAGACCGCGACTCTCAACTCCCGGGCGGGGACGAGATGCTGATAGAAGAAGGCCTGCATCATGTCGTCGGCCGGCACGACCGGGCGAACCGCCTCGCGTCCGTCGATCACCGCCCGGCCCTCCGCCGACAGGCTCAGCGGCTCTTCCGTCGGCTTCGACGGAACCGTCAGCGTAATCTGCACTTTGTCCTGTCCGCCGGGTGCCCAGCCGCTCAGCAGGTATCCCGACGGAGCATCCTTCAGGGCCAATGTGATGTCGCCATCGAATCCGTCCCTGCGAAGGACGTATACGGTCAGCGGAATCGTGGTCCCGCCGCGGACGTTGATACTCGACGGCACGATTCGCAGCTCGAAATCCGGCCGCGGCGGGCTGATCCGCAGACGATACCCATATTCGTCGCCGCCTCGGGCCTGGGCGTCGCTCAGGCGGAGGTAGTATGTGCCGTCGGTCGGCAGAGTGACGGACAAGCACGAGTCCGCATGGTGCGTGATCAACCCCGAGCCCTTGTCCTCCTGGTCATCGTTGGAAGCTACGTGCCGGCCCGCGTTATCGGTCAGTCGGAGCACGGAATCCAGCGGCGATCCCAGTCGTCGGGCGGTGACTTCCGCGACAACCGCGCTGCCCGCTCGACCGTCGAAGCGGAACACGTCGGCGTCGCTGTCAGCACTGATCCGCCCATTCACAATCGTCGGCAACGCGATCCGCTGCGCCATCTCCAGCGAATCGTTCGACTCGTTCTCCACGCACTCGGGCAGGGTGTCCACCGAAAAGAGAGGCGGATTCCCGCTCGTCGGGAGTGAATAGTCCAATTCGACGATCCTGTCTCTCTCTTCGGCGTCGGCGGGCTCGCGGATGAGACGAGTCGTCCGCAGGTTCCAACCCTGCAAGTCAACGCTCGTGCGAGCGCCGGCCGGGCCCCCGAGCGGGAAGATGCTCGTCACGAACGGCAACTCGCCCACTGCGATGCGATAGACGAAGTCCTGTCGCCCGCGGTAGATCGAATCCTTGATCTCGATGAGGTACTCGCCGTCCTCAGGGATCTCGCAGCACAGGACCGGGTCGGGGTTGAACCGGTAGTCGTCGTCGTACGCCAGCTCGCGTCCCTGGTCGTCGCAGAGAGCGACAGTGGCCTGGAACCAGCCCGGCACCGCGTCGGCGAGATAGGGAATCAACTCGCGGGCACTGGCGGCAACCACCAGACGCTGCCCCTTCCTCGCCGCGAAGCGGTAGCGATCCACATCGCCGGGCATGATCTGGCCGTTCACGACCGCGGGCAGTGAGATGTGCATGTCGGCCTCCGCGGGATCGACCTTCGCCTGACGGCGGTACGGCTGCCCTGCCGTATTCGGCGGCACCACAACCGCCCGCGCCGCCTTCTCGCGGAATTCGGGCAACGTGCCGACGCAGAACACCAGCGGGTTCGACAACCCTGATGCCGTCACGAGTCTCAGTTCGCGACGCCCGGGCCGTGCGTCCGGGCCGACCGTGACGGAGAGCGTCACCGTCTCGGAGATCGCGGGATTGGCCTGCCGACTCGGGGGGCCCTCCGACAGCTTCTCTCGGATCTCGGCGAGCATCTTCTCGTCCTCGACCGTCCATTCCGCGGACGCATCGTTGGAGTCCTGGGAGACGCCCTGCCCGCCGGGTCCGGCGCTCTTCATCCCGGCGGATTTTCTCTCTTGGAGTTCCTTCATCTTGTCCCGCAGCTCGTTGAACTGCCGTTGCGTCAGGGGCTTGGTCTGCGAGAGCACGACGGCCTGGATGTCGCCCCCGCCGATGCACAGGCCGACTGCGCCGTCGAGATACTGACCGCCGAGGACCACTTGGAACGTCTGGCCCTGCCGGCCGCCGGCGGGATACACGTAGCCGATCCGCGGGGTGTTCTGCTGTCCCCGCGCGGCGGGCAGAACCGCCAGGAGCGACAGGCAGGCAATTGCAAGCAATCGAGATGAATCCATAAGACGCCCCCTGCTCACATGATCTCCGTCAAACGTCCGCTCTCGGCTGCGCCCTGTGCGGGAACAGGCAACGCATGGACCGTCAGTCCCTGCGGATGAGGCAGCTTCGCGCCGGGGTCGATGTCGAGCAATTCGTACATGCTCGCGATGAGATCCTCCGGGTGGACCGGCCGATCCTTCACTTCCTCGCCCGTGTCGTTTGACGCGCCGACCACCCGGCCACCCTTGAATCCGCCTCCGGCGACGACGACGCTGAAGACCTTGCCGAAGTGATTGCGACCGCCATTCCACGGCGCCTCCCACTGCACTCTCGGCGTCCGGCCGAACTCGCCGCCCCACCAGACGATGGTGCTGTCCAGCAGCCCGCGATCCGACAGGTCCCGCAGCAGCGTCGCCATGCCCCGGTCCATCTCCGGGAGCTGGCGGCGCATGGCCTGGAAGTGCAGCTTGTGCGTGTCCCAGCCCTTGTAGTTGATGGTGACGTAGGGGACGCCGCGTTCGACGAGCCGACGGGCCATCAGACAGGATTGACCGAAGGTGTTCCGGCCGTACTGTTCTCGCAACTCGTCCTTCTCCTGCGACAGGTCGAACACCTTGGCGCCGTCGCCCAGGATCAGGTCATAGGCCTGGTTCTCACATTGCTCCGAGGCAGCCACTCGGGGATCGCCTTGCATGGCCTTCCCTAGAGTGTTCAGCTCGCCCAGCAGGTCGCGCCGGCTCTGCTGTCGCTGCGTGGAGATGCCCTGCGCGACGACGCCTTCGACGACGAACGGGGTTCGGGCCGGATCGCCACCCGTGGCAAAGGGCTTGTATCGAGAACCCAGGAAGCCTGCCTCGGAGAACCGACCCTGCAATTCGGTCAGCACGATGTAGGGCGGGATCAAACCCTTGTACCCTGCATCGTAGCCTTTGAACAGGGAGACGACGGCGCCGACGCACGGATAGACCTGCCCGTCGCCCGGCATCCGACCCGTCTGGACGCGATAGGAGGCGGTCTCATGGGCGTTCACGCCGTGAGTCATGCTGCGGATGATGGAGTACTTGTCCGCCTGTTGGGCCAGCAGAGGCAGCAGCTCGCCGATGACGATCCCGTCCACGTTGGTGGCGACGGGCTTGTTCAGCGGGCCGGTGTAGTCGTTGCCCGCCTGGGGTTTGGGATCGAACGTGTCCAGATGCGCCGGCCCGCCCCACATCCAAATCTGAATGACGGATTTCGCCTTCGCCGGCCGCGGCGACGCCGACGCCCTCCGGCGACCCGCCACGAATCCGGCGGCGCCGAGAAGGCCAAGACGCATCGCGTCGCGTCGGGAGATGGGCGTGTCCATATGCCGTGCCTTTCGTCCTTCACGTCCTCAGTGCCTGTAGAGGAACTCCACGCTGTTGATCAGGGCCCAGGTCAGATCGATGGCGGCCTCGCGACTCTTGCCTTTGCCGGCCTGCATGTACGCAGCCGCAGTCTTGCGTTCCTCCTCCGTCGGGTACCGCGAGAGAATCGTCAGGTACAACGTATCGACGATCTCGCGAGGCCTGGCCCTCGACCGCAGCACATTCTGCAACGCGGGACCCTGCTCGATCTTGCGCTGGATATGGCTGGAGTTCAGCAGGTGCAATCGCTGGGCGGCCGTGGGGTTGTTGTTCCGCTCCGACTCCAGGCCGGTGTCCCGCGGCGAGCGCCCGAACATCTCCAGGAAAGAGCTGGTGATGCTGCCGTCGGCCAACGCGATGGACCGCTGATCGTCGGGGATGAACGTGAACGGCTCCGGAACGGCGCTGAAGTACGCTTCGGTCGTGCCGGTGATCTGGTTGAGGGCGTCGATCAGCACCTCCGCTTCGAGCCGACGGAGCGGATAGCGGGCGAAGTTCGCCTCCGCCTGCGGCTCGTCCGTCGCGGGGATGCAGGAGAGCTGGTACGTCTGCGAATGGAGGATCAGGCGGTAGATGTGCTTGAGGTCGTAACCGGACGCGACCAGTTCGCGTTCCAGGAACGCGAGCAGCTCCGGATTGCTCGGCGGATTGTCCTCGCGGATGTCGTCCGGCTCGTGGATGATGCCCCGCCCGAGCAGCCAGGACCAGATGCGATTGACGACGTTGCGTGCGAACCACGGGTTCTTTGCGTCGGTCAGCCAGTCGGCGAAGACGTCACGCGGGTCGCCCTCCGGGGACAAAGACACCGTGGTCCCATCCGGGAGGGTGGCAGACGCGGGCAACGGCTTGTTCGGATCGGACAGGACGATTTCCTCTTTCCATTCCCCGGTGGCTTTGTAACCGATTCGCGAGAAGAACACCGCCATCTGCGACCACCGCTCGTCGGGCCAACTGTCGGCTCGCACGCCCATGAACGCCAACGCCACCGCCTGGGCCAGGGTCTGTGGGTCTTTGCTCTGGACCGCGCGATAGAAGTTGACGGGAGGGACGCGGAAGTTGCTGCCACTGGAGGTGAGCATCTCGCGAACAAATCGATCATACGGCGTATTCGCCGCCAGGGAGGTCCGTATCCAGCGATGGTACGCCTGCACCGCGTTGGGCCACAGGTTGATGGGGAATTCCGACTTGACCCGCAGCAGGTCGCTCCATTTCATCGCCCAGTAGTCGGCGAATTCATCCCGTGCCAGCAGCCGGTCGATCAGAACGCTGCGTTTGTTCGGGTCCTGGTCCGAGAGAAACGCCTGAGCCTCCTGGGCGGTGGGCAGCGTGCCGATGACATCCAGGAACACCCGGCGGACGAATGCCGCGTCCGAACATGGATTGGCAGGCTCGATGCCCAACTCCGCGAGTCGGCCAAAGACCAGTTCGTCGATTCGACCGCGCGGCATCGGCCTGCCCGGATCCTCGAACGGGCTCGTCGCGGCCCAGGCTGCCACGGCTGCGGCCAAGGCAATCGCTACTGTCGCCGGTCTCTTCATCATTGTCGGTGCTTTCACCCACATCCGGGCTTCCATGCCCCAGACCTCTTTTCATTGTAGGACGTTTGACGGCACCTGTAAATTGCGGCTCATCGCGAGGTGCACGCGACGTACACGACCGCGGTTGCGGCCTCTCGTCAGACGCCGAGGCGCTGCTCGGACTTCGTCATTCCTGCGTCAAGCAGGAATCCAGGAACCGCGGTATGCGACGGGTCCTAAGGAAGTGGATTCCCGCTTCCGCGGGAATGACAATCCGCGGTCGGCATGGACCTCGATGGTACGCCCGGAAGTACGATCGTGCCCCCGCGCCGTCGGCATGGCACGCCTTGCCAGGGGCGCGATGTGATGCTATAGTGTGCCTTCCATGTATGGGCGGTCTATAGGATCTTAAGGATCTCACATGAGCAATGGTGCAGAAAAAATCATCTATTCGATGATGCGGGTCGGCAAGTCGTACAACAGCAAGGTCGTGCTGAAGGACATCTCGCTTTCGTATTTCTACGGCGCCAAGATCGGCGTGTTGGGTCTCAACGGCGCCGGCAAAAGCTCGCTGCTTCGCATCATGGCAGGCGCGGACAAGGAGTTCAGCGGCGAGGCCATGCTCTCGCCGGGCTATAGCCTGGGGTTCCTCGAACAGGAGCCGCAGCTCGATCCGGACAAGACGGTCAAGGCCGTCGTCGAAGAGGGACTCAAGTCGGTCGTGGACCTTGTCAAGGAGTACAACCAGATCAGCGACAAGTTCTCCGAGCCGCTGTCCGACGACGAGATGAACCGGCTCCTGGAGCGTCAGGGCCAGTTGCAGGAGCAGATCGACCACCTGGACGCGTGGGACATCGAGTCGCGTCTGGAGATGGCGATGGACGCGTTGCGTTGTCCGCCGGGGGATACGCCGATTCGCATCCTCTCCGGCGGCGAGAAACGGCGCATCGGCCTGTGCCGGCTCCTGCTGCAAAAGCCCGACATCCTGTTGCTCGACGAGCCGACCAACCACCTGGACGCCGAGACGATCGCCTGGCTGGAGCACCATCTTCAGCAGTACGCCGGGACCGTGATCGCGGTCACGCACGACCGCTACTTCCTGGACAACGTCGCCGGCTGGATCCTGGAGCTGGATCGCGGCTACGGCATCCCCTGGAAGGGCAACTATTCCTCCTGGCTTGACCAGAAGCAGAAACGATTGCAGCAGGAAGCCAAGGCCCAAACCGAGCGGCAGAAGACCCTCCAGCGGGAACTCGACTGGATTCACATGTCGCCCAAGGGCCGCCAAGCGAAGGGCAAGGCCCGCATCAACGCATACGAGGCCCTCTTGAGCCAGGATATCGAGAAGCAGGACGAGGACCTGGAGATCTACATTCCGCCGGGGCCGCGCCTGGGCACTCTGGTAATCCGGGCGGCGAAGGTGTCCAAGGCCTACGGCGACCGCGTGCTCTTCGAGAACATGTCCTTCGATCTGCCCGCCGGCGGCATCGTCGGCATCATCGGCCCGAACGGCGCCGGCAAGACGACGCTCTTCAAGATGATCACGAACCAGGAGACGCCGGACGGCGGCACCATCACCATGGGAGACACAGTGCGGCTGGCCTATGTGGACCAGGAGCGCACCACGCTCGACCCCCAGAAGACGGTCTGGGAAGTCATTTCCGGCGGCAACGACACGATCCGGCTCGGCAAGCTCGAGGTGAACTCGCGGGCCTACGTGGCCCGATTCAATTTCCTCGGGACGGACCAGCAGAAGAAGGTCGTCGCCCTTTCCGGCGGGGAGCGCAACCGCGTTCACCTGGCGTGCCTGCTCAAGGAAGGTGCGAACGTCCTGCTCCTGGACGAGCCCACGAACGATCTGGACGTCAACACCATGCGGGCGTTGGAGGAGGCACTGGAGCGATTCGGAGGCTGCGCCGTGGTGATCAGCCACGATCGGTGGTTCCTCGACCGCATCGCGACGCACATCCTGGCATTCGAGGGCGACAGCGAGGTCCGCTGGTTCGAAGGGAACTACTCCGACTACGAAGCCGACAGAAAGAGGAGGCTTGGAAAAGCCGCCGACGAGCCCCATCGGATCAAGTACAGGCACCTCGTGCGGTAGGCAACCAAGGCGCCGGAGCAGGCAATTCCAGAGACATTTCGTCGCGGCATGCAAAAAGTCTCGGGAAAAACGCGATTTTTGTTTGACAAGGACCGGGAAAAGCCTTAAGCAGGTGCTGGATTTCGATATTCGTGTAGTGGAATCCGCAGCGTATTGGAACCGTTTTCCTGTTTTGTCACTTGCAAGGAGGCCACGGGGTATGGCGCAGAAGAAGGCAGACAAACCGATGAGCAAGAGTGAAGTCGTATCCGGAATCGCCGAGGCGACCGGGTTGACGAAGAAACAAGTGAGCTCGGTATTCGAGGCGATGACCGGTCAGATCAGCAAGAGCCTCGGCAGCCGCGGCCCCGGCGCCTATACGGTCCCCGGCCTGATGAAGCTCGTCGTCGTGCGGAAGCCCGCCGTGAAGGCCCACAAGGGCATCAATCCCTTCACCGGCGAAGAGACCATGTTCAAGGCCAAGCCGGCCAGGAACGTCGTGAAGATTCGCGCCCTCAAGAATCTCAAAGACATGGTCTGATTCCCGCAATGTCCATGAGATGCACAGGCCCACGTTGTGGATGACGCAACGTGGGCCTGTCTCTTTCAGTCTTCAACACCCAGACGCTTCTGCAACTCCTCCAGCGAGACGCCCTTGGTTTCAGGCAGGTACTTGAGCACCAGGAAGAACTGCACGACCATCATCACGGCGAAGAACGCAAACGCCGGGGCGGCCGACCTTGCGGCCACCACCGGATCGGTCGACTCGCCGACCACCACAGGGAACCCCCAGGTTACGGCGATGCACAGAAGCCAGATGAGGAAGCACGCGGCCGCCGAGCCCGAGGCGCGAACCGCGTTGGGCAGCAGCTCGTTGATGATGACCCACACCACCGCGCCTTGGGAATACGCGTGCGATCCGACGATTCCCATCAGAGCGACGATGACGATCCACCCTTGAGCGTGCGTATAGAACACCCAGGCTGCCAGGGCATGGGACAAGACGAAGGTCACAGAGCCCGCCAACAGAAGGGACTTGCGCCCCACGCGATCGATCAGCAGCATTGCCAAAACTGTCATCACGAGGTTCGTCAGGCCGACGATCACCGACTGCATCAGGGCGCTGGTCTTATCTGCGCCGGCCATCCGGAAGATGTCCGCGGTGTAATATATCACCGCGTTAATGCCGTCGAGCTGGTTGAAGGCCGCGATCATGGCCGCCAGCAACAGGGGCTTGAGGTACTTGCGTTGGAGCAGATTCTCTCTGCCACCGAGCCTCTCCGATGCGAGCGATTGCTCGATCTCCCCGACCTCGCGTGATGGGTCCTCATGCCCGAACCGCGTCAGGACCGCCTCGGCCTGCGTGCGGTTTCCTTTTCTGACGAGCCAGCGAGGGCTCTCCGGGATCAGGAGCGAGGCAACGAAAAAGGCCGCCGCGGGCGCCGCCTCGATGCCGAACATCCATCGCCATGCGGCCGGGTGCTCCGCTCCCATGGCGCGGGCCACCAGGTAGTTGGACAGATACGCCACGAGGATTCCCACCACGATGTTCAACTGGCTGACGGCGACCAGCAGGCCGCGACGTCGGGGCGGAGCGATCTCCGTGATGTAGACAGGCGACACGACCGATGCCCCGCCGAAGGCGAGGCCGCCAATCCAACGAAAGAACAGCAGGGACCACCAGTCCCAGGCGATGGCGCAGCCGAGAGCCGACACGAGGTACAAGACCGCCAGGACAGTCAACACGGGTCGTCGTCCCCACCGGTCGGACGGTCTGCCGACCAGCAGGGCGCCACACACAGCGCCGATCAGCGCGCTGGCGACGGTGAAGCCCACGAGAACCTTGGAAAGCAAGTAGAGGTCCTTCAGGGCCTCTGTGGTGCCGGAGATCACCGCAGTATCGAACCCGAACAGGAATGACCCCAGCGCCGCGATGATCGCGCTGGTCAACAGCAGTGCCCCGCCACGTTCGTTGCCTGCCTGACTGTGGTCGACGGAATGTGTGTCCATGCTCTACAGACTCCCTTTTGATGTGCTTGGAATGACGAAACTCGCCGGAGCGAACGCGGCCAGATCCACGCTGAACTCCCCGTTCTTCACGGGAATCGGCTCGCCGACCGGTTCGCCGCGAAGGGTGACCGGCTGAACCGCATCGACATCAAGCCCAGACGGCAGATGCACCCGGCACTGTCGTCCTGCGCCTGCGTACTCCCACAGCCGAAACACGGTGCCAGGGCCGTCCGGATTCGGGCCGAACGCCGTCACGAGAACACCGCGAGTCGAAAGCTCCACACCCTTCTGGGTGGCGGGCAGCACGCCGGCCTTTCCCTCGGCAGCAGCCGCCAGCAGCGGATACCTGGTTTCGAGCGATGGCATGATCAGGCTGGACTGCGCGTCGAAGCGGTCGAACGCCCAGAGTCGGACTGACGTCGTCCAAGTGCCCTCATTCCAGAGGCGGAAGTTGGTGGTCCATTGGTTGTTGAAGAGATTGAAGAACACGACCGGTTTGCCAGGCACAGAGTCAGGCGAATACTTGAAGATCCCCGGCCGGTCGAGACTCACGAGCGGGCTGTCGAACGAACAGATGCCCACGCCGCGACCTTGCTCGTCCGCGACAGTCAGGCCCGTGTGTATCGCCTGGAGGTCGTGGTTCGAGCCTCGAACGAAGTCCCGCACTGGGTCCGCGATCCCGCCCAACCGGCCCAGGCGAAACTGCGGCTTGGCCGCGTTCACCGGCAGGCAGATCCATCCTGCTTCCGGCCAGTTGTCCGCCGGCTTGTCGTGAAGGGTGATTTCGAGGTCGAGGTAAGGCTCGCCTGCATAGAGGGTGACCCTGGTCGTCACCGCGTGCGACAACTCCGCGGTCGGCGCGGAGTGCATGGTGGCCGTGACCGAGATGGGCGAATGCGTCACGTCCACGTCCGCGTATCGCGGCGATGCAGCCCGGTGCGGGACCTTGTCGGCAGGCGGCATAGCGGGTTTGCCCAGCTCGGCCACCGCCCAGTCCGAACGGCTCTTCACGTAGGCATTGACATAGGCCGCGACCTGATCCGCGTCGAAACGCTCATAGAGATACTGGCCGAGCGAGTAATCGGACTGTTGATCCGCCAGTTCGCGCCCCGTGCGTTTGTCCACCACGGAGCGAATGCCGCCGCGAGCGCGATCGAGCGCAACTCTCAGATACTCGTTCTCGATGACGCCTGCGCGGGCGTCGCTGTACAAATCGCCTCGGGACTGCGCCGTCTCGCCGGGGACAAAGGTGCGATAGCCCATCGCCGGGATGTCCGGGGCGATGAAATAGAGGTCATTGCCATCCCCCACCGCAGCTACCGGCACGGCGGGCCCCCCATCCGCCGGTCGTAAGGCCGAAAGGTCCGGGCCGGCGAACGGCACGTATGCGATACCGCTTCGCTGCCAGGGCAGCGGATTGAACACGACGATACGACGCCCGTCAGGACCCGCCTGTTCCGCGAGCGTGCGCAGGGTGTTCTCGATAAGGGGGACGATGTCATGGCAAACCTGCATGATGTACTTCGTGTGCTCCGCCCAGGATGCCTCCAGCTTCGAGAATCGGCCCGCCGCACGATCCGCTTTCCAGGCGTCGCCGTAGTCCCACTTCGTCTCGCTGCCATACTTCGTGACCCAGGACAGGGCGCCGCCCCAGGTGTGCTCGCCATAGAGCAGGCTCTTCTCGCGGGCATCCGCGACAAGCCGGGCGCAGTCAGCCGCGGACACGGACGCACCCCAGATATGCAGAAGGGTGGCAAGAGATTCGACAGAGCCGATGTCGGGCCTGATGCCTCGCGCAATCCCCGCGCCTTTGGGATCGCACATCGGTCCGTGAATCCAGGTGTCCGGCATGTCGCCTCGAATCACCGGGATGTCGGCCTTCTCCGCGAGGATCGCGTCGGCGAAGTCGGACAGTCGTCCGATGCGGACCTTCACGCCGGGCAGCTTCTGCGCCGCTTCCGCAAGCAACTTCTTCACCTCGTCGGGCGTGGGCGGGCCGTGGTTGTCGCCGGTATGTTCGAGCGCCAGCCAGGTGCGATAAGGCCAATCTCCAGGAGGGACCAGACCGGTGCCGTACCCGGCGGCGGAATACATCGTCAGCAGGCGAGAGCCGTCCGGGCCCTCCCACCAGAACAGTGGCGGCACGTCCGGCGAGCTGCTGGCGGCATTGCAGCCCAGGTGCAGGAACTCGATGCCGGCGTGTCGCAGCAGCGTGGGCATGATCCACGAGTGGCACGGGACATCGGTCATCTTCGCGTCGCGAGGGAGGGGCAAGCCCGCCTCGCGGGACAACCGGGAGGCATAGCCGAGCCCTCGCACGAGGTCCTCGGGCTCCAGCAACTCCGTGTGCGTCGTGAAGGGCAGGCCGTGGACTACGAATCGGCCGTCTTTGAATGCGAGGAGAATCTGCTGCTGGCGTTCGGCGGTCTGGCCGTCCCAGTCTTCGAGGATCTTCGCCATGGGCCAGCCAGGAATTGTCCAAACGAACTGCTGCTCCCGCGGCAGGCCGCGATTCTGGTCCACCACCTTCAGGGCCTGGTCGATCATCGTCGCACGGTAACGTTGCACGACATTGCTGGCGAAGTCCGTGTAGCCGATGTCGAAGTGCGTCTTGAACGTGATGATGACCTCGCGGACTTCAGCCGATGCACTCCTTGGAACCATCAGGCCGCAGAGCACCATCACAGCCAGAACGGATCTGATCATGCGTCTTCTCCAGTGGCAAGGGCATCTCGCCCGTGATCTCGGAAGACATGGGCAGGATGCCCATGCTACTATTCGATCTCGGCGCGCAGGCTGACGAGCCCGGACGCGGGGATCACGACTCGCTTGCCCATGCGCTCGCCCGCCCGCTCGCTCGTGTCGCTCAGAAACACGGCGGTCGGTTGCACGCCGGCCCATTTGAGCCGAGCGGAATGTCCTTTTCCCGAAGCGTCGAACAGACGAACGATCAACGCGCGACCGTCATCGCTGGGCTTGAGGGCTGTCACAATCACCTCGTCCGGCTCGACGGTCAGCAGCGGTTTGCCCGAGGGCGTCGCGCCTTGCGAGCGAACCGCCAGCAGCGGCTGGCTGAACCCTGTGGCAAAGCGTGACGCCTGGGCGACATCGCGCCGCCGATGCGGCTGCAACACGAACCGGAAGACTGTCGGGCCCTCCTGATAGGCGCGATAGTTGGTACCCCAGTGATTGTTCATGGCCCAACAATACAGCTTCTGCGTTGGCTCGACGTGCGAACGCCAGACGTTCGGGTCGGTCTGCGAGTTCAACAGCGTGGCGGTGATCCCGCCCACCTGCAACAGCGGCGCGTCGAGCGTCACCCAGGTGACGCCGCAATCCGCGTTCGAGACGTCCGCCCAGCGACCCACGGTGAACCAGTTCTTGCAGGCGCTCGGCATCTGGTCCGCCTCCGGACGCATCACGCCCAGCGGGAGATCGAGCAGCACCTCCCCACCCGGCACCGCAAGGGGAAATCCGAAATTGACGCTCTCCTTGCCTTCCTTCGCATGATAACTCTTCGCCTGCAATCGCTCCTTGTCCAGAGTGTTGATGATCTCGACATAGTCGAGTCCGGCGACCACTCGCAGTTCTCGCGCGAGCTTCTTGCAGCCCGGTGCGGCGGACTCGACGACCAGCGAAGCGACCAGCGGGCCGTTCTCGCCGACGCGGATGGTCGCCGGGCCATTGCGTTGGAGGTCTTTCAGATCGTCGCCGATCAGGTAGAGATAGTCGTTCAGGGCCTCGCCGCCGCTGGTGTCGGCGAAGTTGCCCTTGATACCCTTCGCGGTCAGTTCGACGATGCCACCGGTCTGCTCATCCACGCGGACACGAACGACACCGTTGTTCAGTATGGCCCCCTGCGCAGCGGCCCGCCCCTTGGTGCGAGGCGCGCCGGAGACCACCGTAAAGCGACGGGCCGCAAGAGGCGGCACATCCCTCGCGAGAAAGGCCAGTTCGCCCGAAGCCAGCCGCTGCGACGGGACGGCCTTGCCCGACTCATCGATAACCCGGTCACCCGCGGCGGAGAGATCCTTCGACAGGGTCACCAACTCCGTGCGAGGCCAGGAGAGCGTGTTGAAGACATCCACTGCATCCCCGCCGGCGCTCACCGCCGCAGCCAGCAACTCGCGAGATTGCTTGTCCGCGGATTCCGCATAGCCTCGCTTGATTTCCCACTGCTCCAGCGTCTCCTTCCGCTGCGGCTCGCTGACGCTGCACCAGGCGCCCCACGTGTGCTCGGAGTACAGAAGCACCGCGTTCCAGGCATCTTCGAAGGCGGCCGCAGGATACTCGGAGGGCTTGAGCATCGCAAAGAGCGTCTCCGCCTGCGTCAGCCGGTCGGAGCTGGCGCGGTTCATCGCGGTCTCGAGAGAAGAGGAGCCCGCGCCGTCCTCCCAGTATGGCGTCCAGTCGCCTCGCACGAGAGGCAGCTTGTCGCCGTAACGCTGCTCGAACGCGCGGAACGCCTCGCTCGTGCCGGAGATGACGAATCGTGGCCAGGCGTATTTGGCGTTCCAATCCCTGACGAACTCGCAGATGGCCGGGTCGGGAATGGCGTTGTCGCCATGGCCGCTCCAGCGCACGTAGGCGATATCGAACGGATAGCCACGCTGCTCCAGACCGTCGGAGAAGTCCTCGACGAGCCGGGGCGACATCTGTCCGTAGCGGTGCGACATCGCGTAGCCCCAGAAGGGAATCCAGACGAGCACCTTGGACTGGCCGTCGGGTCCCACCCAGTAGAACGGCTTGTTCTCCCACTCGCGGAGGATCGTGCCGATGCGGTCGAAGTAGTTCGGCGCGACGGAGAAGTACCGGATGCCCGCCTGCGCCATGGCGGTGACCGTGCCCCAGGTGTAGCCGGGGACGTCGGAGATCATCGCGGCGTCGATCGGCACGCCGGTCTTCGCGGCCAGATCGGTCGAGTACTTGAACAGGCGAACCAACTCCTCTGGGCGGCATAAGCCTGTCAACTCGTTGAGATACATCCCGTTGAGGACAACCTGTCCGCTCTTGACCGTATCCAGGAACTCCGCACGTTGCTGGTCATTGAGCCGCCGCAAGTAGAGATCGGCCGCCCAGAGGACCTCGACGTTCCAGACGAAACGCGAGCCCTCGGGATAGCTCGCCGTCCGCCTGGCCGCGGCGATACCGTCCACGAGGTTCTGCACCTGCTTGGCTTCAATGGCGGTTTGGATCTCGGTGTAGCCGATGTCGGTGTGCGAGTGCGGCGTGATGTACACCGTGAGCTTCCTCACCGGCTTGAGCGAGACCTCGCGGGTCGCGACCGTCTTGCCGCCGACCTCGACCGCGACCTGGCCCTTCACCGGGGTCTCGACCGCGTCGGCCGTCAGTTCCACCTCCTGCACCCCACGGGTCAGACGCACAGACTTCGCAGGCCCCTTCGTAAACCGCACGACGCCGTCCGCTTCGTCTCCGAAATGGCGCAGGGTCACCGTGACCGGCTGGAACAGCCGGCCATCCTGCTCCCGCAATGCCCGCACGGATCGGACCTCGTCCAGAAGGGTTCGCGACTGTACGTCGCCCAGTTCCGCGCCGGGAGGCGCGACCAGTTCCAGGCAGTCGTAGAGCATCCAACTGCCAGACTGTGTGGTGATGCGAACCTCGTTGTCGCCGATCTTGAGAAGACTTGCCGGGAAGGCAATGGCGAACTCGTGCTCGCGGCCCTTCTCGGGCTGGCCATTGATCGAGGCGTCCCCTGCCCCCTTGGGCAGAGACTGCTCGAACGCCTGCCCATTCACCTTCACTTGCAGTTTGGGCGGACCCGCGCTGTGCGTGTCGATCAGATCGAACTGGAGCCGGCATTGGCCCTCTGCGGGGAGGGTCTTCAGACCGAAGAGCACAATCGAAGTGTGCGACCGCGCCCCTGCCCAACTGTCCGATGGGCCGGGCTGCACGTAGGGCCAGTCCTCATTCGGCGTCGAGACTCCGACGACAAAGAAGGCATTGCTCTTGAACCGCGAGTAGCCATCGGGCGCCAGGGCGAACTCCGCGTTGCTCCCGTCCCCCTTCCCGATCTCCCAGAGCGTCACACCGCCAACACTGCCTGTGTCCTGCGCCCACACGCCGGGGTTGTACCCCGCCAACGCAAGCGACATCGACAACACAAGAACAAACTGGCTTGGATTCAAACGAGACATGTTGGCCCCTCAAGTTCCATCATCGACCATTTCTGATTCGGCACATTCGCACGGCGTCAGCCAGATAGTAAATGGCAAATCGCAAATTGTAAATGGCCTGCGGACGCACTATAATGCCCTCCATGACACCGAGAGAAAGAGTCTTGGCCGCGTTGAACCACGTCGAACCCGACCGCGTCCCGATCGATCTGTCGGGACACCGCTCATCGGGTATCGCCGCGATGGCGTACCCCAAGCTGCGGAAGTACCTGGGTCTGCCGCCGAGACCCATCCATGTCTACGACGTGATCCAGCAACTGGCGGTCGTCGATGAAGACGTGCTCGACCGCTTCGGCATCGACTGCATCGAAATGGGCCGGGGGTTCGCCCTCACCGACGACTCGTGGAAGCCCTGGACTCTGCCTGACGGCACGGACTGCCTCGTCCCCGCCTGGACCCGGATCGAGCGCCGGCCCGACCGGTGGGTTATCCTGTCCGAGTCCGGGAAGGTCTTCGCCCACATGCCCGACGGCACGCTCTATTTCGAACAGACGCATTTCCCATTGATGAAGGATGATGGATCGTGGATGATTGAAGAGCAGTCCGCGTCTTTCGCTTGCGATCATCAATCATCCATTATCAATCATCAGTCTATTGTGGACGCCTTTGGAGAGTGCATGTGGACCGGCGTCGCGGCCCCGCCCGGCCCGGTCGATCCACAGGCGCTTCGCAAGGGAGCCAAACGCCTCCGCGAGAGCACCAGCCGGGCCATCATCGGCCTGTTCGGAGGCAACCTCTTCGAGACCGGCCAGTTCTTCTACCGGGCGGACAATTTCTTCATGCTCCTGGCGGGCGAGCCCCAAAAGGCCCATCGCTTCCTCGACCAGTTGGTCGAGATCCATCTGGCCAACCTGGAGAAGTTCCTCGGCGCGGTGGGCGATTCCATCGACATCATCCTCTTCGGCGACGATCTCGGCATGCAAACGGGTCCCATGCTCAGTCCCAAGATGTATTGCGAGTTCTTCAAACCGCGGCACAAGGTGCTTTGGAATCGCGCGAAGGAGCTTGCGAACGTCAAGGTCATGCTCCATTGCTGCGGCGGCGTCCGCGAGTTGCTTCCCCACCTTATCGAAGCGGGCCTCGACACGATCAATCCCGTTCAGATCACCTGCGCCGGGATGAATCCGGCGGAACTGAAGGCAGAATTCGGACGGGATCTCACCTTCTGGGGCGGTGGTTGCGATACCCGCGAGATCCTCGCCGGCGCCAGTCCCAAGCAGGTGGCGGAACACGTCAGGAACCAGGTTCGCACCCTCTCCCCCGGCGGCGGCTTCGTCTTCCAGCAGGTGCACAACATCCTGGCCAACGTCCCGCCGGAGAACATCGTCGCCATGCTCGACGCGGTCAACGCAGACCGATGACTCACCGCATTTCATGCTCCAAGCAGCATTTGTCATGCTGAGCAAAGCGAAGCATCTGGCGCACGAACACATACGTGCGTTCGAGTGCGAGTGAAACGTCTCCTTCGACGCCCAATTCCTTCGCCTTTGGCGCAGGATGACAGAGGCCTGTCGTCCGCCCAATGCCAAACCCAGTTCAGTCGCGTTCCTCTTCCTCCTCCTCGATGTCCGTGAGGACCGCCCACTGCGGATAGGGCTGGTGCGGACCCTTCATCGCGTGCCAGAGGATGCGATTCAGGACGTCCTCGGGGCACCGGTCGATCTCTCCCAGAGGCAGCTTCGCGGAGACGATTGCGTTCCGCCGCATCAGGGAGTTCGAGATCTGCTTGGGCTCCGGGTTCATCTGGTCGAGTGGGACATTCGTGGGGACCACAACATACGGCGTGAGGTCCGGCGTGTCGGTGAAGCAGTCGCTCATGGGCGTCGCGGTGGCGTCGATCTGATTCATCGGCGGCAGGCCCAGCATCAGCTCCATCGTGCGGAGAATGCTCGTCGTGTTGTACTGCGTGCTGACGACGGCGCCGCGTTTGGTGTACGGACTGATGCAGTAAGCCGTGGTGCGGTAGCCGCTGACGTGGTCCCAGCCGGCCTGCGGATCGTCCTCGATGGCGAAGATGCAGGTCTTGGGCCAGAACAGACCATGGCTGATCGCCTCGACGATCTGCCCGAAGGCCAGGTCGTTGTCCGCCACTTGGGCCGCAGGCGTCGGCGCGCCCGCCCGCGTTCCGGACGTGTGGTCGTTCGGCAGGCAGATGATGATCAGATTGGGGAGCTTGCCGCTGCGTTCGTACTCTTTCAGCTCCTTGATGAACTGCGCCGCTCGGAAGACGTCGGGGATGTCCATGTCCCAGCCCACCGTCTGCATGTTCAGGTGGGGTCGCAGCGACTCGATCGCGGGCCGGCTGCCGATCTTGATCTGGTGCGTCTGATCCACGAAATCCCGGTAGTAGTCCAGAAACGTCGGCCTGCCTGTCTTTCCGGGAGTCGCCCACGAGGTTTCCGTGATGGCGAATTCGCCGTAGACGCGGAGCGACCTGCCGCCCGCCAGCGCGTTGTCCCAAATGAAACCCGAGGGGGCATAGGCCAGCGCGTCCACGTCGCTGTCCTCCATGCCGTCAGGGTAGCTGCGAGGGAATCCCGCAAACGACTTCTCCATGTAGTCGGTGGCGAAGGCGGTGTCCGACCACTGGTGGCCGTCGGCACTGAGAATGCCCGAGCAGTAGGTGTTGTCCAGCAGGACGAAGTCGCGGACCATCTTGTGCTGGTTGGGTGTGATTTCGGCGCCGAAGATGCAGAGCGACGGATTCCCGTTGCCTTGTGCGACATCGCCGAGGACCTGATCGTAGGTGCGGTTCTCCTTGATAATGTAGACTACGTGCTCGAAGACGGACGGCTCGCCGACCCGTTCCGGGACCGGGCGGGCGGGCTGGTTCGCTCGCGCCGGCTTCGCGGCCTCCTTCAAGAGGGGATACCGATAGTTCTCCTGCACCCGGCCCGTCAGCATGGGCAGCTCCTTGGCCTTGGGAACAGGCACTAGCGAGAGTGTCCCATGGTACTGGTGGCTGTTGTACTCGTTGACGCTGGCATCCTTGAGGCTCCTCGTCGAGCCGATTCCCTTGATGTTCGCAACCACCAACTGACGACGCGGCGCATCGTAGAGGATCGCGCCGGGGAACCAGCCCACCGGGATCAGGCCCAGGAGTTTCGCCTCCTTCGGATGGAAGCGGAACACCGCGATGGCGTTCTGTGTGCCGTTGGCGACGTAGAGTGTGTCGCCCGACGGGTTGAAGGCCAGGGCATTGGGACTGGCGCCGAACAGGTCAGCAGGGTTTGGCTTGGCACAAATCGTTCCTGCCACCGTGTCCGTACGGGTGTCGATCACGCTGAGCGTATCGCTGCCGGCGTTGGCGACGACGACGTAGCGTCCTTTGGGCGAGACGGCCAGGCCACAAGAGTGCAGGCCGACCATGATCTCCGCGACGGGCGCGTCCCGGTCGAGACGGATCACGGAGACCGAGCCTTCGTTGGCGATGTGTCGGACGGGATCGACTCGCACCCGCATCCCTTGTCCGGCGGGACCGGTGAGACTGTCCTTGTCCGGGACCCGGCCGCCCCAGTTGCTCACGTAGGCCTTGCTGCCGACCAGGACGACGTCGTAGGGCGCGACGCCCACCGGCCACATCCGCAGCACCTGGGCGGTCTGCGTGTCGATTTCCGCCAGGCGATTGGACATGTTCAAGACCACGTACAGGCGACGACCATCCCGCGAGATCGCCAGGCCCGCCGGGATCTCCTCCTTCCGCCAGGGGGCATTGGCCGCCGGCAACGCGATGGGACGCAGACCGGCGACCTGTCCATCCGCGCGGACTTGGAAGACCTTGACGTCGCCTTTGACGTTCGAGAGGTAGATCCGCGAGCCATCCGGACTGAAGACCAGGCCGGTGAAGCTGAGCTGCCCGGACTTGTCGGGCTTGAGGATGTGCGAGGAAACGTCGTTCGGGTCCAGCAGCTCCCCGGAAGGCAGAGCGATCCGCTGCTTGATCTGGCCCGTCTTCGGATCGATCAGGACGAGGTCCTGCGTCTTGCCCGACGTCGCGAGCAGGCGGCCGTCGGGACTGAGCGCCAGAGCCTGCGGACGCATGCCGGGCAACTCGACCTGGATGCCGGTGGGCGTGAGCACCTGGTGGATGGGCGTCATGTATCGTCCCGGCCCGATCTCGCCCACCGGTTCGTTGCCTGAGGATGCGAACGTCAAGGAAACCCCGGCCAGCAGCAGCACGAACAATGATGACATGAGGCTCGTCCTTTCTTCTCTTGCACGACTGTAGTAGAATGACCGACAGGGATGATTGTAGTCCGTGCGAACTCGAAGTGAAAGGAGAGACCATGACCAGAGCGAAGAAACTCGCGTTCTATGTGTTGGCGGCGTTGATGGCCGGCTGCGTGCCTATCGTCTCGCTGCACCCTCTGTTCACGAAGGATGAGATCACCTTCGACGAGAAGCTCGTCGGGACGTGGGTGGACGATGTTAACGACCCGGAGACGACGTGGGAATTCTCCCGGCTCGACGAATCGGCCAAGGAGAACCCGCTGCTGGAACCCTGGAAGGAGGACATCACGAAGTTCTACCGCCTGACTCTCACGGACGAGGAGAGTCGCAAGGGCTCGTTCGTGGCCTGCCTGGTCAAGCTGGGCGACCGACGATTCCTCGACGTGTTCCCCGACCGATACCCCTCGGGCGAGCTGGACCCCGAGAAGACGCCGCTCGTCTACAACGTTTTCTTCTTCCAGCGAGTTCACACGTTCCTGCGGGTGGACGCCACCGGCGAGAAACTAACGCTTCGCATGACGGATGACGACAAGTTCAAGGAATTGATCCAGGCCGAGCCGGCCGCGGTGGAACATGAAGTCGTCGACGACCGCCCGATCCTGACGGCCTCGACGAAGGACTTGCAGGCCTTCGTGACGAAGCACGCCGGTGACGAGCGGCTCTTCGCGGGCGACATCACCCTGACCCGAAAGACGAAATAGCCGCAGGCTGCGTGATACGCACCCTTGTCCTCTCGGAGATGCAGGACTTGGTGCATGGTACGCGCCCTACGCGAGCAAGAACCTCAAGGACCTCAAGAACTTCACCTTGGCGTTCTTGGTGCTCTTGGTGCTCTTGACCCCCTTGAGCCTCTTCACGGACGAAGGGTCGGTTGTGACCGGTCCCTCGTTATGTCCTTCCCACCCTGTTATGTCATTCGGCGAAAGCGGGAATCCACTCACCAGGTCGCGCCCAGTCCCGCGGTCTCTGGATTCCTGCGCGCGCAGGAATGACAGAGTCGTGACGAGTGTCCCGTCGGCGTCCTGTGTGTCTGTCATCTGTCATGTGTCATCTGGATTCTCAGCTCAAAAACGCACATGACAGATGTCAGATGACACAGGTGAGACCTGCACGGGGCACGCGGGTGTCATTCCCGCGAAGCCGTTCATGGTCCTTTGGCCCACCCGAAGGGGATGGAAATTGTGCTGCTTCGCCACGTCGCACACAAGTCTTTTCCAGTACACGACTTGGCGCGTTTTGCTCCGTTGTCCGTCCGTCTGTTTCCAGAGGAGCGGGAATCCACTCACCAAGTCGCGCCTAGTCCCATGGTTCCTGGATTCCTGCGTCCGCAGGAATGACGGAGTCGATTCGCAGGGCTCGAAGGAACCGACCGACAGACAGGAATCACACCCCCCACGGATTCCCAAGAAGGCCGAGAGGCTCAAGAAGATCAAGGATCTCAATGTGAGCATCTTGAGCCCCTTGAGCCCCCTGCCCGCCCTCTCCGTGGCCTTTGGCGCTTGGCGTCCTTGGGTTTCTGAGCGAAGAACCCCAAGGACCTCAAGAACCTCAAGTTCGGAAGTTTGAGGCTCTTGAGGTTCTTGGTGCTCTTGATGCCCTTGCGCGACCTGCCGTCGCGTGTAGGCGCCGAGAGAGACCTTGGCCCGGTCGAGCGTCGAGTCCGCGATCCCCTCGGCACGTGCCCTCTTGAGGATCTTGGGAATCTTCAGTGGCGAGTTCTCAAGCGGCTGCGATTCGGGTATCATAGACGGCTTTGCGGCGAAGGCGTCGTGGTGGGCTCCATACGGGTCCGGCGCGTTCGCCGGTGGGGATTGCCCCACGGGTTTGTTTTTATTCCGGCGGAGGGTCTTCGAGACCGCCGTTCGGCAGGACAATGGACGCCATGAGTGAGCAAGACAAAGGACAGAGTCCGGCGCCGGCCAAGCCGATTCGCTTCGGCGAGCCGCGACGGTACCTGGTGAACATCGATTCGATCTCGACGAGCCAACTCTTCACCGACTGCGTGGTCGTGGGCGGAGGCGTCGCCGGACTGCGGGCGGCCATCGAGGCCTCCGACCGGCGCAACGTCATCCTCGTCTGCAAGGCCGGCATCGAGGAGAGCAACACCTGGAACGCCCAGGGCGGCATCGCCTCCGTGCTGCGCGCCGAGGATTCGTTCGAGGCGCACGTGGCCGACACGCTCCGCACCGGGGGCGGCCTCTCCGATCCGCAAGTCGTCGAGCAGGTCGTCCGCCAGGGGCCCGAGCTGGTCAGGCAGTTGCAGGAATGGGGCGCCGGCTTCGACCAGGTCAACGGGCACATCGACACCACGCTCGAAGGCGGCCATTCGCACGCGAGAATTCTGCACGCGCATGGCGACGAGACCGGCCGGGCCATCGCGGAGACGCTGATCCGCAAGGTCAAGAGCAAGTCGAACATCCGCGTCATCGAGAACTTCTTCACCATCGATCTGCTCTCCGATCCGACGCGCAACGGCGCCGCGGGCAAGGAGAATCGCTGCATCGGCATCCTCGGGCGAACCAGGGAAGGCACCCTGCAGATCGTCTGGGCGGCCAATACGATCCTCGCCACCGGCGGCGGCGGCCAGCTCTACCGCGAGACCACCAATCCCGCGGTCGCGACGACGGACGGACTGGCCATGGCGTACCGGGCGGGAGCGGTCCTGCGAGACCTGGAGTTCGTGCAGTTCCACCCCACGACGCTCTACATCGCAGGCGCGTCGCGGGCGCTGATCACGGAGACCCTCCGCGGCGAGGGCGCCTATCTGCTCGACACCAAGGGCCGACGGTTCATGCAGGACTACAGCGAGGCCGGGGAGCTGGCCCCGCGGGACGTGGTCAGCCGGGCCATCCTCGCCCAGATGCGAAAGACCGACGCGACGCACGTCTACCTGGACATCCGCCATCTGGACAAGGAGTTCTTCGCCAGGCGGTTCCCGCTCATCAGCGACCTGTGCGAGAGCTTCGACATCGATGTGAGTCACGATCTGATCCCGGTCCGTCCGAGCGCCCACTACATGGTCGGCGGCGTCAGGACCGACGCCTTCGCCCGGACGAACATCGAGAACCTCTACGCCTGCGGCGAAGTGGCCTCGACCGGCCTGCACGGCGCCAACCGGCTCGGCAGCAACTCGTTGCTCGAAGGACTCGTGTACGGCCAGCTCGCCGGTCAGGCGGTCTCCACCAGCGAACCGAGCGACATCACGTCGCTCAAGCACCCGGTGATCCGGTACGACATTCCCGCGTCGGACCGCAGCCGGCTCGACACGTCGGACGTTCGCAACTCGATGCGGTCCCTGATGTGGCGCAACGTGGGCATCACGCGAAAGGCCCAGCCGCTGGCGGAGACCCAGGAAATCATCCGGTTCTGGCATCGCTACGTGATGGATAAGGTCTTCGATGCCCCGGAAGGCTGGGAATGCCAGAACATGCTCACGACCTCCATGTTGGTCGCCCACTGCGCGGAACTGCGGAAGGAGAGTCGCGGCGTACACTATCGGATGGACCACACGCAGACCGACGACAAGCGGTTCCGCAGGCACACCGAGGTCCTCCGCGCCGATTGACTGCATCACGGGCTCGGCAGGCGGGCGGGATCGACGCCGAAGCAACGCAGGAACTCGAGCCTGGCAGGCAGCTCCTCGTGAACGATCCGCAGGGGGTTGTCGCTGCGGATCGCGTTGAGCAGGTTCTGCGAGTGAACCACCTGCAGCCAGGAAGGTCTCTCCTTGAGGAAGTGCCTGGGCACCGTCGGCGGGATCTCGCTGTGCTGCCACCGATACACGGTGCCCGGATCGTGCGAGTCCTCCACGAGCGTCGGGCAGTTATTGAACCAGTACTCCATCACGTACATCTTCCGGTCGGCCAAGTCCAGAATCAGGCCGAACGGAAAGACGATCAGCCAGGGCTTCGTCTGCTCCGCGTGTTTCGCACGCCAGGCATCTTGAATGGCCTTGACGGCATCCCGATGAAAGGCGTCGTCGTTGTCGATCCGCGTGGTGATGAGGTCGTGACCGCCCGGCTCCAGATCTTGCAGCCATGGCGCCCGTCCTGGATCGCAGTAGACCAGCTTGAGATTGGGGTACCCGGCGCCCTCCAGCACGCGGAGGTAGTGCTCGGGAGTGCGACGGTCCATCAGGAGCAGCCACGTGAAATCCTGGCAGCTCTGCCCTGCAAGGGAAGGGAATGTGATCGTCGTGAACAGCCGCATCCGATGGTCCATCCACTCCTCGCGAGAGATCTTCAACTTGGCCGCGGGGTCGTATAGATCCGCGTTGAACCGCGTCAGGATGTAGTGCCGGAATTCAGCCATCGATCTCCGATTGAGGCGACGCTTCCGCCCGGCCGGCCCGATAGAAATGGACCTCGATATCTTCCAGCGTGGCGATTCCTTCCGGGACCGCCGCATCGACGAGTTCGAGAAAGCCGCGGATCTTCTCCTTCGTATCGACGATCTCGATCACGATGGGCAAATCCTGAGACAGACGCAGGATCTTGGCCGTGTGCATACGACTGTGGGCGCCGAACCCCTCCAGTCCGCGGACGACCGTTGCGCCGGCCATGTGATGCTCTCGAGCTTTTCGCACGATCCACTCATAGAGCGGCCTGCCCTCGTGCCGGTCGCTCTCGCCGATGAAGATCCGCAGGAGTTGCCCCTCTTTCGGCAGCATGGTTCACCCCTTCCAAGTCGACAGTCCGTAGCCCAGCGCCACCGCGCCGAACCCCAGCAACAGGTGCAACCCGACGTACAGCAACGCGTTGAGCATTTCCTTGTCCCGGAGCAGCGCCATCGTCTCGTAGCCAAACGTGGAGAACGTCGTGAATCCGCCCAGGACGCCGATGAGGAGGAACAGGCGAGCCGAAGAGCCCAGCAGGCCCGCATTGTCCGCCCAGCCACCCAGCAGGCCGATCGCCAGGCAGCCCACGACGTTGACGCTCAGCGTCCCGTAGCCGAACGTGGGCGAGCCTGCGAGCCCCTGGACCCAGCCCGAAACGAGGTATCGCAGGATCGAGCCCACGAATCCGCCCACTCCGACCAGGATAATCTGCCACATACACAATCCTCGAACAGACGCACCCCGCCAACCGGCGGCGCAGCGTAGAGACGGTAGAATACCGCGTTCAGCCGAGCGGGGCAACATCGGAACACGCGACGGTGGAGCAAACGGGCACAATGCGGTACAATCACCTGAGGTTGGGCACAACGCTCTTTGAAATGATCGATGATTCATGGTCGCTTGTCAATTCCAGGGCCGGTCGGGCGGTCGCGGCGTCTGGCATAACGCCACTCGCCGAGGAAAGTCCGAGCTGGACCGCGGGCCTCCCAAACGCGAAACACCGCGTTGGGGGACCCCAGGGCACGGTGGTGGCTAACGGCCACCGGGAGCGATCCCAGGGATAGTGCCACAGAAAACACACCGCCGATGGCCCGCAAGGGCTCAGGTAAGGGTGAAAAGGTGCGGTAAGAGCGCACCGCGGCGGCGGCGACGTCGCCGGCAGGGAAAACCCCACCGCCAGCAAGACCAAGCAGCCGGTCGGCACAACGGTCCTGCGGACCTCGTGTCCGAAGGACCAGCCGTACTCGGCCCGGGTATCCGCGGCTTCGGTCGCAGGGCCGGCGGGTAGGTCGCGTCCCGCGAACCGCTGCGCCTCGGCGCCGCGGGCGGGAGAGCCGGTCGGCAACGACCGGTCCAGATAAATGACCGCCACCCGCCTTCGGGCGGGGACAGAACTCGGCTTACAGACCGACCCTGGAATTGACGGGCGACCACCGTTCCGGACATTCGCCGCGGACAGCGAAAGCGATATCGCAGTCGCGCTGCTCGCGATCGGATCACGGTCTGATGTCTCTGGCGACCCAGTTGGCGCGGAAATCAAGGAGGATCGAAGACTACGCAATTCAGACCCACCATCTCAGCGTCACGTCATGCTCGCGGCAGTCGCTTGACATCTCTGTGACTATCGTCTATAAGCAGACGCAATCAAGTTCGACATCAAGGAATCAGGTCGATGCGGAATTAGACGAATACAGCCGAGCCGTTGTTCAACGAGATTGCCCGAGACGGGCTCCCCTATCGGCGACTGCGCCGCGCATTTGCGAACGAAGGCCATGAGCAGGTTATTTGTCCGATTCCACGACGTGATGTTTGCCTATCCCTCAGCGGCAGAGCCGCTCTTCTTGGGCTTGTCTCTGCACTTGCCCTGCGGGTGGTCCGGCCTGGTCGGCGCCAACGGCGCGGGAAAGACCACCCTGTTGAAACTGGCCACGGGCCAATTGACGCCGGATGCGGGCGAGGTCGAGACGCCGCCAAGGACCGTGTACTGCCCCCAGCGGACGGATGATGCACCGGGTCGGCTGGCAGAGCTTCTCGACGACCGAACGAAGACCGCCGTACGTATCCACGAAATGCTGGGTGTCCGGCCCGATTGGCCCGACCGCTGGCAGACGCTCTCGCATGGCGAACGCAAGCGGGCGCAGATCGCGGTGGCCTTGTGGCTTGAGCCCGATGTCCTGGCGGTCGATGAGCCGACGAATCACCTCGACGCCGATGCCAAGAACACGGTGGTCACCGCGATGCGATCGTTCGACGGAGTGGGCCTTCTGGTCAGTCACGACCGGGAGCTGCTCGACTCGCTGTGCGGGCAGTGCGTGTTCCTCGATCCGCCGGAGGTAACGGTCCGGCCGGGCGGCGTGACAAAGGGGATGGAGGTTGCCGACATGGAGCGACAAGCCGCGATCCGGCAGCACGAGCAGGACAGACAGACCTACCAGAGCATCCGTCGAGAGGCGGCAAGAAGACAAGGACTGGCTGCGGCGGCCGATCGTCGGCGCTCGAAACGCGGCCTGGGGGCCAAGGACCACGACGCGAAGGGCAGGAAAAACCTCGCCCGCGCCACCAGCAAGGACGCAGTCGGCGGCAGACTGCGGCGGCAATTGAACGGGCAACTGGAGCGGGCCCAACGCAAGTCGCAGACAACACGCGTCAAGAAGCAATATGAAACGGGCATCTGGCTTCCCGGCTCGACCTCGAAACGCAACACCCTACTCGATCTGCCGGCCGGCGCCATCGTCTTGGGCGAACATAGATCGCTCCGGCATCCGGATCTGACCATCCGCCCAACGGATCGCATCGCCTTGACGGGAGCCAACGGATCGGGCAAGAGCACGCTCGTGCGCCGGATCATCGCAATCCTCGGTGTGCCCACGGAACAGCAGACCTATGTACCACAGGAGATTGACGCAAGCCGGTCGCAGGAGTTGCTCGATCAGGCCCGGCAACTGGCCACAGATCAACTGGGCCACCTGATGAACATCGTCAGCCGCCTGGGCTCCCGGCCCGAGCGACTCCTCGCCAGCGACGAACCCAGTCCGGGCGAAACGCGAAAGCTCATGCTCGCGCTGGGCATGGTCCGCACGCCGCACATCATTGTCATGGATGAGCCGACGAACCACATGGACTTGCCATCCATCGAGGCCCTGGAGGCAGCCCTGGCCGACTGCCCCTGCGCCCTGCTGCTGGTCAGTCACGACACCCGCTTCCTGCAAAGACTGACCCGGACCACGTGGCACATCACGCAAGAACCTGATGCCGGGGACGTCCTCACCCTCTGCATCACCTGACCACAATGAAGCACACCGTCAGCCGGCGAGCCACCCTGGTCAATCGCGGGCGGCCTTCCTGGACTCCCGCCCGCGCGAGAGTGAACAGGAGCACCCTCATCGCGGCGTCCGAGCCCTCAAGGCCGGCTCGTCGTGACGTTGGCGGACCCCGCCATGGCGAAAACATCCGCGCCTTGCTTCTTGTATTTCCGCGGGATTCCATCCCAATTCTCCTGGCCGTCCACGAAACAGAATCCGAACTCGTCCGGCATCCGGCTCATTGCAGCGGACCACCAGTGTCCCCCGTTGTGGTGTCCTTCATAGGTCATCGGCGTCTTGTTGTTGCCGACCAGGCCGTTGTTGTCCCAGGCGTGGACGCAGTAGCCAGGCGAGGAGTGATCCTCGCGATAATGGACGGTGACCGCGTTGTGACCGTCCTGAAGGGCATTCTCATAGGTGACGAACTGCCCATTCGTATCCCGGTACTTGCCGATGCCCCCCAAGAATACGACCTTGGAACATTTCGGGTGAATTGTGCCCATGTCGTACCAGTTCCTGTTGGAGGCAGACACCGCCTGGGCCGGCGCCGTTCCCATGAGAGAGAAGGCCGGGGTCCCGTCGGGAATCGAGAGCTTGGTGCTGTCCAGACTGACGTGGATCTGCTGATCGCTATCGCCAAAGTTGTGGACGACGAGGATCTTCTCCCCGAACCACTCCCGGACAATCGCCAGGATCTTCGACCCATCGGACGGGTCGTTGTCCCACCAGTCATCGCCCGAGTAGTGCGCGTGGGCGAAGTAGGCGATGCCGCCCCGCAAGGCGTCATACTCCTTGCGCAGTTTCAGGAGCCGTCGGTAGTGATTCAGGATCGAACCTTCATCGAAGGCCTGGGACCACACGTCACCCCAGTTCAACGGCTGCCTGAGGGCGGCATCGTTGCCGGCTCCGGTCATGCCGATCTCCTCTCCGTAGTAGATCGACGGATTGCCGGACAGCAGCAGGTAGAGAGAGGCAGCCAGCTTGATCCTCGCCGCGTTGGACCCAAGCTGCGAGGCGACCCGGTCGCCCGCAAACTGGTCGTGGTTGCTCAGAAACACGACATCCTGTGTTCCGGCGGGTAGATGGCTCTGGATCGCATACAGACTGCTCAGGAAGCTATTGGGCCTGTACCCCAGTCTGGCAGGCGTCATCAGGTCCCCCTGGAAATTGAAATGAAAGGCACAGTGGAACTCGTTTCCGCTGCCGTAGTAGGAGAGCATCTGCGGATACGTTTTCGTGGGAGCTTCCGCCAGGAGGATGGCAGCCGGATGATTCATGTTCAGCCAGGTCCTCAGCTCTTGCCAAATCTCGTGCGTTCGGCCCTGTTCCGCCTGGTTGCCCGGGCCATATTCGGACAGATAGCGCACCGCGTCGCATCGAAAACCGTCGATCTGCGCGTTCTTCAGCCAATAGTCCATGACCTTCTTGAACTCGTCGACGATCTGGTTCTTCGCCGGGGTGTCATTGTAGTTCAGGTCAGGCATGGTGCCGCCGTAACCAACGAGCTGGCCGGCGGAGTCGTAGCATGGGGCCGTCCCGTTGCCGAAGACGGAGTAGTAGTAATCGTCATTGTGGGCGTCCCCATCGCCGTTTCGGTCATAGCCGTCGAAGGGGTCTTTGAGCCATGTCTTGTTGGCATCCCCCGGATCCGGGCTGGGATCTTCCTCCCAGGGGTCGTTCCATTGCAGGTCCTTGTCGGCCCAGATGTACCAATGGTCCTTCCTCTTGGCAGGGTCGGAAGAGCAGAACCAGGGATGCAGCGTGCCCGTGTGATTGATGACCAGATCCAGGAGGATTCGCATCCCTCGCGCATGGGCGGCTTTCGTCAGGTCCTTCAGATCCTGCTCCGTGCCGTAGCGGGAAGCGATCTTGTAGTAGTCCGTCGTGTTGTATCCGTGGTCGTCCATGGCTTCGAAGACAGGCATCAGCCAGATGGCGCCGACCCCGAGGTCCTGGAGGTAGGCCAGTTCCTTCTCCACGCCCTTCAAGGTCCCGGCGGGCGTGAATTTCTCGACGAAGACCTGGTAGATCGTGGTCTGCGTGTGCCACGCCGGCCCGGACTGGCCGGAGGCGGTCGTCGTGAAAGAGTTCACGTCCCCGAGAAAGACAACCACGAGGATCAGCAGTGCCGAAGACACCAATGGTCGGTTCTTGCGCTGAAACATAGGTCGCTCCTCTCACTTTGGATGGTGATTATCGTTCGTCCTGTGCTTCCACAGTCGTTTGCCGATGACAATACGATAGTGCGGCAGGTCGGCTGAGCAATAGGCATTTTGCCTAGCGATTCCGACAAAGCCAAAACGGAACCAGCCCTATTCCCACGCGGAGTCTCGCGCCCGCACAGGAATCAGCATGTGTCGTCCGCCCTGCCGGGTCCAGGAATCTCCGCCATCTTCTGGTCACAGGTCAGTCACGACAGGCGTTTCCTCCGGAAGCCAACGTGAACCAACTGGACACCGCCGCAGAGGCCGGGACGGGGGATTCGTTCGCCCTGCACACCGGCTGAACCGCTGGTCTCACTTCGCGAGATTCCTGTTTACGTCTCCGCCGGTTTGTCCCTACAATGTGACGGTGGGCTCGCAGGTTGGCGTGTGCTGCGAGACGGAGAAAGAGCGATGGTTGGGACTCGATGGATCGGCGATTCCTGAAACCTCTGTTGGCCTGTACGATGGGCCTCATCCGGCGCAGTTCTCTGCTGTTTACGATGCTCGTCGGCGCCTCCGTCGGAATACTCGTGGCGGTCGTGCTCCTGGGTCGGACGGTCGATCCGGTCTGCTACTGGGGATTTGTCCTGCTGATCCCTCTGACAATCGCCAATGCGAGCGCCTACCGCCACATTGCGTTCCGGCGGGCCCTCAGGCAATTACGAGACAACTGGGGCAGGGAACAGACCAGGGACCGGGTCTTCCCGATGATCGAGACTCTGTATCGGCTTCGCCGACCCCGCGAGGGGGAAGACGACTCATCCATCGACGATCAGACCTGGCACGACCTCAACATGGACGAGGTGTACTCGACACTCGACCGAACGCTGACCAACCCCGGGGAATGCGTCCTCTACGAGATGCTCCGAACCCCCCTGCTCTACGAAGGCGAACTGAGGCGGCGGGGGCAAATCATACAGCTCTTCCAGAGCGATCAAGCCGTCCGGGAGAAGATTCAGATCTGCCTTCAACGGTTGGGCAGATGGGATACGAATGTGATTACCTCTCTGCTCTGGGGCGAGCCCTATCCTGCCACGCCGCTGAGATACCTCTACTCCACTCTGGCTCTGCTGGCGGTGATCTCGGCCGTCGTCGCTCCCCTTCTCTGGGCCACGCGAGGAATCGCGGTCGTCGCGGTCGTGTACCTAATCAATCTGGCGGCGACCTATCGGGTGCGAGCACGCCTGGCTTTTGTAGTCGCCGCCCTGCGGTACCAGGGTTCGATGATCCTGACGGCATCGAGAATTGCGGCTCTCGACTGCCCGGCCCTCAGCCACTACTGCGATCGATTGAAGGAGACGAGTCTCGCGGTCAGAGAGATTTCGCGCAGGACCTTTCTTCTGTTCCCCGAAAGCACGCTCAGCTCCGATGTCGCGACACTCCTCTATGCCCATGTGGACATCTACTTCCTGAGAACCGTCAGGATCTTTCATTCTATCATGGCGCAGATGAACCGGCACAGGGACGAACTCAAGTCCCTCTATTCGACGCTCGGGGAATTGGACGCCCTGCAGTCGGTCGCCTCCTACCGTGAAGGACTGCCCGGATACGTTGAACCGACATTCCTCGAACGGGGAGTCCAGTTCCAAATCGAGGACGCCAGACACCCCCTGCTCAGAGCCTCAATCCCCAATTCCATGACTGTCCGCGAAGGAGGCGTGACGATCACCGGCTCGAACATGGCGGGCAAGACAACGTTCCTGAGGACTCTCGGCGCGAATGTCGTCCTCGCTCAGACTATCTGCACCTCTCTTGCCTCGTCGTACACGGCGCGTCTTTTCCGCGTGTTCTCGCTCATCAACGATGCGGACAGTCTTCTCGAAGGCAAGAGCTACTATCTGGTGCAGGCAGAACACCTGCTCAAGATGATACGGTCGTCCGACAGGCAGGGTCGGACCCTGTGCCTGATCGATGAGCCGTTGGCTGGCACCAACTCCTCCGAGCGAAGTGCCGCCTCCTTTGAGATCATCCAATACCTGGCCAGGCACAATGCGACGGTCGTCCTGGCAACGCATGACCTGGAGCTTGCAAAGAAGCTTCAGGATCACCTCAAGAGCTACCACTTCACGGGACAGGTGACCCATAGAGGGTTGGAGTTCGACTTCAAACTGAGAGAGGGCATCACTCCCGCGCGGAATGCGATTGACCTGCTGCGATACCTGGGCTTCCCCGAAACAGTCGTTGAGCGAGCATTGAAGGAGGTCTCGCCCCTGACCCAGGAAAGCTGACAGGGCAAATCCGTCGTGTGCCCGCGAAGGCATATTTCCCGAGGCAGGGAAGATAACGCCTCACGGCGTCACTACGAACAAGCCATCGCGTACGACGGGTTGCCCACCTGTGAACCACCCCGTCGAAAACGAGCTTTCGCTCAACCTGGAATCTGCGTATAATCTGGCTTCGCCCGCGAGCCCGTGTGACGGGTCGGGCGATTCCGTGCGATGAGCTGGGTGAGATCAAGACGATGGGTTATTTTCGTGACAACGTAGAACAGGCGGCGGGGTATACGCCGGGGTTTCAGCCGAAGGCGACGGATGTGGTCAAGCTCAATACCAATGAGAACCCCTATCCGCCATCGCCCAAGGTGATGAAGATACTGGCCGAGGTCAAGCCGGAACAGCTCCGACGGTATCCGGACCCGATGGCAACTGTCTTCCGCGAGGCGGCTGCTGAGATTCATGGCGTGCTGCCCGAGAACATCCTGTGCTGCAACGGCGGCGACGAACTGCTCGCGATGGCCATTCGGGCCTTCTGCGACGAGCATCGGCCGCTGGCGTACCCGGTGCCCACGTACACGCTGTACCCGGTCCTGGCGAAGTTGCACCCCTGCGAGACGATCGAGATCCCATTCGACGCGGAGTTCAATCTGCCCGCCAAACTGGCGACCGCCGGAGCGGCGATGACCATCGTCTGCAACCCGAACGCACCGACGGGGAGTCTCATCCGCGTGGGGGAATTGGCCTCGCTGGCCGCGGAGATCAAGGGTGTTCTGCTCATCGACGAAGCCTATGCGGACTTTGCCGAGTGGAACTGCGTCTCGCTGGTCAAGGACTTTCCCAACGTCATCATCCTGCGGACGCTGAGCAAGGGGTACTCGCTGGCGGGCCTGCGATTCGGGTACGCCATCGCCGACAAGGGGCTGATCGACGGGCTCCTCAAAGTCAAGGACTCGTACAACGTGGACGCCCTGTCGATCGCGCTGGCAACTGCGGCGGTCAAGGACCAGGCGTATTTCCGCGAGAACGTCGAGAAGATCAAGGGCGACCGGCGGGTTCTCACCGAGCAGCTTCGAGGCTTGGGCCTGGCGGTTCGCGACAGTCACTCGAACTTCGTCTTCGCCCAAGTCAAGAACGGCTCGGCCGCTCCGATTCACGAGGAGTTGGCCCGTCGCAGCATCTTCGTGCGGTACTGGAACCAGTCGGGAATTGCCGACAAGCTTCGAATCAGCGTCGGGACGCCGGAACAGAACGATAAGCTCATCGCCGCGTTGCGGGAGATCCTCGCCAGATAGGGAAATCGAATATGCAGACGAGAACCGGACAGATCCATCGAAAGACGAAAGAGACCGACGTCCGTTGCGAGCTGAACCTCGATGGGGTCGGCAAGTACGACATCGACACCGGAGTCGGCTTCCTCGACCACATGCTCACCCACTTGAGCAAACACGGGCGGATCGACCTGACTGTCAAGGCCAAGGGCGACCTGCACATCGACGCCCACCATACGACGGAGGACATGGGCCTGAGCCTGGGCGAGTGCCTGCTCTCGGCGCTGGGCGACAAGAAAGGCATCGCCAGGTACGGGCACAGTTCCGTGCCGATGGAGGACGCGCTGGCGAACATCTCGCTGGACCTTTCCGGCCGGCCTGTGTGCGTCTACCACGCGGAGTACCGCTCGCACAGGATCGGCGACTTCGACGTCGAACTGATCGAGGAGTTCCTGCGGGCCTTCTCCAACAGCGGCAAGTTCAATCTGCACGTGAACGTCCCCTATGGCACGAACAGCCACCACATCGCGGAGGCGATCTTCAAGGCCCTCGGGCAGGCGATGGCCGCCGCGGTCAGGGTCGTCGGGACGGAGATTCCCAGTACGAAGGGCCAGTTGTGATCGAGGAACCGAAACCGCCGGAATACAGGGTCGGCATCGGCACCGACATCCATCGGATCGTCGAGGGCCGCAAGCTCATGCTGGGCGGGGTCCACATCCCCTTTCCCGCGGGTCTGCTCGGCCACAGCGACGGCGACGTCGCCCTGCACGCGGTCGTCGACGCCCTGCTCGGCGCCGCCGGCATGGGCGACATCGGGACCCTCTTCCCCGATACGGACGTGCAGTGGAAGGACGCCGACAGCAAGGGATTCCTGTACGCGGTCAAGGAGCAGCTCGAAAAGAAGGGCTGGGAAGTAGTGAACGTGGATCTGACGATCCACACGGAGCAGCCCAAGCTCGGTCCGTTCAAGGGCCAGATCCGACGCTGCATCGCGGGCTTGCTCGGGATGGATTTCGCCTGCGTCAACGTGAAGGCCAAAACAAACGAAGGTCTCGGCGAGATCGGCGCCGGCGAAGCGATGGCCGCAACCGCGATCGCCATGCTCCGTAAGAAACCCAAGCGAGGGCTGTAAGAACACGGAGATTCTCCCGATGGCGGGTATTGCGGACAATAAATGATCGGTGATTGTCACCAACAGTCGTGGTCACAACTAGTGACCGACGACGTTGAGGTATCCAAGAGCCGTGAGATTACTGGCACGCTACAAGAAGTTGAATTTCTGGAACAAAGTGGGCTTCTGGGGAGCAGTGGCCTCGATTGTATCCCTTCTCGCCTTCTTCTCTACACGGGATCCAGGAGACGGAATCTCAGCCACTACGACTGATTCCCCTGGGGCTATTGTCCAGACGGCGGTCAATAGCCCTAACTCAGTTCAGGTGGCGGCCGGCACAGTGTATGTGCAGCAAGGGAGTGTACAACGCCGCCTATCTCAGGCAACCGCCAAGGAGTTAGTCCAGATCCTCCGAGGCTCAAGTGCCCAAAGCGTGGAATTCATAGCTGCCATGGGCAATCCTGAAGCTTATGAACTCGCGGATCAGTTGCACAAGCTGTTTCGTGAGGCTGGCTGGGACGTGTATCCATCCGTCAACCAAGCTCTAAAGGCGGGAGACATCAAAGGTATCCACTTCGTATTTGACAGAAAGAGTCCTCCGTCGCTTGAAGTACAGCGCGCGGTTGTCCTGATCCTGGATGAGTTTGGGTATGAACATGCAATGTACTACGGCACACCTCGAACATCCATGGAGGTCTTTGTAGGACGCCGGTAGAAGGCTGGGGGATTCGGCGGACGCTCCGACAATTGGTCATGCATTCAGAAGACCCAGGGAGGTCAGGTTCTTTGCGGGTTTTGGTGCATCTGCGGAGGTAGAGGTTGATCAGATTCTGGAACGCGATGCCCGGCTTGCGCCGTTTGGAGTTCCGCCTTCAGGCGGTCGGGGTTTTGGAGTGCCACGTTCACGCGGCGCGATCCATGCCGCTGACAGAAAGAACACCGCCCGGCTAAAGCCGGAACTCCGAACTCCGTCAACCTTGCGGCAGTCGCGCGGGTCGCGTAGACTCTTGCCATGTCCCCACCCGACTATCGCTGGCGTCAGCTTACGCCTGAGCAGCGGGCCGAGTTGCTCGCGTGGCGCAAGACGCACGGGTATCCATGGCATTCGCCGCCCCGTCGCGCCGACGCCGGCCACCTGCGATTCCATATCACCGCAGCCTGCTTCGAGCACCAGCCCCACATCGGTCATAGCATAGCGCGTTTGGACACCTTCAGCCGGGATCTGCTGGCCCTGTTCACGGCCCACGGCGGCAAGACACTGGCGTGGTGCGTGCTTCCGGATCATTACCATGCGTTGGTCGAGACGCCGGACGTCGTCACCCTGTTGCGAGAACTGGGCCAATTTCACGGGCGCACGTCGTACTTCTGGAATGGCGAGGAGAGCACACGGGGACGCAAGGTGTTCTTCCGTGCCGTGGAGCGTACGATGCGGTCGGAGCGGCACTTCTGGGCGACGATGAACTATGTGCATCACAACCCGGTCCATCACGGTTACGCGGAACGCTGGACCGATTGGCCGTGGAGCAGCGCGACGGAGTTCCTGGCCCAGACCGATCCGGACGAAGCGAAACGCATCTGGCGGGAATACCCAGTCAGCGATTACGGCCAAGGGTGGGATGATCCGACCCTGTAAGCGTTTGGAGTTCCGCCTTCAGGCGGCTCTTCCTGCTCCCTGAAAGAACTGAACACAGAACCGGCCGAAGCCGGAGATCTAAGCAAGACCGCCTGAAGGCGGAACTCCGAACAATGTCTCCCAGCGAGTCAAGAGGCCAAGGAGAGGGCGGGTTTCTTGCCGGTCCGGGCGCATTCGCGGAGGTAGAGGTTGACCAGATTCTGATAGGGAATGCCGGTCCCTTCTCCCAGGGCCTTGCAGTACTCGATCACGTCCAGGCGGCAGTTTCCTCCTGGCAGAGGAAGGGACGGACGAATCCGGAGTCCGCCACCCTTGGCCCGGAGGGCCGCTGCGCGGCTGGGCGGCGGGAGTTTGCCGCTTTGGAGCCACCAGCAGTCAGGGTGTTGCGCACGCCTTCAAGCGAGCGCCCTGCTCGCGTGTCATGCTGGAGGCCCAAAGCGTAAAACTCCCCGAGCAGACCCGCTTCGGGCCTGCATCAGTCGTGCCGAGTATCCGGGTCCACCTCGATTCCCCGTGATGCGCACAGACGTTGACCACCTGCGACCCCCTCGGTAGAATGCTACCATGTGTTTGGCGATACAGAGGACTCTCGGATAGGTTGCCATGATTGCGGCTGGTGATAGACAAACGGCACTCGAATTCAAACGATATGCGGCGGCATTGGTGCCGATCCGCCAGTTTTGCGTGTTTGGCTCCAGGGCCAGAGGAGATGCGACCGCCGGCTCGGACCTCGATGTCTTCCTTGTCGTAGACCACATCGACACGGACCTTCGTCGGAGGATTTCGGAGGTTGCCTGGGAGGTCGGATTCGAGAACGATGTGGTGCTCTCGACCTTCGTCGTCACAACCGAGCAGTTGGAGCAGGGTCCCATGGGCGTTAGTCCAATCGTCCTGCAGATCGATGAGGAAGGTATCCCACTGTGATCGATGAGTCTCTGAGCGGACTTGTCAAGCTGGGGATAATAAGGAGAAGAATCCGAAGCAGGACCGGGGCTGGCGACATCGTTTCGGTCATTGAGATTTCGGATTTTGGGTTTGTTTCGGATTTCGTGCTTCGAATTTCGGATTTGAGATGAAGGATCTTATGGCCCTACAGTTCTATAACAGCCTGACGCGACGAACGGAAGAATTCAAACCGCTGGAAGAGGGCCGGGTGGGGATCTATGTCTGCGGGCCGACCGTCTACGGACATGCCCACCTCGGGCACGCCAAGAGCTACGTCAGCTTCGACGTGCTCGTGCGATACCTGCGATACCTCGGCTACAACGTCACTTACGTACAGAACATCACCGACGTGGGTCACCTGACCGACGACGCCGACGCAGGCGAGGACAAGATCGCCAAGGCCGCCCGGACCGAGCGAAAGCACCCGATGGCCTTGGCGGAGTACTACACCCGCAGCTACTTCGAGGACATGGACCAGCTCAACTGCGTGCGACCCGACATCAGTCCGCGGGCCAGCGGCCACATCGTCGAGCAGATCGAGCTGGTCAAGACCCTTCTGGAGAAAGGCTTCGCTTACGAGGTCAACGGCTCGGTGTACTTCGACGTCTCGAAATTCTCCGGCTATGGCAAGCTCTCCGGCCGAAATGTCGAGGAGATGATCGCGGGCGCTCGCGTCGAAGTCTCCGCGGAAAAGAAGAACCCCGCGGACTTCGCCCTCTGGAAGAAGGCGGAGCCCAACCACATCATGCAGTGGCCCAGTCCCTGGGGCATGGGCTATCCCGGCTGGCACCTCGAATGCTCCGTCATGTCCATGAAGTACCTGGGCAAGACCCTCGACATCCACGGCGGCGGCATCGAAAACCAGTTCCCCCACCACGAGTGCGAGATCGCCCAGTCGGAGGCGGCCAACGACGCCCCCTTCGTCCGGTACTGGGTGCACAACAACATGGTCACTGTGGACGGCCAGAAGATGGGCAAGAGCCTGGGCAATTTCATCACGCTCAAGCAGGCCTTCGCAGGCGCCCACGAGCGACTGACCCAGGCCTACGATCCGCTCGCGATTCGCCAGCTCATCCTGAACAGTCACTACCGAAGCCCGCTCGATTTCTCCGATGCGGCTCTGTTCGCCGCCCACAGCGGCAACCAGAAGATCAGCGAAGCAGTCCGAGCCCTGCGAAAGAAGCTCGGCGCCGCGCCGCAAGGCGACATCGACCTGGAAGTCCTCAGGCAACTGGAGCAGGCGAGAGCGAAGTTCGAGGACGCGATGAACGACGACCTCAACACCGCAGTCGCGTTGTCGGTGCTCTTCGATCTCGTGCGAATCAGCAACAAGGCGGTCGAAGACCGCAAGACCACGGTCGAGACACTCGGCGCCATCCACGACTCTTTCACCAAGCTCGGCGGCGACGTCCTGGGCGTCGTGACGGACCAGTGCGCCGAGGGCGGCGCTGTCAACGAGCAGGCGGTGGACAAGCTCGTCAGCCTGTTCATCGCGCAGCGAGCTGAGGCCCGCAAGGCCAAGAACTTCGCCCAAGCCGATGCGATCCGCGCCAAGCTCGACGAGGCCGGTATCGTCCTGGAGGATGGACCCCAGGGCACGCAGTGGAAATGGAAATGACCGGCGATCGATGATGGATGATTGTTGATTGATGATTGGGGCGAACGACAAATCGTCCTTTGAGATTGCGACGCGGATTCTGGGCATCGATCCAGGGTTGCAGGTCTGCGGGTATGCCTGCGTCGAGACCGACGGGAACCAGGAGACCGTGATCGAAGCGGGCGTGCTGAGAACTACGCGAGACCTGCCGATCGAGTTGCGCCTGGACGAGATCGCCATGGACATCGAGACGCTGCTGACCCGATTGACTCCCCACCTGGTGGCGGTCGAGGAGGTCTACTCGCACTATGCCCATCCTCGGACCGCGATCTTGATGGGCCACGCGAGGGGCGTTATATTGCAGAAGTGTGCTCGGGCACACATTGAGGTCAAGAGTTTCGCGGCTACACGGATCAAGAAGTCGATCACCGGTCACGGCCGGGCCTCGAAGGAGCAGATGCAGAGGACGATCCAGACGATTCTGGCCCTGCCGGAACTGCCCTCGCCCCCCGACGTAGCCGACGCGATGGCCGCAGCACTGTGCTGTGCGAATGCGATCGACAGGATGATGCCAGAGAAGGATGATGTGTGATTTGTGATGGTTGGTTGCTGATTTCAAGAGGCTGGTCCGCGGTGCTTCTCAGATCAGAAATCAAACATCAGCGATCCCCGATGCCATGATCGCCGGAATCGAAGGAAAACTCGTTCAGCTCGACACCGAGACCGCACAGGTCCGGGTAGGAGCCATTACGTATGAGGTCATGCTGCCCGGCTATTGCGTCAGCGCGCTGGCCGGCCGGATCGGCGAGACGGTCTCCTTGTGCACCATGGAGTACTACGAAGGCAGCCTGGGCGGCGGCAATCTCATCCCGCGCCTGGTCGGCTTCCTCAGTCCGGTCGAGCGGGAGTTCTTCGCCGAGTTCACCAGCGTCAAAGGGCTCGGCATCCGCAAGGGCCTGCGGGCCTTGAGCATTCCCATTGCCGACGTCGCTTCAGCAGTGGAGTCGGGCAACGAGAAAGTGCTCATGACGCTCTCCGGCATCGGACGCAAGATGGCCCAGCAGATCGTCGCGGAGCTCAAGGGCAAGCTCGAGGCGTTCGCCTTCGGCGCCGAGCCGGCAACGAGGGCGGCCCAGACGCGTCTGAAGCCCTTCCAGGCGGAGGCCATCGAGATCCTCGTCGCCTGGGGCGAGAAGCGCAACGAGGTCATGGAACTGATCGAGCTGGCGGGCGAGAGACACCCCGAGATCGACACCGCGGAGACGCTCGTGCCGCTCATCTACCGTCTCAAGCAAGGCGTCGAAGTCTGAGTTTGGCCTTGACCAGAGTTTGCCCGCCTGCATATCATGAGGCAGCGTTTGGGCACAGCATAGACAATGGACATTTCTTTTTGCCTGGCTCACAGGGAGGACATCATGCGAACGATCACGCTTGCAGCAACCATGTCGATCCTCTGGACCTCGGTCGTTTCGGCGGCGGACTACCTGCCCCTGAAGGAGGGCAACCAATGGGTGTATAAGATGTCCAACGGCATGGAGATCACGACAAAGGTCGCAGGATTCGAGAACATCGGCGCCGTCCGCTGTGCAATGCTCGACAGCACGGTGTCCGGGCAGACCACCCGGGAGTACGTCGCCGTCGATGCCGAGGGCGTCAAGTCTTACATGAGCCAAATGCAGGGACAGCAGTTCCGGTACGACCCACCCGTGCTGCGGATCAAGCTCCCCTACCGCCAGGGCGACGCCTGGCAAGCGACGGTCAACCAGATGGGCATGTCCATGAACACGAACTTCGAGTCGGCGGGCCAGGAGCGCGTGCAGACCCCGGCCGGCTTGTTCGATTGCATCAAGGTCCGCTCTTCCATGGACATGGGGACGGGCCAGTCGATGGCTGCGACGATCTGGTACTGCGATGGAATCGGGCAGGTGCAGCAGGTCATGCAGATGAACGGGCAGGAATTCACGATCACGCTGGTCTCGACCAACGTCCAGCCACCCATCGTCTCGCCGGTCCCGCAACCCCAGGTCACCCCGACGGCCCCGATACCCCAGGTCACTCCGACGGTTCCGGGACCCCAGGTCGGCCCGACGGCGCCATCCGCTGCGGACCAGCGTTGCCCGAAGTGCGGCGCGAAGGTGCAGGCCGGCGCGAAGTTCTGTTGGGAGTGCGGGACGAGGATCGAGCCGCCCAAGCCGGCGGCGCCGACCCACTGTCCCAAGTGCGGCGTGAAGCTCCCGGCGGGCGCGAAGTTCTGCCCCGCCTGCGGGGAGAAGATCGTGGGCTCGGCCACTGTGATTCCGCCGGTACAGGCAGGAGATATGCCGAGAGCCAACGGACCCGCGACGGTCATCCAACCTGCGACGGTCGGCGGACCCGTAACGGCCGGCGAGCCCACGATGGAGAAATACCAGTCCGCCGACGGCAAACTGGTGCTCTACAAACCAGCCGACTGGCAGGTGACGGAAGGCAACATGTTCGGCCAGGACATCTACGCCGTCATTGTGATGGAGCCCAAAGAGAGCGCGGTTGCCTTGTTCATGACCTTCCCGATGAACCCCGAGATCAAGGATTCCGTCGCGCTGGCGGCCAAGTGCATCGCGGCACTAAGGGAAGAGTTCCCCGATCTGCAGACGACGAACATGAGCTCGACGCCCGACCGGGCACGCACGATGGCGGAGCTGACCTTGACAGACGACGGGGAACAGGGCACCGGGCACGGCTATTTCTTCCACACGCAGAGCATCGGGACCTTCTACCTGCTGCTCGCCAAGACCCCGGTGTGGAACCAGTATCGACCCACGCTGACCGCGATCATGGCGAACCTCGCATTTGCCCCGCAGGGGGTGGCGACGATACAGGAGCAAGGTCAACGGCTGGCCGGCCAGACGCCGGTCGTCGATGGAGCGACCCTTTCGCCTGCGGCGCTCCTCCAGCAGGCAGCCCGGCGAGCGGGCAAACAGCTTACCCTCCGGCCAGCGGCACTGCCCGACCAGTCCCTCTCGATCCAGATCCCCCAAGGCTGGAACCTGGAGGGCCAGGGGACGCAGTTCATCGTCACGAACAATCCGCAGACGAGAACGCATGGCATGGGCGGCGTGTGGCACACAATCATTCCGACAGGCATGCAGATCCCCGGGGCGATCAACGCGCCGTATCAGGCGCCGCCGCAGGCACTGAGTCTCGTCTTGGAGCTGGGCCAGACGAGCCGAAACGTCCAGGTCATCAGCCAATGTGGAGCGGAGCAGGTCGTGCAGGAGACGGCCCAGGCGGTCCAGCAATTGCGGGCTCAGGGATTCCAGGTCGACGCGAGACTCCTCCATGTCCGGTTCCTGAATGTCCCGACGGGAACGACGCTGCGAGGGCTCTTCAGCGTGACGTGCTCGACTCAGTCGATGAGCCCCGTCTGGCAGGTCTTTGTCCAGGGTAGTTGGGCCCCCGAGAACGAGTTCGACGAGTGGATACCGCTGTACATGCGGATCGAGAAGACGCTGCAGATCAACCAGCAGTGGATGGGACAGGAAATGCAGAACCGCGCGGTCCGCCAGCAGCAACTGAACCGCAATCTGCAGCGGTCGATCGCCGAGGCGAATCAGGCGTTCGATGGCTACATGGACAGCCTGCAAAACGCCAGTCGCAGCAGGGACTACACCGCCCATATGTGGAGCCAGACCACGCTCGGTCAGGGCACCTGGGTGGCCGAGAACGAAGGGGCCAGGGTCTACCAGACGGACGACTGGGGCATCCAGGGTCCCGAGGGCCGGATCGACAGTTCCGCCTACAATACGACCCACTTCACCGGCGAGAACCCCTGGGGCGGCGCCGACCTAGAACTCGTCGACACCCGCGAGGAGTACGAACGGTACATCGCCAATCGGTAAGAAGTGTGAAGTACGAGAACGCGGTTCTGATGAGTTTTGATGAGCAAGACCGGCAATCGAACCGTGTGGCAACCCCGCCCTCGGGGGTGATCCCAGCCGGGGGTGATCCCAGCCGGAGGTGATCCCAGCCGGAGGTGATCCCAGCCGGAGGTGATCCCAGCCGGAGGTGATCCCAGCCGGAGGTGATCCCAGCCGGAGGTGATCCCAGCCGGAGGTGATCCCAGCCGG
>JAGOLX010000017.1:96883-110872 GCA_017993835.1 Phycisphaerae bacterium
GGTGATCCCAGCCGGAGGTGATCCCAGCCGGAGGTGATCCCAGCCGGAGGTGATCCCAGCCGGAGGTGATCCCAGCCGGAGGTGATCCCAGCCGGAGGTGATCCCAGCCGGAGGTGATCCCAGCCGGGGGCGGCTGGGCTACATGGCTGTACTGTCGCCTGAAGGAACTCCGAGCCAAGCGAACGAAGTCCGCCATAGCCGTGGTACACGCTACCGAACTTGTCTGTCAGAACTCACCAGGCTCCGACCTCGTCGCTTCATGCTTCGAACTTGACACTTCAAACTCCCTGCGGCCTTGCAGTTCTGCGCAGAACCGGTAAGCTGGGGCAATGGCAATAGGCAGAATCATCAGCGGTCAGTCTCTGAGCGAGGCCGAGGAGAGCTTCAACGTCTCGCTGCGCCCCAAGTCGCTGGGCGAGTGCATCGGGCAGAAGAACGTTCGGGAGAAGCTCCAGATCGCCATCGCGGCGGCCAAGCAACGGCGCGAGCCCCTGGAACACATGCTCTTCTACGGTCCCCCGGGCCTGGGCAAGACCACCCTGGCGAACGTCGTTGCCCACGAGATGGGCGCCCGAATCCGGTGCAGTTCGGGTCCTGCTCTGGTCAAGGCCGGCGACGTCATGGGCATGCTCAGCAACATCAACACGGGCGACGTCCTGTTCATCGACGAGATCCACCGGCTCAGCACGCCGGTCGAGGAATTCATTTACCCCGCGATGGAGGACTTCCGCGTCGATTACACGGTCGATAGCGGCCTGCACGCCAAGACGATCAACTTCCCGCTCAAGCGCTTCACCCTGATCGGGGCCACCACCCGCGCGGGTCTGCTCAGCGCGCCGCTTCGCAGCCGGTTCGGGATGCTGTACCACATGGACTTCTACACAACGAGCGAGCTGACGGAGATTCTCAGCCGCTCGGCGCAGTTGCTCAAGCTGCTCTGCGAGGAAGGGACGCTGGAGCTGATCGCGGCCCGGTCGCGAGGCACGCCGCGAATCGCCAACCGCCTGCTCAAGCGGGTCCGCGACTACGCCCAGGTGAAGGGCACCGGCGTCCTGAGCACCAGGATCGTGGACAACGCCCTGCAGATGGAACAGATCGACGCACTGGGTCTGGACGAGCTCGACCGGTCGTTCCTCAGGGCCCTGGCGAACGTCTACGACGGCGGGCCCGCGGGCATCGAGGCCCTGGCCGCCACGCTCGGCGAGGAACGCGACACCCTGGAGGACGTCGTCGAGCCTTACCTGCTGCAGATCGGCTTCCTCCGCCGGACCAAACGGGGACGGGAGATCACCACCAAGGCCTGCGAGCATTTGGGGTTGATCGTGTCGCAGAAGAAACAGGCGGCAAGCGAACCGGAACTCTTCGACGCCGAACAGGCGTAGCGTCTCAGCGGCTGTCTCGATCTGAACGAACAGGGGCGGGCTGGTTTTACCCGAGGTAGGTCGGGTCGAGCCTTCTCAGGAGCCTTTGACCCATCCGGTAGGAACAGTAGGTCATGAAGAACGCGCCGAACACGTCGATGCTGTAGTGTAGATGCATCGCGAGGACCACGATCCCCATCACGACGCCCCCTACGAAGAACAAGTACCGCAGGGGACTGTGCCGGAACAGGTAGAAACCGAGGAACGGCATGGCGGTGTGTCCCGAGAAGAACATGTCGTTCTCGAAGTACAGCTTCTCGAAGAACGTCGGGAATCCCACGGAGATGGCCCCCGCCGGCGTCTCCATGTGGGTGAAGAGCATAAATACGGACCGCAGCATCAGCAGGAGACTGAACTGGATGGCGACGATGTGAAGGGTCCGCACGCGGAAGAACGCCGGATACAAGAACATGGTGACGATCAGGGCCATGTACCCGTAGACGAACAGAAAGCCCATATCGATCGCCTGGAACCGGTCCAGGATCAGGTCCGGGACCTTGGCGCCCTTCGTGGCGGTGACGTAGGCGCCGCAGCAGTAGTCCATGCACAGCGCGATGGCGGTGAGGATGCCCGCGACGACAAGAAGCCGCCGGCACGCAAAGACATCCGCGATCCAGTCCAGCAGCCATTCGCGAACGCGCTCTCGCACCGTCAGCGAGCAGATGTCTTCCTGCGGAACCGGCCTGAGCCGCGGCCTCTGCATCGGCAACGCGGATGTCCTTTCAGCAACCGTCATATGGTTCCCTTTTGCACGTATTCCGCCATTTTCAGCCGATGCCCCAGTATCTCCGTGAGGTGACGAATCAGGATCGTCTCGATCTCATCGAGTATTCCGATATCAGCATTAGCAATTTGTCTCACGTCAGTCAAGTATTTTGCAGCGTTTGTGCTCAGGCGAATCCGGTCCGGGAAGCTCATTTCGCAGTCCCGGCAGATCAGGCCGTTGGCCGAATGGCTGAAGAAGCTCTGATCCCAGGTGGCGGAGAAGACCCGCTTGCAGTTGGCGCAGGCGTTCAGCACGGGACGCAACCCGACCTCGTACAAGAGGACAAGCTGAAAGAGAATCAGGCGGATCAGAACATCCCGGCGGTTCAGGTCCAGCCGGCCCTCTTCAATGTCCTCCAGGAACCGGACGAACTGATCGAAGAGATCCGGGTGCGGGTCGTATTCATCGGTGAGCAGGTCCACCAGTTCGGCGGCAAACTGGCTGCAATACAGGGCAAACAGGCAGCGGCGCAGTTGGCCTCGCACCGGCTGCGGCTGGAACTCCGTCAACGTGGCCAGTTGTTCCTTCCGAGCGCCGGAAAAGACGATGTCGCCGAAGGAAAGCACCTCAATCGGGCCGTCAAATGGAGATTTGGGGCGTTTGGAACCCTTGGCGATGGCGCGAATCTTCCCCGAAAGACGCCCGAACAGAACAACCACCTGGGACGTCTCGGAGTAGTCCACCGTCCGGATGCAGACCGCTCGATCCTTGGTCAACATGGCTACTGCTCGGTGAGTCTCTGGATTCGGACCCGCTTGACCCGCCGGGGCTCGGCGGAGGCAATGGTGAACCTGAGCTTCTCGTAGTCGAAATCCTCGCCGGCCTTCGGGACATACCCCAACCGGGAGAACACGAAGCCGCCCACGGTGTCATAGTCCTCGTCCTCAGGAAGATCCAGCTCGTACCGGTCGTTCAGGTCCTCCACGTAGGTCCTGGCGTCCACCTCGATCGTGTTCTCATCGATCTTCTTGACGGATTCCTGCCGGGCCTCGTCGTACTCATCCGCAATGTCGCCGACCAGTTCCTCGATGATGTCCTCAAGGGTGACAATTCCCGCGGTGCCGCCGTACTCGTCGAGCACGACTGCCATGTGCAACTTCTGCTCTTGAAACTCGTGAAGCAGAGCCCGCAATGGCTTGGTCTCCGGCACGAAATAGGCTTCGCGCATCCTCGCCCGGGGGCTGAACTGTTCCGGCGGCTTGCCGATCTCCGACAGAAGGTCTTTGGCGTAGATCAGGCCGACGACGTTGTCGATCGTCCCCTCGTACACCGGGATTCGCGAGTGCCCTGCCTGGCGGATCCTGTCGAGCACCGTTGCCAGGTCCGCGTGGACGTCGACCGCGATCAGATCGGTGCGCGGCGTCATGATCTCCGCGGCCGTTCTCTCGCGGAATTCCAGGACGTTCTCGATCATCTCCTGCTCTTCCTCGTCGACGGCGCCCTCCATGCGTCGCTGTTCGAGGTCCTCCAGGAACTCCTCCTGCATTTGGTCCTGCTGGTCTTCCGGCGTAGCCTCGGGCACGCCCGCCAGGCGACGCACGAAACCGTCGTAGAGCTGGAGGATGTACAGGATGGGGGCCGCGACCGCCGCACAGACCAGGAGAATCCAGTAGGTCCGGCTGATGAGCTTCTCGCCCGCGTACTTTGCCCATGCGTAGGGAATCGCCAGGCTGAACACCGAGAAAATAGCCAGGGACGCCACGAAGGCAATGGCGTAGACCGCGAGGGTCAACTCCTTCCGCAGCGCCTGCATCAGGGCCACCATGAGCAACAGGGCGCCCATGTTGAAGACCAAGCGATAGAACGCACAGGCAAGGATCAACCGGTCCGCGTTCTGCGCCACCTTCTCGACCAGTTCGGGTTGTTCCTCGCCGTTGGCCCTCTTGAACGCCTCCTGCAGCCGCAAACGGGAGAAGACCCGCAGCGCGTTGGCGTTTACGGAGAAGAACAATGTCGCTCCAACGAATAGGCATGTCAGCAGCGTCGCCCAACCGATGAAGCCCACGAGCAGCCACCCCTCAAGAAACCGTCAAACGCCGGCCTGCCCACCTATCGCGGCCGGGTATCGCTATCATACACCAATCCATACCCGAGATGTTGAAGAATCTCGTCTTCCGCCCGGTGCATCTTCTCGGCCTGCTTCCGGGTGGCGTCGTCGAATCCCAAATGATGGAGCAGCGCGTGGGTGACGTACAGCGCCACCTCCGCGCCGGCGTCATGCCCCCGACGGGCAGCCTCCCGCGCGGCCAGCTCGCCGTTGACGATCAGGTCGAAGACTCTGGCATCCTGGGGATTCGCCTCCTCCGACAGATCGAAACTCAGACAGTCCGTGGTCCCTCCGTGACCCAGGAACTGCATGTTAAGCCGGGTAATCTCCGCATCATCCACAATTCCGATGCCAATTACGGCGTGGCTGACCTGAAAACGCGAGCAGATCGCCCACACCAGCTTCTTGAGCTTCGATCCCTCCACGGACGCCCGTCGAAAATGCCTTGTGATCCGGACGGTAATCACGTCTCGACCATTCTGGGGACGCCCGGCTTCGAGGCTCGTTCCGGACGCGGGGCAGGCGCATCCGGCGCCGTGGGATAGGCGATGCGACCGTGATAGTGAGCTGCCAGCGACTTCGAGAGGCTCGCTTCGATCTGGCTGAGTTCCCGCAGAGTCAGGTCGCACTCGTCAAACTGACCGTCCTGGAGACGTTTCATGGCGATGTTGTGTACGACCGCCTCGACCTTGGCCAGCGTCACCTCGGACAGGGACCGCACGGCGCCCTCCACTGCGTCGGACAGCATGACGATCGCGGCTTCCTTGGCCCTGGGTTTCGGACCGGCATAACGGAATTCGCTCTCGCTCGGCGGATTCTCGATGGGCTTCCTGCCGGACTCGTCCAATTCCTGGTCTTCGTACTTGCGACGGGCCTCGTGATAGAACGGCTCGACCAGTGTCGTGCCGTGGTGGGACTCGATGAACTGACGCAGCACCGCGGGCAGGCCGAATTCCTTCGCCATCTCGACGCCGTCCTTGACGTGCCCCACGATGATGAGCTGGCTCATCGCAGGCGAGAGTTCCTTGTGCTTGCTGATGGAGCCCATCTCGTTCTCGGTGAAGTACTTGGGCTTGTTGATCTTGCCGATGTCGTGATAGTACGCTCCGACGCGGCACAGCAACCCGTTACAGCCGATCGCCTCGGCGGCCGCTTCGGCAATCGACCCGATGAGCAGGCTGTGACTGAACGTCCCCGGCGCCTCCATCGCCAGCTTCCGCAGCAGCGGCTGGTTCGCATCGGAATAGTCCAGCAGGGTCATACTCGTCGCGATTCGGAACACCCGCTCGATCAGCGGCAGCAGGCTCTGGACCAGCAAGCCCGCGATGAACGCGGCGCAGGCGTGGAAACCGGCCGCCTGGAAGACGGTGGTCCCCTTCGGCGGCTCGCCATGGAAGTTCAGATACGCCACGGAGGACGCGGTGACGAACACCACGACGGTAGTCAGGGCGCTGACCTCCAACAGCTTCATCCGCGTGCGGACCTCGCGCAGCGAGAAGCAGCAGGTTCCCGCGCCGCTGAGCATGGTCAGGAACAAGCCGATCCCCTGCAATTGGAAACCCTGATCCTGTTTCGGCCCGATCGCCAGCGTCGCCAGCACGCAGTACAGCGCGCTGAGCCCGACGGAGAACCGCTGGTCATAGGCGATGACCAGGATGATCGCGAACAGCACCGCGGTGCCCGTGCCCCAACTGGGACCCCAGAGCGCGTCGCCGCTGGACAACGAGCAGATCTTCACCACCGCCAGGAGCGACGGCATCAGGATCACCAAGGCGAGGGCCCGAGCATGATTTCGAAGCAGACGGGGCTGATAGTGACAGACGTAGAAGGCGGCTCCTATCGCCATGAGCACGTTCAGCATCGCCAACGCCGCCAACGAGCGATGTCGTCCCTGCTGGCCCAGCCCAAACGAGAGCGCGGTGAAGCACAGCGCGACGAACGCCAGCCAGAGCAGCAGGGAGATCGCGATGCCGGCATCGGCGCGGACTCCGTCCCGCCAGGACGGCTCGCTACCGATGGTCCGGCGGACCTGGCTTCTCCGAGGGCTCGTTTTTCTAAAGAATGCCATGCCACATGCCTCGTTGACAGACTGAGCGGACACACGCCGTGCCGCCACACCTTCGTACAGGTCCCCCAGACATCACGAGGTCTCGCGTTTCTTCAGCTCGGCGACGGCCTGCTGCCTTGTGCGATAGGCCTCGACGATGTTCTGGACCAGCCGATGCCGGACGATATCCTGCTGGCTGAGTTCCACCGTGCCGATGCCATCGACCCGATGGAGGATCTCCATGGCCTCGACCATGCCGCTGCGCTGGTTCGCGGCCAGATCGACCTGGGTGGTATCGCCGGTGATGATCATTTTGGACCCGTGCCCGAGACGAGTCAACACCATCAGCATCTGCAGGCCGGACGTGTTTTGGGCTTCGTCGCAGATGATCGCGGCCTCGTTCAACGTCCGTCCCCGCATGAACGCCAGCGGGATGATCTCGATGATGTCGAGCTCCATGAACTTTCGCATCTGGGCGAAATCCATCATGTCCTCGATGGCATCGAAGAGCGGACGCAGATAGGGGTTGACCTTGGCCGCGATATCGCCCGGCAGGAAACCCAGCTTCTCCCCGGCCTCGACCGCGGGACGGGCCAGGACAATCCTCCGGATCTGGCGCTTCTTGAGCATGGAAACCGCGACGGCCACCGCGAGGTACGTCTTGCCCGTCCCCGCGGGACCCGTGCAGAAGGTGATGTCGTTGTGGAGCATCGTCTCGATGTACTGCAACTGCCCCGACGTGGAAGGCTCGATCACCTTGTTCGAGAAGACCGTAATCGCATGGTTGCCTTCCGCCCGGTCCGCCGGGGGCCCCTGCTCAACCAGTCCCGAGACATCCTCCGCGGTCAACTGGCGGTGCTTGAGCAGGTGTTTCTGCATCCGGTCCAGGATCTCCGTGGCGCGGTGGACGTTCGTTTCCGTACCACTGATGTGGAGGTCCGACTGACGGGCGGTAATCTGCACGCCTAGAGACCGGCGCAATAGACGAAGATGACTGTCGGCTGGGCCGAAGAGTTCGAGCTGCTTGTCCGGATCCAATTGTACTGTGACTTCCAAAACCGTTTCTCGCTAAGCCAAGACCGCGAAGAACAGGTAGGCAACCGGCGCCGCGAACAGCGGCGAATCGATTACGTCCAATATACCGCCAAACCCTGGCACGCGGTTCGACGAATCCTTCTGCTGGGCGTCACGCTTGAGCATGGACTCCGACAAATCACTGAGTTGTCCCACCACGGCCATCAGCGCCCCGAAGAGAGGGGCGATCCAAACCCTCATTATACCAGAAAGCCAGGCAAACGCCAAGCTTGCAACCACGGCGAATGCGACCGCTCCCCCCAGACCCTCCCAGGTCTTGCCTGGACTGACTCTCGGCGCTAACTTGTGCTTGCCGAAGAGCCTACCAAACGTGTAAGCCCCTATATCAGAAGACTTTACGATAAAAACGAAGGCGAGGAAATCCCACGGGCCGTCATCGACGCGGATTCCAAGGATGAAGGAACCGACCAGACCGAGGTACAACAGGCAAAAGCAACTGATTCCGCAGTTGGCGAGCACGCCGGTGACGCCGAATCGCGCCTGCTGCCACAGCATCATGCCGGCGAGCGTAAGTACAGTCGCCAGCGAAAGATAGGTCATCGCCGGGAAAGAGATGAGTTGCGCTCCCCACCAGCTCGTCGATAACAGAATCAGGCCAAGGGCACAGACGGGATTCAGGACGACCAAGCCCTTCGACGCCGCAAGCCTGGAGAACTCCAATCCCCCCAGGCTCACCGCGACGACGACCAACAACGCCACGAGCGTTGCGCGGATCTGTCGATCATCCGCCATCGAGGCAGTCAAAGAGCCATCGAGCCAGCCATCAAGCAGGACGAAGCCCGAGAACAGCACGGTCATCAGGGACCCGAACAGTAGTCTGTGTTTGAGCATAGCCTTCGCAGAAACCAGAGAAGTAGCCGGACGTTTCGACGGGCGCACCCGTCTGCCCTTGTCCTCTCAACCGCTGACCTTCTCACCATCCCTCTTGTCGCAGGCCCGCGTCCCTGGGTGGATCGCGCCGAATCGACGGTCTCTGGAAGCGTAGGCCAGAATCGCCTGATCCAGCGATTCGTCGTTGAAGTCCGGCCAGAGGGTGTCGGTGACATAGAACTCGCTGTAAGAGATCTGCCACAAGAGGAAATTGCTGACGCGCAGCTCGCCGGCCGTCCGGATCAGAAGGTCGGGATCGGGCATGCCCGCGGTGTACAGATGCCCGCTGACGCAGTGTTCATCGATGTCCTGCGGGTGGAGCCGGCCCTCGACGCAGGCCTGGGCGATGGCCCGCGTGGCGTCGGTGATCTCCGCCCTGCCACTGTAGTTCAAGGCCAGGGCCAGCAGCATGCCGGTGTTGGCCCGCGTCAGTTCCATCGTCTTATGCAAGGCATCGCAGACAGACTGCGGCAGCCCTTCTTCCCGACCCAGGTGAATCAGCTTCACGTTGTCCCGCTCGAGGGTCGGGCGAATCCCCACCAGATATTCGGCGTACAGATGCATCAGGGCATTCACTTCGGCCTTGGGACGCTTCCAGTTCTCCATGCTGAAGGAGTACAGCGCCAACGACTGCATCCCCAGATCCACGCACCGTTGAGACATCATCTGGGCGGTCCGGGCCCCCTGGCCGTGCCCTTCATAGCGAGGCAGGTTCCGACTCTGCGCCCAACGGCCGTTGCCGTCCATGATGATCGCAAGGTTGCGGGGCATCTGCTCGGGACGAAGCCCAAGCCGGGCCGCGGTCGCCGCCAGCTTCTGGTCCATGTCGTTCGTTGTCATAGGCACGACTTCATGATGGTCTGGCTTCGCTTGGGTCCCACGCCGATCATCCCGACGGGCTTGCCGACGAACTGCTCGAGCCGCCGAACATAGGCCTGCGCCGCCGCCGGAAGGTCCTCGAAACGGGTCGCGTCGCTGAAGTCGTCGTCCCAGCCCGCCGTGGTCTCGTAGATCGGCCTGGCCTTGGCCAGCCTGTCAATATTGGCGGGGAAGAACGTCGTCTCGCGACCGTCGATCTCGTACGCGCGGCACAGTTGCAGTTGCTTGAGTCCGGTGAGGGTGTCGAGGTGCATCAACGCTACCGAATCGACCGAGCCGATTCGGATACTGTATGCGGCTGCGACCGCGTCGAACCACCCGCACCGACGCGGCCGACCCGTCGTCGTACCGTACTCGTGGCCCTTCTCGCGGATGTACTGGCCGATCTCGTTGTCCAGTTCCGTGGGGAAGGGTCCCGCCCCGACGCGGGTGGTGTAGGCCTTGGCGACGCCGATGTACTGGTTCACGAGTTTCGCGGGCACGCCGCAGCCGGAGGGCAGGCCCAGCGAACTGCAATTCGAGCTGGTCACATAGGGGAACGTGCCGTGATCGAGATCGAGCAGCGAGCCCTGGGCCCCTTCGAAGAGGATCGATTTGCCTTCGCCGATGGCGGTGTGCAACAGTTCTGTCGTGTCGGTCGTGCAAGGCGCCAGCCGCTGGGCGTAACGCTTGCAGTTCTCGATGACCGTCTCCACGTTCATCGGCTCGGCGCCGTAGAGGGCCGCGAAGAGCTTGTTCTTGTATTCGAGGATCGTACGCAGCTTGGCCGCAAGTGCCTTGAGGTCGCGGAAATCGCTCATCCGCACAGCGTAGCTCCGCCCGACCTTGTCCGCGTAGCACGGGCCGATGCCGCGAACCGTCGTGCCGATCTTCTGTTTGCCGAGCGATTCCTCGCGCAACTGGTCTTCTCGCTTGTGGTAGTCGAGGACAACGTGGGCGTTCTCGCTGATGAACAGGCGACCCGCCAGGGAGATCCCTCGCTGGGCCAGGCCGTCGATTTCGTCGATCAACACCGCCGGGTCCACCACAACCGCGTTGGCGATCACGCAGACCGTGCCCTCGCGGACCGACCCGCTGGGCAACAGGTGCAACGCGAAGCGACTGTCCCCGATGACAACGGTGTGGCCCGCGTTGGAGCCGCCGCCGTAGCGGACGACGATCTCGCTGTCTTCGGCCAGGATGTCGACCACCTTGCCCTTGCCTTCATCACCCCACTGCAATCCGACGACACAAGTATTCATTGGACTGGTACTTCCCCAAACCTTCCTGCCATGCCACGAAAAGACAAACCGAGATAGGCTACCGAAACCGGGCGTTCCGGTCAACCACTTTGTTGCCGAATGTGGAGGGCGACGTGGCCGGGCAACAGACCTCCTGAGCGATGGGGCTTGCCCTGCCGGCATCAGCACAGACAGAGACCGACACTGGAATCAAGCTGGTATCGGACCGCCCGGCTGCAAACGTGTTCCTCGACAGCAGACCGCCGGACACCCTCGCTAGGTGATCTTGGCAATCAGATGGTCGAGGATCGAGCCGAGGTTGTCATACTCGCGGTCGCTCAGCGTTCGCCTGGACTCCCCGCCCTGCTCGTTTTTGTATGTGACGGTGAAGAAACCCTTCTTCTCGAAGTGCGTCTTGTCGATCTTCTCGATGGCGTCGTAGGGGATTCTCTGCTTGCCCGCGATGATCAGGGCGTCGTCGGCCGCGACGAGCTTCCTGTTGCGAATGGCGTAGTAATACACGCCGCACAAAATGGCCCCCAGGACGAAAAACGGTGGCGACTTCTGATTGAAGACCAGCGTGCTGTTCGGCTTGCCCTGCTCGTCGCTGTGTTCCTTGATGAAACTCTCGTTGAAATACCCGTCGTACCCGAACCACAAGGCCATCACGGCGCATACCGCCATGCCGATAAAGAAGTTGTGTCGTTTGTACTTGCTCAGGGGCGCTTCCAGTGCCATAGGCAACTCCCACTCCTTAGGACGACCGTCTTTGTGCGATCACCTCCGCCAGCGGTTGCACGAAGTAGCGAAGGATACGTTCCGACATCAGCTCCTCCACCTGTTGAAACTGCCGCACGAAAGAGGCGACAGGATCGAATCGCTCGTTGGGCTTCGGGTACTGGCGAACCGTCAGCGACAGGGTGATAGCCTCGTCGCGGTTCGGCTCCTTCTCGCCGGGCTCGTAGAGGCTCGTCTTGGACTCGATGCTCACGCGGGCCTGGGTGTGGTCGTCGTCGCCCAGCGAGATCACCATGGCCGGCGAGAAGACGATCGGCCGGGCCTGGGACCCGTCCAGGAGCCAGCCAAAAGCGCTCGATCCAAACAGCGCGTCGGCGATCACCTCGTCATGATTGCCGGCGCAATCAAAATCCATCGCGAACGTCACATCGAGGGAATCGATATCCAGCGGGGTAACCCCCAGCATGTACGGCATCAGGTCCAGGATCAGCTTGTTCTGCTCGCCGACCGCCTCGATGCTCGCAGGGTCCACCGCGCCGGAACCGACGCGATCCACCTCCAGGCTGACCCAGCGGTATTGCCCCGAAACCGGGTCCTCCTCCAGGCAGTACTCCCCGTTGTCCCTGCGGGAAAAGCGGCCCATCGTCGGATACTGACGCTGGATTCGGTCGAAAAAGGTCAGGATCGTATCCCGTTCCGTGGGCAGGTCCAACTCCGTATTCACATACATGTCGATATAGAAATCGTCACACAGAGAGCCGAAACTATTCGTCGCCATGGGGGAAGAACCCTCCACAGAATTCCTTCAGCATTCCATCGAGCCGTCCTGCGCCCAAACCTGCGGCCTACACCGGCTTGATTCACCTTCATTATAGCACCTGCGTCGATTTCCCAAATGTTTTTTCGGCCGGCGCCCGCGATTCTGCGTACTATTTCGCACACTTGCCTCGATTTCCCAGCTTCCGGCCCGGCAGACGGCCTGACCGCCCCCACCGTCGGATGGGCAATCCCGTCGATCATCGCAGGACGACGAGGATCAACAGGCCCAGGCCGATGCGATACCACCCGAAACCGACGAACGTGTGGCTCTGCACGAATCGCAGCAGCCATCGGACCGCGGCGAAGGCGGTAATCGCCGCCACGACCCCCGCGACGATCAGTTGCCCCCAGTTCTCGGCCATTTCGACGCCCTGAGCTTGGGCGTTCTGCCAGGCATCGACGATCTGAAAGACCCCGGCCGACAGCAGGGTCGGGATGCCCAGGAGGAAGGAGAACTCCGTCGCGGACTTGCGAGACGTGCCTGCGACCATGGCTGCGAGGATCGTCGCCCCGGACCTGGAGGTGCCCGGGAAGGCCGCCGCGAGCAATTGGGCCAGTCCGACCACGATCGCCGAGACCCAGCTCATCTCCTCCTGCGGGGTCCGGCCCTTCACCCATCGCTCAACAGCGAAGATCACGAACCCGCCGATCAAGGTCGCCCAGGCGACGGGTCCGGCCGTCTCGGGGAGTTCCAGGCCCTTCTTCTTGAGGATTACGCCGCCGACGCCGGTAATGAGGAACGCCGCCGCGAGCTTGAACAGGAACCGCCGGACCGCGGGGTTTCGCCACTCGAAGAACATCTGCTTGACACGATGGGTAAACAACACGACCACCGCCAGGACGGCGCCGCACTGGATCACCGTATTGAACAGGTCCGACCGGTGCGGCAGCCCGAGCCACTCCTTGAACGCGCACTCCGCCAGCAGCAGGTGCCCGGTGGATGAGACCGGGAGGAATTCGGTGATTCCCTCGACCAATCCCAGCACGATGACCGCAATCCATTCAATCATGCAGGCTGGCTACCCCCGGACCACAATCGCCGTCGCGATACACGTGAGGACCGCCGCAACCGCGCCGGCAGCGAGGTCGTCCGCCAGAATGCCCCAGCCCGCGGGAAACCGTTCGAGCTTCTTGATTGGACCGGGTTTGGAAATGTCGATCACGCGGAAGGCAAGGAACCCGCACGCCGCGATGACGAGACCTTCCCAGCCGACCAGAGGTCGCGTCGCCACGAGCGGCACACCCAAAAACGCGACGGCTTGCCCTGCGAATTCGTCCGCGACGACCTCGCCCGGGTCGATCCGGCCCGTCGCAGCAATGGAAGCCGGCGCACAGAGGACGCACGCAACGCACCCGATAGCAACCATCGCAACCATGACCGCGGTCGTCGTTGCCTCCGGAGCGCCGCAGTACGTCAACAGGGCGAACACAACCGCAGGCGGCAAGGAGCCCCAGCTCCCCGGCGCCACCGGCATCCAGCCCAGACCCAGACTTGTGGCAATCCAGCGTTTCCAGTCCATAGGGCGGTAACACTACTCCAAGCCAGGACAAAGGTCAAAAGGAAACAGGTGGGCTGCTATCCTCCAGCGGCCAGAAAGGCCCGCAGGCGATTCTCAAGCTCGGCAAGTTCCGGGCAAACCTCCAGAAGCCCCCTGTAGTTCTGGAGCGTCTCGCGAACCAAACCCCCACGACCACCGCCTACGCTTCGGTCATCACCAAATTCCCTTAGGAAAGGTTCGAAGACCGCTTCTTTCAGATGCTTGTGCCCACGCACGTCAGCCCAAGGAAGTGACAATCTGTCTCGATGTCCAGCCAACAGCCACGCTTCCACCTCCGGCTGGGCCGCACAACAGAGCAGACACACTTCTTGTTCCGCGAGTTCGTCTTCAAGCCATCGCAAATCACCTGCTCGATCAGCATCTGGCAGAAACAGCCACAGACGAATGTGCTTGTACCGATCTATCAGGTCACCGCGAATCGCACTCAGCGCGTGAGGATAACCATTTAGCTTGGGCTCTGGAAGAACGGTGACGCGAGCCTTGGGTTTGCCCAGTTCGGCCAACATCCGCTCTACAACAGGCTTGAGA
>JAGOLX010000061.1 GCA_017993835.1 Phycisphaerae bacterium
CGGGCTTGAGACCGACGAAGGCGTCCTCGGGACCGCAGTAGAACCTGGCGCCGATCCCCGCGCCGCGGGCGGCGCCCTGGGAGCCGTCGGTGCTGTACAGCTCGACCGTCGCGCCGGTGATCGTCGCGAAGGCCTCCGCGAACAGCGGACTGAGGAACATGTTGGCGTTGCCCGCCTTGACGGTCTGGAGTTTCGTGCCCATGTCCTTCATGATCTGCAGGCCGAGGTTCAGCGCGAAGACGATCCCCTCCTGGGCGGCCCGCAGGAGGTGGGCCTTCTTGTGGATATTGAAATTCCAGTTGTGGACGGAAGCGCCGATGTTGCGGTTCTCGAGCGTCCGCTCGGCGCCGTTGCCGTAGGGCAGGATCACCAGGCCGTCGGAGCCGACCGGCGCCTGGGCGGCCAGCTCGTTCATCTGCGGATAGTCCATCCACTCGCCGCCGACGTGGTGCTTGAGCCAGCTATTGAGGATGCCGGTTCCGTTGACGCAGAGCAGGACGCCGTAGCGGGGCCTCTTCGCGGTGTGATTGACGTGGACGAAGACGTTCACGCGGGACTTCGGGTCGCAATTGCGCTTGTCGGTGACGCCGTAGACGACGCCGGAGGTGCCTGCGGTCACGGCGATCTCGCCGGGCGCCAGAACGCCCAGCGACAAGGCGTTGTTGGGCTGATCGCCCGCGCGGTAGCCGATCTTCGTGCCGGCCTTGAGGCCGAGCTCCTGTGCCGCGGAAGCGGTCAGCTCGCCCTGGATGGAGAACGTCGGAACCGTCTCGGCGATCAGGTCAGTCGAGATGCCATAGTTGGCCAGGACGAAATCGGCGAGTCCGTCCTTCTCGAAGTCCCACATGATCCCCTCGGACAAGCCGGAGGGCGTCGTCTGAATCTCGCCTGTCATTTTCATCGCGATGAAGTCGCCGGGCAGCATGATCTTGTCGATCTTCGCATAGAGCTTCGGCTCATTCTGCTTGACCCAGGCGAGCTTCGAGGCGGTGAAGTTGCCGGGCAGGTTGAGCAGTCGCTTGAGGCATTTTTTCGGCCCGATGGCCTTGGCGGCCTGCTGACCGATTTGCACGGCCCGACTGTCGCACCAGATGATCGACGGGCGCAAGACCTGCTTGTTCTTATCGACCGCGACCAGGCCGTGCATCTGGTAGGAAATGCCGATGGCCTTGACGTCCCACGGATCGAACTGAGCCTTGTCGCGAATCCTGGCGGTGGCGAGCTTGACGTGTTCCCACCAGGTGTCGGGGTGCTGCTCGGCCCACCCGGGCTTCTTGGCGATCATTTCGAGCTCGCGGTCGGGCGAAGTCGCTGTCCCCAACACCCGGCCCGTCTGGGCCTCCAGCAGTGTCGCCTTGACCGACGAACTCCCGACGTCATATCCCATCAGCAGCGCCATCTGTGCACCCCTTCACGTTCACGAGTTCGATTGTGGACCGTACCAGCCTGTCATGCTGAACGAAGTGAAACACCCGGCCTGCGAATGAGAAATCCCTGCCGTTTGCAGGAGTGCTCTCTCGTTCATTGGCCAGATCCTTCGCCTGAGGCTCAGGATGACGAAGCACAAGATTCATCGTGAGTACCAGCGCCGCGAGGTTCTGTCAAGCTTCGCCGCGGGTTACTCGTAGTCCCACTTGAGAATCCACGGGTCTTTCGTTTGTTTCTGAAATACCCTGAGCTTCGCTTTCATCGCATCGAGCCGATCCCTGTACCGGGGCTCGGCCGCGAGGTTCCGCACCTCGTGCGGATCGGCTTCCAGGTCGTACAGCTCGAATCTTGGCCGATGGAGGTATGCATCGACGGGGCGCTTCCCGTAGAGCTCGCTGCCGCTGCGAGTCGTTCTCTGCCAGGTCGCGGATTCCCACAGGTCGCTTGCGAAGGGGTAGTCCAGGCCGTGAGCGAGATTCCAAATCAGCTTGAATCGACGCTCGCGGACCACGCGCATCGGGTAGTACATCGTGATCTCGTGGAACGTGTGCGAGGCATAGGTTGTGTCCCAAGCCTCGACGTGCCTGTCTTCGAGCACCGGCCGGAACGATCGGCCGTGAAACTCGTAGTCGGCCGGCGTAGCGCCCGCGAAGTCCAGGATCGTGGGGGTCAGATCCGCCCAATTTACCAAGGCGTCGCACGTGATGCCTCTGTTCCGCTGCCAGGGTGTACGGACGATGCACGGGAGATTGATGCCCGGCTCGTAGACCGTCGTCTTCGCGCCGGGGAAGGCGATCCCGTTGTCGGAGATGTAGATCAGGACGGTATTTTCGTACTGGCCGGCGCTCTTGAGATGCTCGACGAGCCGGCCGATCCCCTGGTCGATCCGCGAGACGGCCTGACAATACTGTGCCAGTTCCGCCCGGCACTCAGGCGTATCGGGCAGGAAGTCTGGAACGACGACGTCCTGGGGATCGTACCTGATCTCTGTGACGCCGGGGTAGCCCTGCTCGCGATTGCCGAACCGGTCCGGCTGATAGGGCAGTTCCGTCGCCTTGCCTCCGCCACGGTGCGGATCGCTCGTGCAGAAGTACAGGAAGAAAGGTCTTTCGTCTTGAGCAGCCAGGACCGGCCGGCAGTGGTCCGCCATCTGCACGGCGTTGCGATCGTTGCCCTGGAGCACCGTGTCGAACTGGTACACGTGGTCCGGAGCGACGTGGTACTTGCCGATTCTCGCTGTGCGGTACTGCGCCTGCGTCAACAGCACAGGCAGACTCCGCACGGTATCGAAACTGCTGAAATGGTGGTATGCGTGCTGGTGACCGTATTGGCCGTTGTGGTGATTGTAGAGTCCGCTGAGAATCACGGACCGGCTCGCGCTGCAACTGGCGGTGGTGCAGAAGGCGTTCGTGAATCGCACGCCCTCGCCGGCCAGCTTGTCCAGGTTCGGCGTCTGGATGACGGGATGCCCATAGCAGCCCAGGTCGCCCCGGCCGTGGTCGTCGGTGACGATCAGAACAATGTTCGGGCGACCTTTCTGGTTTCCCAGACTCCTCTTCGTCACGACAGAGACTGTGGCGAAGGCCGACACTCCTGCCGCGCAAGTCCCTACGAAAGCCCTTCGGGTCATGGATGGATGTGTCATATCGAGGCTCCAATTCTGTCCATCACTTCGCCTAGCTCTGGCGGTGAGCCGTCGGCGTGTAGAGTCGGCTCACGCCGGGTTGCTTCCATCTTGCCAGGACACTTCGTCCGGGGATCGTCATACCCTCGTTCCGACCGGCTTCCGTCGAGTAGTTCGCGATCAACTCCACCCTGTCGTCGAAGGTGGTTCGCTGCAGGAGTCGGTCTTTGCTCAACCAGGCGAAGTCCGTCATGCGCGCGAACCCGAGCTCTCGATGGAGCGGCGAGAAGAACTCGTAGTGTTTCTTCATGACCGCGCCGTGCTTGTCGAATTCGTCGAGGTGCATGTGGTACATGGGCACAGCCATGTAGAGCACTTCGGTCAGCGCGACGGTCTCGACTTCCTCCCATCCATCGGTGCACAGTCGCAATCGATCGAATCCGGCCTCGTGGAATCGTTCCAGCATGTCGAGGGAAACGCCATCGCCCCAGAGATAAACGTGGGCGGCGCCCAGGAGCCGCTCGACCTTGGGGATCTGCTCCCTCTTGTCTCGCATGGACACGAACTGACCGTGCTCGACCAGCCAGCGCCGGAACCGCTGTGCCGGCAAGACGGGTGAACGATTCTCACCCAGCGAAATGACGAATCCGTACTCCTTCGGCTCCTGGAAGCGGGTGAACTCGTGCGTGAAGGTAGCGCGCACCTCGCCTGCTTTGCGGACAAAACGAATGGTGTTGTTGTAGGGACAAGTGGCGATGTAGGTCAGGAGGAACTGGCCGCAATCGAGCCCCCAGAACGGCATGCTGAGACTCGCCAGGGTGTCCCATTCGCCCCGCGAGACCAGGTAGTCGATCCAACGCGCTTCGTCGAGAGGGATGTAGGCTCCCTCGGCGCAGGGCCAGATGAGGGCCTTGACCTGTCCCCCCAATCGCACGGTGGGCCAGGTAAACGCGCCCTCGCCATTCGACTGAATCCGCATGTGCAGATCATTCGCGTCCAGGCGGACTGCGATGGCGATATGCTCGTCTCGCAGACTCCAACTCGCCCAGTCACTGCTTCTCGCCAGTTGGCTGACCGGCCCCAGATCGCTCTGGCCAGCGGACAGTTCCACGGGCTCTCGCCCTGTCTCGGCGCCGACGATCCGAAGAGTCTGCGGCCAGATCGTCACCCGCCACGCGGTGTTCGTGAGTTCGATACGATCCGGCGGACCGGCCGCCATCGTAACCGCGACTGCACAGAGGGCCAGTGACGTCGCGGCGAGACCCGCCGACGGTTGTATCAAGCTTCCAGCGTTCCTTCGGAATGAGAAAGGCAGTCCCACGGTCGTTCCCTCCCTTTCGCGTGTCCGTCGTCGGTCCTCCGGCTGGAAAGCCGCGGGACAAGGCGAGTGGGCCTTGTCCCGCGGAATCATGACGAGGTCATTTCTGCTCGATGATCTCGACGATGCCGACGTCGATGTACTGGCCGCCGGAGGTCTGGCGGCAGTGGACCGCGATCACGTTCTTGCCCGCTTTGATCGCGGCCTTGCCCGCCGGGGTCACCGGCAGGGCCTCGTAGTCGGTCGTGTAGCCGTTGGCGGTGGCGGCCTGGACGCCGTTGATGTAGATCTCGACGTCCTCGTCGTGGTGGACGTTCAGGCCGACGTTGTCCCACTTGCCCTCGGGCAGGGTGAACTCGCGTCGAAGCCAGATATCCCGGCTGTCCCAGACGGTGTTGACGATCGAGCCGGGCGTCTCGCGGGTGCCGAATCCGCTCTTGCCTTCTTTCCACGAGCTGGCGTCGAATTCGGGCTGGAACCAGCCTTGGCCGGGTCGCTGCGTCGTGTATCGCCACAATCCGGGCTCATCCTGGGCGGTGGGGGCAACCGTCACCAGCACGGGCGGCTTGGGCAGGGGGGCCCAGCCGGCGGCCTTGGTCTTGTCGCGTTTGGCGTACTTGTGCCAGACGGCCTTGTCGTAGAGCATCCGGAGGAAGACGCCGCCGACGACCGGGCGGGCGGTGAAGCCTTGCTTGCGGGCATCGTTCGTGTAGTACCAGTCGGTCATGGGCGAGCGGTTGGGCGTCTCGTTGAGGAACAGGAACACCGGGTCCACGAGGGCCTCGAAGTCCTCTCGGTTCTGTGTGAGCGTCGCGGTCCAGAGGATCCAGTCGAGCTTCGTGTACAGCGAGCGATTGTCAAGCGGCAGGCCGTACCTGTTCTGGATTCGCTTGTAGTAGGCCATTTCCTTCTGCTTGACCTCATCCGGGAACAGGTTCAGCCCGAGGATGCGGTCCCAGACGAGGTTGTACTTCTGGCTCCAAGTGTCGGGTTTGTCGAAGGCCAGCCGGAAGTGGTCGCCGTCGTCGGCCTCTTTCACCCAGCGGGCCGCGAACTCCTTGGCGATCCTGGAGTACTCGGTGGCCTTGGCCTTGTCGCCTCTCATCTCGCAGAGCTTGGCGAACGCGCCCAGGCCGCAGATGGCCTTGGCGGAGAGGTTCACGTTGTGGGCGAGGTGCCCTGCGAAGTCGTCGGTGCAGAGCTGGTTCTCGGGATCGAAGCCCTTGGCCTTGAGGTACTCGGCCCACTTCTCCAACCGCGGCCAGTAGAGCCCCGCGAACTTGGCGTGGCCTTCCATCTCTGCCACCGCCGTGATGAGCAGCAGCAGGTTGCCGGTCTCCTCGACCGGCATCTGATTGTCTTCGGTCCGTTCGCCACCGCCGTAGACCTGGCCGTTCGCGTGCGGATACTGTCCCAGGTCGTGCGGAGCGAAGGGGAACTTCCACCGCTCGCTGGCGGCGTAGTTCATGAACGGCACGAGGAATGACTTCGCCACCGAGGGGCCGAACAGCAGGAACTGCGGCGCCATCGGGTAGAACACGTCTGAGGTCCCGATGCAGCCGTTGGAGTGGTTCTCCTTGCAGAACGAGATCGGCTGCCCGTTGTCGTCGGCGACGAACTTGCCCGCCGCGAAGCAGTGGCGATATGCCAGCGCCGCCAGCTTGGCGTACTTCTCACCGCCGGCTTTGGTCAGGTCGGCCATCAACTCCTTGTCGAAGGCTGCGCAGCGTTTCGTCAGCGACTTGTAGTCTTTCGCAGCCGCCTGGAGCAGATCCGCGGCCTCCCAGCCATTCCGACGCCAGTACGGGCGGAGGTTCTTCTTCATGTACTGGATCGAGTACAGGTCGTCGTAGGCGAGCATCAGCCAGCGGGTGACGGGCTTCTTCGAGACCTTGTCCGCCTTCAGGACCACTGCGGCGCAGATATTGTCGGCGGTCGTTGGCATCTCGGCGGCGCCCTTGACGGAAGTCAGGCCATCGGATGTGAAGCCGTCCTGAACGGCTCGTCGGCCCGCAAACGCGCGGGAGGACACCGCGAACTTCGGAACGGCCACGTAGAGATATCCCCAGTCGATGCGGATGTCGTCGCCTCGTTTGGCGAGGATCGGCTGGTCCTTCGAACCCACCTTGCTGGCGACGAGATCGCCCATTTCCTCCTCAGCCCAGACCACTTGCTGATTGGACGTGTTGACGGTCAGTTCCGCAGAGGCGTCGAAGTAGACCTGCACGTCGTGCGACCGGCCGTCGGTCGAGCGGGATTCATACGTCAGGTAAGTGATGGGCCGGGACAGGATATCGATGCTGTCCGGCAAGGCCGGCGTCATGAAGGTCAGCGTCAGGGCAATGCCTGCGTCCTCGAAGGTGTAGATGGTTCGTGTGGGCAGGACGGTGAGGCTGGTTTGCTTCATCGGCGGGACCTTGCCCGGCGTGGTGCCCATGATGCGGTAGGGCTTGCCGTCGATCCGGACCATGGTGGTCAGGCGGTGGGGCTTGCCTGTCCAGTGGGTGGTGTCCTCGTCGGTCAGGTTGTCCGCGGGTGACCAGATGCTGAAGTACGGGTCGCACGCGACCAAGGGGGTGGCGGGCGGGATGAGCTTGTCGCCCTGCATCCGCCGCGGTTCGGGCGGCGTGTAAAGGGCCTTGTTTGCCGCCGCGACCCGCTTGGCGTCCATCTTGATGATCTCGCGGTCGTAAGTCATCAGGCCGTTGACCTCGATCTCCACGTCGGTCGTCTGCGTGTAGACCGCGGCGGACAGGCCCGCGGCGCCGGTCAACGGGTGGAGCCTCTTGATCAACGAGACATAGGCGTCGGTCAACTCATCGGCGTTCGTGAAGCTGCGATAGCCCCAGTTCTTCTCCGCCTGCCAGGTGTGGCCGGGAACGGGCAGGCCCAGGCCGCCGAACTCGCCGAGGACGCCGGCTCGCTTGTCTTCCAGGCGGGGGGCTGAGGGGCCAGGGTAATCGTGGATGTCATGCACGTCGCCGACGCCGCGATCCGTCCAGCCGCTGGCGTTGTTCACGAGCCGCGTCGGGTCGAGCTTGCGGACGAGGTCCACCACTCGCGGCGTGTCGAACTGGCCCCAGCCTTCGTTGAACGGCACCCACATCACGATCGACGGGTGATTACGGAAGGCGTCGATCATCCGGGTCAACTCGAGGTCGAACTGCTTCGAGGATTCCTCGGACCGCCTGATGTCGGGGTCCCGGCCCCCGATGAAACGATCCCCGCTGGGCATATCCTGCCAGACGAGCAGGCCCAGCTTGTCGCACCAGTAGTACCAGCGGTCGGGCTCGACCTTGACGTGCTTGCGGGCCATGTTCATGCCCAGTTTCCTGGTGACCTCGATATCGTACTTGAGGGCCTCGTCCGTCGGCGCGGTGTAGAGCCCGTCCGGCCACCAACCCTGATCGAGCGGTCCATACTGGAACAGGGGCTTGTTGTTGAGGAACAGGCGATTGATGCCGTTCTCGTCCTTCTGAAGGGCGATCTTTCGCATGCCGACGTAGCTTGTGACCTGATCGAGGACGATAGGCTGGTTGAAATGCCCGAGCGTGATTCTCACGTCATACAGGAATGGATCGTCCGGCGACCACAGACGCAGATTGGGGACTTCGACTTCGATCTGGTTGAGGCCGTTGGCCTGGGCGACCACCTTGCCATCGCGGAGGACCTCGACCTTCACATTGTCGCTGCGGGTCAGCCTGCTTGCGATCTCCACGATCAGCTTGGCGTTGTCGACGTCGGGGGTCAGTTTGAGCCCCTCAATCCGCCTGGGGGCGACTGGTTCGAGCCAGACGGTCTGCCAGATGCCGGTGACCGCGGTGTACCAGATGCCGTGCGGATTGCGGATCTGCTTGCCGCGAGGCTGCGTGCCGGCGTCGGTCGGGTCCCAGACGGACAGGACGACTACCTGTGGGCCGTTCTCCTTCAGCGCGTCGGTGACGTCGAACGTGAAGGGGTCATATCCGCCCTTGTGATTGCCGACCTCCGTGCCGTTGACCCACACGGTGGCGTCCCAATCGACGGCCCCGAAATTCAGCAGAATGCGTCTGCCCTCCGCGTTCCATCGCTCGCCTTTGGGAATCTCGAAAGTCCGACGATACCACAGGCGATTGTCCGGACCCACGCGCTTCATCACGCCCGAAAGGGCCGACTCAACGGGGTAGGGCACGAGGATCTGGCCGTCGAAGCTCTCCGGCTGCGGCGCGTCCTTGGCTTTGATGGCGTAGTCCCACAGGCCGTTGAGATTCAGCCAGTCCTGGCGGACCATCTGTGGGCGGGGGTATTCGGGAAGAGCATTCTCCGGCGAGACCTCCTTGGCCCACTTGGTCATCAAGGGGCCGTCCGCTGGCTTCCATTGGCCTTGCGCCAGGGACGAAAACAGCGCGGCCGCGACAGTGCAAATGATGCTGGCTCTTTTGAAGAAACGTGCACGCATGACAAGACCTCCCATGACACAGTACCTCCGACTTCCGGCAGTACGTTGCCCGGACGGGTCTGTAGTGACGCCGTAAGGCGTTCTCTTCACATCGAAGATTGATATGCCCTCACGGGCACACTACAAGCGGCGCAGAACCTGCCCTGCCTGCCGACCGGGCGCCGGCGGATCGGAACTAAGGTACCCACAGGAGGCTCCGTTTTCAATCGGAAACGGGGCGTCTGGGGAGAATGTCTGATCTGTGTGCTGTGTTGGGACAGCCGACGGGCTCAGTACCGCGAGACGTTCATCTCGCCGGGGGTGCCTGTGACCAGGTAGACGACGCTCTCGGCAATGTTCGTCGCGCGATCGGCGATCCGCTCGACGTTGTGGGCGGCCCAGATCAGGTACGTGGCTCGCGTGATGACCGAGGGGTTCTCCACCATGCGATTGATGAGGTCGTGATAGGCCTGGTCGTTCAGGCGGTCTACCTCGTCGTCCTCCAGGCAGATCTGCTGGGCCTTGTCGGCGTCGCGATTGACGAAGGCTTCCAGACTCCGTCGCAACATGCTGACGGCCTTCTCCGCCATGGGCGGCAGGAAGACCAGCGGTCGGACGAGCTGCTGGTCGCCGTGAAGCAGGACGATCTTGCCGATGCCCTCCGCGTAGTCGCCGATTCGCTCCAGGTCGCGGACGATGCTCAGCGTCGCGATGATCTCGCGGAGGTCCGAGGCCACCGGCTGCTGCAACGCGATCAGATCGACGCACTTCTCTTCGAGCGACCATCGCAACTGGTTGACCTTGGCGTCGTTGTCGACGACCTTCTTGGCCGCCTTGGCGTCCAGACTCCCCAGCGCCTCGACGGAGCGGTTGATCGCCTCAATCACCATCTCGCCCATGTGCAGGACATCGCGTTCGAGTTCTTTGATGCGATTATGAAACCCTTCTCTGGCCATGAAAAACTCCCAGATTTGCGATTTATGATCTGTGATTTACGATTTGGGTCTTGAGGCCGCTTCGCGGCAGGACTGTCCCAGCGGAGCGCCAGCAAATCGTAATTCGTAATTCGTAAATCATACATTACCCAAAGGCCCCTCGAATATAGTCTTCGGTCAGTTTCTCCTTCGGGTTCGTGAAAACCTGGTGGGTCTCGCCGAATTCGACGAGTCGGCCCAGGTACATCAGGGCCGTATAATCCGAGCAACGGGCCGCCTGCTGCATGTTGTGCGTCACGATCACCAGCGCGTACTCCTCGCGGAGCACGCGGAGCAGCTCCTCGACCCGCAGCGTCGCGCCGGGGTCCAGGGTCGAGCAGGGCTCGTCCAGCAGGATGATCTCCGGCTTGAGCATCAGAACCCGGGCGATGCACAGTCGCTGCTGCTGTTCGAGCGTAAGCGACTGGGCGTTCTGGCTGAGCTTGTCCTTCAGGTCGTCCCAGAGTCCGACGTGCTCGAGACTCTCCTGGATGGTCCGCAGGATATCGGCCTTCTTCCTCATCAGGTTGTGGATTCGCAGGCCGAACTTGAGGTTGTTGTAGATCGACAGCGAGAAGACGTTCGGTCGCTGGAAGACCATGCCCACCTTGCGCCGCAGGGCGATCAGGTCGGTGTCCCGGTCGAGAATGTTCTGCCCGTCGATCAGGATCTGCCCCTGCATGGAAGAGTGCTCGATGAGGTCGTTCATTCGGTTGAAGCAGCGGAGCAGCGTGGACTTGCCGCATCCGGAAGGACCGATAATCGCCGTGACGTTCCGAGCGGGAATCCCGATGTTCACGTCCGTCAGCGCGCGGAACGGCCCGTAGTAGAGATTCAGGTCAACCGTTTTGATCTTTGCCTCAAGATCCATAGTGTAGGTTTCTGATTGTTGATGGTTGATTCTTGATTTGAAGAGGGCAGAGCCGCGCCTCTTGCCAGATCAACAATCAAACATCACACATCAACAATCATTCTCCATTCTATCCAAATCTGCCGGTAATATAGTCGTCCGTTCGCTTGTCCCTGGGTTTCGTGAAGAGCTCGTCGGTTGGGCCGAGCTCCACCAGTTCGCCCATCAGGAAGAAGGCGCACCGCTCGCTGACGCGGGATGCCTGCTTGGTGTTGTTCGTCACGAGGATCTGCGTGTAGTCGAGCTTCAACTGCTGCATGGCGTCCTCGACCTTGGCGGTGGAGATGGGGTCCAGGCCGGAACAGGGCTCGTCGTAGAGAATGACCTCGGGTCCGACCGCCAGGGTCCGGGCGATGCAGAGTCGCTGCTGTTGGCCGCCGGACAGACGCACTGCCGGCTGGTCCAGGCGGTCCTTGACCTCGTCCCAGAGATACGCCTTCTTCAGGGCTTCCTCCACGATCCACTCGACCTGCTCGCGACTCGTGATGCCGTGGACCTTGGGCCCGTAGGCGACGTTCTCGAAGATCGTCACCGGCAGCACCTGCGGCAGGGCGAAGATGATCCCGATCTTCTTGCGGAGGATGTTGTCGCGGATTTCCTTGATGTCCCGGCCGGCCAGGCGGATCTCGCCCGTCTGGGAGTAGCTCCGCACGAGGTAGTTCAGGCGGTTCAGTGCCCGCAGGAAGGTCGTCTTGCCGCTATTGGACGGCCCGATCACGCCGAGGATCTCGTTCTTGCGGACCTCGATGGTGATCCTCTTGAGGACCTGCAGCGTCCCGAAGTACGCGTTCAGATCGGTGGTTTGGATGGCCGGTTCGCTCACCATAACCTCTTTTTCCGGTAGTGGGCGCGGAGGAAAATGCTCACGAGGTTCATCAGGAACACCAGGGCCACCAGCACGAGCGCCGTCGCGAAGCTGATCGATAGCGGGATGTTGGGCACCTGGGTCGAGATCACGTACAGATGATAGGGCAGCGCCATCACCTGGTCGAAGACCGAGTGGGGCAGCCTGGGCAGGTAGAAGGCCGCGACGGTGAAGAGGATCGGAGCGGTCTCGCCCGCCGCCCGACTCAGGCTCAGGACCGTCCCGGTGAGGATGCCCGGGATCGCATAGGGCAGGACGCAGTATCGCACGGTCTGCCACTTCGTGGCGCCCAGCGACAGGCTGATCTCGCGATAGGTGTTGGGCACCGATTCCAGGGCCTCCTTCGACGCCGTGATGATGACCGGCAGGCTCATGATCGCCAACGTCAACGAGCCGGCCAGGATCGAGGTCCCCAGGTGCAGTATCATGACGAACATTGTGAAGCCGAACAGGCCGTAGACGATCGATGGGATGCCCGAAAGGTTCACCACCGACAGTTTGATCATCCGCGTGAACAGGTTGTCGTGGGCGTACTCGACCAGGTAGACCGCCGAGAGCACCCCGAGCGGCAACGAGAAGAGCATCGTGCCGAGGACGAGCAGAATGGTGCCGACGATGGCGGGGAAGATCCCGCCGGCCTTCATCCCCTGGCGCGGAGCGGCGGTCAGGAACTCCCACGTAATGGTCCCGGCCCCGTTGACGACGATGTAGACGATCACCAGCAGGATCGGCACGACGATGGCCAGGGTCAGCAGGCCCAGGATGGAGAACGCAACACGCTGGCGGATCATGGCGGTGTTCATTTCCGGGCCCTTCTCAAGAACAGGTCCGCGATGAAGTTGATCGTGAACGTGATGGCGAACAGGACGAGCCCGACCGCGAACAAGGCGAAGTAGTGCTCCGACCCGCCGACGGTTTCGCCCATCTCGCCCGCGATGGTGGCGGTCAGGGTCCGCAGGGGCTGGAGGATCGACTTGGGCATGACCGGCGCGTTGCCTGTGACCATGAGCACGACCATGGTCTCGCCGACGACCCTGCCGATTCCCAGCATGGTCGCGGCGACGATGCCCGACGAGGCGGAGGGCAGGATCACCCGCCAGAGGGTCTGCCATCGGGTCGCACCCAGGCCATAGGCGGCCTCGCGATAGGATTTTGGCACGCCCACCAAGGCGTCTTCAGAGATGCTGATAATGGTCGGCAGCGCCATGAAGGCGAGCAGGAGGCTGCCCGTCAGGCCGCACATCCCGGTAGAAAGGCCGAACCTGCTCCGCAGGAACGGACCGAGCCAGATGATCCCCAGGAAGCCCAGCACCACGCTCGGAATCGCCGCCAGGATCTCGACGAGCGATTTGAGCACGTGCTTGAGCGGCTTCGGGGCCACCTCCGCGATGAACATCGCTGCGCCCACCCCCAGCGGGACGCAGATCACAATCGCCCAGAAGGTAACGAAGAGCGATCCGATGAGCAGAGGCAGCACGCCGAACTTGGCGGGGTCCGAGATCGGCAGCCATTCGCTCCCGAACAGGACCTCCTTCACGGAATACTGACGAAACAGCGACAGCGAGTCCCGCAGGAGGAATAGGAAGATCAGGAAGACGAAGGCGACGACCACCAGGCCGCTGAGCTTGATGCACCACTCGATGAGGTGCTCGCCGATCCGGTGCCGGTCGGTACCGCCGGAATCTCGAAATCCGAATCCCGAAATCCGAAACAAATTCAAAACGCGAAATCCAAATGACGAAAACGCTGTCGCCCACCGGATGGTCCGTTTTGAATTCTGGGGTTTGGTCATTTGGACTTGTTTCGGATTTCGAGTTTCGAGTTTTGGATTTCCCCGCCTCGGGGCTGTACCGGCACAAATCCCGTCGCCATGAATCTCGTCTGGCCCATTGGGCCCAGGGCGAAATCGACGAACAGCTTCGTGACGCCTGCCGGCTCGCCGTCCGTGTACAGGTACAGCGGCCGGGAGAGCGGATACGTCTTGTTCACTACGTTCTGGACCGTGGGCGGGAAGAACTCGTCGCTCGAAATCGAACCAAGAGATTTCGTCGAAGAATCTAGGCCCGATCTGCCTTTTTCCAATCCGGGCGACGAGACACGGGACACGAGCACCGCCTTCGTCCGGTCGGAGAGATACCCCATGCCCAGATAGCCGATGGCGCCTTCGTTGTTGGCCACCTCCTCGACAATGGCCTGCGAGGAGGTGAGCAGGAGCGTCTCTTTCGAGAACTCCTCGGCGCTGCCCTTCTTGTTGAGCTGGACGACCGCCTCTTTGAAGTACATGTGCGTTCCCGAGCTGACCTCGCGGGAGAGCGTCACGATAGGCAGGTCCTTGCCGCCGAGCTGGCTCCAGTTCGCGACCTTGCCTGTGAAGATGTCATGCAGGTCCTCGATGGTCAGGCGGTCGATCGGATTGTGGTGGTTCACGATGACCGCGACGCCGTCGTAGGCGACGACGATCTCCTTCGGATGAACGCCTCGCTTCTCGGCCATCTCGATCTCCTTGCCCTTCATCTCGCGTGACGCGGTGGCGATCTCGGTGGTCTTGTTGATGAGCGACGCGATGCCGACGCCGGAGCCGCCCCCGGTGACGGCGACGAACACGTGCGGATACTCTTTCATGAACTCCTCCGCGGTCTCCTGCATCGCGTTGACGATCGTGTCGGACCCCTTTGTTTGGAGGAATCCCTGGGGCTCGTTCGGATCGACGGCCTCCCCGCAGCCGGTCAGAACGGTCGCACAAAGCACCGAGAGCACGATAGTCGTCGTTCTCAACCCCATACGCCGCCGATTGTACTGATCCGTCGTAGCCAGTGCAAACCCATCCGAGAAAACGCCCATTCTCCACCCGTCCGAAGACGTCGCCGCACCGCAACTGTTCCGAGCAGATATTTCTACCGTGCAATTGTTAGCGTTGTGTTAGCGATGTGTTAGAACTCGATTAGCCAGTCGCTAATGGCGGTGTTTGAGAATGTCCCGGCCGCTCGGACGCCCGGTTCAAGGTTCGAACGGCAGTAGACGCTGCACATGGATGAAGTTCCAGATCACCTCGCCTTGGGTGAACGGATACAGGCCATGATTCGGCATCGGCATTGGATTGGCGATGGGCTCTCCCCCGCGAATTGTCTCAAAGCCGTCGAAGTCACTGTGGATGCCGGTCTCGATCATCACCTGCAAGGTGATCGACGGGCTCATTGCCAAGAACATGAAGCTGTGGATCAAAGCCGAGTAGAATTCACTCGGAATGATCGTCACAGTATAGGGTGCTCGCCAGCACTTCTGATCCCCATCCAAGAACGTGCTCCAATGCTGGTGCTCGATCGTGACGGGTTTGGCGTCTGGGGCCGGGACCGGCTGATTCACCTGGAACGTGTAGCCGTCATACGTGCCGTCGAAGTAGAACCAGTTGATGTTGTCCTGTTCGGAAGGGTCGTCCTGGACAACGCGAATATCGTGGAAGTGGGGGCATCCCGCGTACATGGGCACCGGGTCTCGCTCGACATAGCGCACCCAAGGAAATGATAAACGGGTCCGGACCTCGCCCATGAGGATGTGCGTCTCGGCGTGCGTGGCCATGCGCACATCATGGCTTTCCATCCATAGTCTGCTGCCGGAATGCAGAACGTACTCATTGCCCGTCAGGGGGAGGTACCCACTGATGGGATAGATATAGTGAATCGTGCCACGCCATACATCGCAACTGGCCAGAAGATATTGGATTTTCTTGATCAATCCCTGCTCCAAGGCCGGATCCCCGTTGAGCAGGATAACCTGCTCAGCGGCATGCATCATCTCTCGCACCCTGCCACAGTCTCCTTCGCTGAGTAGTCGGGCGGCGATTTCGTTGACGATTTCGACGGTGAGGTTCAGGAGAGAGTCATACAGGTCGTTGTGCCCGAGCCGACCTGCCAGTCCGGCTACGAAGAGCAGGTGCATTTTGCTTGTCTCGTTGCGATTGAGGGCTGCCTCTTCCCGTGCGATTTGAGCCATCTGTTCCAGAATGCTGCGAACTGCCGGATCTGCGCTTGGGTCGGACGGCTTGCCGGTAGCTGCATCGTCTTCGAGCTTACGGAGCCGATCCTCCAATGCCTTGTACAGCGATTTGTATGGCCCGTCGGGCGTCTCACCACCCGACACCCCCAGAACCTGAGACCGCGGTCCCGCAGTGTGCGACGCGAAAGAATCAGACACCGATCTATAGGGCGGATCACCAGGGATGAACAGACCGTACAACGGCCAGAGCCTTGGCAGCGTACACGTGATCTCACTGTTTCCAGCCACCTTGCAGGCGCCCTCGATGACCATCCACTGTCCGGAATTCCGATCGAACCACGCCAGCTTCGGCAATTCCGGCGTCTCCATACCCTGAACACCGACCGTGAATGTACGATCTTCGGCCGATGGGACGGCCTGCCCGCTGGCATCGAATGCCTGCAGCCCAAAGGCGCGGACCAGGTATAGGTCCTCTGTCGGTCGCAGCGGCGCGGACAGTGGCCCGACGTCCAACACGTTGACATCGGCCAGACCCACATAGGCCGGCGTCTCGGACAGATCTTCGGCCGCAACGATCACGGTCAGAACGATGCCCTCATTGGCGTCGGCTACGAGTTCCACCGACTCGCCGGGCTCGACCTTTCCCAAGGCTTGAAAGGGCGTCATCCAAGCCAGGAACAGGGCAACCTCTTGGTAGCTCATGTCGAGCCTGGCGTAACCCGTCGTGTAGCCCCAGGCATCGAGTTGAATCCAGCCGGCGGGGCTCGGCACGGCGCTGCCGCTGTACACACCATTCAGATCGGTCAGATCGTCCTCGCCCACCAGCACGCAACTCAGCGGCTGACCCTCGCTATTCAAAACAAGGCCCATCACTTCCGGTAGAGCAAGATCATCTTCCCCTGCAAACCCGACCGTCGGGGTATCCCTAAGCCACTGTTGAGCTACACGGAGGAGATCCACGTTAGCCGGAGGATTCGCTCCGACGGTTGTTCCGCAGATCGCCAGCACGCCCCACATCGCTATGCGCATACTCTGTGCCCGGCTCATAACCGTCTGCCTTTCTCTGATCTGTTCCGGTTGCAGAAACCGATGCCCTCGTCCATACCTGCCCCCTCGTTCGCCTCCGCAGGGTATACCATTGACGATCGCGCAAGATCTTCCAGTCGACTGGTATGGCTCGAAACTCGTCAAGGACACGAGAAGATATCCAATTCCAGGATACCCGGAACGCCGCAAAGATGCAATAGATTCGCCGGCTGCCGCCTCCCCCGAAGGCGACCGCGCCTGTCACAATTCTTCCCAGCGGATTCCGAGCTTTCTCGCCGCGTAGGCGAGGGGTTTGAGGTGGTCGCCGTAGGCCATCATCCAGTGCGAGTCGCGGACCTCGCTGATGAGCTTGCGCCAGTCGCCTTGGATCTCGACGTCCTGCTGGGACCGGCAGATCTCGTAGGCGGGATTACCGTGGACGATGCCGGTGAAGCCGAGCCAACGGCCGGTGCTGTACTCGGGATCGATGAACGTCACCTGTTGGCCGACGGGGATCTCGACCTTGGGGGCGGCGCCGTATTCCGATTCGTAGTGCGTCATGATCCGGGTCGGCTCGTAGCGACTGCCGTCGAACCGACGCGGTGAGCTGCAATGGGCACACGTCACGATCCCGTTGTGCGGGAAGGTCGAGTTGTGCATGAAGACGGGCAGGCCCGAGACATAGTGCAGCAGGATACCGGCGGGAATGATGACGAAATCGGATTCGCAGAAGGCGATCAGACCCTCGTCGCCGAGCAGGCCGAGCGTCAGGCACGGCGTTGTCTGCGAGATCGGCATGATCGTGCTCATGCAGTTGCGGATCGTGAAGGCCGACGCGTCGTGTTCGCGCAGGAGGTCCTTGAAGACGCCGTAGAGCATGAAGGCGTTGACGAAGAACTGGTTCGTGGTGGCCAGGGTCGTACCGGGCAAGGCAAGGTAGGCTTCGGCCCACCGCTTGGCGGCGGCCATTCGCTCGCGGTCGGCCAGAGCGGCCTGAATGCGAGGAGTCACCGCTTCGTAGGACACGTCGATGATCTCGAAGCGGTACTTCTCGCGGGCCACGTCCGGCGCCTCAGGCGAGTACTTGCCCCAGGGACCGCCCAGCGCGACGATGCGAGTGCCCACGAAGTTCTTCAGGCCGTACAAGCCCCGCAGCCGCCAGAGCAGTTCGTTCACGTCGTCGACCACCACGTCCTCGACGTGGACGGGGCCGTGATCGAGGCAGGCCGGATCGGAGCGAGAAGGTGAGAAGTTGAGAAGGTCGGAAGGTCGGACAGTCTTGCTTTCTTCCACGCTTACCTTCTCACCTTCCAACCTTCTTACCTTCTGCTCTTCCCGGCCCGATTCGGCTTTTTCCGATCCTCGTCCAGGCTCGGGCCGGCCGGTTTGGAGGTAGCGGGTGCTCAGGGCCTCGAACCAGTAGTAGGCCGGGCCGGAGCTGCGCCGAGTGAAGATGATCGTGTCGCGATCCTTCTTCGGAGCGAAGCAGGCCTTGAGCAGTTCGCCCGAGCCTGATGCGGCGTAGACGATGACCGCGTCGTACTCGTTCTCGTGGACCTTCGCAGCCTCCGCAGGCGACTTGACCACCACGACAGGCAGAGCCTTCACCGGGAAGGGCGCCCGCGCGCACAGGGTCGCCAGTTCGTTGGAGATATTCTTGGCCTCGGTCCTCGCGGCCTCGTCGCTCTGGACACTGCCCCAGGATTTCCATGAAGTGGCGCGTTGGGGCTCCGCGACACGGTACATCAGGATGGGCTGGACTACGAGGGTCCGGCCTGTGCAGAGCATGGGCCGCTTCGGGTCCCAGCCTTCCGGATCGATGGCTGCGGAGGAGGATGCGTTCAGGCCAAATACGCCGGCGGCGAGACCCGCGCCGGTCAGGCCGAGGAATTCTCTTCGGCCGACTGGAAAAAGGCAGGTCGGGCCTACTTTGAGAGGGAAGAACCTCCTCTTCGATTTTTCCCTCTCAAACCCTGGTTGCGTGCCGAGAGTCTCGTCGTGTCCATTCTTCACCGAAATCGAACCAGGAGATTTCGGTGAGGAATATAGGCCCGACCTGCCTTTTTCCAATCCGTCGTTGGGCATAGTCTTCTCCTGCAAGAACAGACAGGAGGATTATACCCTCGTCGCGGGCGGAACACAAACCCCGCAGAGCAGGTCTCGTGAAGCGTCAGCCAGATTGCTACCGGCCCTCGGCAAACGACCCCTCACGCTTCGCGCACGATGCTCTCCAGGATCTTCTGTCCCTGCTCGTCGGCGCCGACGGACGCCATCGCCGGCTCCCGCTCATGGCGCAAAGACTCGCAGGTTGAGAGCAAATCGTCCACGGCCAGGTCTGCGATGGCGACGCCAAGTTGCTTGGCGGCCGATTCGATCCACGTGACCATCGCGATCACGACGGTGGGATCGAATTCGTAACCGGCGGAGTCCTTCAGCATGGCGAGCGTCTCCCCGATCGGACGCGAAGTGTGGTAAGCCCGGTTCGAGGTCAGAGCGTCGAAGGTGTCCGCGACCGCGATGATGCGGGCGCCCAGCGGAATGGCGGTCCGGGCCAGTCCATCGGGATAGCCCTGCCCGTTCCATTTCTCGTGATGGTGGCGGACGATGGAGGTCTCGGTTTCCAGGAAGCTCATTCTTTCGAGGATGCGCACCGCGACCAGCGGATGCTGCTCGACGAGCCAGCGTTCGTGGCCGGTGAGGTGATCGGGTTTGAACAGGACCGCGTCGGGCACGCCGATCTTGCCGATGTCGTGGATCATCGCGGATCGCTGGATCAGGTCCACGTACTTGGGTCCCAGTTCCATCGTGCGTGCGATCTCGACGGAGTAGGCCGTGACGTTCTCGGAATGCTTGCGGGCATAGGCGTCCTTGGCTTCGAGGGCCTGGACGAGGCTCCAGATGCTTTCCATGAACACCTTTTCCGCCTTCTCCGACAGGCCCATGATTCGTCGTTGGAGCCTCTTGACCCGCTCGATCTCGATGTCGCTGGCGTTGAGCAGGCGGGCCATTTCCTCGTTCCAGAGCTTGACGCAGTTGCGTCCGGCGTTCTTGGCCTCGTAGAGGGCGACGTCGGCCCGGCGCATCACATCGTCGGGAGATTCATCTGCCTCCAGGATGCACTCGGCGATCCCGCAACTGATGGACAGACCCATTCCCTGGTCGAAACGGATCTCGCGCACGCGGGCCCGCACGCGCTCCAGCAGGACGGTGGCCTCCGCGGCCTTTGTCTCGGGCAGCAGCAGGACGAACTCGTCTCCGCCGTAGCGGGTCAGGACGTCGGGTCCTCTCTTCTCCCGCTTGACGCATTCGGCCAGCTTGCGGATCGCGTCATCGCCTGTGACGTGTCCCAGGGCGTCGTTGATCATCTTGAAGTGATCCAGATCGAGGATCGCCACGGAGAACGACCGCTTGTATCGCTTGGCCCGGTCGCATTCTTCGAGCAGCTTCTCTTCCAGGAGTTTCCTGGAACCGACCCCGGTCAGTGCGTCGGTCAGGGAGGTGAGTCTCGCCTGCTGATATCGGGTGGCGTTGGTCAGGTGGGCGACGAGGATCTCGCGAGTCAGCCCGGCCTTATACTGGGTCAGTTCCTCATTCGAGAGGCTCGACTCGGGCAGGCCGCACATGCACAGGTAACCGGAAAGACGCTTCTCCTTGCCGGTGGCAGCCTCGGGCAAGCCCACGATGTCCAAAGGCAGGACCATGCGCGGGGCCTTGCCCCCGCACTTGCTGCACTCGAGGGGGATTTCCGCATGGCAGTAGGTGGGCGAGGATTCGCGAGTCTCAACGTCCTGCGGTCCCATGAGGTGCCCGCCCACGCAGGGGCAGCGGTTGGAACTGATCAATTCGGGCTCCCGGCTGCGATCGCCCGCCGGATACAGGCACAAAACCGAATTGCGGGCCTCGAAGAGCTTCGGCGCCTCCGCGGCAACGATCTCCGCGGCCTCGTTCAAGTCGATGCTCTTGAGACATTTCGAGAGCATAGCCACCTCTTCGGCGGCTGTCCGGTCTTCGACGAGCTGTTGGGAGATGATGTCCCGGGCCGAGAGGATGCCGACGACCTTGCCGCTGTTGATCAGGGGCAAGTGGCGGATCCGATTGTCCATCATGATTCGCCTGGCCTCGCTGGTGGTGATCCCCGGGGAGCACGAGACGACCTGGGCGGTCATGATCTGACTGACGAGGATCTGGGCTCCGGAGTCGGCTCGCACGGCCACGTGGCGGGCGATGTCCCGCTCGGTGACCAGTCCGACGAAGTGGCCCTGATCGTCGTTGACGATCAGGCAGCCCACGTTGTGAGAGAGCATCTTGGCCGCGGCGTCCTTGACGCTGTCGCTGCAGCAAATCGTGATGATCCTGGCCTGGTTGGGCGAGGCATCCGACAAGATGGGGCGCGCTGGCTCAGACATCGGTCAATCCCCTTCTCTGTGTTTTCTGCTGTCCATGGTTTGCGGTCCTTCAGGGTATGTGTATCGACGCGCCAACCCCCCGGCTTTAGGTGGGAGTTCAACGCGAGGATATGGTATAATCTGGGGACCGGGCGAGCCAAGATGGCGGCGGGTGCGTAGTATGGGAACAGATGCCACGGGTTCCTGGCGGTTTCTGCAAAGCCAGTGAAGGCCGACGGTTATGACCATTCGAGTGCGGTCGCGACGTTTGTAGCGTCTGTGCGGTCGGGCCGGTGAAAAATCGCACGAGGTGACGGAAAAACGCGTTACGAAATGCCTCGGATGCGGCACCTATTTGCACAATGATGACCATGGATCCAACAACCCAGTCCGCTGTGGACAGACAAGTGAACGAGATCGAGCTGATAGAACAGGCTCAACGGGGAGATCGGCAGAGCCTCAACAACCTCGCTCAGGTCGCCAGGGAGCGGCTCAGGACCTATGTCTATCGCCTTACTCAGAAGGACGATCTGACGCAGGAAATTGTTCAGGAGAGCCTTTTAGAGATGTGCAAGATACTTGGCAAGCTGCAGAAGACCGACCGGTTTTGGCCGTGGCTGTACGGAATCGCGACCAATAAGCTGCACCGGCACTATCGGACGGAGAAGGCTATGAGACACGCAGCGGCTTCGGAGGAGCGACGTCGGGGCACCGTGCAAGAACGTGAGGAAGGATTCGAAGGGCTCGTCGGCGACGAGCTCAAGAACATCGTCGCCGGCGCCATGCAGAAGCTGCGGACTCGCCATAAGGCGGTCCTCGTCATGCGTTGTTATGACGGCATGGCCTACAGCGAAATCGCCGAATCGATGGGTTGCAGCGAGTTCAGCACACGGATGCTCTTCGTCCGAGCCAAGAAGGCGCTCCAGAAGGAACTGCTCAGCCATGGATTCAGCAGGGGATCGCTCCTGGCGGCCTTGATCGTGTTCGGCAAGATGACCGCGCCGAGCAAAGTGGCGGCGGCCCAGCTCACCGTCCCGGCGGCGGCCCTGAAGGCGGGTCTGGCGGCCAGTGTCGCGGGTCTGGCCAGCAGCACCACGGGGATCGTGACCGTCGCGGCGGTCGGCGCGCTGACCGTCGGGACAGTTGTGACGACCTCCGGACCTGCCAGGCAGGTTGGCTTGGGCGGCAATCCGCTGGCATCGGGCGGCCGGATCGTCAGCCCCTATGCGACCGCCGCGAGTGCCCACGAGCAGTACTGGTACTACTTCCCGGAGGGCCCGGAAGGCTCGCTGATCCTGCGAGCCCAGTCCCGCAACGGTGCGTCCACCGTGCTCCAGAACGGGGAAGCCAACTATACCTACCAGGGCAACACGGTTGCCCTCAATAACTACTGCATGCTGCTCGATGATCTGAGTGTGTTCAAGCTTCCGACCGACAGCCCGGAGATGCGAGGCTTTCTCGCGCAGGTGGAGGGAATCCGCAACGACATCCAGCCGGTGTCCGCCAAGAAAGGGCGTGGCCTGCTGGCGGTGGTCGAGCGGAAGACCGACAACGCGGCTGTCGATGCGCCGTGGACGATCTCCAGCTCCAACGTCCTCGACACCGACTACTTCCAGAGCGACTGGCCGACGGATGCACGGATCGTGGACAATCGCGACGCGATGCACCGGCGCGGCTGGACCTACTTCCGTATTCAAGGCACGGTCGGCGGACAGAAGGTTGCCGGCGCGGGGAGGATGCCGTTCGTTTACGCGGCGAGCAAAGAGCATCGTCCCTGGCTGCGTCTGACCGTCGGCGATCTCGTCGTCGTCGATAGCGGCTCCGCAGCCACGCTGGCGAATGCTCAGGGCGAGTCCTCGGCCAAGTACCGCCAGGGGAGCTTCTTCCGCGGTTTGTCGCGTCCCTGGATGGGTCTGCACACGGTCGATACGGTCCGTCGAGATGCGGCTGCCCAGCGGGCCCGGTTCGAGACCCGACTGACGGCCGAGGGTCGCCAGGCACAGGTCATTGTGACTTCGGACAAGACAGAGCTTGCGTATACCATCGACATCGAGGCGGACCTCGTCCGCCGGATCGATTTCACCGTGGCGGACGTCCCCGCCGGTTCGCTCGAATTCGAGTACCTTTCCGACGTGAACGTCAGCCGCAGCGAGTTTGCCGTCCCGTTGTCCCGACCGCCGCAAGCGACATTCCAGGAGGGTGAAGGCATCCTCTGGCTCGTCGCACTGGCGAACGGGACTCTGGGAGGCCAATAACCGAGCCGACCATCCGGCCAGGTGAGCAGAGGGTGGTTGTGAGTACGGATGAAGTATGCCCGCACAGGGGGGTGTGGCGGGAGGGTCAGGGTGGTCTGTGCAGCAAACATAACGAATGAGAACGCTTCGCCGAGGATTGGCTGTGTTCGTGGGATCGCGAACACGTCCGTGAGGTTGTCGTATCTTCGTCCGACCGAACCGGAGGAATGGGCCGACAGGGAGGAGGCCGTCGCAGAGTTTTCGGACGCTCTGCCCGCAAACGACAGGGAGGTCGTCATACGTCCGATAGGAAGGTCGGTTGAGACGGAGATACCAAGAAAGAAGGCCCCGGGGCTGTCATGCTATCCTCGGGTCGGCCCACACGAAGCGTCGCGTGGGCGGTCCCGAGCCCCGGGGCCTTTATCGGATCGCGGGAACTTTGCCCTGCGATTCTGCTCTAACAAGCTTATTGGCAACTGAATAGTTGCTGGTTGCTTGGCGGCGGGTTTTTGGGTGGGCTCGTCCCACCTAAGAACCCAGTTTGACAGCGGTGTTCATGAGTGATGTGACGACAATCAGATTGGTGCGAGTTGTTCTGCTGGCCCTGGTGCTGGCGTCGCCGGCCGGGGCGGATTGGCCGTTTAGTTATTCGGATGACTTTTCCTCGGACAAGGTGGAGTCCGGCGCCTATCTACATTCCCCGTTCTGGACCCTCGACACGACCCCGTTGGCGGAACCCTATTTGCAGTACTACGAACCGGGTGCCGACCGGGAGTTGCTGTTCATGGAGTGCAGGGACCAGCCGGCCCGGCTGGCCTATTGTCTGCCCCCGGCGACCTCGTCCACCCATGGGATCGTCACAGGCACCTTCACCGTGGATGTCTCTTTCCCCTGCAGTGCGACCGTGTCTCAGTATCCGACCGGGGGGGAACTGTCCTGCTCGACCTCGCCCGACGGGGTGACCTGGTCCGGCCCGATGTACTTGTGGGCCGGACGCAACACCATCCCCATCTCCTCGAATATGGGCAGGTGTTACGTCCTGCTCAGCGGCGGCCGGGCTACGATCGACAACATCCAGGTCTCCCTGTCGCAGTCCTCCGCGACGATCCGTGTCCCCCAGAACTACAGCACGATTCAGCAGGCCATCAATGCCGCCCACTCGGGCGACGTCATCGAGGTGGCCGCAGGGACCTACTCGGGAGCGGGGAACTGGGACATCGATTTCCAGGGCAAGCGAATCACTGTCCGCAGTGCCGGCGGGGCCGCGTCCACGGTCATCGACTGCGGCTCTCCCACGTCCACGGGACGACGCGGATTCTACTTCCACCAGGGCGAGACCGCAGATTCCATCCTCTCCGGCTTTACCATTCGAGGCGGGCGGGTCTACGGCGCGGACATCCCCGCCAATCCCCTCCAATGGACGCAGAGCGCCTCGCACCCCATCGGCGGCGGCATCTACTGCGAGTTCAGCAGTCCGACCATCGCCGGCTGCGTTATCGAGAACTGCGGCGCCGAACTCGGGGGCGGCATCGGCTGCGTCGGCGGCGACCCGACGATCATCAACTGCACGATCCAGGACTGTCTGGCCGGCGGGCTCGGCTCGGCCACCACGGGCGGCCGGGGCGCCGGAATCGCCCTCGTCGGCGAATCGAACGCCACGATCACCAATTCCGTGATCCGGGGCAACACCAACGCCTACTCCAGCAGTTGGGGCGCTGGTCTTTATGTCCTGCACAGCTCTGCGGTCGTCTCCGGATGCACCTTCTCCGACAACCTCGCGCCCGGCTCGCTGCGAGGCGGCGGCGCCTACTGCGGCGGCCAAGGCTGCGATGTCATGTTCCGCAACTGCGTCTTTTCCGCCAACCAGGCGGATGCAGGCGCCGGAATCCTCGTCGAAGGCACCACCACGGCGCAGCCCTCGACGACCACATCGAGCTGGCAATGTGCTGTCGCTGTTGTCAACTGCACGATTGCCCGGAACGAGCTGACCTATGCCTTGGGCAGTTCCGCCGCGGGCGGCGTCAACTCCAGCGGCGCCAACATCACGATCTCCAACAGCATCATCTGGGGCAACGAGGGGACCGCCGTGACGATTGCCAATGCTTCGTCCACGTATCCGGTGACCTATTCGGACGTCCAGGGCGGTTACTCCGGCACGGGCAACATCAACTCCGATCCGCTCTTTGCCTCCGCGTCGAGCTCGGACTATCACCTGAAATCGACCGGCGGACGCTACAATCCCGCTTCGGGCGCGTGGGTCAGCGACAGCACGTGCAGTCCCTGCCTCGACGCCGGCGATCCTTGGGATTCGGTCGAGTACGAGCCGCCGCTGAACGGCGAGCGGGTGAACATGGGTGTTTACGGCGGAACCGCCGAGGCCAGCAAGAGCCCCAAACGCACCGTCTACCACGTCAGCAAGAGCGGTCGCGACACGAACACCGGCGCGAGCCAGTCCAGCGCCTTCGCCACCATTGAGAGGGCGATCCAGGCCGCAGTCGATGGCGATGCCATCCTCGTCTGGCCGGGCCGGTACGAAGAGAGACTCTCGTTCGCAGGCAAGGCCATCACCATACAGAGTGCAGCGGACGCGGCCGTGATCGTGGCGCCCGATTACGCGTTTACGTTCTCCAAGGCGGAGGACGCCGGCAGCGTCTTGGCCAACTTCGTCATCACGGGCTGCGCGACCGCCGGCATCATCTGTGACGGCGCCTGCCCCACGCTGAGGAACCTGACGATCGTGGACAATCAGTTCGGCATCGTCGCGTATCATGGCGCCAAGCCCAACATCGTCAATTGCATCGTGTGGGGCAATGAAGACGGACAACTGTTCGATTGCAGCGCGACCTACAGTTGCATCGAAGGCGTCACGGCGGGCAAGAAGACCGGGGTCATCAACAGCGATCCGCTGTTCGCGAATGCCGCCGGTGGAGACTACCATCTGCGTTCGCCGTACGGGCGCTATGTATCGAGCAGCGGCGCCTGGGCGACCGACGGCGCGATCAGTCCCTGCATCGACGCAGGCGATCCGTCCGACTCCTTCCGCAACGAGCGGGTGCCGAATGGCAATCGGATCAACATGGGCGCTTACGGCGGGACCCCCTGTGCAAGCCTCAGCAGCGGGCCCGTTTGTCCGTAGACCGGACCTTGCGACCCAGGGCATGGATCGCGAGGATCCCAGTAGACCCGGCCCTCGAGCCGGTGGGGGGAAGGGAGAGCAGACGTGCAGCGGCCCTGTCTCTCGCACCGATCCGGCTGCTCTCCCCCTTTTGTGGATTTTCAACGGAATCCACCGCTCCGGATAGGTCATTGGCTCTTTGATACGCAATCGCTGGTGGCGGCAGTGCCGTTACCCACCATTTGTGGTGTTTTGGGGGGCTTGACCGATATGTATGCACAATACCGGTCCGATGAACGTATTCTTGTTGCAATCGGATTGGCACAGTCATATAATAGTTGGTTAGCCGGTCAGGAGGCCCCTGAAACGTGCTGTTTGGCGTGGGGCTTCCGATTCGGCGAGCCAGAAAAGGCTTTTGGGATCGGAGGATTCAGCTATCCGCACGAGATGCCAAACCATCTCGATCGGGGCACGTGGGGTGAAGAGCTGCGGTTGTGCGGACCGACGCGACGCGAGCTCGCAGGGGGCGTTTACACTCATCGAACTGCTCGTCGTTATCGCCATCATCACGCTGTTGCTCGCCATCCTCGTTCCGGGACTGAACATGGTCCGGCGTCAGGCGACCGGAATGCTGGGAATGAGGAACCAGCGGGAGATCGCTTCCGGCGTCACCCTCTTTGCCTCCGAAAACGACGACCGCTTTCCCGACTCCATCGCGACGATTGGATACGAAGGCGAGTGGAGTTGGTATGATCCGACCGCCATCACGGGCAAACGCAAGCGGACTCCCCAGGTCCATCGTGCCATGAGCGCCTACCTTCGCGACTACATCGCGGACGGCAAGACCATGTACTGTCCCGGCGCGCCGCGCCCCTACACGTATGCTCAGGCGTCGTGGGAGGCCGGCGACGAGTGGGACAACCCGGACACGCCGGTGACCTACGACCCGGTCGACGGTACCTTCTGCTTCTATTGGAACTATGTCGGGTATCTGGGCGAGCCGCGGATGCTGTTCCGAGGCCCCAGTGGTCCCGCCGCAGGCGGCAGGCAGAGCCAGTTGCTGGTCACCGACTACTTTGGCTACGGACCCTGGCAGACGCCCGGAGCTTTCGCGAGCTGCGAGAAGCTGCCCGGCGGCGATGTCGTCGAGGAAACCTGGCTGGCGGCCGCCCTGTGGACGGCCGAGGGCGATCCCAATGAAGCCATGCCGGATGTGAAGCTGCGAGCCGCCTACGTCGACGGCCACGTCTCGACCTACACGCCCGAAGAAACGGTCCCGCTGCGGGTCTCCCTGACCTCCGAGGGTGTCCCTCCCTATCCCGACGGCACAGGCAGTCGCGGCATCTTCTACATCCCCGAAGACGCCGTCAACTGACGAGATATGTCGGCCCTCATAGGGCAATCCACGTCATTTCCGCAACACTCGGCTCTCGCTCCCTGCCTGCGAAAAACGTTGGCGGCCGAAGTCCGTCGAGCCTACAATGGGTCCCCAAAGACTCTTGCGCCGGGCGGGTCATCCTGAACACGGCGCAGGGAAATGGAAGATCGGCCTCGCGAGGACAGATGGGTCGGCGCAGTGTGGATTTGGATTACGGAGCCTTGATGGTGCGAACAATCAGACCGGTCGTCGTCGCGGTGGGTGTTGGGATCTGCCTGCTCTTGGCGGTTTCCGGCTGCCAGAGAGAAGGGGCGACCGCGCCGGCGGTGAATGTCGAACCGTCGGAGGCGAGGGAAGCCTCGCCCGAGCCGAATGACGCGGGATTGCCGGTCCATCTTGTGCTGATGCGCGAGCCGGGAGACGTTGTTACGTACAAGGTGACCACCGAGGTCCAGAAAAGCGTCGAATGGATAGGGCCGCAGGAGAGCCGCCCGGCCGGATACGCCGACGGCCGCTCGGGCAACCACGTCGAGATCACGTTCGAACAGAGGGTGAAGGAGGTCCGCGCCAACGGCAACGCGGTGCTGGAGATCACGATCCAGGCTCTCAAGTACGTCGGGCAGATCCAGAGCAACGTCGTCTTCGAATTCGACAGCAGCGATTCCCAGGACCAGGACAACGGTCTGGCGGCACTGGTCGGGGCTCGTTACAGCGTGGAGATGTCCCCGCGAGGGGAGGTGATTGCGCTGCTCGACATGGAATCGATCCGACAGGCGGTGAAGACGGGCCCGCCGGCCCAGGACGTGGCGGCCAGACTGTTCTCCGAGGAGGTGGTCCGGGACCGGCATGAGGTCCCGCCGCTGATGGCTCTGAAGGATGGCACGGCTCGTCCGGGACAGAGCTGGAGCAACCTGAAGTCCTTTGCGTTCGGCGCGATGGGCGTCAAGAGCTTCGAGCGGGTCTACACGCTCCAGCCGTTCAAAGAGGGCGACGGCCGGGTCGCTCGCGTGGCGATGAAGGCGATCCCCTCGGCCGCGATGGCCGAGGAACTGCACAAGCGCCGTGCGGCCAGTCTGCCTCCGGGGCTGTTTGACAATGCGGAGGATTACCAGGGCCGTCTCGATCTCGACCTCGACCGCGGGAGGATTCGCGAGTACGGCGAAGAAATGTGGACCGAGTGGGTCGTCGTCGATCCCGGCGCGGCGCAGGGCGTCGCCCAGCCGGCGGCCTTGAAGATGGGCGCCCGACAACTCCACCGGCTGGAACGGGTCGCATCGCCATGAGTTCTGGGGATCGGAAGGATCGCTCGATTGAAAGGGAATGTGTGAAGACAGAATGGATGCTCCTGGCGGCAGCGGTGGCGGTGCTGCTTGTGGGGTGCAAGACGACCCCCAGGACGGCCGGCGAGGCTGCCGGGGTAGAAACCCAGGTCTCGGACAAGGGCCGGGTGTTCCTGACGATCGACTTCGAGCTGGGACGGACGCTGCGGTATCGGTTCAGTTCCCGACGGGAGATCACGCTGGACTGGGACCCCAACGCGGCCGAGACGGCCAGCCGCGTGCAGAAGCATACCGAGCAAATGGAGATGGTCGTCGCATACACGCCGGTCGAGGTGGACCCCTATGGGGTCAGCACGATCCGTGCGACGGTCGAGTTGGTCCAGGCTGTCCGAAGCGGCGGGCCCACCCAGCGGGCCACCGGGACCGACGCGGTCGTGAGTGCACAGGGCCAGAGCTATACGATCAAGGTCGATTCTCGCGGGCGGATCGTCGATGCCAACGAGCTGCGGGCCCTGATTGCCCGGATGGGGGCCGAAGCGTTCCAAGGCGACGCCTCGCGAGGCCGGACGAAGAACCCGGATATGATCGGGGACTTCATCGCCGGCACGTGGTTCCTCTGGGACGCGATGGCGACGATTCCCCTGCCGGCCGAGGGATTGATCATCGGGCAGAAGTGGCCCTCGCAGCTTCCGGCGTCCACGCCGATGGTGATGCGCCAGGCGAGGGACGTGACGTATCGGTTCAACGGATTTCGATCCGGGCCTCGCGGCTCGGTGGGGGTGATCGAGAGCACATACAAGCCTGCGGACGCGGCGCCTGCGGATTGGCCGGTGCCGTATTCCGGGCGGTTCCGGATGAGCGGGACGTTCGGCTTCCTCGGTCCGTACGAGGTCCTGGGCCTGGAAGGGACCGGCGAGGACTTGTTCAATATCAAGACGGGCCGGCTCGAGCGACGGTCGCACCGATACACGATGCAATTCAATGCCTCGCTGCCGCCCATGGGAATCCAGGCCCATCCGCACCTGACGATCGAGCAGACCCTGACGGTGGAATTGCTGGACCCGGAGACGGGAAATTCGAATATCGAAACTCGAAATCCGAAACAAATCCAGAACCCAAAACAGAAATGACCGAAACGCTCGCGCGGAGCACTGTTTCGGATCTCGATGTTCGGATTTCAAGCTTGTCTTCAGAATGGGAGGTAGTGACATCTTGGAACGAAATCGTCTGTGGGCGCCGTGGCGGATTCCCTACATCCGCGGCATCGGGAAGAGCGATGGGTGTTTCCTCTGCCACAACCTGGCGCATCCGGAGCAGGACGTGGAGAACCTGGTTCTGTGGCGGACCGAGCGGAGCCTCGTGGTCCTGAATCGGTTCCCCTACAACAACGGGCATCTGCTGATCGCGCCGGCCCGGCACATCGCGACGCTGGAGGAGACCTCGGAGGAGGAGATGCTAGATCTGTTCAAGCTGATTCGGGAATCGCAGCGGGCGCTGTCGCTGACGGTCAAACCGCACGGCTTCAACGTCGGGATGAACTTCAGCCGCTGTGCGGGAGCGGGTCTGCCCGGCCACCTGCACATCCACGTCGTGCCTCGCTGGGACGGCGACACGAACTTCATGGGCGTGTGCAGCGACACGCGGGTGATCAGCCAGTCGCTGATCGATCTGCTGGAGGAACTCAAGCAGGCCAGCGCCGGGCACGGGCTGCCGGCGGTCTAGGGAAGACGATGGGACCCATAGGACTCGTGGGACCTATGGGCTGATCTCGTCTGGCGGAGATGGTTTGTATGTCCGATGGATTGTGTCCTTGTGCTGTGACCGAGGCGGCGAGCCGGGGGCGGGCATTCCCCGAGCCGGCTCATCCGTATCGCACGGACTTCGAACGAGACCGGGACCGCGTCATCCACAGTTCGGCCTTCCGTCGTCTCGATGGCAAGACGCAGGTCTTCACTCCCGGCCTGGACGACTACTATCGGTCTCGACTGACGCACAGCATCGAGGTCGCGCAGATCGGTCGGACGCTCGCGAGGACACTGGGACTCAACGAAACCCTCACCGAGGCGATCTGCCTGGCGCATGATTTGGGCCATTCGCCCTTCGGCCACGCCGGAGAGGCTGTGTTGAACTCGCTGCTGGCGGATCACGGCGGGTTCGAGCACAACGCCCAATCGCTGCGGATCGTCGATCTGTTGGAGCATCCATACCCGCAGTTCATGGGCCTGAACCTGATGTACGAGACTCGCCTGGGTTTGGCGATGCACAAGAGCCGGTACGACCAGTCGGAAGGGGGTGGATTTCCCGAGGCCAACTGCACGCTGGAAGGGCAGGCCGCGGACTTGGCCGACCGCATCGCGTACAACTGCCACGATCTGGAGGATGGAATGCGGGCCCGCCTGCTCGATCCCGACTCGATGCAGGACATCGAGATCTTCGCGGGGGCCGAGCGCCGCATCCGCGCCGACGAGATCGACGACCGGACGATCCGTCGGACCCGCACCGCTAAGGCGATCATCGACGCCCTCGTCGGCGACTGCATCGAGACCAGTCGGGCGAACATCGTTGCCGCGGGAATTCAGACCGCCGCCGACGCGTGTGCCAGGAAAGAGAACCTGATCTCGCTGTCGGCCGAGAGCGACCGCAAGCTCAAGGTGCTGGAGGATTTCCTGCTCCGCTGCTTTTATCATCACGAGTCGCTTGTCGAGACCTCCGAGAGGGTGCGAGTCTGGCTGGGCGAGTTGTTCGAGCGGTTGTGCCGCAGGCCCGAAGAGATGCCCGGCTACTTTCGAAGGTTCATCCCGCAGCACGGCCTGGAGCGTGCGGTTTGCGACTACATCGCCGGTATGACGGACCGCTATTGCCTCAAGGTGCTCGACGTTGTGCCTTCGTAGCGAGGGCATCTTGCCCTTGTTCTCTCGTGTCGAGGGCGTCTCGCCCTCGGATCGCGGGCTCCGATGCCCGCGACACGCCGGAGTGATCTAATCGTCAATTGGTTTGATTTGGTTTGGCTCTGGATGGTACACTTGGATCATGATCGAGCAGATTACCATCAGGAACTTCAAGAGCTTCAAGGACGTGACCCTCAAGCTGGGTCCCATGAATCTCTTCATCGGAGCCAACGCCAGCGGCAAATCCAATTTCTTCGATGCCCTCCGAGTTCTGCAGGGTATTGGTTATGGCTTCACGCTCCGGGAGATTCTGGATGGCAAACCAAAGAGCGCCACAAGCGAAGTCTGGGAGGGTATCCGTGGTGGCAGTGTCGGGATCGGTTTTGCTTCTGACGGCGAGGACAGACCCACATCGCTCGAAGTCGCCGGGAAAATCTCTGGCCGGAGCGAAGACCATTTTGAATTCCGGATAGCGTTCTTGGCCAAAGATGGGCGTTTTCGCGAGGAGCGATTGTTTGCCTCCGGAGATGTGATCTATGACTGTGTGCTCGGAAGGTCCGGGGAATTCCTCGTATCATACGGTAACAAGTGTTCTGGCGGGATGTTCAGAATTGGCAATGAGCCTGCGGTGTTGACGGAAGTGGGGCCGGCGGATAGGTCTAGAATGGCTGAGCAGGTGGCACATGGTCTAGCTGATATCCAGCGTATAGATCCTTCGCCGGTGCTCCTGCGTGAGTACTCAAAGGCATACGAAATCAAACGGATGGGCGAGCATGGAGAGAACTTCGCTGCACTGGTTCGGATGATCTGTGCTGACCCCGTGACGAAGGATGCCTATCTGAGTTGGTTGCGGGAACTGCGACCTCGCGATGTAGATGACGTGGGTGTGTTGAAGGGAGCTATTGGCGAGCCGATGGTGATGATGAAGGAGCGTGGGCGCGAGTGGCCGGCACCGGCACTGTCGGATGGAACGTTGCGATTTGCGGCTCTTGCCGCCGCGTTTTTCCAGCCGGATATGCCGGGCATTATCACGATGGAAGAGATCGAGAATGGCATTCATGCCAGTCGGCTGCGGTTGCTGGTGGAACTGCTTCGCAGTCGGGCTGCGGCGGGGAAGACCCAAGTCATGGCCACGACGCACTCTCCAGTTGTCCTTGCCTGGCTCAAACCGGAGGAATATGCGACCACCTTCTACTGCCATCGCGACGAGGAGACCGGCGAATCACGGATCACTCCCCTGAGCGAGATTCCCCGGTTCCATGAGATCGTTGCCAAGCATCCTATCAGCGACCTGTTCGCCGAAGGCTGGATGGAGACTGCCCTGTGAGCCTGCAGGTGCTGGTTATCCCCGAAGACCAGACCTACAACGGTTACATTCTCAAGCCTGTTGTAGAGCGGATGTTGGCCGAACTGGGCAAACCCAAGGCTCGCGTCACCGTTCTTCCAGAGCCCAAGCTAAACGGTTATCCTCACGCGCTGAGTGCGATTCGCGGTGACCTGATAGATCGGTACAAGCACATTCGTCTGTGGCTGTTTCTGCCCGATGCTGATCGAGCAGGTGATTTGCGATGGCTTGAAGACGAACTCGGGGAACCAGAAG
>JAGOLX010000062.1 GCA_017993835.1 Phycisphaerae bacterium
GATTGGCTGGGCGGGAGATGTGGCTGGATCAGTTTCCATTGTTCGTCCGTGATATCCGTTGTGTATGTAATTGTGTCCATACAGCCTGTTATCGGCAAGATGGACGGTTTTCATACAGATTCTGAGGACCAACTGTGCTCTTGGGAAGGCGACAGAAGTCGCCAATGAGAAGCGACTACTGACCGAGAATGCGGGTGCCATGCTGGAGTATGTACTCGGCAAAGCCGCCGCGGGGCGGATTGTCCAATGCCGAGGCCGGAAACAGATGCGCCTCCACATCCGAACCCGTTTCCTCCATGACCAGAGCCATGGCTGTCGCGCGTTGACGAATATCCCAGGACTCCACACCTTCCATGAATGCGGCGACGTCAATGTCACTCCACACATCCGGCGTGCCTTCCACGTGAGAGCCAAAGACGTAAGCCGCACGGACCACGCCCAGCCGGGCCAGGGTCTTGGCGGCCGCCAGAGCCCGACCCACTATGTCAGGATCGAGAGTACCCATCGAACTGTTTTCTCCGTGTTCCTCACGACATCGTCTGCAAGTTCGCGCGTGACCATCGCGCCTGCGGCCTTGATCTCTTCGGGGTAACGAGACTGGATGTAGTAGGCCGACAATTCACCCAGAAATCGGTTCTGTTGCTGATCCGGATGGGTGTCTGCTACCTCCGCCAGGCGCAGAAGATTGTGTACTCGCGGGGGCATTTCGCCGGTCTTCCTGACAATGACGGCTTTCAACGCCTTCTCCGTGGCCTGTTGACAGCAGAACAACACGTACAGATACCGGCCCGAGGCCAGCATGGCTCGCGCTGTCTCAAGATCGTATTGGGCCTGCTCAACCCAGCCTTGTTCGGTTTCACTCATACGGCGTTCCCGCGCGTCAGTCAGACGCCTTCACTCGACAACTATAGCACGGTCACAGGTGCAAATCAATGGGCACGGTCAATGGGTCACGATTGTGGGAGCAGTCTTGAGTGGGTCAACCCCATTCCCGGGACTTGCATTCGCCTCTGTGTCGGACCGGGGCTCCCTGGCCGAGACACACCACATGGGCGTGGTCACGATCTGCGGCACGGGCTTATTCGCGGAATGGAGCTTCAATCGCATCGTCACCTCTGCTAGAATGCGGCTGTTTAACGCGGCGAAGCCTGAACAACGGTACGGTTTGATTGAGATACGCACATGAGAAAGCCTTTCTCGCAGTCCTTGTCTGTTGTCTTGGTGTCCCTTCTGTCCGTCCACGTGTGTTCCCCAGCTTCCAAGACTCTCGATCCACAACGCGGGACCGCGAAACCACTTTCGTTCTCCCAAGTGCAGTTCCAGGGCGAATTGGGTGCTCGGTACTGGGCAGCCACGTGCAACCTGCTCACGCGGACGGATCGCTACTCGCTGGACAGCTTCGCGGCCAGTGCCGCGGGACGACCTGGCGCGCTGTGGTGGGACTGGCCGGGCGACCAGATCGGCCGGTGGCTTTCCGTGCTCCATGTCGCAGAAGGCTACGGCTGGACGCCGGCTGCCTGGCACCGCAGAGCCATCGCCGACGTCGTGCTGCCCCTCCAGACGGAGGACGGCCGTTTCGGACCGCCCGGCGCGGTCGCGGCCGAGGATGTTCGACTCCTCTCGGGCAACGCGTTTGCCCTGCGCGGTCTGATGGACGCCTATGCGGACACGCGTGACACCCGCTTTCTCGATGCCGCCCGCCGACTGGGACGGTATTTCGAGGCGACCGCTTCAACGTGGGAGACCCGCCGAGACGGAAAGCTCCATGAGTTCTACGGGCATTGCATTGACGGTCTGGCGGCTCTCTACGAGCAGGGAGGCGACCGCTGGACGCTGGCCCTTGCGGAACGGCTCGCCGAGCACGCCGGACGCACTCCCCACACGCACCACAGCCTGTCCCTCTGTCGGGGCTTGATCGATCTGGCGCGCGTCACAGGCAAGACAAAGCCCCTCGAGACTGTCGAGGACTATCTCGCTTGGTGTCGGGAACATCAGCACGTGACCGGCGCGCTGCCCGAGTCGCTGCCCGAGTCACCGCAGGACGAAGGGTGCGGACTGGCAGACTGGATCGTGGTCAACCTCATGATGTATCAGGCGACCGGAGAGTATCGTTATGTGGACGACGCCGAGCACACGCTGGTCAACCATTTCTTCCTGAACCAGTTCCATACCGGCGGGTTCGGCCATCTCTCGCTCGGCCCGGAGATCGTGGGCGGCAAGGGCTGGCAGGGTTGGGACGGGCAATTCGGCAGCGAGAATCCCGGATGCTGCTCGCTCTGGGGCCAATGGGCGTTGGGCCAGTTGGGTCGATTCGTCGTGACGCAGTCGGACGACACGATCTTCGTCAACCTCTATCCCACCGCTACGATCACGCTGCCGGAACATGACGTGCGGCTGGAGATCGCCAGCGACTTTCCTCACATGAGCAAGGTCCAAATCCGCGTTCTCAGCGAGAGACCGCAGGCATTCACGCTGGCGCTCCGGGCGCCGGCCTGGGCGAAAGACATGCGGGTTCGCTGTGACGACGCCGTCGTGCAAGAACACGCCGCAGATGGCTCGTTGCGTCTGGCTCGCACTTGGCAGAACTCCGCGACCGTTGACATCGAGTTCATTGCAGGATTGCGGATAGTCCCCTGGCCGGCAGACAAACCGCAGGGCGTCGCCCTGTTCGACGGTCCTCTGTGCCTCGGGCTTTCGGCCAAGACTGCCGACGTGAATCTGCCCTGGACACTCTTGGTTGACGCTTCCGGCAGGCCGCACCTCGACGTCGCAGGCAGGCTGGAAGTGACGGAGCCTAGCGGCCAAACAGTCACCGCACTGGAGCCGATCTGCGACAACTGGCTCGAGCCCGACGTCAAGGATCCCATCCGGCGACGCGTCCTGTTTCAAACCAAGTTAGTCAAGTGACTTCGCTGCAGTTTGTTGAGCACAACTCTTCTGTGGAGGTTAGGCAGCATGTATCGAAGAACCCTCGTGCGGAACCACATCCGTCTGACCCTGCCCGCGTTCCTGTTATTGTGCGTTGTCGCGGGCCGGACTGGCCGGGCGGCGAACTCGAATCCGTCCGAGCCGAGGGACACGCTGACCCTCTCTCGGACGGGGTCCGCCTTCCGTGCAGCTCTCGATGGCCAGGACGTTGTGCGGTTTTCCCTGCCGGAGTTGAGTGGGTGCGGGCTCCCTCGAACTGATGTTGCCGACATCGAAGATGGCTGGCAACGGGTCCGCTTGACGTGGGACGTGAGCCGAGAGGTTGCGCAGGACGAGCTTTGGATCCGATTCGATCTGGCCTTCGAGCCCGATTTCTGGTGGGCGCCGCATCTGGCGCCCGAGGAAGGCTACGTCGTGGGCCAGCATGTCTTTCGCGCGCCTGCGATGATCGCGCAGCGTGGACCTTTGACGCTCGTCCTCGTGCCCGATCTCGACGTCGTGGGCCAACGACCGGAGAATCCCTGGTTCATGGACTACGACGCCACAAAGAAGCAGATGTGGTTGGGTATGGTCCAGACGGAGATCCCGCAGCACGTCCTGTTCAAGAAGGCGCCGACAATGAGGTTCCCGCCGGGACAGGTGGTATTGAGCTTCTTCGTGACTGCCTATGACGATCGCGGCGAGGTGAGGAACCCCTGGTCGAAGGTGACGGGCTTCCAGTGGAATCGCTGGGCCAGGCCGCTCTACGCGAAGGGCGAGCCGATCCCCGCGCCGCTGGAGAACTACGTGCGTCACACCTACGACTGGGCGTTCGACGGGTGGGGCAAGTTCGTCTGGCAGGAATTCGATCTCAACGGCGTACACGTCGGCGCGCCGCAGTTCATCGTCAACATCTCCCAGTCACCCAACTACCCGGACCCGTGGTACCAGCGGGAATTCCTGTCCATCTGGAACCAGGCGTGGTTCTCGTCGTTGCGAAGCGCCTCGGGCCTCTACCGCTTCGCGCGTGACACGCAGGACAAGGAACTGCTCCGCAAGGCGAACCTGACCAAGGAGCTGGCTCTCGCGGCGCCGATGAAGAACGGTATCTTCCCCGCCGTGATCGGCTGCGAGAATACGACTGTCCAGATCGAGGGCAAGGACTACAAGCGGCCGCAAGGGTGGGATCAGGCCACCTGGAGCAACTCGAACCGCAGTCCCCGCGACCACGGCATCACCTCCCAGTGGTACCACGTCCTGGACGCCAGTTGGACCGCGTTGCTGATGCTCCGCTGGCACGAAGAGCTGGAGAAGGACGAGCGTCTGCTCGACTATGCCCGCACATACGGAGACCGCCTGCTGGCGCTGCAGGACTCGCAGGGCTTTTTCCCCGGTTGGCTGCACCCTGAGACGCAGCAGCCTGGCAGCGTAATGAACCAGACGCCGGAGACCAGCATGAGCGTGACATTCCTGCTGAAGCTGGCGGATCGGACCGGCGACGAGAAGTACCGACAGGCTGCGGTACGAGCGATGGACGCGGTCCTGGCGCAGGTCGTCCCGGCGGGTCGCTGGGAGGACTTCGAGACCTACTGGTCCTGTTGCGGCTGGGGACGCGACAGGTACCTCGGCGCGAAGGTCGAACGCAACGCCATGCACAAGCAGAACAGTCTCTCGTCGTTCTGGACCGCGGAGGCGCTGCTGGCGACCTGCCGCGCGACCGGCCAAGCGCGTTATCTCCAATGGGGCCGGCGCACGCTGGACGAGCTGTCCATGGGCCAGCAGGTGTGGCAGCCGCCGTTCATCTACGTCCCGGCCCTCGGTGGCTTCGGCGTCATGAACTGCGACGGGGAATGGAACGATTCTCGCGAGACCCTGTTCGCGGAACTGTTCCTCGATTACTACCGGGCAACCGGCAACCCCGACTACTTCGAGCGAGGCGTCGTAGCGTTGAAGTCGGGCTTCATCATGATGTACTGTCCCGAGAATCCGGCGGTCCGCGCGATGTGGGAGAAGGTCTATCCCTGGTTCGGACCCGAGGACTATGGGTTCACGATGGAGAACTACGGCCACGGCGGACGGACCAGCGCCGAAGGCGAAGGCATGGGGGTCTTCACCATCTACGATTGGGGCAACGGCGCCGCGGCGGAGGCCGCGATGCGGATCCTCGACCACTATGGACACGTCTACATCGACCGCACGCGGAACCAGGCGTTCGGGATCGATCAGGTGAAAGTCCAGCATACCGACACGGGCTGGAGATTGACCAACCAGACCGGGCGGCCGCGCACGCTTCGCGTCGTTTTCGACGACGGCACAAGCCGGCAAGTGAAGATCGAGGATGATGCCGTCCTCTCCGGGCGGTAGCGTCGTCGCCTTCCCGTGTTCGGAAAGGAGCCGCGACCAAGGTTGAGTGAATCGAGGACAGTGCAAGATGATCACGAGACGAACACGCGTTTCCGGTCTGGTCCTGATGATGTGTGTCTTCCTCGGAACGGTCGAGCATCGAGCGGCTGGGGACGATCTGGCCGCGGGGTTCGCAGCACCACCCCGCTCGGCCTGGCCCTGGACCTACTGGTTCGTCATGGACGGCAACCTCAACTGCGAGGGAATCACCGCTGATTTCGAGGCCATGAAGCGTGTTGGACTCGGAGGTGTACTGTTCATGGAGGTGGACGTCGGCGTTCCCAAAGGACCGGTGAAGTTCATGAGCCCTCAGTGGCGGGAGCTGTTCAAGCACGCCAACCAGGAGGCCGCGCGGCTCGGCCTGGCGATGACGATGCCTGCCAGTCCCGGCTGGACCGGCAGCGGCGGGCCTTGGGTCAAGCCGGAGCAGTCGATGCAGAAACTCGTGTGGAGCGAGACGGACATCACGGGACCGCAGCGGTTTGAGGGGACGCTGCCGCAGCCGGAGACGGTGGCGGGGTACTACCGCGACGTGGCGGTACTGGCCTTCCCGGCGCCGGCAAAGCCCTATCAGATCGAGGATATTCAGGAGAAGACGATCCAGAAGCGTGGCTGGTATTCGTCGCAGCCCGGAGTGAAGGCGATGCTTCCGCCGGCCGAGGAGTATCCCGAACTCTCGCCGGAACAGGTGGTTCCGATGGATCGCATCGTCGATCTGACCGGCCGGATGGATGGGAACGGCCGGCTGGTTTGGGAGGCGCCGGCAGGCCAATGGACGGTGCTGCGCTTCAGTCACACCAGCACGGGGGCCACCACGCGTCCGGCTCCGGAGCCGGGTTTGGGACTGGAGTGCGACAAATTCGACAAGGCGGCCCTGGAGGCACACTTCGACGATTTCCTCGGCACGCTGATGAGCGATATCGGACCGCTGACCGGCAAGTCGCTCGTCTCCCTGCACATCGACAGTTGGGAGATGGGACCGCAGAACTGGACGGCCCGCTTCCCGGACGAGTTCCGCCAACGACGCGGCTACGATCTGTTGTCCTATCTGCCGGTGATGACCGGACGAGTTGTCACAAGCCTCGAAATATCGGAACGGTTCCTGTGGGACGTGCGGCAGACGATCCTGGAGCTGATTGCCCAGAACCACGCAGGCCACCTGGCCGAGCTGGCCCATCGGCATGGGCTGGGATTGTCCATCGAGCCGTACGATCAGACGCCTTGTGACGACATGACGTACGGCGCTCGCGCGGATGTCCCGATGGGAGAATTCTGGCGGGACACGTTCAGTACGTGGTTCAGTTGCACGGAGGCAAGCTCGATTGCCCACACCTACGGCAAGCAAATCGTGCAGGCGGAAGCTTTCACCTCCGGCGACGGCGAGCGGTGGCTGGCATACCCTGCCTCGCTGAAGGCGCTTGGCGACTGGGCCTTCTGCGAAGGGATCAACCGATTCGTGTTCCACCGGTACGCGCATCAGCCGTGGCTCGACCGCTACCCCGGCATGACGATGGGCCCCTACGGGATTCACTACGAGCGCACGCAGACATGGTGGGACATGTCGCGAGCGTGGATCGAGTATCTCTCGCGGTGCCAGTTCATGCTTCAACAGGGATTGTTCGTGGCGGACGTGTGCTTCCTCAAGCCCGAGGAGTCGCCGCAGGTCTTCCGCCCGCCGGCTTCCGCGACGCAGGGCAATCCTCCGAGTCGACTCGGCTACGGTTTCGACGGCTGCACAGCGGAGGCGCTGCTCACGCGCATGTCAGTGAAGGACGGCCGACTCTCGCTGCCCGACGGCATGACCTATCGCGTCCTGGTCCTGCCGGAGATGCCGACCATGACGCCGGCGCTGCTCGGCAAGATCAGAGAACTCGTATCGGGCGGCGCGACGATCATCGGGCCGCGACCATTGCGCTCTCCGAGCCTCAGCGATTTCCCGAGATGCGACGGTGAGGTGCGCGATCTTGCGGAAGAGCTTTGGGCCAACTGCGACGGAGACACCGTCCGAGAGCACGCGTGTGGCAAGGGTCGCATTCTCTGGCGACGCGCGCATACCGAGGTCCCTGTCGAGCCGACAGAGGAGCCTCTGAAGCAGGCCCAATGGATCTGGCACGATGAGGGCAGCCCGGCACAGAGCGCGCCTGTGGGCAAGCGGTTCTTTCGTCGCACGTGGACCCTCGAACACGATGCGACCGTGGAATCCGCGCGCGTGTTCCTGACGGCCGACAATGCGTTCGAACTGTGGATCAACGGTCGTCACGTTGGCGCAGGCAACAACTTCCACCAGCTCTACGATTTCGACGTCAGAGAATGGCTCCAACCGGGTGTGAATGTCGTGGCTGTTGCGGCGGAAAACGGCAGCGACGCACCGAACCCGGCGGGCCTGATCGCGGAACTGGTCGTCAAGTCCGCCAATCGGCCGACACTGAAGATGTCCACAGACCGTACGTGGCAGACAGCGCCCACCGTCCAGGATTCGTGGCCCGATGAGGCAATGGCATCGGGCTCCTGGCAACCGGCGGTGGAATTGGGTCCGCTGGGCATGGCCCCCTGGGGGGCGGTCAACAAGCCGGCGACGCAGCCGGAATTCTATTGTGACTTCAGCGAGATTATCGAGGTCCTGGGCAAGATGGGTGTGCCGCCGGACTTCGAATCGGAGGGATCAGTTCGCTACATCCATCGGCGAATAGACGAGACCGATGTCTATTTCGTCGCCAACTGCGAGGAACGCGTGGTCGAGGCGGACTGTGTCTTCCGTGTCTCCGGCAAGACGCCGCAGCTCTGGGATCCCCTGACCGGTGAACGAAAGGCCTTGCCGGAGTTCGTCACGAAGAACGGACGCACCAGCGTGCCGATGCGCTTCGAGCCAGCACAGTCGTTCTTCGTCGTCTTCCGCAAGTCCGCGGGTGAGATGCGCGGTCGGGGTCGCAATTTCCCGCCAAGGGAGAGATTGATGGAGTTGACCGGTCCGTGGGAGGTTTCGTTCGATCCCAAGTGGAGCAGTCCGGAGAAGGTCGTCTTCCAGAGCCTCGAAGACTGGAGCAAACGACCCGAAGACGGCATCCGGCACTACTCCGGCTCCGCGACCTACAGCAGGACATTCGACATGCCTGAGGCTCCGAGCGACCAGCGTCTTCATTTGGACCTGGGCGATGTGAGGAATCTCGCGCAGGTCCGATTGAATGGCCGGGACCTCGGCGTGGTGTGGTGTGCCCCGTGGAGCGTGGATGTCACCGGCGCGGTCAGAGCCAAGGACAACCGACTGGAAATCACCGTGGCGAACCTCTGGCCCAACCGCCTGATTGGCGATCAGTCTGTGCCCCAAGAGAAACGACGGACCTGGACCACGTGGAATCCGTTCAAGGCGGACACGCCGTTGCTGGAATCCGGTCTCCTGGGACCGGTTGTACTGGAGAGCATACTCCGACCGTGAACCATCGGCTGGCGAGGAAAAAGTAGTTTCACACAACGAGAAGAGAGGTGTCCATGAAGACGCACATCACATGCATGACCGTCGTGATACCAATGATGGTGGTTTCGATCTGGCCGGTCGGCTCGGCGCCGGGCGAAGAGCGGATGGACCTGCCCGTCATCAAACAGGACATCAAGACGGGCTTCAGCAACGGCGGGTGGGAGGCCGACCGCTACAGAGACATGGAGACACTCGGCGCGCACAAGAGCATCGTCATAGCGGATTTGAAAGGCCCGGGCGTGATCCGGCACATTCACACCACGCGGCACTACAAGCGCCCCATTTCTACTCGCGGCGTCGTGCTGCGGATCTACTTTGATGACGCCGAGCAGCCGGCGGTGCAATGCCCGCTGGGGGACTTCTTCGGCGACGGCTGCAACGGCAGGAGCATGAACTTCAGCACACCTCTGATCGAATGCGCCCCAGGCAGCTACAACGTCTACATCCCCATGCCCTTCAAGACCGCCGCGAAGGTGGTGCTGTGCAACGAGACGGACATCAAGCTGGACAACTACAGCTACGTGGAATGGGAGCCTCTGTCGCAGTGGAATCCCGATCTGGGCTACTTCCACGCGACGTACGAGCGACGGGCCTTTCAACTGGCGAACGATACGGATGTGACGTTCTTCCATGTCGAGGGGGCTGGTCACCTCCTCGGTCGCCAGTTCACCGTGGCCACCGATGAACCCCTTTTCAAGAACTTCCATTTCGTGATGGAGGGCAACAACGAGGTGGACATCGACGGACAGGAGCGAAGGCTCGACTACCTGGGCTCGGAGGACTCGTTCACATTCAGTTGGGGGTTCCAGAACACGTTCGCCGGCCTCCGGGCGGGCATGCCGCTGGTCACAACGGGCGATGTGAACCTGCTGTCCATCTACCGTTTCCACGACCACATGCCCATTCGATTCGCCAGGGAACTGACGTGGTCGATCAACTGGACGCATGAGTTCTGGAAGAACCCCGAATGGCTGGAACCCATTCGACAGCGCAAGCAGGAAGGCGGCTGTTGGGTGGACTACGCGACGGTCTTCTACTGGTACCAGGACAGCCCTGCCGGGTTCGAACATCAGTCGATCGAACCGCTCGACCAGCGCACCAGGGATCTGCTCAAGTCCTCCAGGAAGACCGACTAGAGGTCAGACGATGGGGCACGCTCGGGGTCGAACGTGACATCGGGGTCCAGGGGAAACAGCGGCCTGCGACGACGGGTGTACGTCAGCCTCTCGATTCGCATGTCCCCCGCGCCGGGCGTCAGGAGCATAATGTATCGAGGGGCGATCTTGGTCAGTGCCGCGTAGAGATAGCCTTCCTTCACGACGACGATCTTGCGGGCGAGCGGATCGATGCCGCAGGGCGGGAATTGATCTGGGTGGGTGAACGCCGTGGGGCCGCTCGCCAGAACCGCCTCGACGCTGCCGATCCGCACAACCGCCATACGCGAGTCCTCGATGAGGCGCACGACCTGGGCCTCGGCCTTCAGCGGAGGTCCGAACCGCGTCTCGACCGTGCAGCCGATGGAGAGAGACACAAGTTTCCCCACGCCGGCTTCGAAGCAGCGAGTCACTGCCGCTGCGTCGTTGATGCCCGCAACAACGACGCTCTTAACGTTTCTCCCGACCAGATGGCGGAGCACGAGGGGCAGATCGCCCGGCGCACTGGCAGTCACATTGTCGCCGCTGTCGGTCAGGAAGACCGTCGATTCCCTGGCGGCCAGCGCCTTCGTGACACCCTCCTCCAATTCCGCGGTCTCACAGCCATAACCGAACTGCCGGCGGGCGTCCCAAATCTTGCGGGCCAGACAGACCGCGGCGGCCCGAGCGGCTTGCCGCGAGCCGTCGGCGGTGATCATCACGGACATTCCCGTATCGGGGGAATCCGTCCAGGCGCAGCCGACGAAGAGCGTGGCCGCCAGGATCTTCTCCCGGTAGCCGGGGACGCCCTCTCGCTCAATCCGCCGGGCTTCTTCGACGAGGGACTTGAAGGGTTCGGAGGTCGTCATCGCCTTCTCGCCCTGCAGGATCATCGGGATCGGCAAGACGTGGCTGACCGGGTCCACCTTTCCCGCGAGTGTATCCAGCAGAATGCGCCCCGCCTGCTCGGCGGTCTGGGCGCTATCCGTATGGGGAGCCGTCTTGAGCCCGACGAGGATATCGCCGGACTGGGCCAGGCGGGCGGGGATATTGCCGTGCAGATCGAACGTGCAGGCGATGGGGACCTTGGGACCGACGAGGGAGCGAACCTCGCCGACGAGGACCGTCTCGGCCGGACCAATCCCTTCGGCGAACATCGCGCCGTGCAATCGCAGAAGGACCGCATCGACCGGCATCGCGGCCCGCAACGAGTCGAGGACGCGGTCCATCGCCTCGCGACAACAGGTCTGCTCGATGATCCCGCCGCCGTTGGGGCGTGCGTGGGCGCCGGGAATGACAGTCAGGCCGGGGTCCTCCCAGATCACAGGAGGCGTGCGGCTGACCCCGGCAAACCAGAACGACGTGGTCTTCACGGGGTGGAACGTATTGGTCTCGTGCGAGAAACCGCCGACGAACACGCGCTGTTTGTCACTCGCGAGCAGCGCCCCGGAACCTGCGACCAGACCGACCGCCAATGTACGCTGGAGGAACTCTCTGCGATTGCTCACGGTTGGCTCCCGCAGACAGACACAGCCAGGGACTCCGAGGAGTCGATACGGAGAGGCAACCACCCATCGTCGGCTCCGACAACGGACGGCTGCCTTCGCCCGATCATGCCATCCCACCGATCGAGCCGCCCTGCTTCTTCATCTTCTTCTCCATCCGCTTTTCTTTCAGCGTCTTCTGTGCCTTCTTCTTCGTCTCTTTCTTCATGTCACGACTGTGGGCCATGCTTCATCCTTTCCGGTATACCCCATATGCAAAACACGTACTTACTCTATTCTATCGCCTGTTTCCGCACATGTCATCTGTATCTTGTCGAGCGTGGCCGGCCCGAAACAGTCGGGGCCTGCATCGTATCGATACAGGCCCCGAGTCAGGTACTCCGATAGAAGCCGCCGCGTGAGCCTCCACAATCTGCGGCCCACTCCGGCGACACCGCTGGATCAGCGGTCGCCCGCAAGATAGCGGATCTGCGCCTCCGACAAAGCCCGGCTGTAAATGCGGAAATCGGCGAGCGAGCCGGTGAAGAGGGCGTCGGCCTCGAACTGGGAATCGCCCAGGTAGTTCTGCGTCGTGACGCCGAGGTCCTTCGGCAGCACCATCGTGGCGCCGCTGGCCACCATCTCGCCGTCCAGGTACAACTGCATGGTCATGGCCACGCTGTCCATCACGACTGCGACATGATGCCACCCCACCGACATTCTCGAGGGGGCCGTCAGCGTCTGCTCGCCGACGGCGTCGGTCCGGATGGCGAACCGCATCGTGCTGGAGGTCGTCATGCTGGGCGTCAGGAACATGTAATTAGTCGTGCTGGAGCCGAAGTCGAAGACCCTCTGCCAGTCGCCGCTGGCGTCGGGGAAGCTCATGTACACCGCGATCGTCATGTCGCTCAGCGAGCTGATGACCGAGCCGATGGGCAGCGTCACGTAGCCATTGATGCCGTTGAAGATCAGGGCCTGGCCGTAACCGGATGGCGCGGCCTCGTAGCCCGCATCGCCTTCGATCGTGCCGTGATTGCCTTTGCCGGAACTGTCCTGGGCATTGCCGTCGAAGTTGTAGTTGGCGACGATGCCCGCGGCGCCCGGATCGGCCGGCGTGACCACCTCCGGCGCGGCGGCGTACAGACGGATGTCATCAACGTAGATCGTCCCGGTCCCGGCGGTCTTGCCGTCGCCGATGCCGATCGTGAGGCTCTTGACGCTCTTGAGATTGGCGCCCGTCGCGGCCAGATCGATGTTCCACTGCTTCCACAGCGGCATCGTGGTCGCCCCGGCGCCGGCGTTGTAGACCACCTTCGTGTCGTTGATCTTCACATACAGCGTGGCCGACGTGTTCGCGGCCAGACCCTGCCAGTAGAGGACCAGCGTCTTGACGCCGTGCGCGGACCAGTTCTGGGCGGTGTCAAACGTCCGCTTGGTCTCGGAGTAGGGCGCTGTGCTGGTGTTCTCATAGGCCAGCGGCATGGACTGGTAACCGCCGTGGACGATCGTCCGCTCGGCAAACGGCGCCTCGCCGTATCCGACAATGGAGCCATTGGAGTCGTCTTCATAACCGTCGCCCCATGTCTGGAAGATCGCCTCGCCGGCGTTCATGTCGTCACCGTAGCTCTCGAAATCATCCACGACGACGTACTCGGCCGTGGTGAACGTCCAGACCTCCCCTTCCCAACTCGCCGGGTCCTCGGCATTGTTGACTTCCACGACCTTCCAGAAGTAGCTCTGGCCCATGTCGAGCGAGATCTCGTGCTGGGTTTCCGAGGTCGTGACAACGTCCGCGGTGCCGCCGAACACCGCCTGCTCGTCCGTGCTCAGGTACACCTGGTGCGAAGCAGCTTCACGTCCAGCCCGCCAGCTCAGGGTCACCTGCGGGTCCACACCTGTATCGCCGTCGTCGGGACTGGGCTCCCGGGCGGCAACCGGGACAGAGTAGAAGCGAACCTCGCTCAGGCTGTACTGCTTGAAGACGCCGCCCCAGTTGCTGAGGATCGTGAGCTTGACATACTTGGCCACGATGCCGCCGAGATCGACGCTCTGGGGCGACAGAGGCGCCCCGGTGCCCTGGGTCAGCTCCACGTCGCCCAGCGTCGTCCACGTGCTGCCGTCGGTGGAGTACTCGACGGTGGCGTCCTTGACGCCGAGCCCGAAGTCGATCTCCATGGCCTGATTCGAGTTCCAGACCAGCACGTGATCCACCTTGTAGACGCCGGGGAATTCATACTGGATCCACGTGGGCGGCACCACGTTCTTCTTGCTGAGCCACATGGTCTTCGAGTCGTCCCCATGCTCATCGTAGTCGTCCAGGCCGGAGCGGTCGACCGTCTTCTCCGGACCCGAATTGGCGCTGTAGGAGCTGGAGGCGGTGGCGGTGACGCCCGTGATCGCATAGGCGTACGGCTCCACCGTGAACATCCAGACATCGCCGGGGTACAGGGTCCCGTCGGCGCCCACCTCATCGACTCGCCAGTAATACGTCTGCCCGAACTCCAGGACGCCGATGTCATAGGAGTTGGCGTCCTGACCCGTCGCGAGGGCGACCCCCAGCGGGTCGGTCCTCGACGCGGCGGCGACCGTCTCCCTGTCGGTTGCGAAGTAGACATCGTGGGCGGCTGCACTCTCGTATGGCGTCCAGCTCAGCACGACGTCGCGGACCACATCCTCGCTCTCGTTGGCCGGCACGGCGTTGTAGGCCTTCATCATTGGCACTACCTGCGGCCCCTCAAGACGGAATTCGTCGAACGCCGCATATCCCTCGCTGGAGGTAAACGTGGCTTGGTGTACCCCGACTTGCACAGGCAGTCCGTCAAGGTCAGACCGCTCCAGCCCGGTGAAGGCAGCGTCAGGGTAGTCGGTCCAAGTCACGCCATCGCTGCTGGTCCGAAGGTAGAATGTATTGTCGACTCTCTCGATTTGCAGGTATGTGTACCCATTCCAGCCTGTGCCATTTCCACCGACATCCTCCGATCGCGCGTCGTTATCGGCGTATCGGACGATATTGCCGACGCTGTAGAGAGGGAAATAGTCAATGGAAATCCAGTCCTCGCCAGTGCCGGCGTCTGCATCGGAAGCGACTCTGGCCATCAATCCACAATTGTTGTAAAGGACCGCAGACGCAGACGTGCCGGCATAGTCAGTGACTTTCACCGTCGCGACAAAATCCCCTTTGACCACCTTGTAAAGGAAGGGGCCCAGGGGGCTCCACGGCTCAGACCAGTATGCGCCGGATGACTGGAGAAACAACTGACCGGACCGGTCCATTGAGGCATTGATGGCGGAGGCGGTTTCACCAGCGGCACCGCCGATCAGGCCGTCCCAGCCCGTGCTTCCGACGCCGTCAGCAAGGTAATCGCGGGCCGTGTCAAAACTGTCGGTGAACACCCCCGCACGGACCCCGCCGGCGGCGCACAGAAGCAGCGCGATGCAAACCAGGTACCCCAGTTCTCTACTCATGCTTGTCCTCCTTCCAGGAAATCGTTCACGTATGACGCTTGGACCTTTGCGAAGAGCGTTTTGCGTAGCAAGGTTATTATAGCCGTTCGGGCCTGCCAGAGCAAGCGCCGCAGCTACGGAAAACGGACCCTGCGCAAGAAGAGGAGACGATTCACCGATTTGCGATGAGCATTCCCTTCCCGGTCCTGTGGACGGCGTTCGTGCAGACATCGTTGGTATCGACAGACAGGACCGTGAAGAACCTCCGCGTTCACAGTGACGCCGTAAGGCGTTATCATCCCTTTGAAAGCCGTGAAGACAGGCCCCTACGGGCCCACTACGAACCCGGCTCGACGCTTCACAAATGACCGCCTTCTGCCGCTCCGGATCATTCCACCACCTCGACTTTGATTGTCACGGGTTCGCTACAACGCAGGCCGTCGAGGACCCAGAACCTGTACTCGACTGTGCCCGGCTTGTCCGGCGCCTTGAGTCGAATAACCGAACCTTGATGGAGATCGAGCGGAGGCCTCGGCGTCTTCTCGCTCCAACGGTAATAGAGCCGCTGGCCTTCCGGGTCGTAGCTCCGCGAGCCGTCGATCTCGAACTCCTGGTTGCAGCGGACGGTCATCTCGGCCTGCGCGACGGCCACCGGCCGCTGGTTCGTCTCACGAATCGCGTCAGGGACGGGCTTTCGAACGACAGGCGTCGGCTCAGATGGCGACGTCAGGCTCGTGCGAATCGGGTACGTGCCGCAGACTTGCCGGCCGGCCAGAAATGCCTCGTTGAACGCCATGAGGTCCATGAAGTGAATCTCCTGCTGCGTGTTCGGTGTCCTGTGGCGTAGCCTGGAAGAAGGCGAATCCGCTTGGAGTTCCGCGTTTACGCGGTCCTGGGCCGCCTGAAGGCGGGATTCCGAGCCCCTGGCGTCGATCCGAATCATCAGCGACCCCTCGACCGTCCAGACGTTCGGCGTGAATGCGGTGTCCGTTTTGGCACCTCCAAACGGGTTCCACACGGAGATCGCACCATCGACCTTGTCGGTCTCGGGGTCGTCCCACTCGGCGTCCGTCTCGTTGGGAAACACGAAGCGTCCCTCGTCGTCGGTCTGCCCGATGAATTTCCGACGGTCGGCGAAGTACTTGGCGCCGCTGTCCTGCACCGGCGCCTGGGCGACGTGGTAGACGTAAACCGCGGCGTTCCGCAATGGTTGATCGTCACGATCGTAGATCAGCAGCCAGTTCGCCCGCGTGGGGATGAGACGACCTTGCGTGCCCCAGAACCGGTCCTGGCGATAGCCTTTGTAGTGCAGGATATGTCCCGCCTGCGAGGGGTGGAGCCAGAGCTGGCAGCCGTCCATGAGCGATACGTACCCGCCGCCACAAGGGATGTTCACGCCCGGCGAGAACGGCATCAGCTCGTCGCCCTCGACCACAGGCAGCAAGGGCGAACCCGCGTAGGGTTTGCCCTCGTCGTCGGTGAGCAGGATGTTGCAGGCGCGGACGCCGTAGCCGTAGAGGTCGGGCTGGCTGAGGATCGTGTGCCCGAACTCGTGAATGATCGCGGCGTCCACCGCCATCAGGTCCACCGGCTCGTTCACAGGGAATCCGCCGTCATAGTAAACCATCTGCTCCTCGTAGGCCTGGGCGCAGTTCTCCGCGGTGGTGTCGAGCGCCGTCATCGCGTCGATGCGGTAGGCCTCTTCGACGCCGTGTGGCCCGGTCGTCGGCCAGACCGCCTCACGGAGCATGACGTCCATCCGCAGCTTCTGCGCACGGAGCCAGTCGTAGTAGCTCAGGGAGCCGACGTGGTTGATCCGCTTCTCGACCAGACAGGACTTCAGCACGTTGGGATCGTAGCCGAACTGGACCGGGCGGGCGTCCGTCCGCTCGAACGACTCGTTGTTGGCCTCGCAGAACTCGTCGACCTGCTCGTCGGGGTCCAGGAGGACCCGCATCCACAGGGGCCGGTCCGGATAGGGGAACTGGAACTCGACCGCGGTCTCGTCGCCCGGTTCGAGACTGCGATCCACCGCCGCGGAGAACGTCTGTTTCGGCGCGATGGCGGGATCGAATCGATATCCGTCCGTCGCAGAGACCGGCACAAGGTCCAGGCGGACCCGGGCGCCCGCGGGCAGCGCCGCCAGGCCGAAGTTGCCCATGCGAATGCGTGCGGTCATGTTCTCACCTGACGAAGGGCGGTCCTTGACCGCGTCGTTGCGGTAACGAGGGTGCAGCTCGACACAGATCAAGCCGAGGTCCGGCTTGTCGGGCGAAACCACCTCCAGCGAATAGCTGACCCGGTATTGCCGGAACTTGGCGAAAACGCTGCACCGGCCCGGCTGCAGGGCCTTCACTCGGCCGTCCTCGTCGACGGTCGCGACCGATTCGTCCGTGCTCGCCCACGTGATGAACGGCTTGGCGTCGAAGTACCCCCACTGGGCATAGCGAGCCGCGAAGTCCGTGATCGGCTCCCATCGCCCGTCGCATCGGGCGAGAAGGCCAAGCTGCTTCTCGAAACCCGCGACGGCGCGCATATCCGACGGCACGCGCAGCGGACTGAGATCCGTCCGAATGCCGTCGTACGGCGCGGTGCGGAAGTAATCGCGGTAGACCGAAGCGACCAGACCCCAGCCGCCTTCCGCGTCGAGATGGTCCCGGCAGATCAGCTCGTCGAGATCCGCCTGAGCGGACGGATCGCCGATCCAGACCCGCGAGTCGCCCATGGTCTTCGGGTCCAGGAACCGACAGCCTGCCGCGATCGGGCCGTCGACCGCCACCCGGTCGATCCAGAGCGGAAGTCCGACCGGCTGATCCCCGTTCGAGAACCAGGCCAGGACGATGTGATGCCACTTCCCCGCCCGCCAGGCGGAGACGTCGGCGCGGGCGACCGTGATCCTCTCGGGACTGGCCATCGTGCAGCGGAGCATCCCGCGCGCGGATTTCTCGAGGAGCAGACCGTTGCCCGTCGGGTCGCCAATGCGGAGCAGGCGATGAGCTTGGCCGTCGTCGCCATTCCATTTCGGCCGGACCCAGAAGCTGATGTAGCCCTGACGCTGCGACAGCGAGGGCCACTCCACCGGCGCCGCGTCGACGAGCGAGACACCCTGGCCGTACGTGCCCACAGCCGCAGGCAGCGAGTCGATCAGCTCCAGGCTCCGAGCAGCCCCTGGGACGTTCGCATCTGTGAACCAGGCGACTTGCGTATCTGCCTGGGCAACCAAGCAAGGCAGGATCAGGCCAAGGAGCGCACTGCCCGCCAGTTTCATCGACAACCTGTAATCAAACGACATTCATGCACTCCTTCTGGTGATTGAATGAATCCGGTTCCCCGTTTTCACGGCATCCGCTGGAGGCCTTCCCATCGCACGTCCCATTTCCCGTTCTTCGGGAATCCGGGCGCGGGGCCGTCGGGACAGCCGTCCCAACCTGCGGCCATCATCGCCACCGCGGTCAGCAGGCCGCCGTTGCCCGGAAGGTACAGAGGCAGCCGGGCCGATTGGTAGTTGTGCCCGTTGGCGAGGTAGCGGTTCTTGGGCGAATCCAGGAACAGCGCATCGACCGCCTCTTCCGGCTCGCCCAGCCGGGCGGCGGTCATCGCCAGCATGGGATAGTCCCACCCCCACGTGCTCGCCCAGTCCCAGTCTGCAACTACGCTGTCGTATGTTCGCTTCATTACATCGGGATCAATGAACGGCTTGGAAGTAGGCCCGATCTGCCTTTTTCCAAGCCTCAGCGGCGTGGCAGGCACGACCCCGAGTGCCGCGACCATTGTCGGATGGTCGCGACGGATCGTGTACGGCGGGGTCTCGATCCCCGTGTAGACACCCTCGCGAACGGTGGGTCGCGAGAGCCCGCGGATCACCTCATCCCACTTCGCATCCCGCTCCAGGCCAAGACGCAATCGCCACTGTTGGGCGGTCTCCAGGGCCCAACGCCAATACGCCAGTTCGAAGGTCGGATTGAGGTTGCGGGCCTTGTCGGGTCCGTAGCTCTCCTGGGCGGGGATCATCGCCGGTCCCAGGACGTAGCGACGATTCGTCTCGTCCCACACAGGATACGACGCCATGAACTCAGCGGTCTCGAAGACAATCCGCCGATAGCGATCCAACGTCTCTGCGTTCGGGCGAGCACGATAGCACAGTTCCGCGTAGTAGATCGGATGTGGCTGTTGCCAGATCAGGAACACGCCCACGCTGCTGGGGCTCTCGCGCCCGTCCGGGCCGACCATCTTGGGCCAGCGGGCACCGGCATAGCCCTGGAGTTTCGCGGTGCCCTCGGCCATTGGGAGGATGGAATCGTACCATGCCAGGCTTCGCTCCAGGAGCTCGATCCGGTCCCACAGCGCGAAATGCACCCCGTGCCACCAGTGCATCTCCAGATGCGATTTGCCGTGCCAGCTATTGGCGGTGAGACCCGTCTCCTGGGGCAGGCGGGAGCCCGCGCACTGGATCGCCATGAGGTATTGCGACAGCACGACCCTCCGCTCCAGTTCCGACGCACGCGGATCGGTGCACCGTGAGAAGTCGATGGCCCCGCCGGACTGCCAGAATCGCTGCCAGTGGTTCGCCGCCGCGGCGCGGACTTCGTCGAAGCTCGGCAGGGATTCGGTGATCTCCGTCGGCGAAAATGCGATGACCACTTCCAAGGCCGCGCCGTCCTGTTGGAGGATCTCGTACTCGTGCTGTGACTGCATCTGCATCCGACCGCCCTGTGACCAGGCCATCCGAACGTAGTAGCGGTCCGCGTCAAGGCTCCGCGCCAGGTCCGCCTGTCCATCGGTCATGCGGCACGTCGTCGTGTGCCGATCCGCCAGGCTCCAATCCGCGGCCTTGCCCCAGTCGGTGCTGCCATAGGGAAACGCCAGGCGAACCGCGAGTCGCTGCTGTCCCAGCAGAGGCGACTCGATCCGCACCGCCAAGAGGTCGCGCGACGGATGGCACATCGTCAAGACTGTCACCGGCGTCCCTTCCACTTTTAAGCGGCTGGACAATAACCCGGTCCACAAATCGAGGCTCTGAACAGTCTCGGTCAGGTCGTCGATGGTCGCCCGGGAGCCGTCGGACTTGGTGATGCGCAGGCCGATCTGCCCGAGGTGCAGACGATGGGGATTGGCTCTCAGCCAGTTCGCAGCGGGCGAGTATCCGCCCGAGGGCGCGCCGCCTGCGGCGTAGGGGACTTCGCGCCCCGCGACGGTGTAGCAGTTCATCGCATCTGCGAGCGTGTAACCCTCCGTGTTCGGCAGGCTGTGCCAGCCCCACTGGGAAAGCGTGCCCAGCGACATGGCCTTGAGATGGTAGTCGGGGAACGTCTGAAGGCCTGTGATGTCCGCGGTGAAGGCGAACTCCCCGTTGCCGACGCTCAGCGGGGTCAACGGATCGGGCTTGTCGAGCGTGACATTGTGCCGTGTTACCAAGGCGTGCCGGTCGATCCGGGCGGACTCGCCCGCCTGGGCGAGGACGCACCCCGCCAGCACGCCCATCACCACCAGGATTCTGCAACGAACTGTCACGGTTTCTGGGGACATTGCAGTTCTCCGCTTACGGCCTTGCGGTAACCGGTGACGACCAGGCTCCGATCCGGCCGCACTTCAACAACAGCGTAGGAATTGTTCTCTTGGCCTTGGCCTTCCACGACGCCCTTGAGCGTGTAGTAGGGAATCCCCTCGATGCAGCTATGAGCCCCTGCGTGATGATGTCCCTGGAAGACCGCGAGGACCTTGCGGGACTCCTGCAGGACTGCTCGGACCTCCGCTGCGTTGTTCACGTAGAGATCGCCGGTCCCATCGAGCAACTGGTGAACGAAAACGACAACGGGACCTCGGGCAGTCGCCAAATCCTGTCTGAGCCAGTCGAGCTCGTGACGTGGGATGTTCGCATCGGTCCAGTCGAAGTTGCCGCGATCGTAATCGGCGCCGTCGGCCTTATAGTTGGCGTCGAGCACGACACAGTGCAGACCTCGCACGTCGAACGAATAGTAGGTTCGACTCGGATCGATGCCTGTGCTCTCGACATTCTGGAAGAACTGCCCTTTCGAGATGCAGTCTACATCGTGATTGCCGAGCACGTGGTATCGCGGGCCGGCGAAGCCCTGGAACACATCCTCGATTGTCCGGAGGTATTGCAGCGTCCTGCTCTCGACGGGCGGCCCGTCCTCGTCCTTCAGATCGCCCAGCTCGACGAGAAAGTCCACTCGTTCCGCGTTCATCCGCGCGACGCACTCGGACAGCTTGTCCAGCGACTCGCGATAGAACCGCGTGCCCGCTGGCTCGGTGTCGGCATAGTGACAGTCCGTGACGATCCCGAATCGGACCGGCCGGCGTCCAGTTCTTGACGGCCCGCCCGGCGCACACGAGGACGAGACAAGAGCCGTTCCCGCAGCCACGGCCGCCGCTGATTGCAGAAGGACCCGGCGGCCGATTTCCCACGATTCCGCAGAGTGCCGATTTCCGTCCCGGGCATTCTCATTCATGCCGCACACACATCAGATGATCCAGAATACCTCGCCGCGTGCAGACGTCGAACGAACCCGACCTATCTATGCGGTTGTCATCCTGAGGCGCAGCCGAAGGATCTGGGCCGAGGACAGAAGGTCCCTCCCGATCGCAGGCCAGATCCTTCACTTCGTTCAGGATGACAGAATCGCAACCGGGCACGACTCTTTCCAAATCCTTGCCCTATCGAAGGCACGCGGCTTTCACTCGCGCATTGTAGCAGACGATCGTGACCTCAGACAACCTGTTCTCGACGCAATATGGAATCGAGGAGTGTGAAAAGCAGTTCGCGGGTGCGCTCTACTTGATCGAATCGTGCCAGGATTTGTTCCCGGCTCTGGATGAATGGGGCATCGGTCAGTTCGCAGGCACAGTGGGCGAGCATGCTGTGGATGCTGTCGGCCGTGTATTCGAGATGACATTGCAGGCCGACAGCGCGTCCGGAGTATTCAAACGCCTGGTTGGGACATGCTTCGCTCTGCGCCAGGCGTCTGGCGCCGGGCGGGATGTCAAAGGTGTCGCCGTGCCAGTGGAAGGCATGGAACTCGGTCGGCAGGCCGTGGAACAGGTCCGAGTCGCGGGCTTCCGCCGTCAGGCGGACCGGGAACCAGCCAATCTCGACGTGAGGGTTCTGCGTCACCTTCGCGCCCAGAACGTCGGCCAGGAGCTGGGCGCCGAGGCAAACGCCAAGGATCGAAACGCCCCTGGCGACGGCCCGCTCGATGAACGCCTTTTCTCTCTTGAGCCAGGGGTGGTTGCGGTATTGGTAGACGTTCATCGGTCCGCCCATAATCGCGAGCAGGCCTATGTCGTCGATCTCGGGCAGCGGCTCATTCTCATAGAGCCGTGTTCGGGTCACGATGTGGTTGCGGCTCTCGGCCCAAACCGCGATATTGGCGGCATCCTCAAACGGCACGTGTTGCAGGTAGTGGACTCTCATGGGCAGCTCACTTCGACGATTCGGGGATTCCCACGACGGGCCAGCCGTCCTCGGTCCAGGTCAGAGGTCGGAGGGCGTACTTCGAGACGCCCCAGGGGGTGCTGCCGTCATAGAAGTGCATCCCGAGCCAGTACCGGTCGCCCTCCTTCAGGATGCCGGCGTGGCCCGGCCCGATGAACGCGCCGTCCGTGTCGAGCAAAAGGGTGCCGCCGCCTTCGAGCATGTCCTTGTCCTCCTTGTCCAGGTAGGGCCCGGTGATCGTCGGGCTGCGTCCGACCCGCATGTTGTACGTGCTGTTGACGCCCCGACAGCACATGCCCCAGTTCAGGAACAGGTAGTAGATCCCGTCGCGATGGTAGATGAACGGCGCCTCGATGGAATCGTAGTGCGCCAACGCGTGGATCGGGGAATCGGGGGCAATCCGCCTGCCGGTGGTTGGGTCGAGCTGAATCAGCTTGATGCCTCCCCAGAACGAGCCGAAGGCGAGCCAGAGGTTGCCGTCGGCGTCCTGCGCCACCGCGGGGTCGATGGTGTTGAAATCGTCGCGCGGGCTCGACTGGATCACAATGCCGCCGTCCTTCCATTCGTAGGCGGGATCGCACGGGTCCAGCGTGACATTGGTGGCCAGTCCGATGGCGGAGGTGTTCTTCCCGAAGGTCGAGACGGAGAAGTAGAGCAGATACCGGTCGCGAAAACGGATGACGTCCGGCGCCCAGAAGTCCAGTCCGCCGCGATTGCCCGGCACCGCCTGGGCCACCCACTCGGGCGACTTCGTGAACGTCTGCGGCCCGCGCTCCCACGTGACAAGGTCCTTCGAGCGGTAGCTGGGCGTGCCTCGACCGGTGCAGAAGATCCAGTACTCGTTTTTGCACTGGACGATGGTAGAGGGGTCGTGGACGCGAATCCCGCGACTGCCCAGCTTGAGCACGTGGGCAACCGCGTTCGGATCGGCGGGAGGTTCCGGCGGGCGGCCCGGCCGGGAAGGGCCGACGGGCTGAGCCCACCCTGTCGTCGTCGCGGAGACGATTGCACCCAACACAATCCAAGAATGAACTGCGATCTTCATAACGACCTTAGACAAATCGCGGCGTTCGTAGTAACGCCGTAAGGCGTTGTCTTCCTTGTCTCGATGATATGCTCTCGCGAGCACACTACTAGCTTACCGTTCAACCGTCGCGGCCGAACGCAATACGGTCGGCGAACTCGCACAAGACGTCACGCGGAATTCCGCGTCGTCGATCGTTCATTGGGACGTCTTCAGGATCGCGCAACCGAAGATGCCGCCGGCGGTCATGCCGGGATGGGCCTGGAACTTCACGGTCACGCCGGTCTTGTTCTCGATGAGGTTCCTGGGCAGCGGATAGGTCTCGTCATAGAACACGCCGGGCTTGTTGTTCTCCAGCTTCTTCGTGACGATCTTGACGTCGTCCACGAGGATGTCGAACTCGCGCCCGCCGGCATCGCTGCCCCAATAGGCGATGCGAAGCTCCTGCGGAACCTCCGCGAGCACCTTGAGCGTGTAGGAGAACCAGCCGCCTTCGCTGGCGTGACGCCACGCCCGCCCGAAGTGGAGGCCGGAGGCGGTCCGCTCGCCCTTCATCGCGTGGGCGGGCTCGGATCGCGGATCGCCGATGGCGACCTCATCCACCGTCCGAAGCTTCAGATCGCGCTGGACCTTCTGCTCCGCGAGGAATTGCTCGTGCTCGGGACTGCCCTTGCGGAAGACCCGCCAATACACTGCGTATCGCTCGCCAAAGAGCTGATGGTACGGCACGAGCGTGATGTTCTTCTCGAGCCCGACCGTGCGGAACGCCGGCGGGTTGTCGGAGACCATCTCGATGCACGTCGTGAGGTCGTCGCTGTCGGCCAGCAGGACCGGCGCCTCGGCGATCCGATCTCGCGGGAACTGGTACCATTGGTCCTTGAGGTAAACCACGTCGTCGGTGAGTCCCTGGCTGCCCAGCTTGCCGGCCAGGACGAGTGGGCCGTACATGAAGGCGACCACCGTCTTGTCGTCGGGCATCGGCGCGACGCCCAGGCTCATGGGCATCGGGATGTCGAGCCGGTCGCCATCGGCCCACGTCCTTCGGATGGCCATGTAGCTCGAAGGCCGGGCCACGGCGGAAAATGGCTTGCCATTCAATTTCACTATGACGCCCTGCCTGGCCCAAGCCGGGAGGCGGACGCGAAGCACGAAGTCCTTGGGCCGCTTCGTGTGGATCGTCAGCGACGTGGCCGGCTCGTCGGGCCATCGCGTCTCCTGGCGAATGCGGACGCCCTTGTCGGCCCAGTTCAGCTCCGACGCGATGAACAGGTTCACGAAGACCCCGTCCTCGTCGTGATAGTAAATCGTGTCGCCGTACTTGGCGTGGTTCTCCATCCCGGTCCCGGTGCAGCACCAGAAGCACTCGGTCGGCAGGTTGTAGGTCTTCCATCGCCCGGACGCCAGCGGGACGAAGTACATCATCATGCCGGTCTTTGGGTCCTGCGTGCTCAAGATGCTGTTGAACAGGGCCCGTTCATAATAGTCCATGTACTCGGCCTTCGGCTCCCAGGAGAACAGATGCCGCGTGAGTTTGAGCATATTGTAGGTGCAGCAGGTTTCCTGCGTGTGGTCGCCGAGCTCCGTGGCCAGTTTGTTTGGATCGGTCCGCCAGTGCTCGTCGTTGCTCGTGCCGGCGGTGCAATAGCAGCGATGCCTGACGACCTGATGCCAGAAGTACTCAGCAATCCAACGGTCCCGGGCGTCGCCCGCCATTTCATATTGCCTTGCGGTCCCGATGACGTTCGGAATGAATGAGTTGACATGCTGACCCTTGAGCTGGTCCTGTCCGGCCGCAAGGGGCTCGACGTACGTCCGCTGCACGAAACGCCGGGACAGGGCCAGGTGGTCCGGGTTGCCCGTGATCGTGTAGAGATTGGCGAGCGCCTCGTTCATGCCCCCCTGCTCGGTGCTGTTGAGCATTTGCTGCATCTGCTCTTCGGAGAGCTTGTCGCAGCGGCCCTTGCACCAGCGGGCCATGCCTTCGAGAATCTCCAGTGCCTGCCGATTGCCGCAGTACTCGTACGAATCGAGCAGCCCGGCCAGAATCTTGTGCAGCGTGTAGTATGGCGCCCACACCTGTTGACGGGCCTCCACGCGGTCGATGAACGACTCGGGATAGGCACTGAGATAGCCGCTGGCGCCGAGGGCCTTCTGGCACTTCGCAAGTTCCGCGACGATCCCATCGATCCGTGTCTTGAACTGCTCGTCGCCCGTGCTGGCGTACATCATGGCGCACGCGGAGAGATAGTGTCCCATGGTATGTCCGCGAAGCTCAGAACCTTCCCACCCGCCATAAGACCGCCCCGGCGCGGGCAGGCCCGCGGTGGCTCGGAATTCGTACAGCAGCCGGTCCGGCTCCAGCGACAGCAGGTACTGTCGGTCTCGTTCCATTGTCTCCTTGAACGGCCCATCGAGCAGACGAACATCCCGTAACGAGAACGCCCGAGCCTTCAATGGAACAACAGGTTGAGTTCCGCTCGCCGGCAAGTTCCACGCCACGACAGCAAGACACATAAACAACGGACTCAAGCGTCTCATAGCCGACCTCCCGCCTACAGAAGGCACTCACTACCATGCGACAGCGGTAGGGTGTGCTATGCACACCGCTTCACTTCGCAGTTGTCACGACAATCACTCCCGCAGACAGAGCCGACATCTCCGCCAGGACCTTGCCGCCGTCGACTCGCACCGCGAGCTTCTCCGCCTTCACGCGGCTCGGCTCCGCCAGCGTGTTCCTCGCGTCCAGACCGCCCGGTGCCACGACCTGCGCCGTCGCGGACACACTCGTCGGCACGGCAAGCTCCAGGTCAACCTTCTCACCTTTCGGATTGACCACCTTCACGATGATCGCACCGTCCGCAGGCCGGCGGGTGGCCGAGACGTTCAGCGGGCCGGACTCGCCCAAGATCCCGATCCGCTCGGGAGCGTAGTGGTCCCGCCAGAGTTTCATCACGACATAGTTCGGCGCGGGGAACCACGACGACTGATCGAAATTGATGAAGGCGTTGTCCCAGGCAGTGGCGGAGACGTGTCTCAGAAACAGGGCCGGACCGCCGATCTCCAGGATGTCGCCGCACCGCTCGAAGGCGTTGAGCAGGCCGCCGCAATACAGGCCCGTCCGCCAGTCGGTGCTCTGCGCATTCCACTCGGAGACGTAGATCTTCAGATTGGGATTGGCCGACTTGGCGATGAGATCGCCGATCTCGCGGAAGAAGGTCTCATACCGGCGCGGGCCCTCGGCGAATTGGCCCGGGTCCTCATAGTGGTGGATGCTGAGGTAGTCCAACACGCCCGCACATCGCTCGATGATCGTGCGGTTGTACGGCATTCCCTCGCGGCTGTCGCGTCCCATGCCGCCGCTGCCGCAGGCCGCCAGTTTGATCGAGGGATCGACCTTCTTCATCAGCGGCGCGATCCTGAGCACCAGCTCCGCGTACCGTGTCGCAGGCGTGTGCCAGGTCTCGTTGTCGATCTCCCAGTACTTCACGTGATACGGCTCGAGGTGGCCGTTGGCGGCGCGGACCTTGCCCCACTTGGAGTCCGCGGGCCCGTTACAGTACTCGATCCAGTCGAGCACATCCTGCGTGTAGTCGTGCGTCTCGGAATCGTTGTTCCAGGACGCGAAACCGACGTTGACGACAATCAAAGGTTCGGCCCCCACGCGCCGGCACATCTCGATGAACTCGTCCGTGCCGAAGTTGTACACATCCAGATCGTCCCAGATCTCGCGCGGATGGGGCAATCGCTTGTACTGCGGCCCGATCCCCTGCTTCCACTGATACGACGACGCGAAGCACCCGCCGGGCCAGCGAATCACCGGAGGCCGAAGGTCCGCGACCGCCTGCAGCAGGTCGGGACGGAAGCCGCCTTCCTGTGCCCAGCTCTTGGGCATCATGCTCACCTGGTCGATCCAGATCTCGCCCTTGCCCAGCGGGCCGACATTCAGCTTCGCATTGGCGCTGGACCAGTCCGGCTTGAGCGAGAACTTGAACTCCTGCCATTGCGACGAGGGGGCCGCGAGCGTCTGCGAGGTTCTCTTGCCTTCGTTGTCCTTGAGCTGAACCAGCAAACCCCTCGGCGCGGCGCCGCGGACCCACATCGAGCCCTCGTATGCCTCGCCGGCCCGGACACACAGATCCGCCTGCTGCAATCCACCGCCGCCCTCGGAGTCGACAACAATTCTCTGAGAGGCGGCGCCATTCAGGGCATTCACGCGGTCGATGTACACCTTGGCCTCGCCAACCGCCGTCCAGAACATCGCCGCGTTCTGCGACGTCAGACGCTGCGGGAGTCCCTCATGGAGGACCTTCCCGTCGAGACTCGTCACCTTCAAATTGCGAAACGCGGCCTGGGTCGCCCAGGTGCCGATGCCGACGCTGCCCCACAGGTGCGCTCGCTGGTCGTCCGTGAAGTCAATGATCCGCTCATCGCCCAGCCAGATTTGGAAACGCGGCCCCTCGCAGCGAACCTTGATCGTATACCATTTGTCTGTCACGATCCGCCCTTGGGCTTGCGGCCCCACGATGCCCCAGCGGCTCTGATTCGCCGACCCGCGCTCGATGGCGTGGTGATCGTTGCTCCAGCCACCCAGGTTGGCCCAGTAGAAGTCCTTCTCGTTCTGGACGCGGAACAGGATCAGAAAGCCCTCCTGGCCCGCGTTCTTCTTCGCTTCCAGCGTGTACTCGTAGTCTTTCCAGCCCGGGTCGCCGAACGTCAATCGGACGTTCGTGCCCATCCCCTCCTGGACGACCGCGCCGTCCTGGACCGTCCACTGCCCAGATGCGCTCTGCTCGAAGCTGCGATTCCAGATCAGATCGCCCCACAGACCGCCGTTGCAGGAGTGGTAGATGTGCTCGAGGAAATGCCCGTACACTTTCTCATCGACCTTGTTGACCACGGTCCCGGGATCGACCGTCAGACGAACCGTCTGCTGGGCCGAAGCCGAGATCGACAACATCACAATCGCCATCACTGATACTGTCACGTTCTTCATGCGCCAAAACCTCCATTGGGCAAAAATCCGAAATCCGAAACAAGCACGAATGACCGAAATCCCAAATTCAAAACGGATCGCCCGACGTGGCGCCATTGTTTTGGTCATTCGAATTTCGGTCCTTCGGATTTGTTTCGGATTTCGATATTCGTATTTCGTGCTTTCTTTATCGCGGTGCATGCTTCTTGCGGTAATCCCGCAGGCTCATCCCCGTCTCTTTGCGGAAATAGCGGGCAATGTGCTCGACGCCGTCGAAGCCCGCGTGCAGTGCGATCTCCGTGATGTTCATGTCCGTCCCGATGAGCAGTTGCACGATGTTGTTCACGCGGACCCGACGAATCTCCTGGTGCACCGAACGGCGCACGATCGACTTGAACCGCTTCTCCAGCACGCGCCGGGACACGTTCGTCGCCTCCACCACGTCGTCCACCTGGATCAACCGGTTCGGATTGCGGCGAATGAACTGCAACGCCGCGGACACGTCCGGATCGCTCATCGCCAGCACGTCCGTCGACATCCGCGTCACGATGTGCGTCGGACTGACCGGGATCGCCTGGCCCGCCATAGGTTCGCCCTTCATCATACGGTCCAACAGACGGGCCGCCTCGTAACCGGCCCCTTCCGTGTTCAGCGAAATGCTCGAAATGGGCGGGTCCGCCAGGTCGCAGACCAGCACGTCATTGTCCACGCCCAGCACCGCCACCTGGTCGGGCACTTCGCAACCCGTCAGCTTGCAGGCCTCAACCACCTGGAGGGCCCGGTCGTCGTTGCAGCACATCACCGCGACGGGTTTGGGCAGCGACCGCAGCCAGTCGGCGATCAGGTTCTGCTCGTTCCGGTCGTTCCTCGGCGGCCCGCCCTCGGGCGTCACAGGACGGTGGTACACGCTGACCTCGAAGCCCGCCTGGGCCAGTCGCTGAGCGAAATGATCGCCGCGCCCGCGAGACCAGGCGAAATCGTTCAATCCGCAATAGGCGAAGTGCTGGAACCCGCGGTCCAGGAAGTGCTCGGCCGCCATGGCGCCGATGGCGTGGCTGTCCGTGATGATCGCGGGAAAGGGCGCATAGCTCTCTTTGTTGTGCTGCGCAAAGACCACGGGGATGCCCGAATGGGCCAGACCCTCGACCACGCCCACATCGCGAACGATGGCGCCGTTGATCTTGAGGTGCTTCCACTCCGGCAGCGACGAATCCAGCGCCCCGGGCCAGCGATACACCCGCCAGGGCCCATGCAGTCTGGAGTACTTGGCGATCCCGTGCAGCAGACCGCGCCCGAACTCCCGTGCGGTCTCCACGAACAACAGCACGGAGGGCGTCTCCGCGGGATGGGACGATTTCGACCGTTTTTCCACAATCTCATCGACCATACTGTACGCCTTATCCACGCAGTTCTCCTCTACTATTGGCCGGGCCGGCTGCGCCCGGCCCTCACAGACTTCTTGCCACAGAGAGTAGATGATGTTTGATTTGGGATGGTTGATTGTTGATTTCAGAAACGCGGCACTGTCCGCTCTTCAATCAAAAATCACACATCAACAATCACACTTCTCTGTGCCCTCTGTGGCCATGTCTTCTTAGTCTTGCCTCATCCTTGGCCGTAGTAGGCTCCCTTGCCGTGTTTTCTCAAGTAGTGGCGGTCCAGCAATGCCTGGCCGATCGGCGGCTGCTGCGGGTTCACCAGGATCGTGCCGAACGCCATCTTCGCCACCTGTTCCAGGACCACCGCATTCTCGACTGCCTTGTCCGGCGTGGCGCCCCACGTGAACGGACCGTGGTTGGCGACGAGCACCGCAGGGATCTGCATCGGATCGGCGCCCGCGAATCGCCGGATGATGACCTTGCCCGTGTTCTCCTCGTAGGGACCCGCCACCTCTTCATCGGTCATCGGATTGGTCACGGGGACCGGGCCGTAGAAGCCGTCCGCGTGGGTCGTGCCGAAGCACGGAATGGCACGCCGGGCCTGCGCCCACATCGTCGCGTACATCGAGTGCGTGTGGCAGATTCCGCCCACCTTCTCGAAGCTCTTGTACAGTTCGACATGCGTCGGCGTGTCGGACGAGGGCTTCAGCTTGCCTTCGACGACCCGCCCGTCGAGGTCCACGAGCACGATGTCCTCCGGACGCATGTCCTCGTAGCGCACGCCGCTGGGCTTGATTGCCACGATGCCCGCCGCACGGTCGATGGCACTGACGTTGCCCCAGGTCAGGACGACCAGGCCATGTCGCTGCAGATCCAGGTTCGACTCGTACACCCGTTCTTTGATGCCGTCATGCATTGCTGCCCCTTATGGCCTCGAATCCGAAATCCGAATGCCGAAATCCGAAACAAATCCAAAGGGCCGAAATTCAAATGACAGAAACGCTGACGCCGCATCGGATGACCCGTTTTGGATTTCGAGCTTCGGTCATTCGTGCTTGTTTCAGAACTTCGAGTTTCGAATTTCGGATTTTCTTCTATGTGTTTGCCTTCTCCTTGATCGCCAGCAGCTCTTTCATCACGTCGCCCATGGCCAGGACCTTGCCCTTGATCCCGAAGCCGTCGTGCAGGCGTCGATAGATCTTGTACAGCTTCTGGTAGACCTTGTGATTGGCGGCAATCGGCTTGAAAGTCTGCGTCTTGATCCCGCACATGGCCGCCTGGGCCTTGCCGAAGGTCGGGTACGCCCCGCCGACGACCGCCGCCGCGACCGCCGAGCCCAGGGCACAGGTCTGGGCCGACCGGCTGATCTTCATCTCCCGACCCGTCACGTCCGCGTAGATCTGCATGAGCATGGCGTTCTTCTCCGCGATGCCGCCGCAGTTGACGATCTCGGAGATCTTCACGCCGAACTCCTCGAACCGATTGATGATCGTCAAGGCGCCGAACGCGGTCGCCTCGATCAGAGCCCGGTAGATCTCCTCGGGCTTCGTGTGCAGGGTCTGGCCGACGAGAAGGCCGGTGAGCCGTTGATCGACGAGGATCGTGCGGTTGCCGTTGTTCCAGTCCAGTGCGAGCAGGCCGGATTGTCCGGGTTTCAGCTTCGCTGCCTTCTCCGTGAGGGCCGCGTGGGAACCGGCCTCCTTGCCGCCCGGCTGAAGGTAGTTCACGAACCAGTTGAAGATGTCCCCCACCGCCGACTGGCCCGCCTCCAAGCCGTAATAGCCCGGCAGGATCGAGCCATCGACGATCCCGCAGATGCCCGGAATGTCCGGCAGGCTCGCATCGCTGGGCGAGACCACCATGTCGCACGTGCTCGTCCCGATGATCTTGACCAGCACGCCGCTCTTGATGCCCGAGCCCACCGCGCCCAGGTGCGCATCGAATGCGCCCATCGCGACGGGAATCCCCGCAGGCAGGCCCAGCTTGCTCGCCCAGGCGCTCGTGAGCTTTCCCGCGGCCTGGTCCACCGCGTAGGTCTGATTGCCCAGGGTCTTTCGCAACTGGCCGAGTTTCAGATCGAGTTGGGAGAGGAACTCCGCGTCGGGGTAGCCGCCCCAGGAGTCGTTGAACATGGCCTTGTGCCCGGCCGCACAGCGGCACCGCTTGATCTGGTCCGGATGGTCGGTGCCCGTCAGGACCGCAGGCAGCCAGTCTGCGTGCTCGACCCACGTGTAGGCGGCGTCGTAGACCTTCGGGTCCACGCGCAGGCAGTGCAGGATCTTGCTGAAGAACCACTCGGAGGAGTAAGTCCCGCCGCACTTCGCCAGATATTGCGGCCGCTCCCGTTTCGCCAGCTCGGTGATCTCCGCGGCCTCCGCATACCCTGTGTGGTCCTTCCAGAGCCACGCGTGAGCGTTCGGATTGGCCTTGAACGCGTCGAGCATCGCCAGGGGCGTGCCGTTGCGGTCCACCGGCAGAGGCGTCGAGCCGGTGGTATCGACCCCGATGCCCACGATATCCTTCGGATCGAAGGCGGCCTCGGCCTTCTTGGCCTGCGCGATCGCGCCGACAATGGTGACTTCCGCGCCCTTGAGGTAGTCCGCCGGGTTCTGACGAGCGAGGTTGTGATCCGCGGGGTCCAGGAGGATGCCCGCCTGGCCCGTTTCATACTCGTAGACGCATGTCCCCAGCTCGCGCCCGTCGGCCGTGTCAACAATCACACAACGCACGGAGTTCGTGCCGTAATCCAACCCTATCGCACATTTCATATCACTTCCCCTTTATCGCACCACTCGCAAGCTCTTGCTTGTCGCTTCGCGTTTCACAATCTATGCTTCATGTTCCGTCAGCCGCTGAAGTAGATGTAGGCCGTCAGAATCAACGCCAGCACCACACCGGTGAAGATCAGGTCGCCCTTCGTCCAACTCGCACGACTCTGGCGACGATCCTCCGCCGTCTGCGTCGCGAACGTCAGGCCCTTGATCTTCTCGTAGTCCGGCGCCGCCGTCAGGTAGCTCACCACGATCATCACGATCGAGCACGTCAGGAAGATCAGCACGCTGTAGTACTGGAAGTAGATGTTGTTCACGATCCATAGGAACGAGCCTTCCGAGTATGCGAAGTCCCGGAAAAGGCTGACGTTCTTGAGCTTCACCGGCGTGTCCACCGCCAAGCGGAACAGGCCCATGAGGAAGCCCACGATCAACGCCGCAAGGCAGCCCTTGCCGTTCAGCCGCTTGAGGAACACGCCCAGGAAGAACACCACGAAGATCGGCGGAGCCAGGTACGCCTGCACGCCCTGCAGGTAGTCGTACAGGCCCTTGCCGCCCTTGATCACCGGAATCCACAGCAGGCCGATCAGCACCATCACCGACGTCGCGATCCGACCGATCCACACCAGCTTCGCCTGCGTCGCACCGGGACGAA
>JAGOLX010000018.1 GCA_017993835.1 Phycisphaerae bacterium
GCCGCCGCCGGCCGGCTGCTGACTCCTGACGATCACGACGAGCGAGGGCGTCCGCGGACTTGGGCGACTTCGGCGGTCCCACAGGATTCGCCGCGTTTGCGGGTTCGGACTCGGTAGAGGCGTTCGGCGAAGCCGCCTTCGGCTTGGAAGACGGTGGCTCGGGCTTCCCGACAAGACGGTGCGACGACAAGAGCGGTGGGCACAGCCCACCCTACGCCTACGCCCTTCGTGTCGCTTCGTGGTTTCATTGTCGTCGCTCGGGACTCGGCCCTCGTCGCTCGGGTGGATTCCTGCTTCCGCAGGAATGACAAGAGGGATTGCCGCGTTGTCGCGCGTAATGATGTCGATTGAACGCGTGGGTTGGGAACCCACCCTACCCCCTTCGTGTCGCTTCGTGCCCTTCGTGGTTTCACGGATTGGACCAGCGGCGGGGAATACACCCTGACGCCCAACGCGGATCTCGCGGATCTCCTGGGCAGCAGCGTGGTGGGATTCCTGCGACGACGGCACATGCTGTAATCTGCCGGGATTCTGAGTGCTCACTACAAGCACTGCGAGAGTCTTCGCAGCCTTTTTCATGCGCGCCCAACGCCGGGAGGATTCAGATGAGGACCGCGACCACGGCCCCCCGTCTGGACTCTGTTCCCTCTGCGGTTTCCATCGTCCAACCCATCCGACCAGGCTCAGGGTTGCGGTTCCTTGCGGGATTTGGTATGGATGGGGACGGATTTCACACTGGAACTCTGTTGGCTTCCGTCGAAAGGAGATCGCCGTGAGTATTGAACTGAAGAAGAATTGCCGATACGCGTTGCTCGTCCCGACCAGTATGGGGATTCGCCTGACGCCCGACAGCGGGCAGCCGTTCCATTGCAGCCGGAGGCTCACCATGCAGGCGACCAGCGCCGAGACCAACGTCGCCAGCGTCTCGTCGTACCTGGGCCTGCCGGTCAAGGTGCTGACGACGTTCGTCAAGGGCAGCCCGATCGCGAGGTTCATCAAGGACGACCTCGCGAGCCGGCACATGGACGTCGAGGGCAAGGAAGTCCCGCAGGGCGGGCCCTGGGGTTACCGTCACCAGTTCAACCTCGCCGACTGCGGCTATGGCTCTCGCGGCCCTCGCGTCTCGAACGACCGGGCGGGCGAGGTCGGACGGACCTTGAACGTCAAGGACTTCGATCTGGAACGGATCTTCGGCAAAGAAGGCGTCCAGATCGTACACCTGTCGGGCCTGATCGGGGCGCTGTCTCCCGAGACCGGGACCTTCTGCCTGGAGATCGCCCGGGCCGCGAAGAGGCACGGAACGCGGATCGCGTTCGACCTGAACTACCGGGCCTCCTTCTGGAAGGGCCGGGAGAAGGAGCTTCGCACGATCTTTCACGAGATCGCAGGCGTCGCGGACATCCTCGTCGGGAACGAGGAGGATTTTCAGCTCTCGCTGGGCATCGAGGGCCCGGAGGCAGGCGGCAAGGGTCTGGCTGCCAAGATGGACAGCTTCAAAGTGATGATCGACCGCGTGCGGAAGGCGTATCCCAACGCCTCGGTCTTCGCGACGACGCTTCGCGAGGTGGTCAGCTGTAATTGCCACCGCTGGGGCGCCCTGATGGCCGAAGGGAGCAACTGGCACGTCGTCGAGCCTCGCGAGATCGTCGTGCTCGACCGCATCGGCGGCGGCGACGGCTTCGTCGGCGGCATGCTCTACGCCATCCTGCGAGCCTGGGAGCCCGCCAAGTGGGTCCAGTTCGGGTGGGCGACCGGCGCCCTGGTCACGACGCTGCTGACCGACTACGCCCAGCCCGCGGACGAAGAGGAAATCTGGAGCATCTGGGAGGGCAATGCCCGCGTGAAGCGATAGCGGAACGGGCCTTCGGCGCGCAAGACCGTCTCCACATGTGAAACCACGAAGGGCACGAAGGATACGAGTACAGAGAGAAACCTCCTATGAAAGTACATCGATCTGTCTTGAACTCGTGGTTGGCGGTTCTGTCTGTCACGATTGTGGGACCAGCGCGGGGGGCGGAGGTGATCGATCTTGGGCCGGAACTGGCGGCGGTGCGAGAGGAGAACAAGTTCCCGGCACTCGGGGCGGCGGTGATCGTGGAGGGCAAGCTCCATGCCCTCGGCGTGGTCGGCGTGCGCAAAGACGGCAGCGAGGTCCCCGCCGAGCCCAACGACGCCTTTCACCTGGGCTCGTGCACCAAGGCCATGACCGGCTCGCTGATCGCGATGCTCGTCGAGCAGGGCAAGCTCAAGTGGGACACGCCGCTGATCGAGTACTTCCCCGAGATGAAGGACACGATGCATCCCGACTACCGCGAAGTGACGCTGCTGCACCTGCTGTCGCACCGGGCGGGCGTCCCGTCCATGACCGCGGGCTTCGCGCCGGTCGAGGGCCAGCAACTCGACGAGGTTCTCGCGATGCAGTCCCCCGCCGCCCAGCGGAAGCGCCTCGTGGAAATCGTCCTGGCCCAGCCCCCAGTCAACAAGCCCGGCGAGAAGCACGAGTACTCCAACGCGGGCTTCACCATCGCGGGCGTCATCGCCGAGCGGGTCATGGGCGAGGACTATGAGTCGCTGCTGACGCGGATGCTGTTCGAGCCGCTGGGGATGCGGACCGCTGGATTCGGGCCGATGGGCACGCGGGGAAAGACCGACGCGCTGTGGGCCCATCGCAAGGAGGGCGACAGGATCGTCCCTATCGAGCCCGGCCCGCAGGCCGACAATCCTCCCTTCCTGACGCCGGGCGGGCGCGTCCACTGCTCGATGGCCGATTGGGCGAAGTACATCCAGTGCGTGCTGGCGGCTATGCGGAGCGAGCCGGGCCTGCTGCCCCCCTCCTGCGTCGGGCAACTGAAGCATCCCCCCTTTGGCGGCACATACGCTTTGGGCTGGGGCCTCTACGAACGCGACTGGGCAAGCGGCACGGCCCTCTCTCACGGCGGCAGCAACACGAAGAACTACGCCATCGTCTGGGTCGCCCCCCAGAGGAACTTCGCGGTCCTCGTCGCGACGAACCTCGGCGGCGACGACGCCGCAAAGGGCCTGGACAAGCTCTGCAGCGCGCTGATCCGCACGTTCCTGACCCCGATCCCTTGCTCCACGTCGTAGAAGATAACGCCTTACGGCGTCACTACGAACGAGTGAGTCGCCAACCAGTGCCCGTTTCGGATCTCGGTTATTCGAGCTTGTTCTGGACTTCGATATTCGTGCTATTGCTTGATCACGCGGATGTCGTCGATGAGGATCACGCCGGTAGCGCCGGAGACCGGGCTGGTCCGGCTGCCCACGCCGATGTACAGCGTCTGGATCTTCGTCGTCTTCACGCCGGTGAAGCTGCTGAGCGGGATGCTCCACTGGGTCCAGGTCGTCGCGTTGACCAGTGCCGTGTCTTCGCTCTGGACATAGGCGACCTTCCCGGTGTTGTCCTCGAGCCCAACGTACAGCGGCGCGGCGACGTTGTCCGCCTTGCCTCGGACGAAGAGGACGAGCGTGTCCATTCCTTCGACGGTCCAGTTCTGAGCGGAGGCGAACTCCCGCGTGATCTCGGCATAGTGCGGCGAGCAGGAGTTGTCGTACTGGAAGGGCATGGACTGATAGCCCTCATCGGCGATCTTCTGCTCGACGTACGGGGCGTCCAGGTACCCGACGAGCGAGCCGCACATGTTGTTGGTGAACCATGTGTCGGTCCAGATGTCGTAGATTCGGCTGCCCTCGTCGGCCGTATAGATCTCGAAGTCGTCGACGACGAGGAAGGCGGCGGTCGTGAAGCTCCACACGGCGCCCTTCCACGGACTGCCCGTGCCGGCGTCGTTCACCTCATCGACGCGCCAGTAGTAGGTCTTGTTCCACTCGAGGTCGCCCGGTTCGAAGGTGGACTCCGCAGCGTCCTGGCGGCCCTGGTAGATGCCGGCGGTCGTCGCGTCGGCGTCAGCCACCGCAGCGGCGTCCTCGCCAAAGTACACGTCCTGCTGCGCGGCGGCGGGCGCCGCGGTCCAGCTCAGCACCGGCGTCTGCGGTGCGCTCGCCGACCCGTTGGCCGGATACGGATTCGTCGCATGGACCGGCAACTGGAGCACGCCGGTCGGGATGATGTCCCGCGCGATCGACGGGCTCTCCCAGGACAACTGGGCGACGGCGCCGCCGCCCTTCTCGTAGTACTCCATCCTCACGCGGTAGAACTGCCCTGCGGTCAGATCGACCGTCGCAATGTCGTCGGTGGTGCCGTGGTCGGTCCAGTTGTCGATGACCAGGCGCCCGTCGAGCCAGAGCCGCACGCCGTCGTCGGTCGTGGTGATCAGATCGTAGGTCCCCGTCAGCGGGGCTTTGAGATCGGCGGTCCAGCGGGCGGACACATCGTCGCTGAGGGCGCCTGCGACGACATCGCTGCCCCAACTGTGGTTGATGGCTTCTTCCGTCGCGGTGGCGATCGGGTCGCCCGCCAGTTCCGTGCCCTTGAAGTACTGGGCGTAGACCCCGTCGCCAGGACCGACGGTCGTGAAGCTCCACACGGAGCCCGGATAGACCGCGCCGGCCCAGTCTTGCTCGTCAATCCGCCAGTAGTACGTCGTGTTCTCGGCGAGCGTGCCCGGGTCATACTCGGTCAGCAGGGTGTTGCCCTTGAGTGCGGCCGGGTCGCCGGCCTTGACGGCGGCCTTGTCCGTACCGAAGTAGACGTCGCTGGACGAAGCGTTCAGGCCCGCTGTCCAAGCCAGGTCCGCATCGACGCTGACGCCGGCACGCCCATCCCATGGCAGGGGCAGGTAGGCCGTCGCAGGGGCCGCCGTGAAGGACCAGACCGTTCCGGGATACACGGTCGTGCCGTCGGCGCCGACCTCGTCGATCCGCCAGTAGTACTTGGTCATCGCGGTCAAGCCGGCGATATGCCAGTATGCGTTGGCGCTCGCCGCCTGCTGGCCCATGAGGTCGGCGGCGCCCAGGGTCGGACTGGTCCCGAAATAGATGTTGTGAAACGCGGCGGTCACGCCCGACGTCCAGCTCATCAGCGGCGACTGGACGTATTGGGCGCCGTCGGCCGGACTGGGGCTGGTGGCCTGGACCGATCCGCTGTCGAACTTCGCGGTCATCAGCTTGCCGCTGACCTCGGAAGCCACGGCGTAACCGACGTAGATGCTCGACGGGATTCCGGCGACCGACGTGCTGTACACTTCAGTCCACACCTGCTTGTCGCGCGAGGAGTAGGCTGCGAAGGTGTTGCCCGCCCGTTTGACTTTGACCCACAGCGGGGCGCCCACTGTCCCGGTGCTGACCTCCTCGGCCGCGCCGCCCAGGCTTTCGCGTCCCCAGAAGGTGACCGCGTGCTCACCGCCGTCCGTATTGGCGCTGACGCCCATGAACAGGTACGGCGAGTTCGGCAGGAGCAGCACGCGGAGCATGATGCCCGCCATGGACCAGTCGGACTGCGAAGACTCGAGGCTGGCCACCCGCGCGACGAGCTCGCCGTCGCCGGAGAGCGTCTTGTACACGAAGTGGAACTGGTCGGACGAACCGCGAATGCCCGTGCCGTCTCCGCGGATCGTCCAGGTCAGCGTGGAAGCGTCGTACGCCGCACTGCCTGCGACCGCGGGACTACCGATGCCCGCGCTGGTCCAGCCGGCAGGCAATTGACCGAACAGCGGTGTTGCAAGAGACATCACCCCGAGCACACAAACCGAACACGTCATCGCCCTACGCATGGCATACCTCCTGAAATGAATCCACGTGGCACGCCGGTCGCGTCGCCACAAATCGGAAAGACCTCCACACGATGCCAAACACCTGTCCTTGGACTCCACCATCCCTCTTATACCACATTCTCGGTCGAAACGCAAGAGGAATCGGGAGCCCCTTGCCGGTCGGCGACCTGCACGATAAGCTCTGCACGTACCCGGCTCCTGGGACGATCCCGGCCGGACGGTTGCCGAAGAGTCGGATGCCTATGGATGCCCAGAGCCCCATGCCTGATCTCTCGGTCGTGGTGCCCACGCTCAACGAAGGCCCAAACGTGGATCTGCTCCTGGCCGGGTTGTTCCGGGCCTTCCGCGAGGAAGGTCGGGAAATCGAAGTCCTGTTCGCCGACGGCGGCTCGACGGACGGGACCCGGGAGAAGGTGCAGGCCTGGACGGACCGGGCGCCGGTCCGACTGGTCGACGCGAGGAGCGGATGCGGGCTGGCGGGCGACGTCCTGATCGCCGCTCGCGAGGGCCGGGCGGAGGTCGTCCTGGTGATGGACGGGGACCTCAGTCACGACCCCCAGGCGGCGCCGGACGTGGCCCGACCGGTGATCGAGGGCCAGCGGGACATGGTGATCGGCAGCCGGTATGTGCCCGGCGGTACGACCCCCGGCTGGTCCTGGCCCCGTCGGGCGATGTCACGCATGGCCAGGGCCCTCGTCTGGCCGCTCACCGACGTGCGCGACCCGACCTCCGGGTTCTTCGCCATCCGACGGGATCGGCTCCTGGCCGTCGGCGATGACGCGGAGGGCTTCAAGATCGCCCTGGAGACGCTCCTGCGCAACGACGAAAGCCTTCGCGTCGGCGAGGTTCCCATCTGTTTTGCAAGCCGGTCCTCCGGGCAATCCAAGATGAGCCCGCGCCAAGCCGTGTGCTATCTGCGCCGCGTCATCGCCTTGACCGGCGCGACCGCTGCCGCCGTCACCGCCCGACGGTTCGTCCCGCTCGCCCTTGCGGGTCTGGTCCTCGACGTGGGCGTTCTCCAGGTCCTTCATCGCCTCGCGGGCAGCCTGGCGGTCTCCCACATCGTCAGTTGCCTGTTGGCGATGGTCGTGGTCTATCAGTTGACCAGTCGCTGGGCGTTCCGACCCGCGACAGGCGGGCGTCGGGACGCGGGAGCGGCTCTGCGTTTCGTCCCAGTGTGTCTGGTGACTCTGTTTCTTCGTGGGGGCCTCCTGGCGATGCTGACGGAACGGGCCGGGTGGCTCCCCTGGCAAGCGGTCGCAGGCGCGGGCGCAGTATCCGCGGTCCTCGCCTACGTCGGCATGGCGTTCTTCGTCTTCCGCCGGGACGACGGGACGCCCGCGTTCCTCTCCCGGCGTCTCGCGGCCGTCGGATGGATCGGCGCCGCCCTGCTGCTGCGACTGGCCTATCTCGGACTGCCCGATCTGCTGCCGGAGGAGGCCTACTACTGGAACTACGCCCAGCACCCGGCGCTGAGCTACCTGGATCATCCGCCCATGGTCGCCTGGTTGATCGGCCTGGGCACTGCGGCGTTCGGCGACACCGAGTTCGGCGTGCGGATCGGCACGTTCCTGTGCTGGTTCGTCACCGCAGGGTTCTGCTTCGCAACCGCACGCGACCTCTTCGGCAAGGGGGTCGCCCTGCAGACGGTCGCGCTGGCTGCGGTGCTGCCCTTCTTCTTCGTGTTCGGTTTCTTCGCGACGCCGGACGCGCCTCTGACCGCGGCCTGGGCCGGGACGCTGTTCTTCCTCCAACGCGCCCTGCTGGCCGACCAGGAGCGGGCCTGGTGGGGCGCCGGCATCTGCCTCGGCCTGGGAATGCTCTCGAAATACACGATCATCCTGCTGGGACCGGCGGTGTTGCTGTTCCTCGCACTGGATCGTCCAAGCCGGCGATGGCTGCGGCGTCCTGAGCCGTACCTGGCGGCGCTCGTCGCGACGATCCTGCTGACCCCGGTGATCGTGTGGAACCTGCGGAACGACTGGGTCTCGTTCTTCTTCCAGACGACGGGCCGGCTCAACCGCCCGAGCGAGTTCGGACTGCCCCTGCTCGTCGCCTCCGTGCTCCTTCTGGTCACGCCGCTCGGGGCGCTCGACGCATTCCGGGCCTTGTTCTCGTCGCGCGCCGAGCGCCGGGCGTCGGGCGTCAGCCCAGCCACGACGCGCCAACGGCTCTTCATGGCGGTCTTCACTCTCGTGCCGCTGTCGGTCTTCGCCGTCTTCAGCCTTCGGCACGCGGTGCGACTCAACTGGACCGGCCCAATCTGGCTGGCCGCACTGCCCGGCATCGCGGCATGGATCTCAAGGCCGTCCTCCGCGGCCGGCCGCAGGAGCGAGACGATCACGCAACAGGTCTGGGCCTTCACGCCTGCGGTCCTCGTGCTGTCGTTCGGCGCGTTCTTCCACTACCTCGCGATCGGGCTTCCCGGCCTGGGGATCGACCGCGACATGGGGCTGCCGATGGCGTGGGAGGAGATCGGGCGGGACGTGGAGTCGCTGGCCCAGCAGATGGAGCGAGATCACGGGGTCGCGCCGCTCGTCGTCGGGATCGACCGGTACGGCCTGGCCAGCGAGCTGGCGTTCTACCGTCGGGCGGGCAAGAAGGGCGTCGAACAGACCTGCGGTCGGCACCTCTTCGGCGGCAATGCCCTGATGTACTTCTTCTGGTTCAAGCCCGAGGAGCAGGCGGGCCGGCTGATGCTGCTGGTCTCCCTGGACCGGGGGGACCTCGACCGTCCCAACATCGTCCGCTGGGTCCGGCTCGACCCCATCCAGGAACGAATCGTACACAAGCACGGCCTGGAGGCGCGGTACTTCTGCCGGGTCGCATACGACTACCGCCCGCCGCCGCCGCAGGATCGACCCGATTCCTTCCCCCTGCGGAGGGTGATGTCCCAAGAAACGGCTCTCCCGGTCGACGGAGCTTGCCGCCGGCTCCCCTGCTATGCTGCAAGTCGGTGAACCGGGCGGAAAAATCTCGCCTTGGCCCGCCTGCAAGGGCCCTGCCGAAACGACCCGCCCCCTCCCTCGCCGGGAGGAGAACCCAGCCAGAGCACAGAGAGCTGTGGTGTTATAGGACTGCCGATCTTCATCAAAACGCCGCACGGGCCGCCGCCCGATACAGAGGACGCGCGCGCCAGACCGGGCTTGACCCTCCAGTCATCCCGGCGTATAATAAGGGCAAATCGGGTGCTGGGTGTACGGACACTTCCCTCGTGGCAGAACATCTTTCCGACAGTGCAGTCCACTGCATGGATAAGTCTGGATCAGCGAACTGGGGTCGAAGAACAGACATAGTCCGATCATGAAGGCAAGCAACACATTGTGGCAAGGGCATCTCCTAGGTCTGGCGTCGCTGGTATTCGCGGCTGCCGGGTGTGGCATGTTGCCCGAGCGTACCTCGTCAGAATCGGCTGGCCGGCTGGTCACCCGAGGGCTTGACGTGCCTCCCCGGACGCGGTTCGGCTGCTATGCGGCCGCGATCCCCGGAATGACATTTCTCGGCCGCAATCTGGGGTCTCACAGCTATCATTGGCCGTTCCTGGAGAAGAACGGAATCGTCTACACCTGTCGCGGCGGGCATATCGACCTCGTCCACCTCCGCAACGCCGCGGACTGGACCGCCTACCTCGCGGCCGACAGTTACAGGCACCTCATGAAGAAGGACCCGCGGTTCTCCTGCAAGATGCCGGTGGACCGCTCGCGGACCCACGTGGAAATCGCCTACCCGCGTGGTTGGGATTTCCTGTCCGCTCAGGATCGTTCCGCGATTGCTGAGAAGATGGCGATGGCTCTCGGCCCGTACCTGGCCTTCACGATGACGACCTGGCACGAGGTCACAACCTGGTACGGCTACAAGTGTACGCTCCTGCCCGTCGAGTACGATTCCGCGTTCAGTTGGGAGGACTCCTACTCGAACCTGCTGGGCACGAGGATCGCCCTGCGGGCCCTTCAGGACACGAAGCACTCGTACGATCAGGCGATGACCATCGCGCTGGACGAGGAGATGGCCGCTCTCGGCATCGTGCCGACGGCCCGCGAGGCCTACCGGGCCAGCCGGTCCATGAAGGGTCAGTGGTACACCGGGACGTGCGTCCTGCTGTTCGACATGAAGAAACGCAATTTCGACGTCGGACTGGACGACGGGTATGTCACTCCGACTCTCGTGCCGAACGCGTCGTCGTGTCCCCAGGCGCAACCGCAATCCTATCCGGTCCCGACCCTCGATGCCCTGAGCAACTACGGGTTCACGGTAACGGTTGAAATCGAGCCTCGCGAGTGGGAAAAAGACAAGATCCTGCGGGCCGCGTTTGGCGACGAACGCCAGAAACGAATCGACCCGACAGTCCATCTGGCCATCATCATGGACCACATCCAGCGGGAGGCGGCCGCGAAGTACGGCCCCCAATATGAGCCCGACGTCCCGTGGCCCGAGGCAAGATACGTACGGACAGACAGGTAACATCGCCCCGCGGGCACCGGGCGACCAAGGCACAAGGAATGAAAGAACGCCGAGCTTCCCTTCGACTATCGCTTGCCGGGCTCCTGCTGTTGGCACTCGCAGGGACCGGGTGCCGGATCATCCCCGACAAGGGACTTGCAGTTCCCGCGGATGAACTGGTTCTCCACGGACTGAATTTCGCGCCGCGAATCCGCTACGGCGCCTATCCCACCTCGATCCTCGGGACCCCCTGGGCCGGCCCGAAGCTCGGCAACCACGGATACTACTGGCGCCTCTCCGAGAAGAACGGCATCGCCTGCACGTGCCGGGCGGGGCACGTGGACATCATGCACGTTCGCATCGCGGCCGACTGGACCGCCTACCTCGCGGGCGAGAGCTACCGGCACATCCTGCGAGGCGACAAGACCTTCGCCTACAAGCTGCTCGTGGACCGGTCGAAGAACCACGTCGTCCTGTCCTATCCCGAGAACTGGCGGAACCTCCCGCAGGAGGAGCGCCAGCGGATCGCGAAGGAGGTGGCGCTGGCCCTGGGTCCGTACCTGGCCTTCACGATGGTCACCTGGCACGAGATCATCACGTGGTACGGGTTCCAGTGCATCGGCCTGCCGACCGAATACGCGTCCGCGTTCAGTTGGGAGGATTCCTACTCGAACCTGCTGGGCACCATGGTGGCGGCCCGAGCCCTGCGCGACAGCGAGCACTCATACGACAGAGCTATGAAGATCGTCCTCGACGACCAGATGAAAACGCTCGGCGTCCTGCCCGCCAAGGTCTCGAAGCAGGCGAGCGAGTCCGTCTACGGCGACTGGTACAAGGGCCGGGTCTCGATGTTCGTGGACCTCCGCAGACGGAACTTCGACATCGGCCTGGGCGACGGGTACATCACGCCGACGCTGCTGCCGAACCTGGCGGGCTGCGAGGGCGCCAGACCGATTTCCTATCCAGTGCCCACGCTGGATGCCCTGTCCCGGTATGGCTTTTCCGCCCACGTCGAGATCCAGCCGCGAGAGTGGGAGAAGAACCGGGTCCTGCGCATCGTCTATCCGCACACCAAGGGCAAGCGGATCTTCCCCGCGGAGCACTTCCCCATCATCATGGCCCAGATCCGCCGGGAGGCCGAGGCCAAGTACGGCCGCGAAATGGTCGCCGACCCGCACCCCTGAGCGCACGCTGTCGTGTCTGTGAAGAGAAACTGGCCATCGGGTGGTCATGACGAGCGCCGGCCTGCTTGTAGTGTGCCCGTGCAGGCATCCATCTGGATCTGGGCCTCGTGCCCTCGGGCATCGCACAAGGGCCGGGCCCCATCCCGACTCCGTCGCTATCGAGGTCTTCTCCCCCGTCCGCGAGGATTACCTGCCGAAATGAGCCCTGCACAGGGGTTCTGAGTGAACCCAGCCGGCTTTTGGGTCGATCCTACCTGAGGATGAGCCGGCAATCGGTCTGCGGACCCATTGTCCCCATTGGTTTGACACAGGTCTGATAATATCGACCGAATCCTGGTTCCTGCTTGTTCGATTTCGATTGAGCCAATTAGTGAATCTGGGTATAATGAGCGCTTTGGGATACCTTAGAATCGGGGGTTGTATGGATAAGCGCATCGCAGCTCTGACGGTACTCGTTCTGGCCTTTTCCTGCTCGGCCGACGTTTTCACGGTCGACGACGACGGCGTGGCGGATTTTCAGACTATCCAGGACGCCATCGACAACTCCTGGCACGGCGACACGATCATCGTCATGCCGGGAACCTACGAGGAGCAAATCGTCTTCGGTGGTCGGCAGATCACCGTCCGCAGCGAAGATCCCGAGGACCCCAACGTGGTGGCAAACACCGTGATTGCCTCGGACTCCGACGCCGGCGTCCTCTTCGAGTTCGGCGAGAACGAGGATTCCGTGCTGATGGGCCTGACCATCACAGGGGCCGGGATCCTCTGCACCGGCGCCTCGCCCACCCTCTTCGGCAACGTCATCCGCGACTGCGCCGGGGTCGGCATCCTGGGCCAGAGCGACGCCCGCCCGACAATCGTCGCCAACCAGATCCTCGACAACGCACAGGAAGGCATCCTCGCCTGCGACGGCCTCATCCAGAGCAACCTCCTCTCCGGCAACACCGCCGGCATCGCCTCCTGCACCGGCTCGATCCTCGACAACACCATCGCCCACAGCACCGCAGGCGGCGGCCTGTGCTCCTGCACCGGCGAGATCGCCCGCAATCTGATCGTGGGCAACTACGTCCCCACCCTGGGTGGCGGACTCTACCAGTGCACCGGCGAGGTCCACCACAACGTCATCGCAGGCAACCGGGCCGACCAACAAGGCGGCGGACTCTACGGCTGCACATCCCCCATCTACAACAACACCATCGTCGGCAACCGCGCCGGCGAGGCCGGCGGCGCCCTCAGCGAGTGCCCGACCGCCGTGTACAACAACATTATCGCCTTCAACAAGGCGCCGGTCGGAGCCGGCTTATACGGCGAGTACACGAACACGTACAATGCCTTCTGGAGCAATAGCGGCGGCAATTTCGCCGGCGGGGCCGCCGCCGGGACCGGCGACATGTCCGTCAATCCGCGATTCGCTTCCAACGGTTCCTGGGACGACAACGGCACCACGGACGCCAACGACGATTCCTGGGTGAATGGCGACTATCATCTGCAATCCGAGATCGGCCGCTGGGACGCCAACGAGCGATCCTGGGTGGTCGATAGCCAGACCAGCCGGTGCATCGACGCGGGAGACCCGAGTTCAACCTGGGCCGCGGAACTATGGCCCCACGGACGGCGCATCAATCTCGGCGCCTACGGCGGGACCGCCCAGGCGAGCATGTCCTCCTCCGACGCGGGTCTGGCGACGGATCTGGATTCCGACGGGAGCGTCGGGGCGCCCGACCTCATGCTGCTCGCGGAGAGCTGGCTGACCGACGAGGCGCCGGTAGCCGCAGATCTCGACCGCGATGGCGACGTGGACTCGTCCGATCTGGCAATCCTGGCACTGGACTGGGGGACCGGGCCGGCCGGCCCGCCGACCCCGAGTCCAATGACGTTCGCCACCGCGCCGAAGGCGACGGGACCCTACTCGATCGCGATGGTCGCCACGAAGGCGACGTCCACGGACGGGACCGCAGTGGAATACTACTTCGAGGACTACTACTCGCCCGCGTACAACAGCGGATGGCTGTCGTACAAGGCAAACGAGGAGCCTCGGTGGGAGGACACCGGCCTGTCGCCGTTGACGCGCTACACCTATCGCGTCAAGGCCCGCAACCGGGGCAACCGGTTGGCAACCGAGTGGTCCGAGCCGCTCGGTGCGGTGACGACGCAGGAAGATTTCACCGCCCCGAAGCCGAACCCGATGACCTGGCAGACGGAGCCCTACGCCGTCTCCGCGACGCTGGTCCGCATGATCGCGACGACCGCCGCCGACATCAGCGGCGTCGAGTACCAGTTCGAGTGCACCTCGGACCCCAACTACAGCAGCGATTGGCAGGACAGCGCGACCTGCGAGATTGCCGACCTGCCCGACGGATACTACACGTTCCGAGTCTGGGCGAGGGACAAGTCGCCTTATCAGAACACGACATCCGCATCCAACGAGGTGTCCGTGGATCTGCTGCCGCCGACGCCCGACCCGATGGAGTGGGCGTCCGAGCCGGACGAGATCAATGGCGGCGGAGGCACCTTCGACTACTACGCCGCCATGACCGCGGTCGAAGCGAGCGACGACGCCGGCGTCGAATACTTCTTCCAGTGTACGACGGAGTCCGCTTTCAGCAGCGGCTGGCAGTCCTCTCCCGAGTACAAGGTCAAGGTCGGCCGCTCCGGCCAGCAACATCGGTTCCGAGTCAAGGCCCGCGACACCTCGCCCAGCCACAACGAGACCGGCTGGTCCTCCCTCGTGGTGGCCAGATAGGAGCCACGCAGCGTCCCATCGACGGGGTTACGCTGCACGCCGCCAACGGACTATCCGCTGAAACTCGAAGCGCGAAACTCGAAATCCGAGACAAATTCAAATTGGGGAAATCCAAGTGCTCGAAACGCTGTCGCCGGTCGGGCGAGCGGTTTTGGATTTGGCATTTCGGTCATTCGTGCTTGTTTCGGATTTCGAGTTTCGAATCTCGGATTTCTTCTGCTACCATGAGGCGCGTCTCGCAGACATGGAGCATCGCGTGTTATGGCCACAGGGCACTGGGAGCATTTCTCGCATCCGGCGGACATCGGCATTCGCGGCGTGGGACCGACCCGTGAGGACGCCTTCGCCCAGGCGGCGACCGCACTGACCGCGGTCCTGGTCGATCCCGCGAAGGTCGAGCCCCGAGAGGCGGTCGAGATCGTCTGCACCGAGCAGGACGACGAGATGCTCTTCATGAGTTGGCTGGCGTCGCTGCTCTACGAGATGGACACGCGAAGGATGCTGTTCAGCCGATTCGAGATCGAGCCGATCGAGGGCGGCATCCGGGCGAAGGCCTGGGGCGAGCCGATCGACGTCGCCAGGCACGAGCCCGCGGTCGAAGTGAAGGCGGCCACCTACGCCGGCCTGAAGGTCCAAAGGGACGCCGCCGGCAACTGGCTCGCCCAGTGCATCGTGGATGTGTAGGAAGAGAAGCACGAAGTCCGAAGTTCGAAATCCGAAACAAGCACGAATGACCGAAATCGCAAATTTGAAACAGATCGCCCGACCGGCGACAGCGTTTCGAGCCTTTGGGTTTTTCCAATTTGAATTTGTTTCGGATTTCGAGTTTCGGATTTCGGATTTGTTTGCAGGGAGCAGAAGAGATGTTCGCCAAGAGATTGCAGAAGCAGGGAGAAGCCTGCTGGGTCATTGAGCCGTTCGACAGGATGCGGGCGCCGGTGGTCGTCTTCGCCGACGAAGAACTGGTCCGCGAGATGGAAGAGCAGGTCTACCAGCAGGCGGCCAACGTGGCGGCTCTGCCGGGGATCGTGACGGCCTCGTACGCGATGGCCGACGCCCACTGGGGTTACGGCTTCCCCATCGGAGGCGTCGCCGCCTTCGATCCGAACGAAGGCGGGATCATCTCCGCCGGCGGCGTCGGCTTCGACATCTCCTGCGGCGTCCGCGCCCTCCGCACCGGCCTTACCTATGACCAGATCCAGGGCAAGGAGAAGGAGCTGGCCGACGTCCTGGCCCGGCGTATCCCCGCGGGCGTCGGCAGCGAGGGCCGGATCAAGCTCTCCGCGTCGCAGATGGACGACATGCTCCTGGGCGGCGCCCTCTGGGCGGTCGAAGAGGGTTACGGCGCCCGGAACGACCTCAAGTACATCGAGGAGGGAGGCCGGGTGTCCGGCGCCGAGCCGCGATACGTCTCCGACCACGCCAAGCAGCGACAGGAGAAAGAGGTCGGCACGCTCGGCTCGGGCAACCACTACCTCGAAGTCCAGCGCGTGACCGCAGTCTACGACGAGGACATCGCCAAGGTCTACGGCCTGGCCCTCAACGACATCATGGTGATGATCCACTGCGGCTCGCGCGGCCTCGGCCACCAGATCGCCACGGACTTCGCGCCGCGGATGATCAAGGCGGCCGCCGAGCACGGCCTGGAGCTGGCCGACCGCGAGCTGGCCTGCGCCCCGATCCAATCCGACGTGGGACGCCAGTATTACGGCGCGATGTGCGCCGGGATCAACTGCGCCCTGGCCAACCGCGAGGTCCTCACGCACCTGACGCGGGAGGCCTTCGCCAGGCTCTTCCCGCAGGCGGATCTGACGCTGCTCTACGACGTCTCGCACAACACGTGCAAGGTCGAGGAGCACAAGATCGACGGCAAGCCCAGGAAGCTCTACGTCCATCGCAAGGGCGCGACACGGGCCTTCGGGCCGGGACATCCCTCGCTGCCGGAGGACCTGCGCCCGGTCGGCCAGCCCGTCCTCATCGGCGGCACGATGGGCACCGCCTCCTACATCCTGGCGGGCACGAACGAGGGCATGGGCCTGTCCTTCGGCTCCTGCTGTCACGGCGCCGGTCGGGCCGTGAGCCGCAGCCAGGCCACCAAACGCTGGCACGGCAAGGACATCGTCATGCACCTGGCCCAGAAAGGCATCGTCATCCGCGGCTCGTCCATGCGCGGAATCGCCGAGGAGGCGCCGGGCGCCTACAAGGACGTGTCCGTCGTCGTCGACGCCACAGAGAAAGCGGGCCTGGCCCGCAAGGTCGCCCGCCTGGAGCCGCTGGCCTGCGTGAAAGGCTGAGCGTTCGTAGTGTGCCCGTGAGGGCATATCCTGCTTGTGGCTCGTGACCGGTGTCTCGTGGCCCGACTCGCGAGGCACGGGCCAGACACTGTCATTCCTGCGAAAGCAGGAATCCAGTAACCATGGCATGCGACAAATCCCAGGAAGTGGATTCCCGCGTCCGCGGGAATGACATTCCAGGGGCTCCGTGAACCCCTACTGTACCCGCGCAGATGCGGACATGCCCCCCCCACCGTTTGGAGGCGTCTGAAGCAGACAGATGCTCTACTGTGTTCAGCATGACAAGTCCGAATGCAGCGACGCAACACACACGACGCAGAACGCAACACGCCAAGGGAGACGGATTTTGCGAGGGCGATGGCGGGCGTCACGTGGTAGAATACTCCCGGCCTGCGTTCCGCGTCGCGGTCGGTCGGGGGCGGGCGGGTTCTTTGCTGGAGGCAGATCATGTCGGATGCAACCATGCCCACGGGCAAGATCGGCAATCTCACGATCGGCCGGCTCATCATCGGCGGCAACCAGTTCAGCGGGTGGTCGCACAGCCGGGACCTGAAGTACCTGCGCGAGCTGTTCAAGGCGTACGCCACGCCGGAACGGATCATGCAGACACTGGAACTGGCGGAGGAGAGCGGCATCAACACGATCCTCTCCGGTGAGGCCGACTACATCACCCGGTACAACAAAGAGCGCGGCGGCAAGATGCAATGGATCGCCCAGGTGCATCCCAGCACCACGGACCTGACGAGCAACATCAAGCGGGCCATCGACGTCGGGGCTGCGGCCGCCTACGTCCAGGGCGGAGTCGGCGACAGCTTCGTCAAGGGCGGGCGGGTCGATCTGCTCGGCAAGGCGCTGGACTTCATCCAGAGCCAGGGCATCCCCGGCGGCATCGGCGGCCACTCCATCCAGGTGCCCATGGCGGTGGAGAAGGCAGGGATCAAGCCCAATTTCTACATGAAGACGCTGCACCACGGGGACTACTGGTCCGCGACCCCGCCGGAGAAGCGGGTCGAGTTCAACGTGGACAGCAACAGCGGCGACGACCACGACAACATCTGGTCCATCACGCCGGAGAAGGATATCGAGTTCATGAAGACCGTCGCGGCGCCCTGGATCGCGTTCAAGGTCCTGGCGGCCGGCGCGATTCACCCCAGCAGCGGATTCCAGTACGCCTTCGAGGGCGGCGCGGACTTCATCTGCGTCGGCATGTTCGACTTCCAGATCCGCGAGAACGCGATCATCACCCGGAAGGCGGTGGCGGCCTGCCAGAACCGGGCACGCCCCTGGAGGGCGTGACAGGCGACGAGCGAGCCGGGCGCGCCGGGCAGCTCATGTCTTCATCGAGTCCAGCTCGATGATCGCGATGGGCAGGAAGATCATGACGGGCAGCCAGGCCCAGAATTCCGGCATCACGCGATTGCCGAGGACGACCTCCGTCGCGAGCATCTTGCAGACGAAGCTCGTGACGAAACAGGAGGCGGTCAGGACGAAGCTGACCAGAATGGCGGACTTCATCGTCCGCGGATCACGGCAGATCAGCACGGGCAGGCTCACCATGAGCATCGTCAGGTTGATGATCGGGTCCGTGATCCGGAAGTGCTTCTGGCTCAGGAGCTGGGCCATGTCGCGGACCTTGGTCTTCTGGGCCGCCAGGGCCGCCAGTTGGCGGGAGCTGAGCAGGGAGTCGAAGCCGACGTTGCGCCGCAGGTCGATGTCCTTGGGGTGCAGGTCGGGGGCGGCGTAGACCGGGACGGCGCGGGCGCTCTCGTTGGGGTCCGTGCTGACGTACAGGCCATTGACCAGATCCCAGTTCCCCGTCTGCGGATTGTACGTGGCGGAGTCGGCGGAGATCCGTCCGGTGACCTCCCAGACGCCGAGCATGTCCTTCGTCTCCCGGCGGGTGATGATCGTCGGATGGAGCAGCGTCGCGTTCGCGATGTCGAACTTCGGGGAGCACAGGAGCGAGCCCTTCCCATCCACCAGGAACCACACGCCGTAAGCCTTCTGCCCGGCGATGTCGTCCTCGTCCCGAACGAGATAGTCGCTGATCGAGGGAATCAGCAGCTCCTGATCGACCACGGACAAGCCCGTGAAGAAGATCGCTAGAAGGAGGATGGGACCGACGATCCGCTTGGCGCTGACCCCCGAGGCGATCATAGCGACCAGCTCGTTGTTTCGCACCATCCGTCCCAGCGAAAAGGCCGCGGCCACCACGGTGATGACGCCCGCGATGTCGCGGAAGTAGACCGTCAGGTTCATCCCGTAGAACGTCACGATGTTCGCCATGACGCCCCAGGCGCCGACGTCCTCGGCGCTCTCGGCGAACTCGTCGAGGTTCACGAACAAGTCGACGAGCACGCGCAGCCCGATCAAGACGCCGAAGGAGATGACGTAGCCGATCAGGAAGTTCTTCGCGATGTACCGATCCAGGATCTTCATGGATTGATTAAGGATAATGGATGATGGACCATTGGGATTCGTCCAGCGATCATTTCAATCATCGATTGTCAGTCTCCTCAGTTCCGTCGCAGTTTCGTATAGATACCCGCGGCCAGCAGGAGCAGAAACGCCAGCCCAACCCACATAATGAGAACCCCGGTGAAGCTCTCGGCGCCGAGGTTGACCGTGAGGTTCTTGCCGCTGACGATGGCGACGATGAGCACCGCGGCGGGCAGGCAACTCGCCCCGAAGGCGCTGAGCAGATGACCGCCCCGGTGGAGGATGCCCAGGCCGATCCCGATCAAGATCATCGGGACGCACCCGATCCCGAACACCAGGCGGGAGTGGACCTCCGCCCGAATGTCCGTCAGCGTCTCGCTGATCGTATCGAGCAGATCCTCCTGCCGTCGTGCCAGGATGGGACTCGGCGCCCCCTTCAGGGCCGCCGCGAGGTCGCCTCGGGCCACATCGAGCCTGGAGGGACCGCTCAATCCGCGACGCACTTTCTCCGACGCCGCCAGGTCCCCCGCCACGTATTGCACGAGCGACTGGCCCGTCTCCGTCACCTGCGGATTGTAGAGGCAGACGGTCAGCGTGGGATCTGCTCCGTCCGTCTGGACCAGGATCTCTGCGGTCTTCTCACACAGCAGTCGACGGAGGCGCCCGGAATGGTCCCGCTCTTCCACCATCACCGGCGGCGTCAACGCGATCATCGCCGGCTCCCGCAGCTCGCACCCTTTCGCGGACAATCGAATGGACTGCGTCGGACCGCGGAACTCATACGCCCGCCCGGCAGCAAACGCATCGTTGATGTCCCGCGCCAGAAGCTCCGTCGCATACTGCACGTAGACCGCCTGCACGTCCCGAGCCACCGGGTCGAAACGCATCAGATCGGCGCCGATCCGCTTCATTTCCTCAATCCTCTTGAACTTGATCTCGTCGCCCAGCAGCGGACCGATCTCCCTCCTCACCGAGAACGACCCCACCCGGCTCCGCCAGTAGTCGTCCCCCGATCCCATCTGCCGGCAACCGTACACCGCCAGGCGGACCGCGTTCGCCTGACCCTGCGAATCGAACGTCACCACGGTCTTGGACGACGTGAAGAGGTTCTGCGTTCCCTCTCGGGAGGCCTCGACGACGACGATTCCGTACAGCGTGTCGTTCTTGAGATCCGGATAATCGGCATAGATCAGGTAGCTGTCCGATCCCCCCGTCGGGACCTTGTAGAACCCCCGGCGCTGGATGTTGCGAAAGAGGATCTGCTTGGCGTCGGCCTTGAGCGATCTCTCCGCCAGGTGCACGAAGTAGGGCATGACATGGAAGCTGAGCATGAGGTTGGCGATTGCCACGAGGATCGCCAGGGTCAGGCCGGGGTAGACCAGCGTCATCATGCCGATTCCGCTGGCCCGGCACGCGTCCAGCTCGTTGTCGCTCGCGAACCGCCCGTACGCCAGAGCCGAGGAGAACAGCGCCGCCATGGGCAGGACGAACGTCAACGTGATGGGCATGACGTAGACCAGGATGTGGAGGGTCTGGCGCGGACCGACGCCGTATTCCTGCGACATGCTCAATCCCAGGCCCAGGCTCAGGATCAACGTCAATCCGACCGCGGCCAGGATGAAGATCCGCAGCAACTCGCGGAATATGTACCGTTGCAGCGTGAAAACCATCGTCCCAATCGCCTGCGTGCCCGTCGGTTCCCGGCACTCAGCCCGCCGGATCGTCCGGGCGGGCGAATGTCACATCCCTGCTCCCGCCCCCGGATTGTCCGGCTGCTTCGCCGCAATCTCCAGCACATCCAGATCCCGGATCTGGTCGAGGAAGACCTCGTGCGGGTACTTCGCGAGCATCTCCTGCTCGAAGTCCTTCAGGGCCTGCTGTCGCCACTCGGCAAAGAGCGCCCACTTGACGGAGTTCCCAAGCTGCTCGGAGAACGGCTTCACCTGGGCCGGCGTCTTCTCCAGGACCTTCACGATCCGCCACTTGACGCTGGCGCCATAGAAACCCCGCATCGGGCCGACGACCTGATTCGGCTCACACTTCCACAGATCGGCCCAGAAGGGACCTTCCGTCCCCGCCGACAGGCTGTAGACCTCGGTGTCCTTCTGAAGGGACTGCTCCTTCTTGACCGTCTGGAAGTCGGCGCCTCCGTCCAGCAGTTCCTTGACCTTCCTGGCGGTCTCTTCGTTCGGACACCAGATCTGGTCGGCCTTCAGGACCGCAGGGGACGAGAATCGCTGCGGGTCCTTCTCGTAGTACTCCTTGACCTGCTCGGCCGTGGGCTGCTGAATGTGCCGGGTCTTCACTTCCTGCATCTTGCCCAGCAACCGCTGGTCCTCGAGCTTCCGGACGTCGCGGCGCACCTCGGCGACTTTGTCGTATCCACGGGCCTGGGCCTCGGCGGCCAGAATGGGCAAGCGCAACGAGCCGTCCAGCAGCCTCTCCACCCCCTGGGGCGTGCCCAGGTCCTTCGGCCGGCGAGGCGGCGCCGCGTTGCACAGGTATATGAACCAGTCCTTCAGGGTGACCTGCCCGCCCTCATAGACCGCCAGGGGCAGGTTCCGCTCCTCGTCCGACAGGTCGGTCGTGATCTGGCTGTTCGCGATCCAGTATTGCCCCTGCGAGCGCGGCTGCTGGGGCTTCGTGAGGAGTCGCTCATGGATCTCGGCCGCCCGGGCGAAATTCTCGGTCATCTTCTTGAGGCCCCGCTTCTCGCTCACCTGGGCGTAGAATTCCTCGCGGAGCTGGATCACCTTGTTGCGCTGCACGGCCATCTTCGCCTGCTCCCGGGTCGCCTGCGGGTTCTCTTTCATCAGGCGCTCGACCTCGGCGTCGTCGATCGTCAGCTTGCTGCCCAGCTCGGCCTGCAGCATTCGCCCGACGATCTGCTGCTGCTCGAACTGCGAGATGCTGGTGTGGATCTGGTCGTCCTGGAGGTAGCCGAGCCTGCGTCCCTCCATGCTGGTCGCCTTCTCCGCCAGCAGCGAGCGGACGACCTCTCCGGCGGTCGGCGGCTGGAACTCCTGCTGGAACTCCTCCTCGTGGGGCCGCAGTCCCTGGAGGAGCCGGCGCGCCACATCATCCCTCGTGATCGCGAAGTCGCCGATCCTCGCCACGACGGAGCCGCTCTGGGGAACGATCTCCGGAGCCGGTCTCGATCGGGACGCCGCCATGCCGACGGCTGTCACACACAGAACACCCAGTCCCGCGACGAGGCGAGACACACCCATCCGCAAATCAGTCCTGTTCATCAGTGAATCACCTTGTTCAAAGGATACGTAATGATGCCCGAGGCGCCGGCGCGCTTCAGCGCGGGGACCAGGGACCTTTCCACCGTCTCGTCGATGATGACCTCGATAGCCACATAGTCCGAATTGGCCAGGCTGGACACCGTCGGACTCTTCACCGCGGGCAGCACCTGGAGCACGGAGTCCAGATCCGCCTTGCGGACGTTCATCTTCAGACCGACCATCCCCCGCGCGGCAATCGCCGCCCGCAGCAGAATACTGATATTCTCGATCTTTTCCCGCTTGAAGGAATCCTGCCAGGCGGCCCTGTTGGCGATGAACCGGGTCGTCGAGACGATCACCGTGTCGACGATCCGCAGGTTGTTCGCCCGCAGCGAGGTCCCGGTCTCGGTCAGCTCGACGATCGCGTCGACGAGGCGGGCCTTGACTTCCGTCGCCCCCCAACTGAATTCGACCCGGACGCGAACGCCCTTGTTCTCGAAGTACCGCTTCGTGACGCCGACCAGTTCCGTCGCGACGATCCCGCCGTCGAGGTCTTCCGCTCGCGTCACCTTGGATTCACTCGGCACCGCGAGGACCCATCGGGCGGGGTTGCTGGTCGCCTTGCTGTAGGGCAGCTCGCAGACCTCCGTGACGTCGCAGGCGTTCTCCTGGATCCAGTCAAAGCCGGTGATGCCCGCGTCCAGAACACCGTCTCCGACGTAGCGCCCGATCTCCTGGGCGCGAAGATAGACGAGCTGGATTTCCTCGTCGTCCACGGCGGGGAAATAGCTTCGTTTGGAATCGGAAATATGGAGACCCGCCTTGTCGAACAGGTCCACCGTGGCCTTCTGCAGACTGCCCGCAGGGAGGCCGAGCTTCAGAATTCGTTCGGATGCCACATCAACTCCGTATACTACCCACTGTCATCGTCCGACGGTCGTCGCCCCACAGGAGGGAGACCGTCACTTGCGCTTCGCCTTGCCGTTCTTGCGGGCCGCCTGCCGAGGCTTCTTTCCCAGCTTCGGGGATTCGCTCTCCCGACGCAGAAGGGCGTAGAACTCGTAGGCGTCCTTGGCGGCGATCTGGCGAGTCAGAAAACCTTCTATATCCTCTTCGTCCGCATCGACGGAGATCGCCCCGTGGCGGCGAAGGTACTCCATCATATTCTTCGTCAGCGGCACGGCATGGGCCTCCATCGACGTCAACATGCAGTAGTTGACCACGAACCGGCTGACCCCCCGGATCTTTTCGAGCCCCTCGCGGGCGGGCCGCTTGCCCAGCTTCTTGAGGATCGCGAGACTGATCCGGTGGTGCTCGTCGAAAATCGCCCGCAGCGCCGCGGTGAGCGACATCGCGGCGTCGCGCCCCGCGGACGCGTTCGAGCCCAGCGCCTCGGCGATCTCCTCGACCCGCGCGACGCGCAGATCGTTCCAATCCACGAACGACGTCCGAATCTCCCGCAGGGCCCTGCCCGTCGCCGCTTCGCTCAATCTCTCGCTGATGATCCCCCAAATCAGAGCCTCGGCCGGATCCTCATATGTCGGCCGCTCGATCTTCGGGTGTACACGCTTCAGTTCTCGGTACAACTTGTGAAGCCGTTGAGCGTATTCCTTGCTATTCTTCATGGCCCTTCCAGATACCCCAGCAGGTCGGCAACGTCACCAATCCGGAATGCGGGCGTCGCCGAACGTCGACCGGGGCGGCAGCAGAGACGCCCCGTCACTCCTGCGGCTCGGCGTCTTCCAGCTTTCGGCGTTCACCCGCCACTTCATCGATCAACCTCATCACATCCAACGTCTTGCGAAACTGCTCGTCCACGTGAAAACGCAGCACGGGACAGAACTTCATATCGAGCGACTCCGCCAGGAAGGACTGGATCCGCGTCCGCGCGTGCGTGATCGCGGCGAACGTCTTGTCCTGGGCGGCCGCGTCCGAGGCGAAGACGCTCAAGTACACGTCCGCACTGCGCATGTCCGCCATGACGGCCACCCGTGTGACACTGACGAAGCCGGTGATCCGCGGGTCGTTCAGGTGGTTCGCGATCACGTCGCTGACCACCTCCCGGATTACGCGGGCCACCTTCTCCTGCCTTCGCGTCGGCATAGGGTATCTTCCTTAGGGCCGGCGACCCCACGGATCTCACGATCCCAGTGTTCTGGCCACCTTGACGATCTCATAAAAGTCCAGGACGTCGTCCACTTTGATATCATCAAACCCGGCCAGCTTCACGCCGCACTCCAACCCGGTTTTGACTTCTCGAGCGTCGTCCTTGAAATGCTTGAGGGACTCGATGGCCACATTATCGCGCACCACGATGTTGTTGCGGATCAGGCGAACCTTGGCGTGCTTGGCCGCCACCCCGTTCGTGACGAAACAGCCGGCCACGGTCCCGATCCGGGAGACCTTGAACGTGGCCCGGACCATAGCGCGACCCAGGGCCCGCTCCTGCTCTTCCGGCTCCAGCAGACCGGCCATCGACTTCCTCAGATCGTCCGTGATGCGGTAGATGATGTTGTACAGCCGGATATCGACCCCCTCGGCCTCGGCCACCCGCTGCGCTCGCTCGTCGGCCACCACGTTGAAGCCGATGATGATCGCGTTGGAGGCCTCCGCCAGAAGGACATCGCCTTCCGTGATCCCGCCGGGCATCGCCTGCAGGATATTCAAACGCACCTCGCTGGTGCTCAGCTCGGATAGGTACTTCTTCAGCACGTCCACCGAGCCCTGCACGTCGGCGCGGATGATGAGGTTCAGTTCCTTGACGTTGCCCGCCTCGATCTGGCTGAACAGGTTCTCCATGGTGACCTGCGTCCGCTCGGCCAGCGACTTCTCCCGGGCTCGCAGCTTGTTCTCTTCCGCCGCGGCCTTGGCCCGGTTGATATCCTTGAGACAGTAGAACCGGTCGCCCGCCAGAGGGACGTCGCTCAGACCGGCCACCGCGACGGGCATGGACGTCGTCGCGACCTTGAGCTTCTTGCCATAGCTGTCGGTCATCGTTCGGACGCGCCCGTAGGCCTTGCCCGCCAGGATGATGTCGCCCTTTTCGAGCCGGCCTTCCTTGATCAGGAGCGTCGCCGTGGGCCCCTCCGTGCTCGACATCCTGGCCTCGACGACCCAGCCGGTGGCGGGGATCGTGTCGTCGGCCTTCAGTCCGAGCAGCTCGGACACGTAGTCGAGCGCCTCGAGCAGATCGCTGACGCCCTGGCCGGTCGTGGCGCTGGTCTTGACGACTTCGGTCTGGCCGCCCCACTCGGTGGGGGCCAGCCCATGTTCCGACAGTTGCGCGTAAATGCGATTGATGTCGTAGCCCGGCAGGTCGGTCTTGTTGAGCGCCACGATGATGGCGACGCCCGCGGCCTTGCTGTGGGCGATCGCCTCGATCGTCTGGGGCATGACCCCGTCGTCGGCCGCGACCACGAGCACGACGATGTCCGTCATGTTGGCGCCACGGGCCCGCATGGCGGTGAACGCCTCATGCCCCGGCGTGTCCAGGAACGCCACCGTCTTGTCGTCCCAGCTCACCGAGTAGGCGCCCGTGTGCTGCGTGATGCCGCCGGCCTCGCCCGCCGCCACGTGCGTCTTGCGGATGCGGTCCAGCAGGCTCGTCTTGCCGTGGTCCACGTGTCCCAGCATGGCCGCCACGATGGGCCGTTTCTTGAGGTTCTTGCGCTCGCGCTGATCGAACTCCTTCTGGATTTCCTCTTCCAGCGTCGCCCTTCGCTCGACAATCAGCTCCGTTTCGAACTCCAGCGCCACCAGTTCCGCCACTTCGCTGCTGATCGCCTGATTGGCCGTAGCCATGACCCCCTGCTGCATCAGCCTGCTAATAATGTCCGTGGCCTTGACCGCCAGGGCGGCGGACAGGTCCTTCACGATGATCGGCTCGCTGACCGTGACGCTCTTGGGACGCGAGGGAGCGGCGCTCTCGTGAGAGGCCTTGGAGGCGATCCGGCGCGTGGGTCGAAGGCGCAAACCCTCCCCGCCTGCGGCGGTCAGACGCGCCTGCCTCTCCTCGATATCCCGCTGACGCCAGTTCTTGTGGAGCTTGCTCTTCTTGGCGTCGTCGTCCACTTCTTCTTTTCGCCGGCCGTGCGTACGGTCCTTACTGCCTCGCGGTTTCGCGCCTTTCTTGTCGGACGCCTCGGAGGTCGCCGCAGGGGCGGGTTTGCCCCTGTTGTACATCAAAGGCTCGGTCACCGGGGCGTCGTAACGCGGTTTGAAGCGGGATCGCGGACGATCCAGAGGCTCCGGCGCCTCGACGCGAACGACCTTGGGCCCACTAAGCTTGGCAGGTCTGGGTTTGTCCAGCATCGGACCGGCCGGCAGGACCACGAGGGGCTCCTTCGGCTTCACCAAGGGCTTGGGCGGCTCGACGGGTTTCTCCGGCGCCGCGACAGGCGGTGCCTCCTGCGGCGCAGGCGCCGCCATCGGCGCCGGGGCGACCACCGGGGCCGACTCCGCGGGATGCGCGACCTCGACGGGCTGCGGCTCGACGACCTCGATCGACGGCGTCTCGACCACTGCGGGCTCGACAGGAGTCGTCGCCTCCACTACCAGGGACTCCGCCGGCTCCAGCACGGACACGTCGGTCTCCCCGTAGTTCTCGGATTCACCCAGGGCTTCGTCCGCCTCCGCATGCTTGGGCTTCCTTCGCACGCGGACCTCCTCCAGATCGACCCGATCGGCCGTTTCCACCGTCGTGAGATTCTCGCCCTCGCTGAACCATTCCCGAATCGTCGCAGCCAGCCCCGCACCGATCGTGGCCATGTGGTTCCGGACGTCCAGGCCTTCATCCTGGCATTTCTTCACAATCGCAGAACTCTTGACCCCAAGTTCCCGAGCTAAGATATAGACCCTTGTAGTAGCCAAAAAGCCTCCACGTATTACTCCGCATCCTCTCGGCACGTCGTCTCCGACGTCTTCGCTTGCTGAGCCAGTTGTTTCTGCGCCTGCTTCTGATCCGCCTCCGCGGTCAACGCCTTGGCTTCACGATCCGCCTTCTCGACCAGCCTTTCGGCCAGTCCCCGGTCCAGTTTGAGTTCCGCCACGAGCGGATCGGGACCCACGTCGTCCAGATCGAGCACCGAGATGATCCCCAGGGCGATGAGCTTGTCCACGAGGACATCCTCGGCCCCCTCGACCCCCTTGACACATCCGGCCAGCCGCTCGATTCCCTGGTTGTACTCGTCCGGGGTCAGGATATCGATATCCCAGCCCGTCAGCCGGGCCGCAAGACGGACGTTCTGCCCGTGCTTGCCGATGGCCAGGCTCAACTGATCCTCCTCCACGACGACCGTCGCGCGACCCAGCTCGAAACACAGCGCGATCTCGCTGACCTTCGCCGGCATCAGGGCGTTCGCCACCAGAATCTGCGACGAGTCGTTCCAGCGGACGATGTCGATCTTCTCGCCTCCCAGCTCGTCGACGATGTTCTTGATCCGGCTGCCTCGGACGCCCACGCAGGCGCCGACCGGGTCCACCTTGTCGTCGAAGGACATCACGGCCACCTTGCTGCGATACCCCGCCTCGCGAGCCAGGGCGCGGACCTCGATGATCCCCTCGGCGATCTCGGGCACCTCCGACTCGAACAGCCGGCGGATGAAATCCGGGTGCGTCCGCGACAGGATGATCTTCACCTGGCTAACGGACTCCTTCACGTCGAGAATCAGGCAGCGGACCCGCTCGCCGGCTCGGTGCGTCTGGCCCATGATCTGCTCGCCCTTCGGCATGATGCCTTCCGTCCAGTGGTCCAGGTTGACCACCAGGGCCCCTCCCTCATATCGAACGACCGCGCCGCTGACGAGCTGCCCCTTGCGCTGAACGAATTCGCTGAAGATGCTGTCCCGTTCGTCTGCGCGCAGCTTCTGGATCATGACCTGCTTGGCGGTCTGCGCGGGGATCCGACCGAGACGCTTGATATCGATGGGCTGATTGTCCTTGAACGCGGCCACCGCGCCGCTGGCCCGGTCGATCTGAACGACAATCGTGCTCTCCGCGTCGGCGAAGTGCTTGCGAACCGCAGAGACCATAGCCTCCTCCAGATCGGCAAAGATCGACTCCTTGTCGATGTTCTTGTCCCTCGCGATGTTGTCCACGATTCTCAGCAGTTCCTGGTTCATGATCCCTTTTTCCACAAGCCAAAAAAAAGAGTGGGACGCCGTTGCCTGTTCCCACTTTCAAATGCCGCTGCCCGACTGAGGTTGTCATCTTCCCTTCGCCTACATCAGTTGCCTCCGAGAGCGGCTTGACCCTTCAGCGAGCCCAAAAAGCCAAACCCCATCTTCAACCTCACCGGCACGCGGACATTGAAGCAGAAACTCCGATTCCACAGTCGCCGTGTGTGCAAGAATGCAGCGCACCCTATGCCTCATATGCCCATGCCGCCGCACTATTCGCACACCCACTCAAGAGCCATTCCTTGCACCTTTTCACTGTGCTAGACGCTGTGGTAGCCATCAATTCTACTACCGAACACGTCATCATAATCGTCAACCCTTTTGCTGGCAATAACTTTTTCGGAGATTTTGCCCTTTTTGGCCGGAAGTCCGCCAGTTCGGACCAGACAAACACGGATCGACCGGCAAGTCCTATAACGCCATGGACATCGACGGGCATCTGCTAGACCCCGCTGCAACACAGACCGCAGGATTCGCAGATCCAGCCGGCATGACGCCATACATATTGAAGACATCGACGCCGTACCACAATATATAGGGGGCATGGCATTCCGACGTGCCCGACACCGATTCGACATCGCCTTGCCCCTTGCCAAAAGGCGGGCGCGTCGCTATATTCCCTCCACCGAAGGCAGCACAATCATACTATGGAGCAACAGATGGCTACAGAACTGGTCGTGGTCGGAGCAGGCGGTCGAATGGGCCGGCGGATCGTCGCCCTCGCCGTGGAGTCAAAGCGTTTTGATATAATCGGTGCAATCGACAAAGCCGATCACCCCGACATCGGCAGGGATGCCGGCGTCTTGGCGGGCGCCGAGAAGCTGAACGTCCCCCTCTCCGCGGCATGGCCGGCGTCGGCCCAGGTCGCCATCGATTTCTCTCTGCCCGAGGCCGCCGAGGAGACCGCCAGGCACTGTGCCGCCGCGGGCATACCCCTGGTCATGGGCACGACCGGACTGACGCCGGCCCAGCAGGAGCCCCTCAGGACGGCTGCCCGCAAGGTTCCCATCGTCTACAGCACGAACATGAGCATCGGGATGAACGCCCTGTTCGTCCTGGTCGCCAAGGCCGCCGCCATGTTGGGCGAGGACTACGACATCGAGATCGTCGAGGAGCACCACCGGTTCAAGAAGGACGCCCCGAGCGGCAGTGCCATGACGCTGGCCCAGAACATCTGCAAGGCGACCGGCCGGCCCTTCCCCGACTGCCTCGTCCATGGCCGAAGCGGAAAGGAGGCCCTCCGCAAAAAGGGCGACATCGGCATGCACGCGGTCCGCGCCGGCGACATAACCGGCGTCCACTCCGTGATTTACGGCTCGCTGGGCGAGACAATCACCCTGAACCACACCGCCCACAGTCGGGACGTCTTCGTCCGCGGCGCCCTGCGGGCCGCAGAATGGCTGCAAGGCAAACCGCCGGCCCTCTACTCCATGGCGGACGTCCTGGGAATCCAGTAGCCCCGCGGAGCGGGCAGACTCAAGACACGACTAGTTCCCGGCGACTACAGTCCGCCGCTACAGCCCGGGCTGGGCGATGGCGTGGGACTCCAGCTCCTGTTGAACTTGCGCGACGGTGGCGGCCACTTCGGTCGCGTAGTCGCCCTTCACGGCGTCGACCGCCGCGGTTACGATCTGCTTCATCAGGTCCGCCGGCACATCGACGACAACCCCCTGAGCGCCCGCCAGGAGCTGCTTGCACAACTCCACTCCCTGTTCCGCCAACGCTTCGATTGGATCGTCCTGGCAGAGCGCGGCTCCGTACACTTCCATCTGCACTCGAAACTCGTTCTCCGCAGCAACGATGAGCGGCGAAGCCACAGACTCGGTGGTCCCTGCGGTCGCAGCGAGGTCGGCCGCATAGGCCTTGCACAACAGGATGGGAGCGGACCAGCCGCGGGTCTGTGCCGCCAACACCAGACGCTGGCCGAGGTCGGGATCCTCACTCTGGCACAGCAGCAGATCGACGGCCGTCTCGATGGCGGTGTGCGCCACCGTGGGCAGCGCCGCGTCAAGGACCGCGTCGGGATTGGACACGCCGTTGGCGAGCAGAAACAGGCGCACCGAGGGTCGGAGAATCGCGGCCAGTTCCTCGCTCTTGCGAATGACGTAGCCGCTCTCCGGGTTGTCCATCGCACTGATGTGCGCAGTTCGATCCGCGCCCCACGACTCGTTGTGGCTTGCGAATCCGTAGGCGAGGGCCTTGTCGCTCTGCGATTGGGCCTGGTCGACAAGTTTCTGGAAGTCGTAATGGGTCAGCGTCCACAACGGGTCCCGGTAAGGGTCGCTGACCATCGTATTGAACACGTCCGCCAGGACGGAGCCGTAGATCGCCTGCATATCGGCCGATCCCTGCCCGACGAGCTGGTGCGCGACGTACGCATGGGTCGCCGAGCCCCAGCCGTAGACCGACGAGGGAACGCCCCACACAAGAACAGAGACAGCGATGACGAGAAGTGCCGGTCGTTTCATGTTCCACCTCCATTAGTCAAGTCCCCTGCTCCGCCGCAGCCACACGGGTGATATTAGACCAGATTGGCCCACCTGCGTCAATCGCCGCAGCCCCTCGTCGTCGTGAAACATCGCCGCAAAATGTGCCTGACATATTCCATTCTCTCGGATACACTATGTTATCTTTGAGAGGTGATCGCATGAGGTTACACAGCATTCGCCAGGTCTTGCTCGCCGGGATCGTGCTGGCGACGGCAGGTTGCCACACACAGTTCAGTCCACAGTGGACCCATCACGAGATCGAACGCCAGACCGGCGCAACGCCCGAGGACTCCTTCGAGTTCAAGCTGGATGGGACCACGATGAAGCTCGCCAAGGTCGCGGCCTCCCGAGTCGCAGGCGAGCCGGCCAGCCTCGCGGGCCTCTCGCGTATCCACCTGGCGATCTACGAGCTGCCCTCCGGCGGGCGTCTGGATTTCAACAGGATGCGGGCCCGAGGGTGGGACAGAGTCATCCAGACGCAGGAAGGCAAGTTCGGCCTGCTCGTCCTCGTGCGGACCAAGGGAGACACGCTCGACGATCTGGTCGTCTTCGCCCAAGGCGAAGGCCGGCTCCTCTACGGCCGCCAGAAGGGCAAACTCGACCGCAACCTGCCCTCCACTCTCCAGGGAGTCCTGCGGACAACCGGTCTCCAGGGCCTCAGGCAGCGGTTCCTCTCCGCAGCCGAAGGCGACGCCACTTCCCCATAACGCCAGACCGCGAGGACCGCCCGAACGCAGGTGTAGCGTGGGTTCTCAACCCACGCGTCCAATCTCCGTCATTGCGAGCGACAGTGCGGCTATCCCTTCTATGTCATTCCCGCGGGAGCGGGAATCCATCGAGCGACAAGACGCGAAACACGAGATGCGCACTCTGCCCGAGGTCAAGGAATGCTGGAGGCCCGCAAGAGCCTCTCATCCACGTCTCTGGCGCCGGCGGTCCACCACTTTCGACGGGTGTTCCTTCTCCCACCGGCGCAGGTCTTCCACGATCTTCTTCAGATCATGCTGATGTTGCGCAACGTACGCATCGCGGTTCCGCCAGACTTCGGCGATGATCTCATCTTCATACATCGGATGATTCCTCCGAGAGCAACTCCAGCGGCGTACAAATCTCCGGACACGAATAACCTGCGACGGCACACATAGACCGAATGATCGGTTTGGTGACCGCGTTGTTTATATGGCGGCAGTTCCACGTCAACAGGTAATCGATCTCGTGAACGGCGGCTATGGCGATGTGAAGCGCGTCGCCCTCAGCCCCGACAGGCACCCCGCCGCCCGCCATCAGCCTGTCGGCGAATCGTTCCGCCTCGTCGTCGACAGTGAGCTTGTCCAGATTCTCCAACACCTGCAAACGTCGTCGTGACGCATCGGGGTCCCCTTGCGACGCTTCTTCCATGACGAGCGCCGACGTACACAGTTCATACTTGGCGCGTTCTTGCCACCACCACTGAGTCGTGATTTGCTGCCATGCAGCCGCACGCAGATCCCGGCTCGGCTGAGCCGTCAGGTAACTGACAATCGATGTCTCAATGTAAACGGTCTTCCGCATACCACTAGACTACAGAATTCGATTCGCTCTGGCAAGGTCTTCCAAGCGTAGGTACCCTACATGACGCATGACAATTCCCCGGCCGCCGGGCTCCCCTGATCAACCTCCATGCCCACCTCTCGTCGAGCGCCTGCCGCTCCTCGCCCCTCCCCCTCAATCTGCGTCAATCGGCGAAATCGGCGGATGCCTCCTCCGGAATCATCCCGGACTTGTCGGCTCTGGTATCCGCGATATCCGCCAAAGCTTGAAGCGATGCCTGCCCCTCGAAGCTCTGGGGCTACTTCCCTACGGCACTGGGAGGCCGAGATCCGCAAGCTCCCTTGCGACGAGGTCTCTATCCACAGCAACGTCCATGATCGTCTGGAGTTCACGCGTCATGGGGGACGCTGAACCGGTGTCACCCAATCCGATTCCGGCCAGGACCGATTTCGCAAGCTCGTAGTCGCTCCGGAGGACTGCCAGGCCGAACTGATACCGCAAGCGGAAGAGTTTCAGGATAGCCGGGGGCCACAGATTCCGACCCTTCTTCAAATCGCCTTTCAGGCGGGCCACGCCGCCAAGCCAGTTGGTCAGCGCCTCACGATGTCCGTACAGGCGTCCGGAGGGGTCGAGTCCCATCAGGAGTATCTCAGGAGCCGTCTGGCTGACCGACAGCCGACCGGCAGGCCGGTCGAATACGACTCCGCGGATCAACCTCCCATCCTCCTTCAGTCGGTGCGGGCCCAGATAGGCCAGCTCCACCCCCTCGAATGCGGCCGGATGCCGATAGTCCCTGATCTGCTCGGCGGTCGTGCCCAACTCGCGGGCCAGCCTTCTCAGGATCGATTCCGCCCGCTGAACCATGGCGGGCGTCGCCTGCGTCAGGTTGCTTTCCGAAGGCCCCATTTCCTGCGGGCTCATCGGGATCGCAACGGTGAAATCGAAATCGTGAACGCGGGCGCCCGTGAGGGCATCGCGGACGGCCCCGCCGGTCAGGACAATGTCCTCCAGTCCATTCTCTGCGAGGAAGCCCAGGAAGCGTCGCAGGCGGTCATCGGCGATCCGGGCGACATCGATCCTTCCTCGGTCCAACGCTTTCTGCAAGCGGCCGGCGTCCACCGTTTCGAAGGGTCTTATGCACTCCAGGAGAATGTCGTGATCTGCCATGAATGATGACTCATCCGGCGTTTCCCGAACTCGGCGGAGCGACATTCCCAGCCCCTTGCTCCCTGGGAACGGGTCCTTCCCAATACGCCGGATGATCGACTACATGTTCCTGCGTGTAGAGCGGACCCGTGTAGCCATCGTAAATCTCTGCTTCATGGGAGACTTCCTGGTCATGTCCTTCTTCCGGGTGAAATACGTAGATCATGCTGCCTCGCGGATCGCCCAGATTGTGCAGAAGGTCGGAGATCGTGTTGTAGCGGGCATCCTTCACCCGTGACAGGTCCTCTGCCAGTTTGTCTCTTTGCTCTTGTGTCAGGCCGAGCACGGTCAGAGCCTCGGCACACCAGGGGCAGCCCGGCAACAATCCCTTGAGGTATGCGTTGACCAACTGCTCTTTCGTTGCTCCGAGCGCATCGAGTGCCTCTCTGACCTCCTTGGCGCCGTACGAATCAATATTGGACAATGCTCTCAGATACCCGTTGGTCAGTTGCTCTCTGGTCGCTCCGAGCGCATTCAAGGCTTCCCGGGCCGCGAGGCGGACGTCGCGATAGTGATTCGCCAACAGTTCCAGGAGCGGCTCGATCGCCTGCGGGTCGCCCAGGCGACCCAATATCCTGGCTATCACCTCTCGGATTCTGGAATCATAGCAACCACACTTCCGCAACCGCTTCAAGAGGATCGGGACTGCCCGCTTGTCACATAAGCCATCCAGTGCTCGCGTTGCCGCCGCAATGACCTTGGAAGACCAACTCGTCCCCAGTCGCCAGAGATTCCCACGGATGGTGTACCGGCTCCAGTAGTAGTATATGCCTCCAGCAATTCCAGCAACCACCGCGATGACGCCGACGAGAATACCTGCGGTCGCCAACCAATGCTCCTGCGCCACTGTCCAAAGCGAATGGAAAACTGACGAGCCAGCCAAGGGAATGGTCATTGTCTCTCTCCTGCGGCGGAACTTGAAGGGCTCAGGCACACGTCTTCGGGTCTCCTCGATACCACAACGGCTCCCTGCATCGTTCTGGTCTCTCGCGTTACGACTGCAGGCCCGCTAAGCTGGATCTGATTGTGACCGCACAGGGAGGAGATGTCAAGGCCCGTCTTGCGGGCCTTGACCGTCGCTCGTGATCCGGCCCTCGTCGCTCGATAGATTCCCGCCCCCGATCGGGTGGAGGGCAGGCTTTGCGCGGGACTGACACACCGCACAGTCTCTGCGTCCCTGCGCCTCCGCGTGAGTTGGTCTCCCTTGCTTCGTGGGTCTTTCCCCGCTTTCGCGAGGACAGGCTGCGAGCTTCGTGGTTTCCCATATGGGACCCGCGGCGGGCGAAGCCCGCCCTACCGCTGCTGCGGTCCTCTGTGCGTCGTTCGTGGAGCGAGAAGCGTCGCGCCGCATGCGTGGCCGTCCGACCTTCTCACCTTCTGACCTTCTCACCTTCGTCTTCACTCTGGGTCCTCTCTGTGGTGAAGACACCGGGCGAACGGTCACTTGTCCGTCCGGCGGGCGGGGGCCGGGACGATCTTATAGACCTCGCCGTCGGAGGAATCGAGGAGGTACATCTCGCCGTCCTCGTCCTCGCCGAACGAGGAGACCTGGCCGATCCGGCGCGGGGCGGGGTCCAATTCGTTGGTGCGATCGGTCAGGTCGGTCACCCTGCGACCGTCGTAGCGGAACGACCCGATGCGGGCCCAGCCGCGGTCCGCGAAGAAGTAGGTCCCCTGAAGTCCCCGGATGGCCGACCCGCGGTAGACGTAACCGCCCGTCACCGCGGCGCCGGGCTCGTACTCGTACTCATAGATCGGCGGGACGGGGCGGGTTCGACTGCCCAACACGTCTGTCCCGACCCAGAGGTTGCCCGTGCGATAGGTCCCCTCGAGGACGGGCCAGCCGTAATCCTCGCCGCCCCGACTGGAGGCCGACTGGATACTGATCTCCTCTCTGCGGTCGTGGCCGATGTCGCCGATGTAGAGGTTTCCCGTCAGGCGGTCGAAGCTGCAGCGCCAGGGATCGCGCAAGCCGCAGGCCCAGACCTCGGGACGGGCCGGTCCGTTGCCCACGAACGGATTGGTCGCAGGGACGCTGTACAGCCGGCTCGGGTCGGTCGGGTGTACGTCGATGCGCAGGAGCTTGCCCAGCGGGGACGCAGCATCCTGGGCGTGGTTGGCCCGATCGAGCGGGTCGCCGTCGCCGGTGGCGATGTAGAGATAGCCGTCGGGCCCGAAGCCGAGCCAGCCGCCGCCGTAGTTGTCCCGCGACTGGGCGTAGGAGAAGACGACCGCCATGCCCCGCGGATCGGCGAGATTCGGATTGAGTTCGGAGGCGGTGTACCGCCGGATTTGCACTATGCCGTCGAAGGTGGTCACGTTCACGTAGACCCTGCGGTTCTGTGCGTAGTTGGGATCGATGGCGATGCCGCGGAGGCCGTGCTCGTCGGCGGTCCACAGTCCCGTGATGGTCACAAACGGGACCGGCAGGAGCGTGCCCGTCGCCATGTCGAGAATTCGGATGCGCGACGAGTACTGCTCGATGAGGAACAACCGTCGGGAGCCGTCGGGCGGGTATGCCATTCCCACGGGCCGGCTCAAGCCGGAGGCCACGCGCTCCAGACTCAAAGGATAGACCCTCTGCGCCTCCGCTGGAGAACACACAATCGCCGCAAGAATTGCTGCGACAAGAACAATCGGCCGGAACACCGTCATACCCCCACAAGAATACCCTGTGGCGCCGACAAATGCCACTGTCATCCTGCACTATCCTACGCGAAATCGCGAGGGTCGGTTCCGCAATTCGGACCTTGAGCTGTCGAGTCCAGGCGGCTATCATGGCGCTGAGAGCCGGCGGGCATCGGCTCCGTTCCGGCCAGGACCGATGGCATCGGCGGAGAGGCTCGTGCCGGCCGGTTCTGTGGAGTGACAGACATGAATCGAAGGGACTTCCTGATCCGGTCCGGCGTCGCGGGCCTCGGGCTCGGCGCCCTGGCAGGCTGCACATCCACCGCGGAGCGACGGGGGGCGTCGCGACGGCCCAACATCATCTACCTGCTCGCGGACCAGCTCCGCTACCAATCCTGCGGCTACGCCGGCGACGGCAAGGCCCCCACGCCGAACCTCGACCGACTCGCCCGCGAAGGCGTCAGCTTCCGCCAGGCCGTCTCCTCGATGCCCGTCTGCTCCGCTTACCGCGCATCGCTCTTCACAGGCAAGTACACCACCGGCACCGGCATGGTCATCAACGAGCTGCGGATGAATCCCAACCAGACCTGCCTGGGCCACGTCCTGACCGGCGCCGGCTACGAGACGGGCTACATCGGCAAGTGGCACCTGTACGCCAACGAGCTGGGCAACCACTTCGAGCCGCGGAACTCCTTCGTCCCGCGAGGGCCGCACCGACTGGGCTTCGACGGCTACTGGGCGGCCTTCAACTTCCACCACGACTATTACGGCGCCTATTACCACACCGAGTCGCCCGAGAAGATCTTCTACGGCGAAGGCGTCTTCGAGCCGGACGCCCAGACCGACATGGCCCTGGACTTCCTCGCAAAGAAGGCCGCGAGCCCGGCCCCCTTCTTCCTCCTGGTCTCCTACGGCACGCCGCACGACCCCTGGGTCCGCAGCAATGTCCCCGCCCAATACTACGAACAGTTCAAGGACGTGGAGTTCTCGCTGCCGCCCAACTACAGCGACGAAATGGACCCATACGGCGACGAATGGTCCAACATCAAGAAGGGCCCGCGCCAAATCGACGAGTGGATGCGGAATTACTACGCGATGACTGCCAATCTCGACTGGAACGTCGGGCGAATCCTCGACGCCCTGGACAAGGTGGGCCTCGCCGACGACACGCTCATCGTCTTCACTTCCGATCACGGCGAGATGTTCGGCGGTCACGGGCGGATGAAAAAGAACATCTTCTACGAGGAGGCCGCCCGCGTCCCGTTCCTCATGCGATGGACCGGCCAGATCCCCGCGGGCAGCGTCTCCGACGCGTGCCTGAACACGCCGGACATCATGCCGACCCTGCTCGGCCTGGCGGGCCTGCACTCGCGAATTCCCGAGGCGGTCGAAGGCATGGACCTGAGCCATCTGGCCAAAGGCCGCTCCGGCCCCGAGCCCGCAGCGGCGCTGCTCATGAACACCGGCGCCTGCGCCCTCTGGCAAGACGGCCACGAATGGCGAGCCCTCCGCGACAAGCGGTTCACCTACGCGGTCTTCCGCGGCGGCGGCCCGAGGAATCTGCCCCGCAAGGAGGTCCTGTTCGACCACGTCGCCGACCCGCTCCAGAGGACGAATCGGATCGACGACCCCGCCCATTTCCAACGTGTGCACGAGTACCGAACCGCATTGAAGGGCAGACTGGCCGAGCTGAACGACACGTTCCCCCCTTCGACGTGGTACCGCGACCACTGGACGGACGGCAACCGTCGCATCATCGCGAGCGCCCAAGGCCCCTTCCCACCCGCCTGACCGCGATTCGCGAAATCGCGGCAATTCTGCCCGAACGAATGGCAAGACCATTGCAGTCCAGGGAGGCCCGACGGTATCATGGAGGGCACAGCATGCGGGAGCAGCCATGGACGAAAGCAAACGGGCAAATCGCGATCGCGCCCGGCGCGACCATCAGGCAACCCTTTTGAAGGAGGACTACGATGTTCAAGAAAACGACGTGTCTGGTTCCTCTTGTCCTACTGCTGGTTCAAGTCCACAGCGCCTCGGCGCTCATCTCCTGGGACGACGGCGGCGGTGACCATCTCTGGAGCACGGCCGCCAACTGGAGTCCCAATACAGTCCCCAGCCGGATGGACGCCGCGTCCATCGACCAGCCGGCGAACACCCATTGCGTCATCCAGGACGGCATCGCCGCGGAGTGCGAGACCTTGCGGGTCGGCAACGGCAACGTCGCGACGAACCTCGACATCACCGGCGGATCGCTCTGGGCCGCGGGCGCCTACATCGGCGTGGACAACCCCTCCGGCCACGGCATCCTCAACCTGAGCGGCGGCCGGTTCTCCACCGGGTCCTTGCAGGTCGGGTTGGAGGGCACCGGAACGCTGAACATGACCGGCGGCGTCATCGAGCTCACCGACAACCTCGTCGTCCCCGGCGGGGCCGGCACAGGCACGGTGAACCTCCGGGGCGGCACGATCAGGGCGTCCGATCTCTACCTGACCAGCGACTCCGGCTCGATCGACGTCACCGCCGGCAAACTGATCCTTGAAGGCGACGACACCGAGGCCATTCAGGCCTGGATCGACAGCGGCCGGATCACCGCCTACAAGCGCCAAGGCAGGCTGAACCTGGACTATGACGTCGCGAACGAAGGCCGGACGACGCTGACGGCCATCGCGTTTCTCGATCCGCGCCCCATCGACGGGGGTCTCGTATCGCCTGGCGAAGTGACGCTGAGCTGGACGTTGCCCGATCCGTGCGTGCCGGGCGAGCCGGTGCTCGTGGACGTTTACTTCACCGACAAACTGGAGTTGCTGGAGCAGTTCACCGACCCGGCCGCCATCCGGATCGTCAACAAGCAAAACGTGACGTCCGCAGTCGTGCAGACGCAGGTGAAGAAGCGGTACTACTGGGCCGTCGATGCCTACGTCGGCAGCCCCAGCGATCCGGTCTTTGGCCCGATCTTCGGCTTCTTCGTCGACAACAGGCCTCCCCAGGTGAACGCCAGCGCCGACGTCGTGACCTGGCTGGAGGGAGGACCCAGGGCAGGAACGCTCGATGCAACGGTCACGGACGACGGTCTGGTCACGGCCTGCACGGTGCAGTGGACGGTGGTGAGTGAGCCGAATGAAGGGAACGCGGTGATAGCGACGCCGACCGCCGCGGGCACCAGCGTCACCCTGACAGCCGTGGGCCAATATGTCCTCCAGGCGGAGGCCTTCGATGGCGAATACTCCGGCTCGGACACGGTCACGATCAACGTGTACGACGACAAGACCCAGGCCACGAAGTCCGTGCCGGGCTACGTGCCCCTCGTCGGGGACCTGAACGGCGACTGCCGGGTCGATGACTTGGACCTGGCGATGCTGCAGGAGAACTGGCTGAAGGACAATTCGCTCACGGAAACCTGGCACCTCCTCGATTGACCGAGATCACAACAGATTCCAACTCGCCGAGGCGTCTGGCGCCCCAACCAGGCGCCTCGGGCCCGCTTCCGCGGATAGATGGGAAACATGCACGGTAACGCGACAGCGGTAGGGTGGGCTCTGCCCACCGCTCCTACGGACGGTTTTTGCATTTTTTGTGTTGACACACATCTAACATACCTGTACTATCGGTGCAGTGTCGAGTGAAGCACCGTCGGCGGGCAAGGCGACCGCCGGCGACAACCGGACAACTGAAAATGGAAGGGAGCAAATCATGGCGACGCCAACGTGCCGCAATTGCCTGTACTCGCACTGGGACCCGTGTGCCTGGCTGGTGACCGTGGGGATCGGATGGCCGCAGGGTCCGACCTGTGCCAATCACCCCGATTCGCTCGGCCGGATGCGTCGGACGCCCGCAGGCGGGGTCTGTCGCAATTACCGACCCAGGCCCCCCGAACCCGCCGAGGGGGCCAAGCAGATCCCCCTCTCCGACGGCGTCTACGCCTACGTGGACGCGGCCGACTACGAATGGCTCAGCCGCCGGACCTGGCACCTGCAGGACGGATACGCGATCCGCTGGGAGAAGGGCAAGAAGATCTACATGCACCGCGAGATCGCCCAGCCCCCGGACGGGATGATCGTGGACCACGCCAATCGCAACAGGCTGGACAACACGCGGATCAATCTGAGGGTCTGCACCCACCGCCAGAACATGTACAACCGCGTCAAGCGCGCCGGCTCGGTCTCCCGGTTCAAGGGCGTCGGCTTCCGCAAGCGGGACCAGAAATGGTATGCGGAGGTCGGCGGGGGTCGCAAACCCGTCTGGCTCGGCTTTTTCGACACGGAGATTGAGGCCGCCCGCGCGTACGACTACAAAGCGGTCGAGCACTTCGGCGAGTTCGCGAATGTGAACTTCCCCGAAGAATGGCCGCCGGAAAGGCGAGCGGAAGTCCACGCGCAGCGGGACGCTGCGAAGAGAGAAGGTAAGAAGGTGAGAAGGTCAGAAGATCGGAGGGCCACGACTCCCGAGGGCCGCAAGCAACCAAAACGCACCACGCATCCCGCACGATGAAAAGGAAGGTCGGAGGCAACACGGACCAACAGATAGGGCGACAGCGGTAGGGTGGGCTCCGCCCACCAATCTTCTGGTCGCGCATCGAGTTGGCAATCCTCTGCCCCGCCGAAACCCGCGTCACAGAGGGCGCGGTAGATTCGTCCGAATCATTCACTCGTTCTCGTACCAGGCAATCTTGTCGTCGTAGGAAGAAGCCGAAAGGACGTCCAAGTCGCCATCGCCGTCCAAGTCCGCCGCATAGACGCAAGTCGCCTCATCGACCGCTGTGGAGATCACCTGGCGGGGTCCGAAGTGGCCCGTCCCATCGTTCGCGTGCCAGGCAATCCTGCTAGAATGAGGATTACTCATACGGGAATAGACCGAGAGGACGTCCAAGTCGCCATCGCCGTCCAAGTCCGCCGCATACACACAACTTGGCTCGGGGACCGACGTGACGATCACCTGCTGGGATCCAAACTGGCCCTTCCCATCGTTGGGATGCCAGGCGATCTTGTCGTCCCCCCCAGAAGCCGAGAGGATGTCCAGGTCGCCATCGCCGTCTAGGTCCGCCGCAAATGCCAGGACTGCCCCGCGGCCTTTTGAAGCAATCACCCGCTGGTTGCCGAACCGGCCGGAGTGGGACCGGTCGGATGTCTCGTACGGATACCATATGATCCTGCCGTCTTCGTAGGAAGCTGATAGCACATCCAGGTTTCCATCGCCATTGAGGTCCGGCGCATACACGAATCTGGCACCTACAACATCTGTAGCAATCACCTGCTGGTCGCCAAAATGGCCTGATCCGTTGTTCGCATACCAGGCAATCTTGTTGTCCCCCGCAGAAGCCGACAGGACGTCTGTGTCGCCATCACCGTCTAGGTCTGCTGCTTGGACGCACCACGCTTTATCGGCCGCCGTGGTGATCACCTGCTGAGGTCCGAAGCAGCCCGTCCCGTCATTCGCATACCAAGCGATCTTGTCGTCCCAATAGGAGGCGGAGAGGACATCCAGGTCACCATCACCATCCACGTCGGCTGCGTAGACAGACTGCGCGCATTTGGCCGCAGCGGTGATCACCTGCTGCGGGCCAAAGTGGCCTGTCCCATCGTTTGTATAACATGCAATCCTGAAGTCCACAAACGAAGCGGAGAGGACGTCCAGGTCTGCATCCCCGTCCAAATCCGCCGCATACACGCAGTGCGCCCCATCGGCCGTGGTGGTGATCACATGCTGGGAACCGAAGCGACCTGTCCCGTCGTTCATATACCAGGCTATCTTGGAGTCCTCAGAAGATGCGGAGAGGACGTCGAGATCCCCATCGGCATCTAGATCCGCCGCGTAGACGGACAGTACCCCATAGACCGCCGTGGTGATTACCTGTTGAGATCCGAATTGGCCCATGCCGTCGTTGGCGTGCCAGGCAATCTTGCCAGGGCCCAACATGGAAGAAGCTGAGAGGACGTCCAAGTCGCCATCGCCGTCTAAGTCCGCCGCATACTTGCCTCCGCTCGCCCACTCCTTCGCGGCGAAATGACCCCGTCCATCGCTCGCAAACCATCCAACGTCCGAGAGGACGTCCAAGTCGCCATCGCCGTCCAAGTCTGCCGCATAGACACATTCTGCCGCATCGCCCTCCGTCGTAATCACCTGCTGGGGTCCGAACTGGCCCCTCCCATCGTTGGCGCACCAGGCAATCTTGTTGTCCTCCGCAGAAGCCAAGAGGACATCCGGGTCGCCATCGCCATCCAGGTCCGCCGCATAGACGCTGTTCGCGCCATCGGCCTCGGTGGTAATCACCTGCTGGGGTCCGAAACGGCCCCTCCCGTCATTCGAGTACCAAGCAATCCTGTTGTCCCCATATGAAGCCGAGAGGACGTCCAAGTCGCCATCGCCGTCTAAGTCTGCCGCATAGACGCAGCGCGCCCCGGCGGCCGTGGTGGTGATCACTCGCTGGGGCCCGAACTGGCCCTTCCCATCGTTGGCGTACCAGGCAATCTTGTTGTCCTCCGCAGAAGCCGAGAGGACATCCAGGTCGCCATCGCCATCCAGGTCGGCCGCATAGACGCTGTTCGCGCCATAGGCCTCTGTGGTAATCACCTGCTGGGGTCCGAACTCGCCCGTCCCGTCGTTGGCATACCAGGCGATCTTGTCGTCCCCATAAGAAGCCGAGAGAACATCCAGGTCGCCATCGCCGTCCAGGTCCGCGGCACGGACGCAGCATGCCCCGCAGGCCGCGGTGGTGATTGCGTGCTCGGGTCCGAAGCAGCCTGTCCCGTTGTTGGCATACCAGCCAATCTCGTCATGCAAAGAGGAAGCCGAGAGGACGTCCAGGTCACCATCACCATCCAGGTCCGCCGCATAGATGCATGTCGGCCCAATAGCCGCAGTGGTGATCACCTGCGGGGGTCCGAAGCGCCCTGTCCCATTGTTAGGGTACCAGGCTATCTTGGCGTCCGACAAAGAAGCCGCCATGATGTCCACGTCGCCGTCGCCGTCCAAGTCTGCTGTGCGGACGCAGCTTGCCCAGCGGGCTTCCGAAGCGATCACCTGCTGGCTACCGAAATGGCCTGATCCATCGTTCGCGTACCACACAATCCTGTCGTCGTCCTTAGAAGCCAAGAGAACGTCCGGGTCGCCATCGCCATCCAAGTCCGCGGCATACACGGATTGTGCCCAATGAGCCGCGGTTAGGATCACCTGCTGATTGCCAAAGCGGCCTGATCCATCGTTCGCATACCAGGCAATCTTGTCGTCATCACTCGAGACCGAGAGGACGTCCAGGTCGCCATCGCCATCGAGATCCGCGGCGTGTACAGATTCCGCCCCTTTAGCCGCAGTGGTGATCATCTGCTGCGGTCCGAACTGGCCCGTCCCGTCATTCGCATACCAGGCGATCTTGTCGTCCCAACAGGAGGCGGAGAGGACGTCCATGTCGCCATCGTCGTCCAAGTCGGCCGCGTAGACGCAGGTCGCCCCATTGGCTTCTGTGGTGATCACCTGCTGGGGTCCGAAGTGGCCCGTCCCGTCATTGGCATACCAGGCAATTTTGTCGTCATCGCCGGAGCCCGAGAGGACGTCCGGGTCGCCATCACCGTCCAGGTCCGCCGCATAGACAGATTGCGCCCATTTGACTTCTGTGGTAATCACCTGCTGGGGTCCGAAGTGGCCCGTCCCGTCATTGGCATACCAGGCGATCTTGCTGTCCGAAACAGAAGCTGACAGGGCGTCCAGGTCGCCGTCACCATCGAGGTCCACCGCATAGACGGATGCCGGCCCATTGGTTTCAGTCTCTTCGATGACCCGTTGCTCTGGCCGGAAATAGCCAAGCACCGGCGGGCACAACATGGACGCCACCAGCAGCAGAACGAGTCCTCTTTGCGTGTTGCACGATCGGTTCATCGAAGCACCCTGCCTTTCAAAGGTCCTGATGCCAACCGCCCACCATAGCTTCCCTGGGACCGCCGACAAAAGGTGCGTCCGGCCTGGCCGGCCCCTGCACTGAGCCTCCGTATGAATCTCTATGATACCGCTGCGACGTGGCATGACGCAAGACTTTGTTTCCCACCCAATGCACATCAATCGGGGCAATATGCGGATGTACAAGAAGCGGTGGGCACAGCCCACCCTACCGCTGTCGCCTCATCCGAGTGCCGCCGTGAGCCAATGTCAGTTGCTGCCGTCTTGCCCGCGGCCCATCGCCACACTGCCCCGAACGCACAGGCATGACGACCGCTGGGCCCCGGGGTATTGTCGATCGCCATCGGAAATGAACCATTTGTAGCGGACCTGTCTCCTCGCATATAATGGAGATACGATTGGGCGATAGCGGTAGGGTGTGCTCGGCACACCATCAGTCAAATGGACACGACAGGGCCAGTGTTATGCCGAACTATCGACGGACCTTCCTGGCGGGCGGCACTTTCTTCTTCACGCTGGTGACGCAGCGACGACGGCGCCTGTTCTCGAATGACAGCGCGTGCCGTCTTCTGGGCGAGGCAGTCCGTGCGGTGCAGGCACAACAGCCGTTCGAGATCGTCGCCGTGGTTCTCCTGCCCGATCACCTGCATTGCATCTGGACCTTGCCCGATGACGACCACGATTACCCGTCGCGATGGGCGGCCATCAAGAGATGGTTTGTCGAATCGTGGACCGCCGTGGGAGGCCACGAGGCAAGGATTTCCGATGCCCGGCGGGATCGCCACGAGCGAGGCATCTGGCAGAAACGCTTCTGGGAGCATCGCATCCGCAATCAGACGGACCTGACGCGTCACGTCAACTACGTCCACTACAATCCCGTCAAGCATGGCTTGGTTCGATGTCCCCATGCGTGGCCGCACTCGAGCTTTCACCGCTGGGTCGAGCAGGGATACTGCAAGCCGGACTGGCTGTGCGATTGCGTGAACCCGCCGGCCGTGCCGCCGGGACTGATGGACTTGCCTGGTGCTGGAGAATAGGAGAAACAAAACGGTGGGCGGAACCCACCCTACCGCTGTCGCCTTGCCCATGTCTCGTCCAAGTACGACAGCACGCAGGTACCATCGCTCCCTAACACTATCCGCGTGCATCCGCGTTCATCTGCGGTTGCAGGAGTCTACTCGGCTGCGTCCGATGGTTCTTGCCGCCGGAGCTGTCTGACCTTTTGCAGTTGCCGGATAGCCTCTCTGTCGTGGGGGCGGTTCATCGCCTTCTTGGCGGCGATCAACGCATCAATAGAGAGGACGCGGAATTCCACTCCTTCGGCCTCGAATCGCTCGCTGGATTGCCTGACCTGCTCATAGGCGCCAAGTCCGTCGACGTAGCTGAGGCAATCCAGCCAGCCGAGATCCGTGTCGAGATAGAGGTTCTTGAATTCTCCGGCGTTTTCACCCGTCAGCTCCAGAGGTCTGCGGCCGGGCGTCATACGATGGGCCGGATGCAGGTCGCTCAGGGCCTGCTGCAGGGCCAGAAGGTTGGCGGGCGAGAAATCACAGCAGATGTCGATATCCTGCGTGACGTAGGTGCAGCCGTGGACGATGCCCGCGTAACCGCCGACGATCACGAAATCCACGCCGGCACGCGCGAGTCGATGCAACAGGTTCCGCAAATCGCTCACAGACGTCTCGCCTTCTGAAGCATTTCGACGGTGGTCAGGGCGATGTCGTGGCGTCGCAGACGCTGGGCCACGGACAACGCGAGATTGTCCCGGAGCATGGCCAGGTCGATATCACAATCGACGGCCTCATGGACCGGGTCTGTGGGAGGGCATCGCATCGGTCCTGCCTGTTGTCCGGGTCTTGTCTTCATAACCTGATTGTACCCGGGAGGTCGAACCACAACAAGCCGCGTCATGAATCAAGACCGCGGGCGAAGCCCGCCCTGCCGCTGTCGCACTGCCTGTGCCCGTTCAGACATCTCTCGGTGGTCATCGATCACATCCGCGTTCATCTGCGGTTTGTGTTCGTCGCTCGGATGGATTCCTGCTTCCGCAGGAATGACAATACCCAATACCTCTGTGTCCTCTGGGCCTCTGTGGTGAGATGCGTTCTCAGATGTTCTTCTGCATCCAGACGGCGTCGAAGGGGGTGCCTCGTTTAATGACGACGTTGCGGAAGCGGCCGACTTCCTCGAAGCCGTGCTTGCGATGGAAGGCGAGACTCATCTCGTTCAGCGAGGAGATCGACGCCAGGATCGTGCGGATGCCTTGCGCCCTGGCTCGGGTTTCGAGGTCCGCGAGCATCTTCGAACCGAGGCCCAGGCCGGTCGAGTCGGGGGCGACGAAGTACGTGATCTCACCGACGTGGGAGCTGGTGGGCCAGGGGATGTGCGGGCGGAGCAGCGCGAAGCCCAGCAGCCGGCCGGAGGGGTCCCTGGCGGCCACGGTCGGCAAGCCGCGAGTCGCTTCGAGCAGGCGGTCGAAGAACGCCTCCGGCAGCGGAGTCTCGGGGAACGCAGCGAAGCTGTGCAGTACGTAGTGGTTGAACAGATCGACAACCGCCCGACCGTCGGCAGGCGTGATGGGAGTCAACTGGATGTCCATCGTCTGACGAGTCTCCTTCCCTGTGCGACCTTCGATATCGCGACGGAAATCCGAAATTCGAATATCGAAACTCGAAACAAATCCCAAGGATCAGAATCGGAATGACCAAAACATTGTCGCAGTGCCGGCGAGGCCATTTGGAGCTTCGGTCACTCGTGCTCGTTTCGTCGTGGCGAAGCCGTCCCGGCCTTGCGTCGCGAGGGTGTCCCGGCCTCGCCTCCGAAGAGCAAGGGCAAGATGCCCTCGCCACGAGTCACGGATCACGGATCACGAGCGACGAGGGCCGAGCGACGGCCTCAGTCATCGCCCGCGCCCTGGCGGGGCATGGCGATCGTGCCGGTGCGGGCGACGTTCTTGATCCCGTAGGGCCGGCAGACGTCGATGAAGGCATCGATCTTCGTCTCGGGACCGCTGACCTCGATCATGAGGGACCGGGAGCTGATATCGACGACGTGGCCGCGGAACATCTCGATGAGCGAGAAGACCTCGGGCCTCTTCTCCGGCGGGACCGCGACCGTGACGAGCATCAAGTCGCGGGCGACCACCGGCTTGTCGACGAAGTCCTGGACCTTGACGACCGGGACGATTCGGGCGAGCTGCTTGCGGACCTGCTCGACGATGCGATCGTCGCCGACGACGACGATGGTCATCCGGCTGAGCTTCGGGTCCTCGGTCCGACCGACGACCAGCGAGTCGATGTTGAAGCCGCGGGCGGCGAACATCCCCGCGACGTGGGCGAGAACGCCCGGCTTGTTTTCGACCAGTGCACTGATGATATGCTTCATGGGAGACCCCGCTTTCTATTCCTTCCGGTCCAGTTAGATCAGTCGCTCGAGGATGTCCAGGCCGTCCATCTCGTTCAGGCTCTTGCCGGCAGGGACCATTGGCCAAACATTTTCTTCGCGCTCGACGTGGAAATCGACCACGCAGGGCTTCTTCTCGGCGAGCATCTGGGTGACGGCCTTGGGCACGTCCTGTTTCTTCTCGACGGTGATGCCGACGGCCCCGAGGGCGCGGGCGACGCTGGCGTAGTCGGGGTTCTTGAGGTAGCTGCACGCGTAGCGACGGCCATAGAACAGCTCCTGCCACTGGCGGACCATGCCCATATAGCCGTTGTTCATGATGCAGACCTTGATCGGCAGCTCGTACTGGACCGCGGTGGCCAGCTCGGTCATGGTCATATTGAAGCTGTGGTCGCCGTCGAAGTCCACGACCGTGGCGTCGGGCCGGGCGATCTGGGCCCCGATGGCGGCGGGCAGTCCGAAACCCATCGTGCCGAGACCGCCGGAAGTGATGAACTGGCGAGGCCTGGAGAATTTGTAGAACTGGGCCGTCCACATCTGGTGCTGGCCGACGCCGGTGACGACGGTCGCGTCACCCTTGGTCTGCCGCCACACTTCCTCGATCACGCATTGCGGCTTGATAGCCCCGGCGTTGGGGTCGTACCGGAACGGGTACTTCTTCTTCCACTGGGCGATCTTCGCGAACCATTCGGTCCGGTCCCGGTGCTCGACCGCCTTGATCAGCTCGGTCAGGATGAACCGGGCGTCGCCGACGACGGGGATATCGACGTGCACGTTCTTCGAGATGCTCGCGGGATCGATATCGATATGGATCGTCTTGGCGTTCGGCGCGAAGGTCGCCAGCTTGCCGGTGACGCGGTCGTCGAACCGGGCGCCGACCGCGATGAGCAGGTCGCTTTCCTGGACCGCGAAATTGGCGTAGGCGGAGCCGTGCATGCCGAGCATGTCGAGCGACTCGGGTCTGCCCTGGTCGTAGCTGCCCAGACCCATGAGGGTCATCGTCACAGGCACATGGGCCTTCTCCGCCAGCGTGCGAAGCTCCTGGGCGGCATTGGCGATGATGACCCCGCCTCCGACGTAGAGGACGGGCCGCTCGGACCGGTTGATCGCCTCCGCAGCCATCGAGATCTGGCGGGCGTGGCCCTTCGTGCGGAGGCGGTAGCCGGGCAGGTCCATCTCTGCCTTGCCGTTGCAGGGGTGCTTGCCGACCGAGATGTCCACGGGCAGATCGATCAGGACCGGTCCCGGCCGGCCAGTCGACGCGATGTGGAAGGCCTCGCGGACGGTTCGCTCCAGGTCCTTGATGTTCTTGACGATCGAGTTGAATTTCGTCACCGGACGCGTGATGCCCGTCGTGTCCGCCTCCTGGAAGGCGTCGTTGCCGATCAGGTCGGTGCGGACCTGGCCGGTGAACGCGACCATCGGGGTCGAGTCCATCATCGCGGTCGCCAGACCGGTCACGAGATTGCACGCGCCGGGACCGCTCGTCGCCAGGATCACGCCGGTCTTGCCGCTGGCCCGGGCGTAGGCGTCCGCCATGTGGCAGCCGCCCTGCTCGTGCCGCGGGATGATGAACCGGATCGGGGCGTCGAACAGCTTGTCGAACAAGGGCAATACGACCCCTCCCGTATATCCGAACATCGTATCGACACCGAGATCGACGAGGGTATCGACGACGATCTGAGCGCCGGTTTTCACCGTGGCGGTTTCGGCTGCGGGAGCCGGTGTTTCTGGTTTCGCTGGCATTGGTTATCCTTTCTTGAACAATCGAGGGTCACGGATCTTATCCCGCCGACTGCCTGTCTGTCAATCATTGCGGCTTGGGCCGTGGCCGACGGAATGGGACCTATGGGACTGATGGGACACATAGGACCCGGCCTGCCCCGCTCTACATCGCGTTCTGCAGGACTCGCAGGCCCTCCATTTCGTTCAGGCTCTTGCCCGAGGGGACCATCGGGAAGACGTTCTCCGTCGGATGGACGTGGAAATCGACGACGCACGGCCTGTCCGCCGCGAGCATCTGCTCGATGGCCGGGCCGACCTGGTCCTTCGACTCGACCGTGATGCCGACGGCGCCGACCGCCCTCGCGTACTCGGCGTAGTCCGGATTCCGCAGGTGGCTGTAGTGATACCGTTTGGCGTAGAACAGCTCCTGCCACTGGCGGATCATGCCCATGTACCCATTGTTGAAGATGCAGACCTTGATCGGCAACTCCTGCTGCACCGCGGTACTCAGCTCGGCCATCGTCATGTTGAAGCTGTGGTCGCCGTCGATATCGACGACCGTCGCGTCCGGCCTAGCGATCTGGGTCCCGATAGCGGCAGGCAGGCCGAAACCCATCGTGCCCAGGCCGCCGGAAGTGACTAACTGCCGCGGCCGACTGAACTTATAGAACTGGGCCGTGAACATCTGATGCTGCCCGACGCCGGTGGTGATGATGGTGTTGCCGGTCGCCCGCCGGGACAGTTCCTCGACGACATACTGCGGCTTGACCGTCGTCGCATTGCGGTCGTAGTCCGTTCTGCAGCGGGCCTTGAGGTCCGCGATTCTGGCGAACCACGCGGACCGGTCGCGGTGCTCCGCGCACTCGCCCAACGCAGCCAAGACGGTCTTGACATCGCCCACGATCGGGATGTCCGCGTACACGGTCTTGGAGATGTTCGACGGGTCGATGTCGATGTGGACGATCTTCGCATTGGGGGCAAAGGCCGAGAGCTTGCCGGTGACGCGGTCATCGAATCGGGCCCCCGCCGAGATGAGAAGATCACACTCCTGCACCGCAAAATTGGCGTAGGCCTGCCCATGCATGCCCAGCATGTCGAGCGATTCCGGCCTGCCCTGGTCGAAGCTGCCCAGGCCCATCAGCGTCATTGCAACGGGAAGATTTGCCTTAGTCGCCAAATTGCGAAGCTCCTCGGATGCGTTGGCGATGATGATGCCCCCGCCCGCGAGCAGGATCGGGCGCTCGGACCGGTTGATCGCCTCCGCCGCTTCTGCAATCTGCCCGGCGTGGCCGTTCTTCGGGACCCTGTATCCCGGCAAGTTCACGTGGATCGGGCCGTCGTCCTTGTACTTCTGGAACTCGAGATCCGATGGGATATCGACCAATACGGGCCCAGGCCGGCCGGTCGAAGCGATGTGAAACGCTTCGTAAATCGTTTTGCCCAAGTCCTTTATGTCCATGACGATCGAGTTGTGTTTCGTCACGGACCGCGTGATCCCGGTCGTGGGCGCCTCCTGGAAGGCGTCGTCGCCGATCAGGTCGGTTCGGACCTGGCCAGTGATCGCGACGAGTGGGATGGAGTCCATCATCGCGGTCGCCAGACCGGTGACGAGGTTGCACGCCCCGGGCCCGCTGGTCGCGACGACCACACCGACCTTGCCGCTGGCGCGGGCGTAGGCGTCGGCCATGTGGCAACCGCCCTGCTCGTGGCAGGGCACGATGAACCGGATGGGCGAATCGTAAATCCTGTCAAACAAAGGAAGTACAGACGCGCCGATGTAGCCGAAGACGGTGTCCACGCCGTGCGCGAGCAGCGCATCGACGATGATCTGCGCACCGGTTCTGCGGGAGGAATCTGCTGTGGACTGCCCGGCCGGACTTGTCTGGCCGGGATCGCCTTGCGAGCTGGGCTGGGTACCGTAGGCATGTGTCCGACGGCGCCGCCCCGTCGCAGGGGTAGGCTGGATCTGCATGGACCTTATCCTTTCCTGATCGAGCGTTTCGGGTCCCCACCGTAGCACGGGCATCTTGCCCGTGGTCCGGCACACATGGGCGGGACGCCCATGCTACTTGGGACCCTTCTGTCATTCCGGCGGATTGCAGCTTTATGGGTCCTTCCGGGCAACCAGCCGCACCTGCTACGAGGAGCGACCCGCTGACCCGGAGATGCGCACCCTGCCGCAACTCCGTAACCATCCCACACGGGATGGACCAGGTTCGTGCCGCGGCGCCAGCCGCGAACACAGCTAAAGTATCGTCTATCCGCGGCCAATTGTCAACTGATTTCCAGATTGCAAGCACAGAACGGCTGGACGGGGATACCCCCCAGGACCAACTGCACAAAACGAACGGCTGCACATTGCCCAGAGCTTACGGCAATGGTATCATAGTCTCGTTCGGAGGCTCAGGAACTCCGTCGCTATAGGTCAGGGAAGGACTGTGCCGTGGCTTCTCAGAAAGCTGCAATCCACGAAATCGACTTTTGCGGGCAGATTGCTGCCGCGACTTACGTCTTGATAAGCCAGAACCCAGAGGCCTATGCTCCCCTGCATGAAGCACGTCTGGAGGGCTTTGGCACAGGCACGGGACGTAGCAAACGCAAGGACTTGCGTTTCTTCGACCGCTACGGCAAAGTGGTCTTGTGCGGTGAAGTGAAGTTGCCCGGGACTCGGGAAGGCAGTTCACCTTACACAGAGAAACTCATGCAGGATGCCTTCGCCAAGGCGGAGAATGCGAACATCCAGTTCTTTTTCACCTGGAACGTCAACGAATTTGTGCTATTCGACCGCAGTCTGTGGGACCGCCCGCTGATCGAGCGCCGAGTCCGACCGTGGCGACTGGGGCGAACTCTGGCCGATCCTGAAGATGTCGCGAGAGAAGAGAATCTCAAGTTCATCAAGACGCGATTTCTACCGGATCTTCTCCACGATTTGGCAGACCTGATCTCCGGTCGTCGTGTCGAATGGCTACCACCAGACGACGTTTTCATCCATTCCCTTCAGGGCCACCTCAACTGGCCGGTGCAACTGATGGGTTCGTACCTTCTCGAGCACACGAACAAGAGCAAGCCATTTGATCTCCGCATTCAGCAATGGCTGGAAGGCCAGGATCGCACGTTCGTCCGCACTCCGCAGGAGGAGTGGATCAAGGCCATAGACAACATGGCCAAGACGCTCGTGTACGTCTGGGCAAACCGTTTCATCTTCTACAAAGCCCTGCGTGCCAGATTCAGCGAGCTGCCTCGCCTTGAACTGCGGCGTTCGATCAAAACACCCGAAGAGGCCGTGACTGCCTTCAACCGTTTTTTCCGGCGAGCCGTAGATCGCAGTGGCGATTACGAGCCGTTATTGATGCCTGATGCGAAAGACTGGGCAACCCGCCTTGTCTTCGATCCACCCACGGCCTTGGATACGTGGCGCGGGGTGTTGCGCAATATCGAATCGGTGGATTTCCGCGAAGTCGCCTCCGATGTCGTCGGGCGTATCTTTCAGAAACTCATTGGTCCAGACGAACGCCACCGCTACGGCCAACATTTCACGGGCGACGATGTCGTGGACCTGATCAACGGTTTCTGTGTCCGAAGCGGCGATGATGCCGTCCTTGATCCGGCCTGTGGGTCGGGCAGCTTCCTTGTCCGTGCCTACTACCGCAAGCGTCACCTGGACCCGTTGCGCCCGCATCTGGACCTGATCAGCGAATTGTTCGGTTGCGATATTGCCCTCTATCCGGCCCATCTGGCGACGCTGAATCTTGCGGCCCGTGAAATCAACGATGAGGCCAACTATCCGCGCATCGCGCGATGCAACTTCTTCGATGTCACGCCCGAGAAAGCGTTCTGCGAGATTCCTGTCCCGAGCGAATCCTCAGATCGGACGGCGGTACTGCTGCCGGAGTTGGATGCCGTCGTTGGCAATCCTCCGTACGTTCGTCAGGAGAAGGTCGAGAAGAAGGACAAGGTTCGTTTTGCCGGAATGGCCAGCGAGGCATGGCCTGATTTGCGTTTGAGCGGCCGAAGCGATCTGCACTGCTATTTCTGGCCGGGCGCAACACGTCTGCTGAAACCCGACGGCTACTTCGGTTTTCTCACCAGCTCTTCATGGCTGGACGTCGAGTACGGCTTTACCCTCCAGGGGTGGGTGCTCCGCCACTTCAAGGTTCTGACGATCATGGAAAGTGCGGCCGAACCCTGGTTCGAAGACGCGCGTGTCAAGACCTGCGTCACCATCCTCCAACGTTGTGACGATGAGATGGAGCGGATGGAGAACTCCGTTCGTTTCGTGCGTTTCTCGCGCAGGCTGGCCGACATCATCGCAATTCCACCGGGCCAGAATGAGGACGCTCGCCAGGCTTCTATTGAGGCAATGCGATACCGGATTCTCGGCACGCAGACCGATCACCAGGACCAGGACATGCGGATCGTCGTCAAAATCCAGCGAGATCTCTGGAATGACGGCGTTCGCGCCGGCCTGATCCTGGGCAACGTAGAACTGGAGCCGCTCGCGGACGAATATGAGAATGGATGCGGACCCGAGTTAGAAGAGGGTACGGCGCTTGCCCCCGAGTCGATGAATAGTCCGAAAGAGAACGGTGATTACCATGCGGGCAAATGGGGACGGTACGTCCGCGCTCCAGACATCTACTTTGAAATCATGCGTCGCTTTGGTAGTCGATTCGTTCACCTTGGAGAGGTAGCCACAATCCGCCGGGGGATAACAAGTGGATGTGACGCGTTCTTCATGCCCAAGGATGTCACGGCTGATGTCCTGGCAAAACACGAGACTGACCGCCTGTTCCCTCGGTACGCAGGGGGTGCACCCCGGAAAGAGGTCGAGGCAGGCAAGCTCAAGATCATTGAAGCGGGCGACGGAAGCATCCACCCCGTCGAAGCAAGATACCTGGCGCCCGAAGTCCACAGTCTGATGAAGCTGGATCGGCCCATAGTTCACGCCGGTGATCTAGATCGTGTCGTTCTGCTCGTTCGCGACCCGATGGACAGGTTGAAGACCAAGTCACCTTGGGTCTGGCGGTATCTGCGTTACGGTATGACCGCAACCTTTGTGTCCGAGAAGTCGAAGGGCAAACCCATTCCGAAACGCTCGACTTGCGCGGCGAGAGATCCGTGGTATGATCTGACAAGACTCGCAAAACCAGGTTTTGCATTTTGGCCCAAGGCGCAGCAATACCGCCACATCATCCCGGCCAATCCCTCGGCGACTATCTGCAACTGCAATCTCTACGATGTATCCTCGGATGATCTCGCAAGAGATGAGCGAACGTCCTTGGTGGCTATTCTGAACTCAACACTGGTTGGTCTGTTCAAGACTTTCTATGGACGTTTCGCGGGCACGGAAGGCAACCTCAAGACCGAGGTGGTAGACGTGAATCTCTTGGAGGTACCCGACCCTCGCGGCATTTCGGCGAATCTGGCCCAACGTCTGAGCGATACCCTGGATCACATGAGCAAACGTGAGGTAGGTCGGCTGGTGGAAGAACAGTTGATGGACTGTCACACGCCCGAGCGTGCGCGGAGAATTGCCGCCGGGCAGCTCGTGCTATCCAACGAGTTGCACCAGCGAGACCGACAAGACCTGGATGATGCGGTCTTTGAACTGCTGGGTGTGACTGATCCGCAGGAGCGGGCCCACCTTGTTGGTCGGCTGTATGAGGCCACGGCACGACACTTCCGGGATATTCGCGTCGTCGAAATCGAGAAGATGCAGCAGCGGGCGAAATCGAACAATCAGCGTTTCAGTGTCCATGATCTGGCCGCCGACATCTGGGACGCTGGCGAGCTTGAAGATGCCACCCCACTGGCCGAATGGGTCGGGCAGTGGCCTGAATCCGCCATGCTCGTGGATATTCCGGAAGAGCGACCGGCGATCCTGTCACCCTCACCCATGTTCGATCCGAACACGGTTTACTTCGGAAAGACACGACGAACACACGTTGACTGCCCATCCCGTGGACAGGCCGAATTGGTCGTGCGCCTGGCCAACTTCGGGGTGAGCGGGAAAGTGAAACTGCCCGGCGATCTGGACCCATGCCTGAAACTGCTGGACCGCATGGAAGTCCGGATCGACAAGGCGATGGCCCGATTCGCAGAGTTGGCCGAGAGTCGCACCGGGGATGAACGTGTCCGACAGCAGGTCCTGGAAGCTCTTGAGCGATGGTTTGTGCTTGGCCGCGAGGGGGGCAACGCCGACACTCCGCCGGAGGACCGAGACTCCGCGCCCGACGACATCTGACAGCTGGGGGCCTTGCGTACACCTTGGCTCTCGTTTCAACTACCCGGACTATAGCCGCGAGGAGATCCTGCCTTTCATATCACCTGTCCTTTGGACTCCCTCTAAGAATGCCAAGGGCTTCGCTTGGGCCGGAACAGGAGTCTACTCGCCTCTTCGTGGTTCACTCCCATCGAATGACGAAACCCGAATGACGGACCAAGGGCGACGAGCCGCGGCGCCCCGCCATCTCTGCTCCCACGCTTCTGTGCGTACACGCTTCCACCAGGTATCGAGAGTCCCCGTCCGTCCCAAGTGCTACTCTTTCGGCTGCCAATTGCGGGAGCGGGAGCCTTGCGATGTGCGGCGGCGCGTCTCCTTGCCTGTGACGTTTTGCGGCAGGCTGGTGACGTAGCCCGCGAATCCGCCGGCGGTGTCTTTCACCTCGACCATCCAAGCGTCGGGCAACTTGCCCTTGACGTAGCCGGCCCATGTGCCGTCGGGCTGAGGGACCATGAATTCCGGATACCACATCAGGTCGCGCCAGTAGGGCACGTCGTCGCAGTAGACATACCAGACCTTGGCCTGGATGATCTTGTTCGGCGTGTTCAGCTTGCAGCGGAAGAGCGTCCCGCCTCCGGCGCCGTAATTACGGCCACCCCATTCGAAATCTGGACTCTTCTCCTCGAACGCCAGATCGCTGATCGTCGTGACGGGACGTCCCTCGAAACAATGGGCCACCCACATCTGCCAGTCGAGGAAGTGCTTCTCGGACATCGACGCGTGGCGGTAGTTCGGGACCATTTCGACGGTCCACTTGCCCTGCATTCGCTCCTGCATCCGATTGATGTTGAACATTTCGTAGCCGTCTTCATTGGTGCCCCCGATGTACAGCACGTCGGCCTTGACCCACTTTTGCAGGTACGGCGGCTCCAAGGCTCGAAACGGACTGGCGCCGTCGGAACGGTTCCAGAGCGACTCGTTGCCCATGTAGACGACGCCGACGACGCGATTGGGGTCCATAGCTGCGGCGGTGTAGGCCGTCACCCGCTTGCTGTGTCCGCCGAGGACGGCGCGGATATCCTTCTTGTCGATCTCCAGAATGCTCGCCATGACGTCCATGGCGCAGAGATAGGGGATCGCCAGGCGGACGTAGGCGGTGTCCGCCAGGTTCTTGGTCTGCTGATACCGCCCGCCCAGGAAGCCGATGCCGATCTCGCGTCCGTCTTCGCCGTCGTACTCGCCGGGGATCGGGCAGATCATCGTGGGATAGCCGGTCCGCGCGGCGATCGGCTCGCCGTAATTGCCCAGGAACGCGCTTCGCCAAGGTCCGGTGGCCAGGCCGTCCCAACTCCGCTGCGCGACGATCACGACCTTGCCGCGACGATCCTTGGCCTCGCAGACCTGCCGGTCGGCGGGCAGGAAGATGACCGACGGGTGACCCCACTTGCGCCCGTCAATCTGCTGACTGTAGAACTTCACCTCGATGCGCCGGAGCTTCTTGGCCGGGTCCGTGTCGGACGTGACGATCTCGTCCTTCTCGATGGTGTATTCGACCGGCAGCAGCGTGTCGCCGCACAGTCCGAGCAGTTGTTGCGACGCGGGGAAATCCTGCTCGGTTTCTCCTGGATTACCGGGGGAAGCTGCCGCCTCAGACATGGTCGGAGGACAGAACAGGACGACGGCAATCAGAACGAGACAAAGTCGAAGCATGGTAGTGGTCCCTGTGACAGTCTTTGCTTTTGCGGCTCCTGCGGGTCCTCACCTGTACAGCATCGGGTGTGCCTTCCAGTCCTTGTCTTTGTCGTGACCCATCGTGGTCACGCGCGGGCGGCGCTCGCGGAGTCGCACGTATTCGAGGCCCAGAAGGCAACCGCTCGATGCGGCGTTCTTGCCCACGCATTCGAGCCGGAGCACGTAGTCGCCCGGTTCGGGCCAGAAGTCGAGCAGGTGGAATTCGTTGCTGTCGATCTTGTCGGCGTAGAAGTCCAGCGGTTCGCCCAGCTTGACACCGTTTAACGTCGCCTGATATTGCCCGTAGTCCGGCGCGCAGGTCGCGTGGATCAGCAGGCGGCGCGGCTCTTTGGCGGCGACCTTGAAGGGGATCTCGATCCATGCGGCTTCTGCGCTCGCGGGCCTGTAGAGCAGTTGCGGCTCGCGATAGAGACTGGGCAGCGATTGGGGACGGGCTTCGCCCGGGCCGTGATGCTTCTCGTCGGTGAAATCCTTCGCGTACACAACGGTCCGATCCAGGCTCGGCAAGGTGCGCTCGCGGGCGTCGGGCGCGCGGGCGGCGAAGGTGGGCGTGCCGGTCTGGTACCAGTAGGCGACGCTGGCGTAGTCGTCCTGGCGCTCGTTCCAGCTCATGGCTTTGTAGTCCGGGTTCTCATCCGGGGACATCCAGCCCCAATGCTCGATGGTGACCTTGATGCCGGTGTTGAAGACGATCGGATCGGCCAGATGCCAGCGGTAGGAGCTGGTGTACGCGCCGACGCCGCGTTGCTTGAAATACGGCACGCCGAAGTACGGCGTCTTGCACGCCTTCAGGCCCCAGGCCGAGCAGAAGTAATCTTCCGTGCCGGTGCCCCAGATGGAAGGCTTCGCCTCGCCGTCGATGTAGATCTTCTCGTCGCCTTCCCCAAACCAAGCGGGGCTTCGCATCCGAACGGCCAGGACGGTGCCCACGTAGTGGCCTTTGCCCTGGGTTTCGAGCAGCACGTAGTCCTTGCCCTGCTCGACCGGGTACTCCTGGCGATACTGGGCGTAGAAGTACGGCGTGTCCTCGGGCAGCGAGTCGAGCCGGACCCAGTCGATGTTGTGGTAGAGGCCGCGGAGCGGTTTGTCACTCTGATTGATGACCTCGATCCTCGCCGACTTGCGGAACGGCATCCGCCAGTAACAGTTGTAGGAATCGGCGTCCTCCACCACCACCGGCAGACTGATGACCTCGCTGCGGAAGCCGAAGGCGTTGGCGAAGAAGTCGCCCATCGGCACTTCGACCGCGGGCTTCTCCTGATCGTCCCAGTACATCCGCAGCAGCATTTCCTGGTGGTTGGCGGCGCCGTTGGGGGCGCTCGCCGCGGGTTCGGGTCCGCGGAACGTGAACCAGATGTGCGTGACGACGCCGGGACCTTTCACGTCGAGCACGGTCTGCGTCTGGCCCGCCGGCAGGTCGCGGGCGTCGCGGTTGCTGATGGGTTCGGTCGTACCCAGCGGGTCGGCTTTGGGATCGTAATTGCCGTCGGCCCCCTTGCGGAACGCCGAGGTGGATCGCATGCTGCGACCGGGAATGGGCCGGGCCAAGCCTTCGAGCAATCCCTGCGCGAGGACGGGACCCTCCAGAGCGAGGATCAGCAGGCCGGCAAGGATCGGCCGTGCGATGATTTGCGGTCTGGGATGTAGTCTGCGATCTGCGATCATGGCGGTTCTCCCTGAAACGAAGTCTAACGATACAACCTGGGATTCGTTCACCAGTTCTTGTTCACATCTGTTATACGCCGGATACGTTCAAGCTGAAAACAGAAACCTCAGCGTTCCGGTCCTCGCCAGATGCTGCCGCCGAAGGTGGTGACATAGATCCGCCCGTCGTCAGCCGGGTCGAAGGCCACTCTCTGGATGTTCGAGAAGGGCAGGTCGTCGAAGGCCCGCCAGGAGCGACCGTTGTCCTGCGAGAGCCACAGACCCGCGCCGGGCGCGCCCTCGGTGAGCGTCATGTAGATCCACCCCTCATGTTTGGGGTGGAAGTAGCCGCCGAAGGTCTGCCAGGCCTGGCGGCCGATGCGTTGCCACGTGCGTCCGGCGTCTTCGGTCCGCCACAGACCGCCGGACTGATCGCCTCCACCTGCATCGCAGACGCCTGCCAGAATGATATCGCTGTCCTGCGGATGGACCGAGAAGTCCTTGGGGTACAGGAACAATTGCGACGCATTGACCTTCTCCCAGGTCTGTGCTCCATCCCTGGATCGGTACAGGCCGACCCCTTCGCTGCTGAGCGGTATTCCCTGCGCCGGGCGCATGGCACAGATCATCGCAAAGAGCGTTCCATCCTTGTGCAGGATCACGCGGGAGACCCGCATGTTCTTCGGATGGCCCAGGCCGTTCTTCATGAGCGTCCAGGTCCTGCCGTCGTCGGTGGATTTGTACACGCCTTCCATGAAGACCCCGGCGTAGAGCGTACGGGCGTTCTTCGGACTGCGAGGGTCCAGCACGATGGAGGTCACCGGCCGCAGCGGCAGACCCTGCGCCTCCGGCTTCCACGAGGCGCCGAAATCCCGCGAAATGCACACCCCGCCGGGCCCGTTGTGCCCGTGACGTTCGGAGATGATGTTGTCGTTCGGGATGTCGTGGACGTTGGAGAAGGCGCCCCACATCTTGCCGGGGATGTCCGGGTCGAACGCGATTTCATAGCAGGTGTTTCGCCAGGGGGCCCACGTGTCCTTGTCCCACCAGATCCAGGTCCCGCCGCGATCGACGGATCGGGCGAAACCGATGTCCGTGTAGGCGATGTAGTGACGATTCGCGTCGAATGGATCGAGATAATAGTTCCAGGTCGTCGTGACGACGAGACCGGTGCAGGCCCACGCGGAGCCCGGCCTGGGCTGCTGGCCGGGAGCGGGATAGGTGTCGCCATTGAACCACGTGGCGCCTCCATTGTCGGTGACGTAGGATTGGCTCCAGACCAGGATCAACCGGTTGGGATCGCTGTTGCAGATGGCCGCGCCGAAGGGGGTGTCGCCTCCTTTGTACGATTGGCCCGCCGAGGCGGTAGTGTAGTTCGGAGCCACGTTATACTGCTCAAAACGAGGGTCCTGGAAGAAGGTGGCTCTCCAGGTCTCGCCGGCGTCGTCGCTGCGATAGACGGTCTCGTGGTGCGGCGGATGGAAGCCTGTGCTCGTATTCGTGACGTAGACCGTCGATGGCCCGGCGTCCGTGGTCAGGACCTGTCTGTACTGTGCGATAGGACCGTAGGACCACTGGTCGGCCGTCGTCGTATCCACGTTGATGCCGCGCCCCATCGCCGATTGCCAGCTTCGCCCACGGTCGCGGGAGCGGTAGACGCCACCTTGCAGGACGCCGTTCTCCAGTCTGCTGGTCAGCGTGCAGTAGAGCATCGTGCCTGTCGAATCGGAGCCGCCGTCGAAACCCTGGATCTCCTTCGAAGGCAGTCCATCGGTGCTCTCGACCCAGGTTCGACCGTGATCGTCGCTCCGCCAGATGCCCCGGTCCGTCGCGGCGAACATCGTGCGCCCCTCGTTCGTGCGGTCGAAGTGGAATCCGATTGCTTGCCCCTGTGGGCCCAGGCAGGGAGTCCACGTCGCACCTGCGTCGCGTGAGAGTTGACACCTGCCCTCGCGACTGCCTGCGAGCAGGGTACTGGGATCGGAGGGATTGATCGCGATCTCGCCAAAGAGGGAGTCCTTCAGGTCGCCGATGGGCATGAAGGTCCGCCCGCGGTCCCGGCTGATTTTCAGCCGGCCCTCGGACGATGCATAGATCACGTTGGGATCATACGGATGAAAGCCCGGCCGACAGCGGGTGTCGGTCCGCAACTGGGCATGGTGAATCATCCGCCAGTGATGGCCGCCATCTTCAGAGATGTAGGCGGCGCTCATGTCGCAATTGAGCATCATCAGGTTGGGGTCCGCTGGTGAAATCGCAGGGGTGAACATGCCGCCTCCGCCGGACAAGCCCAGAGGTTCCCAATCGCCGGCGAGCGGACCGCACAATCCGCAAGGGGACACAGACAACAGCAGGAGTGACATGCCGGCGCGGATTGCAGATGAGATGCATACTGAATTCATGACGACTCCTGCACTGCCCAAGGGATGGTCACTTCGAGACAACTGCTGATATCATAACGTGCTCCGGCAGGACTGCAATACTTGGGATTTCAAAGCGGGATTCCCTGCTCTTCTGTTGCTTCCCTCAATCTATTTGGTTCATCACGGAATTGCGGGGACGCCTGTCGGAAGGAAGAAACGGACGTCCCCGGAATCCGCCGCATTGCGTCGGGCATTTCCCCCTTTGGGCCAGCAGCATGGAGGTGGAAGAATCGGTCGCTCGACCGGAGCTTGTCTCGCCGTCTCTTCCTCCATTTTCATGCTGCTGGCTCAATGCGCCAAATGCCGGGGGCTTGGGGGCAGCGCCCCCAAATGAAGGCACGTGGAGAACAAACGAGTGCATTACGTGTCTCTCAGAGCCGTGCCGATTTCCCCGCAATTCCGTGAAGAACCATTCATTTCGGGATAATGGGTGAAGAGACGACAGAGTGGATGGTGGCTCTCGCAGGAACGGAAGTCACCGAGAACATTCGGACCCGTCGCGGCGTAGGATTGTTGAAGCGCGTGCCTGCGACGCTTCGATTCCAGTCTTGAGCGGGATCGTTGTGGTGAGCAAAGAGAGGACAACTGTCATGCGCATTCTGCTGGTCAATCCGCCTCATCCCTCCATCGGCAGCCGCATCCCCCACGAGCACTTGCCGCCCCTGGGTCTGCTGTCCATCGGGGGGCCGCTGATCGACGCGGGACATGAGCTGCGACTGCTGGATGCGGAATTCGGGCCCATGTCCACACAGGAAATCGTGGAACAGGCCGTGACATTCGCGCCGCAGGTCGTCCTGCTGGGACACTCCGGCTCGACCTCGGGGCATCCCATCGCCGCGCAGGTGGCCCGCGCCATCCACGAGGCGATCCCCGCGGCCTGGATCGTTTACGGCGGCGTCTTCCCCACCTTTCACTGGCACCGGATTCTGGCCGACGAGCCGCAATTCGACATCATCGTCCGCGGCGAAGGCGAGGAGACGATTCTCCGCGTGATCGACGCGATCGAGACCGATGTCCCGCTGGACGAGGTGCCCGGGATTGCCTACCGCAGGGCAGGCGTGCCGCGAGCGACCGCACCGGCGAGGATCCTCGACGATCTCGACGCCTTTCGCGTGGGCTGGGAACTCATCGACCCGCGCCGCTATACCTATTGGGGAGACCGTCGGGCCGTCGTCGTGCAGTTCTCTCGGGGTTGTCCGCACCAGTGCAACTATTGCGGCCAGCACCCCTTCTGGCGACGTTGGAGACACCGCGACCCGCAGAAACTCGCGGCCGAACTCGCCTGGCTGCACCGGACCCACGGGATCGAGGTCATCGATTTTGCGGACGAGAATCCGACCGCGTCCCAACCGGCCTGGCGGGCCTTCCTGGAGGCGCTCATCGCCGAGAACGTCCCGCTGACGCTGGTCGGCTCCACTCGGGCGGATGACATCGTCCGCGACGCGGACATCCTGCACCTCTACAAGAAGGCCGGTTTCGCCCGCCTGCTGTTGGGCATCGAGAACTACGACGAACAGACGCTCCGCAAGATCCGCAAGGGCGGCGCCACCGCCAAAGACCGCGAGGCCATCCGCCTGTTGCGCCGGCATGACATTCTCTCGATGGCGACCTACGTCGTCGGGTTCGACGACGAGACAGATCGCGACTACTGGCGCGGTCTGCGACAGTTGCTCTCCTACGACCCGGACCAGATCCAAATGCTGTATGCCACGCCGCACCACTGGACGCCCTATTTCCACGTGGCCTCCGACCGGCGGGTCGTGCAGCCGGACCTTTCCAAGTGGGACTACAAGCACCAGGTGCTCGCCAGCCGGCATATGTCGCCTTGGCGAGTCTTGCTGTGGGTGAAGTTCATCGAGGCGGTCATGCAGTTCCGGCCCAAGTCTCTGCGACGGCTCTTCGCACACCCCGATCTACCCCTCCGCGACGCAATGAAATGGTACTATCGCATCGGCCGGCGAGTGTGGCCGTACGAGATCCGCAACTTCCTCTTCCACGACCACTGCCGCCAGGACGGCCCCACCCTGGCCAAATTCTGGGGCTCGCCCGAGAAGGCAGGCGAGTTGAACCCCGTCGAACAGATCGTGTCGCAATGCCTCCAGGAGTAACGGGGACCGTAAACCTCGCCAGCGATCTGCGTACAAGATCAGGGCAGATCACCACTCACGCCAAGGCCTGCAGCAAATGGGCCGTTGTGAAGAACCAATGTGAAGTCAGGCACCGGGGTCTCCTGCAAGGGTCTTCCCCCTGCCGCGTCGTTGTCTCAACTGTGCTCACAGTCCGCGAAGATGCCCCTGGTGCCATCTCGTCTCTCGTGGCATCATTCAACAGGATAATACTCATAGTCTCTGTCCATCTGCGGCCATGTCTCCGATACTCACGCTCAATGCGAAGTGTTCAGGAACAATTTGGAGCGCGGGTACGCAACCTCCGCAAGGGGCGGGGCTGGACCCAGGAACAGTTGGCGGAAGCTGCGGGGCGGCACTGGACCTACATCGGTGGCATTGAGCGAGGCGAAAGAAATGTCACACTACAGGTTGTGGCAGACATAGCTCAGGCACTGGACGTGGAAATCAGGGATCTGTTTTGTGAATTCGGTACCACAAGGACCAAGAGGTAGTATTGGACATCCGCTGGAGGAGTTGCTCAATGCTCCGGCAAAGGACATCCTCGACGCGATCAACAGCGGATTCCGCGCCCAAGTCGATGTCAAAGGGAAGCTTGCCGAGCTCTACTTGTGTCGCAGGTTGGAGGCCTTGCAGAAACAGGCTATCATATCCGAACTGCGATGGAGCGATAAGGACGGTGAACCGGACTTCTTCCTGTCCTACAAGAAACGGCACTTGACCATTCAATGCAAGAATGTCAGGAGCGGCAAGGAACGATGCAGGGGCGAGAAACCAGGGTCATTCAGAGTGGAGCTGCAAAAAACTCGTGGTGGCACTGACCCCAAGACGGGAGAGAAGACCCGTTTGTACCGCCCGGACGAATTTGACATAGTCGCTGTGTGCCTCTTCAACCAGAAGCGGGTCTGGGAGTATGTCTACGGCGCGACGCGGGACTTAGCGCATCACCGCAAACAGACAGATCGCTTGGAGGTGATGCATTCCATTTCTCAACCTCCTGCGCCACCTTGGTACGACAACCTGTTGATAGTGCTTGATGCTCTCCATTTGTCCGTTGCATGACGGATGAAACGGTGCTATCATAGGTTCATGCCTGATTCGAATGGAAATACATGATTACGGACCTTGTCAAAAGAGTAAGACCGTTTTATACAACGGACCTCGGTGCGGCCTATCTGGGCGATGCGAGAGACACGTTGCGGGAACTGCCTGACGAGTCCGTGAACCTCATCATGACGTCCCCTCCGTATGCGCTCCACTTCAAGAAGGAGTACGGCAACGTCGAGAAACATGAGTACGTCCCTTGGTTCTTGGAGTTTGCCAGGCAGTTTCATCGCGTGTTGAGACCCGATGGAAGCCTCGTCATCGACATCGGAGGCAGCTACAAGAAGGGGCTGCCAACTCGATCCCTCTATCACTTCCGACTTCTGATCGCCCTCTGTGATGAGTTGGGATTCCATCTCGCACAGGAGTTCTACTGGTACAACCCCGCCAAACTGCCTGCCCCCGCAGAGTGGGTCACTGTGCGTAAGATCAGAATCAAGGATTCCGTGGAATGTGTGTGGTGGCTATCAAAGAACCCGTTCCCGAAGGCGGACAATCGGAGAGTACTGCGGGAATACAGCAAAGACATGCTCCGCCTCATGGAACGAGGATACCGAGCCAAGAGGCGGCCGTCCGGGCACAATATCACGCACAACTTCAGCAAAGACCTTGGTGGTTCGATACCGCCCAATCTCCTGGAGTTTGGAAACAACGACAGCAATGGCTACTATCTGCAGGCCTGCAAGCGAGCAGGGATTAAGCCGCACCCGGCACGTTTCCCTCCGCAGTTGCCCAAGTTCTTCTGCGATTTTCTGACAGACGAAGGAGACCTTGTGCTCGATCCGTTTGCTGGAAGCAACACCACAGGAGCGGTGGCCGAGCAGATGCGCAGAAGATGGCTCGCGTTTGAGACACATGAAGAGTACCTGGAAGCAAGCAAGTTCCGGTTCGATTCTCTTGGTGGCCACTCTGACGGCACCGACCAAGGCCCATCAAGAAAGGTCGAACAAGGCACCCAGCAGTTGGTCCTGTTCGAGGCAGAACACGACCGATAGAGGCAGAATCATCGGAGGGGCACATCTGCCAAGTCGCGAGCGTCCAGATTCTGGGTTCATTGCGCTCCGTAGACTCGTTCGGCGTTGTTGTGGAGGATATCCTCAGCCATCGCGAGCAGTGCGGGCCTTTCGGCGATGCCTTGTCGCTGCCGTGCGGCCAACGCGTGACTCAGCGTCTCGCGCACCAGGAGCGACGCGCCCGCGGCCATCTCCACGCTGGTTGAGTCCTGCGAGCACATGATCTTCGTGATGGGCACGTAGCCCAGCCAGGCGTCCAGGGACTGCTCCAGGAAGGAGGGATTCAGGATGACCTGCCAGCAGGCGTCCAGGTACACCTGAGGTCGAAGCTTAGCGAGATAGGCGGATTCCTCGACGTACGGCCAGCAGTGAAGCAGCACCAGCCGCATGTTGGGGTAGCGAGACGCCAGCGCGCCGAGCGGCAACGGAGATGAGCGAGGCAGGTTGTGCGTGCCCACGTGTACCTGGTGCGGCCAATGTCGCTCGTGGGCCTGCTTGCAGCACTCGTGCATCACCCAATCCTCGAAGCAGCGTCGTTCCGCCGGCGTCAAATCTCCCAAGAACCGCGTTTCCGCGTCGGAACGCGGCACATAATCCAGGTCCCGGCTGTAGGCCTGCAACTGCTTGATGCCCAGATTGCCCTTCTTGGCGGCGTGATCGAACAGCGCGGTGATGAACGCACGCCAGGACGCAGCGTCACGCGGCTCCACACCCGTCAACTCCGCCAGCCTGTCCCGCCGAGGGCACTGCGCCGGCCATAGCGTCAGCAGCGGGTCCACACGCAGGAGGGTCTTGGTGAACGACTCCTCGTCGTCGGCCTTCGCCTGCCGATCGTAGAAGAACTCGGGATGGATGGGACGGATCAGGTCGCTGAAATGGAGCCGCGTCATGGCCTCGCGATACCATTTGAAGATGTCCGCATAGGCGGCAGTCACGGAGGCGTCTGCTTTCTTCCACGCCTGGAGATCGTCCGTGCCGATATCCGCCTGATGCAGGGCCAGAATACCCCGTCGCAAGCACTGGAATCCCCCGGTCAACCGCTGCTCGCGGATGACAGGCAACATGCGATCCAACATCGCCTGCGGCGCGTTGCGCCACCACTGGAACGGATCACTACATCCCGCTTTTCGGGCGAAGGCGGCGACGTCGTGTCCCGCAGTCGAGATCCACCCGCCGAGATAGGGGTCCAGCACGATGTCCCATACCCACACGTCGCGCCGGGGCACGGCCCCCGCCTCGCAATCGGCGCGGAATCCGTACGCACTCATGCCCATCGCGTCGATGCTGCCCCAGTGTTCGTGGGCACAGAAGAGGGGGATGGTCGCGATCGCCTCGGAGATGTCCTTCTCCAGGATCTGCGATTCCTTGTCATTGGCGCGGGCCGACGCGGTCATACCGGCTGCCGTCGTCCCGACGAACGCACTGCCCAGAAAACCGCGACGGTTCATGAGGTGTTTCTGCATAGCCAGGCACTCCCAATTGTCAGACGCGGGGCTCGCCGTCCTCGCCGAATTCGACCGGCAGCAGGCCGGGCCTCTCCCGGAATGGCGCGTCTGCATCATTGCCAAAGAACGTGCTCCACCACTGCCCTTTCGCGTCCTGGAAGAACATGTTGTGCCCGCCATGCGGAACGGCCAGGTAGCGGTTCCCGTACGGGCCATACAGATGCTCCGAACTGGCGACGTAGCAGTGGTAGCGATCATCGACGAAGTCGGCGCACGACAGGTAATATCGACCGTTCACCTTGAAGAGGAACGCCCCCTCGAAGCCGACATGGTCGGCATTGGCCGGTTTCAGGAGCCTGGGCTCCTGGGCCAGGCCGTTCATGCCTTCCTTCATGGGCGCGATCTTGCCGTTCTGATAGACGAAGTAGATCGTGCCGTCGTCGTCCCGGAAGAGAGACGCGTCGATCTCGCCGGTGAGGGGGCCGTCGGGCTTGACGTCCACGTAGGGTCCCTCGGCGCGGCCGGTGGAACTCCTGAGGATGCCGGTGCCGCCGTAGTTCACACAGTAGGCGATCCAGAACGTGCCGTCAATATAGTGGATCTCCGGCGCCCAGATCGCCTGGTTGTCCCCCTGTTTCTTCTGCCAGGTCATGTCTTTCTCGAAGGACCAGACCAGGCCCAGCGGCTCCCAGGTCCGCAGGTCTTTGGATTTCCACAGGCGGATGCCTGGATTCGTCTTCCACCACGTCGGATGACCTGTGGTGCCCGCGAGATAGTACGTGTCGTCGGGTCCGAGGCAGATGCACGTATCGCGGAGGGGATAATCGAATAGCGGCTGGAGGCGGTTCACGCCGGGCGCGACGACGAACTTCCGGATGAACGCGATTTCAGCGGGGTTCTTGGGCGAGCCGTCTCGTCGCAGCAGATCGTGGAACCACAACTCGGGCTCCGGCGCGTCTTGGGGCGAGTTCCAGGGGTACTGGCACTGGGTCCGCCCGTTGACCAGGCCCCAGTTGTAGCAGCCGACCTTCTCCTGCTTGAACAGAGGCAATTCCGTCTCGTACCGGGCGCCCAGCGTTCTCGCCATCCATTCGGTACAGAGGACCGGGCGATTGAGTTTCTTGAGCTCGGCGATCCGATTCCTCATGGCGTCGCAATTCCCGTAGAGATGGAAACTGACGACGTCCGAAAGCTCGATCTGCCGGTCGCTGATCTCTCGGGGTCCGCCCCACACGCCAACCGTCAGAGGCTGCGTCGGCTTGGCCCGGCGTGCCCAGTCGAACACCGCCTCCACGAGCGGCAGGCTCTGGTTTCCCATGCCCGAGTTGCCCGGCTCGTTGTACAGGTCCCAGACCACGATGCGCCGGTCGGCGCCGTATTGCGAGACCATGTCCTTCACGTACTCCTGGAGCTGGGGCCACGCGGACTTGTCCGTGACCATCTTGCGCCCGGGGCTCGGCACCCAGCGGGCGTTGGACGTTCCCGGCACCGGGTCGTCCTGCCTGCCCAGATAGGGGTCCCGGTTGGCGTCGAAGGCACAGTCGTCGAACAGAACCGGCATCACACGGATCTTGTGCCTGTCCGCCATCGCCAGGAACCGCTCGAATCGGCTGCGGAAGCTCGCGGGGTCCTGCCTCCAGACGATGTACTGGAGAAAGACCCGACAGGAGTTGTACCCGAGCCCTTCCGCCCAGGCCAGCTCGCGGTCGATGGTCTTGGGATCGAAGGTCTCCGCCTGCCACATTTCCGTGTCGTTCACGGCGGTGCTGGGCACGAAGTTGCAGCCGAACAACCAGGGCTGAGCGGAGTGCCATTCCCACGCCTTCTCCTGAGACCATCTCTCGACCGGTCTCCCGGCTTCGGCCCAAAGCGGGCCGGCCATCGCAGACGCCGCGATCCAGCCGACAGCACACCACGCGATCATTCTCATCATCTTTGACTCCGCATTCCGGGGGATTCCAGAACTCGCCCCGGCTACAAATGCCAGGGACTTCGCATCGGACGGGACAGGAGCTTGTTCGCCTCTTCGTTGCCGACGAAACGCTCTCGGACCGGGTCCCAGGTCAGTTCCTGCCGGAGCTGGTGGGCGATATTGCCGAGGTGACAGATCGTCGCCGAGCGGGCGCCGACCTCCACATCCGCGATGCACCTGCGGCGGCTGCGGATGCAATCCAGCCAGTTGCCGTGGTGGTCGTTGCTCTCGTAGAGCTGGGCGTCGTTCGGTCCCATCGGCGCTTGGGCGATAGACTCGGGCTTCGTCCAGAGGCCGTCCCTGCCGACGTAGAGGGTGCCCTCGGAGCCGTAGAACGTCAGGCCGAGACAGTTGCCGCCGACGTGGTTCATGACCACGCCGTTGGCGTACTCGAAACTCACGCGAGGGCGCTTGTCCCCATCGGGCGGGTACACCTTGACCGGGCCGCTGTCGTCCATGCCGAGGGCCCATTGCGCGATGTCGAAGTGGTGGGCGCCCATGTCGGCGAATCCGCCGCCGCAGTACTCGCGGTAGGGCCGCCAGTTGATGGACGCCAGCTTCGAATGGTAAGGGCGCGAGGGGGTTTGGCCGAGCCACATGTCCCAGTCGAAGTCCGCGGGTTGGGGCTCCGCAGGTAGATCGCACGGGATCGGCGGATCGCCCGTCGAGACGTCGATCGAGCGCACCGTTCCAATCCGCCCGTTGCGGACGAGCTCGGCCCCCCGTCGGAACGGGCCGAACACGTTGGAACGCTGCTGACTGCCCGTCTGGAACATACGATTGTAGCGTCGGACCGCGTCGACGACCGCCCTCGCCTCTCGGATCGTCAACGTCATTGGCTTTTCGCAGTAGATGTCCTTGCCCGCCTCGGCAGCACAGATCGAAATCAGCGCGTGCCAATGGTCGGGCGTCGCGATCACGACGGCGTCGAGATCGTCGCGGGCCAGCATCTCGCGGAAGTCCCGATAGGCGGCGCAATCCGGATTGCCCGCCTTGGTCGGGTCCTCGGTATGCTTGGCAACGATCATCTTCCGGACTTCCGCCAGCCTCTGACCGTTGACGTCGCAGGCCGCGACATACCGAACGTCCTTGCGGTTCAGCAGCGTGTCCAGGTGGCTGCCGCCGATCCAGCCGAACCCGACCTGGGCGATGTTGATCCGATTGCTGGGCGCGACGGCACCGTCGGCGCCGAGCACAGACGACGGGACAATCGAAGGAACGCCCAAGGCGGCCAGTCCGGTCGCCCCGGAGCGCAGCAACGCACGACGAGTCAACTTCTTCATAGGTGTTATCTCTTCTCGATGAACATCAATTCGTCTGTTTGACAACGAGGGGTTACCTCCTTGAGTTCAGGCTGAATCCCGACGAGACCGGTCGGGGCTCGGACCATCCCCAGACTATAGCCGCCCTCCAGAGAACAGACAATCTGAAAATCGCCTCTCCGCGTGCGGGCGTCCCCAGCTTCCTCGATCCCGCTCCATGTGGTAGAATGCCGGGAAAGCGACATAGCGATCTTGTGTGGACAATGTGTTGCGAACCGAACATGATAGGGAGATGAACCATGAATAGAACCGTGTTGTGCGGCGTCATGCTCCTCTTTCGGCTCTGCGAGGTGGATATGACCCATGCTGCCGATTCAGTCCCGACGGAAACGCGAGGGGCTCCACGCATCACGGTCGCCGTCGATCCGCGCGTGGAGCTGATGTCCGTCATCTTTCGCCTGGCGGGCAATCCGGAATACAACCAGGGCAAGGTCCAATCCTACGTCCGCGACGTGGACAGTCATTTCGGGCCGTTCCGCGACCATCCGGTCGTACGTCTGGCCCGGAAACTCCGAGAGACGCAGGGTGTCAGCTTCGACGCCGTGATGTGCATGGCGGTGCACGTGACGGACGCCGTCACCCTCCAGGAGAGGATTCCCTTTTCTCCGCAGCCGCGATCCCTGGACTCGCGATGGACACCCGAAACTGCGAGGGAGTTCCTGGACCTGGCCCGCCGGTTCGTCGCGGAAACCAAGTTCAACGAGTTCCTGGAGCAGCACGAGCCTCTGTACGCGATCGGGGTCCGGCGCATGCAAGAGCTGCTCGACCAACACGCCCATCTCGAATGGTTCGACAGCTTCTTCGGCCCGCGGAAAGACACGGAGTTCCGCCTGGTCCTGGGCATGCTCAATGGCGGCGGAAGCTACGGCGTGCATTACAGGAATCTCAACGGTCAGGAGGAAATGTACTCCATCGTTGGCGTCTGGAGCACGAATCTCCTGGGGCAGCCGAGATTCCCGCCGGACGTCGTGCCAACCATCATCCATGAGTTCACCCATTCCTACACGAATCCCCTCGTGGATCGGTTTGCCGCGGAATTGCAGGGGCCGGGCGAGGTCATCGAGCGGTACGTCCGCGACGAGATGCGCAGGCAGGCATACTCCGGCTGGAAGACCCTGATGTACGAGTCGCTCAACCGGGCCTGCGGACTGCGCTATGTCCTGGCAACCGAGGGGCCGGCCGCGATGCAGAAGGCCATCGAGTACGAGAAATCGAGGAGCTTCTTCTGGGTGGGCGAACTGGCAGAGGTCCTCGGGGAGTACGACCGACAACCCCGCGAATACGAGGATCTCGTCCAGTTCTTCCCCAGGATCATCGCCTTCTTCGACGACTACGCCAAGAATGCCGACGCAAAGCTGGGAGCCATCCAGGCCGGCAAGGACAAGCAGGTGCAGGAATGGCGTCAGAAGGGCCCCCAGATCGTCGGCATGATCCCGCCCAACGGCGCCGAGGACGTGGATCCGAATCTCCAGGCAATCATCGTCACGTTCGACCGCCCGATGAGGAGCCCGGGCTGGGCGGTGGTAACCCTCGGTTCTCCGAGCGAGGTGCCCCAGAGCACCGGACCGGTCGGATATGACGCACAGCGCAGGGTGTTCACCATGCCGGTCGAGCTGGAGGCGGGCAAAGAGTACCGTTTCGGCCTGAACGCCGAGGGGTATCTTGGATTCTGCAGCGAGGAAGGCGTCCCGCTGGCCCCCGTCGTGGTCCGCTTCAAGACCCAAGGGGCGGGTCGGTAACGGCGATTGCATCGGGAAAAAGTGCTGAGGCAGTTGTGTTTCCTGTCGTTTGCGGTATAATGAGATTCCGGTCTGGCCGACGCGGCTGATGTTATGAGACGTATCAGTTGTCGCGTGGGTATAAGGGGTTGCTCCCGGAGCAAACGGGTGTGATCGGAGTCAGGACAGCAGTGGACAGTAACGACTGGGCAATTGAGCGGGCTGCTGCCATTTTCGCCCGATATGGCGATTTCATTCGCCGCGTCATCTCGTTTCAGGCGGGCGGAAGGCTCGACGACGAGGATTTGTACCAGGAGTTCTACCTCGTCCTGATCGAGAAGCCGATCCCGACGGACGTGCAGAATATCGAAGGATACCTGTACCGAGCTGTCATGCATCACGTGATCAATGCGGCCCGAATCGAGCAGGTGTACGCACGGGCGATAGAAAAATATTTGGAGGAAGGCAGAATTTCCATCAACAGGAGCGGGTCGGAAAGCGCCTTTACCGAGGACGAGAAGAATACGGCGGTCTCCCGTCTGGTTCATCTTCTGCCCGAGCGGGAGGGTCAGGCTTTGGCGTTGAGGTATCGTGACGACTGCAGCATCCTGGAGATCGCAAAGCGAATGGGAATCAACAAGCGGACCGTCAGCCGGTACCTGTCGGCGGGCTTGCGCAGACTTCAGCAGCTCCGCAGGAGGTTGGCGGCGGAATGAGGGGTTGCTATGACAATGTCGGGAGACGGCGAGAGCCTCTGTCAAAGGGCAAGGGAGTATTACTATGAGCTTCTGCGGAAAAACGACGACGTGGTGCCGGAGGCCATAGGCCGCCATGTCAGAACCTGCCCAGTCTGTCAGGAACAACTAGCCCGGCTGCACGAGGTACTGTCTGAGACCAGGCAGAAGTCCGATTCATCCGATGCGTCGGCGAGCGAGGAGGCCATCGAGGCGTTGAGCCGGCAATTCGCGTTCCTCGGCAAGCCGGTCCGCTGTTCCCAGGTCAAACCGTTCCTGCCCGATTTGCTGATCCCCTCACGGCGGATCAGGGTCCTCACACCCATTATTCTCCACGTGGGGAGCTGCCCTCAGTGCATCGAAGACCTGGCATCGATCCGCAAGCTGGACCTTCGAGCGGATCAACTGAGCCGGCTGGCAAGATTCTACGGCCGGATACCCGCCCAAGATCCTTTATGCTGCGAACCGGCGGGCTCGACGACGCTGGCGGCTGATCTGTCCCATCAAACCGGGCGGACGGGCGTCCCGACGTGCGACGAGATCACCTCCGCCGACCTCTTTGACCTCGCCATGCCTCCGGTCGCGAACGCGCCCGCGACCACCGGAATGGACGGACGAACGGACGCCGTCGCCGTGCACGCGCGGACCTGCCCTCGCTGCCTGGCGAGGGTCCAGCAGATGCGTCGGACGATTCAGGCCATCGCGGAGCGACCCGATTCGACGGTGTGTACGGTGTTCCGACCCGAGGAGGACGCGCAGGACCTCGACGGACAGACGCAAGGGCTCGCGTATCCCTATCCTCTCGACAGGTCGGTCGTCCAGCCGGCCCCCTTGTCGGTCGCTGTCGGCCGCGAACCGGACGGGCCCGATGAACCTGAGCCGGGGGCGTTGGTCGGTCACAAGGCCGGTCCCCGCGTCAAGACAGCCCTCCGGACCGCCGTGGCCTTGGTGATCGTGCTCGTGCTCTTGCTCCTGCTGCACCAGCCCACGGCGACCGGCACGAACGCCGGCCAGATCCGCAAGGCCGTCTCAGGGATGACCAACGTCTACATCGCCAGGTTCGCCCAGAACGGTTCGGAACCGGACGATGAAATGTGGGTCGCGGGAGATCGGCAGGTCGTCGCAATCAGGGTCGGCGACCAGCGGACCGTCTATCGACTGGCCCTCCGGCAGAAGACCGTGATCGACGCGGGACACGCCCCGCGTACAGTCAGCCTGGAGCCGGTGGAGGTAGCCAACTGTACGGAGTATCTCAATCGGACACTGCGGGAGGTGCTGCCCGGCGTGCTGGCCGACGCCCCCCTCTCGGGGGCGGACCCGGTCGCTTCCGACCGGCCGGGTGAGTCCTGGTCGGTGTATGAACTGACCCGAGTTGGACGCAGCAGTACCGGCGCCGCGGTATCGCGTCACTGGAAGATCTTCATGGACCCGCGGCGGCAACTGCCTGTGAAGATCGAGTACACGCAGCACCGCTCGCCGCAATCGTCGCAGACGTGCGCCCGCACCACGAGATTCGAATACCCCAGCCCATCGGAGATGGACCGAGCCCTCACGGCGCTGTCTACGGCTCAGTGACCGTATCGCCGCAGGGGTGCCAGAGGGGACTGTTATTCCAGCGGCCTTCCGCAGTTCGCTCGACCAGCAGATCATCCGCCTTCCTCAACGCAGTGCTGCCGTCGGCGAATCCGACGTTCACCGTCTTGTGCGGATGGCGACCGCCTTTGGCGTCGTCGTGCTGTCCGGGCAAGAGGGCTTCTTTCTCCGCGTTGATCGCCATGCCCGGCACATATGCCGCGTGCTGGATTGCGCCCAGCAACAGGGAGGCCGGCGGAAGCGAAACAGGCGACCGCTCGCTCGCGTGCCACCAACTGATCAGAGCGTAGCCGCTGTCCACCAGCAACAGCGTTTCCGCCGGCCGGGGGATCTGCTCCGGGGAAAGAGGGGAGCCCCCGAAGCTGCTCAGGTAAGGAGCAGTGTACCCCTCCACCCGACACAGGGAGAGATTGGCGCCGTAGTTTCCACAGAGCAAGTCGGCCGCCAGCGAGACGTGATTCTGACGTTTCGAGGGGCAGACGAGCACCTCCTCGCCCGCGCCGGTGGCATGATCGACCGCCAGGGAACTGTCAAACCACCACCATCCCGGCAGATCGACCGCGCCGGCGCTCCCGGCATACTGGTCGCGAGACCGCGCCGGTGAGGAGGGCATTCGAAAACCATAGGGAAATGTGCCGTTCTCGGTTTGGTAGCTCACCAGCCCCTGAGCCAACTGCCTGATCCGACTAGCGCACACGACCGTCCGGGCATGCTCACGAGTGCGTCCCAGGACCCCCGCCGACACTCCCATCAACAACGTGACAACCGCCATCGCCACGATCAACTCGATCAGCGTGGATCCATGGGACTTCATGCCTACATTATAGACTCGAGCCGGCCCCCAGTCAATGGGGGCTCTCGGCCGGGCGCCGGGATGAAGCAGATTCCCTCGGTCTATAATCACGGCACACGGAATCCGCCCAGGTGAACCGGGTCGCGTCTTCCCGATCCGCGTGTCCGCCTTTGCCGCCGATTCCTCTCGTGCAGTAGCCCCAGGTGGGCTTCTCGATGCACGTGTGAGCCGGTGAAAAATGCTCACAGGTTCCGCATACTCGGTCCATCGACTACCGACCTCCCTTGAACCGCCGGCTCTTCGTTTCGAAACGAAACGCGAGCCAATCTCCGACTGCAACCGTCCCCCGAACCCATACCGGGCTCCTGTAGAAGGCGCTTGGCGCCCCCCCGATGTTGATGCCCAAAACACGCCGAACGAAAAAAAAGAACAGAGCAGGTGACATCCTCCTCGGCGCGGCCTCTGCGGAAGACTCCGCGGCTCCGTCGTCCGGTAAAAACACCCCTTTGCACGCAGCAGGCGGATGAGCTAAAGCTCTCATGCGGCACAACCGATAAGAAAGAGAGCTATGGCATGCAGCGCCCCATACACGCGCACCACCAACGTGGCGACAACCCTTCGCGATTTCGCGATTCAGGGGGCCGCCGAGATCGGTGCCTGCGCCAGGGCGCAGTCGTTCCGCGCCACCCGCCGCGAAGACGGAGCACCGGTCCTCCTGCACAAGTTCCGACCCGCCGCCTCGCTGACCGCGCTGGGACCGATCATCGTGGATCGGGAGCCGCCGGACTTCCGAAAACCTTTCGTGACGCGGTTCACGGACTTCTTCGCCGTGGCCGGCAGCGCCTACCTGGTCGAGCCGCTGCCGGTCTGCTCGACTCTGAGCGACACCTGGCGGCACGTCCTGCAGAAACGGCCTCACGACACCCTCCCCGTCATGACGATCCTGCTCAGGCAGACGATCGCGATCACGCATCAGCTTGCCTCCCAGGGCAGGTGCCATGGCGCGCTCGACCTGCCCAACGTCGTCCTTGCCCCGACGGGCTGCTTCGGCCTGTTGGCCACCCACATGGAATGCCAAGCGGGCATTCTGTGGCTCCGCAGAAACTCGGAACACCTCCCCCAGCCTGACATTCATGGCCTCGTGAGCCTGCTGGTCTCGCTCCTGGACCTCGACACCCAGACCGCCCTGCTGCAGCAGAGGCCCCTGCGGGTCCCCACGGGCATCCATCGGAGGATCCGCAGCCTGCTGGCCGCGGTGCAACGAGCGTCGCGGCACTCCTGGCAGCCCTCCCGATCCTGACCGCCCTCCCCGCACATCCCAACCGGCAAATCACCGTCAGGCTCTTTCGCCCCGCCCGTCGGCACAGTAGAATAGGCGCTTTGCGTATAAACAGACAGAATCCTGCACAAGGAGAATACGAATGAAGACCACTCTGCAGAGGACGACCGTACTGACGGCTTTGGCGGTTCTGGCGGGGATCGGCCAGGCGACGTTGGGGGCCGACTGGCCCTGCTACCGCGGGCCGGACCACAACGGAATCAGCCAGGAGACCAACTGGAACTCCAATTGGGGCAACGCCGGACCGAAGGTCCTCTGGAAGAAATCGGTGGGCATGGGCTACTCCACGACCGCCGTCGCGGACGGGCGGGTCTATGCCATGGGCAACAGCGGCAAACAGACCAATATCGACACCGTCTACTGCTTCGACGCCCAAACCGGCCAGGAACTCTGGAAGCACTCGTACTCCTGTCCGCTCGAAGCGAAGTACTACCCAGGCGGCACGCTCTCGACGCCGACCGTGGACGCAGGCAAGGTCTACACGCTCAGCAAGATGGGCGATTTCTTCTGCCTCGACGCCAAGACCGGCAAGGTCCTCTGGCAGAAGCAGTTGAACAAGGGCCTGGGCTTCGAACTGCCAACGTGGCACTTCTCGAGTTCACCCCTGATCGTGGACGACAAGGTCGTTCTGAACGTCGGCGTCGCGGGCCTGGCGATGAACAAGAACACAGGCGACATCGTCTGGCAGAGCGACAAGGGCAAGTGCGGATATGCGACGCCGGTGCCGTTCACCATGGACGGCAAGGCCGGCCTGGCCCTGTTCGGCGAGGTGACGCTGGTGGCCGTCAGCCCGACCGACGGCAAACTGCTCTGGCAGTACCCCTGGAAGACAAAATACGAGGTGAACGCGCCTGACCCGATCGTCGTCGGCAACCAGGTCTTCATATCGAGCGGCTACAACAGGGGCTGCAGCCTGCTGGAGGTCTCCGGCGGCAACGTCAAAAAGATCTGGGAAAACAAGGTCATGGCCATGCAGATCAACTCGCCGATCCTGTGCGACGGCTTCGTCTACGGCTTCGACGAGGACGTCTTCAAGTGCCTCAAGCTCCAGGACGGCAGCCAGCAGTGGCAGGACAAGAGCCTCGGCAAGGGCTCGCTCATGATGACTGCCGACGGTCGTCTGATCCTCACGAGCGACAAGGGCGAACTGGTCGTCGCGAAGGCTGATCCGCAGAAGTTCAACGTCCTGGCCCGCGCCCAAATCCTGTCGAGAGAGCAGTGCTGGACGACGCCCGTCCTGGCGAACGGGCGGATCTACGTCCGCAATACGCCGGGCGAGTTCGCCTGCGTCGATGTCCAATAGGGTGAACGCTGCCAATGAAAACCTACGAACAGATCAATGACCGGATCGAGTCGGGAAAGGCGGTCGTGCTGACCGCCGACGAGATCATGGATTACGTCGATAAGAAGGGCCTGGAGGCCGCCGCCAGGGAGGTGGACGTGGTCACAACCGCCACCTTCGGGCCGATGTGTTCCTCCGGCTGCTTCATCAACTTCGGGCACTCCAAGCCCAAGATCCGCATGTCCGAGGCCTGGATCGAGGACGTCCTGGTCTACACCGGCATCGCAGCGGTGGACGTCTACCTCGGCGCCACGCAACTGCGCCACGGGGACCCCGCCAACATGTACCCGCCGGGCGAGTTCCGCTATGGCGGCGGACACGTCATCGAGGACCTCGTCGCAGGCAAGTCGCTCCAGCTCTTCGCTTTGTCCTATGGGACGGACGACTACCCGCGTCGCGAGATCCGCACGTACTTCACCCTCGCCGACGTGAACCAGGCGACCATGGTCAACCCGCGCAACTGCTACCAGAACTACAACGTCGCGATCAACGACTCGGATCGGACGATCTACACGTATCTGGGCGTGCTCGAGCCGCGTCGGGGCAACGCGAGCTACTGCTCCGCGGGCCAATTGTCTCCCCTGCTGAACGATCCATACTACGAGACCATCGGAGTAGGCACGCGGGTCTGGCTGGCGGGCGCCCAGGGTCACGTCTACTCGGAGGGCACGCAGCACGCCGGCGGTTGCGAGCGGACTTCGGACGGCGTGCCGAAGGAAGGGGCCGGAACGCTCGCTTTGACTGCGGACATGAAACGGATGAAGCCGGAATTCGTTCGCGGCGTGAGCCTCCGCGGTTACGGCGTCTCCCTCGCCCTGGGCGTCGGAATCCCCATCCCCGTCCTCAACGAGAAGGTCCTCCAGCGAACGTGCGTCCGCGACCGGGACATCCTGGCGCCGGTCATCGACTACGGCAACGACTACCCCCAGAAGACCGGACGCGTGATCTGCCATGTCAGCTACGAGCAACTGCGCAGCGGGGAGATCGAGATCGAAGGCAAGAAGATCATCGTCGGCTCGATGTCCTCCTATCACAAGGCCCTGGAGATCGCCCACCTGCTGGCCGACGAGATCCGACGGGGCGATTTCCTCGTCTCCCGTCCGATCCAGGCACTGCCCAAGGACACCACGATGAAATCCCTCGTGATCAGAAGGAAGCCGTCATGAGCCAGATCCTCACGAAGAAGCTGGTCCTGTTCTTCCCGCGGTACGACTGCGAGAAGCCGATCATCTACCATTTGGTGAAAGACCACAATCTCGTGGTGAACGTCTATCGCGCCAAGGTGACGCCCGAAGAGGAAGGCTATCTCGTCCTCGACGTCCGCGGGACCGAGCAGGACATCCAGAAGGCCATGGATTTCATCAAGACCTGCAACGTCACCGTCAACAACAGCGGCAAGGGCGTCACCTGGGATGAGCACCGGTGCGCCCACTGCGGCCAGTGCGTCACGCACTGCCCCACGGACGCGCTGCACATCGCGGACCCAGCAACCCGGCGGATCGCGTTCGACGAGGACGCCTGTATCGAGTGCCTGGCCTGCATACGCGTCTGTCCATTCGATGCCTGCGCCTCGGCCTTCTGAGAGAACCCGAAATTCAAAGCTCGAAATCCGAAACAAATCCGAATTGCCGGAAATCCCAATGACCGAAACGCTGTCGCGTGATCGGCGAAGCGTTCTGAATTTCGGGTTCTGGGCATTTGTGCTTGTTTCGAATTTCGAGATTCGTGCTTCGGATTTTCGTCTCCCGGAGTAGTCGCCATGCACAATCGGGTGTATCGCACGTTCACCTACAAGGAGACGGTCCTGCGGATCTGCTGCGACCGGTTCGACGCGGTGACTGCCGAGATCGTTCGCCAGCGTCACATCCTCGAAGATTACATCCGCCGGCATCCGGAGTTTCAGAGGTCGCTCGTGCCGCTCGGACTCCATGAGGACGCCCCCGAGATCGCCCGGCACATGACGTGGGCCGCCGAACTCGTCGGCGTCGGGCCGATGGCCGCCGTCGCCGGCGCGATGGCCCAGTGGTCGGCCAAGGCCGCCCTGGCTGCGGGCGCCCCAGAGGCCATCGTGGACAATGGCGGCGACATCTACCTCCTGGCGGTCGAGCCGGTGATCGTCTCGCTCGGCACGGGCGCGACCCCGCTGGCCGACCGGCTCGCCTTCCGCATCGAGCCCGACCAGACGCCGCTGGCTGTCTGTTCGTCGTCGGGCAAGATGGGTCCTTCCATGAGCCTGGGCCAGTGCGACCTGGCCACCATTGTGGCGAAGGACGCAGCATTGGCCGACGCCGCAGCCACACAGGCCGCCAATCTCGTCCGCACCATCGCCGACGTGGACGCCGCACTGGAGCAGATCATGACAATCCAGGGCATCGCCGGAGTGCTAATCGTCCAGGACGACCGCATCGGCCTGGCGGGTCACCTGCCCACCCTGGTCAAGACGCCTCAATGATGCGCGTCGCGTTTGTAGTGTGCCCGTAAGGCCATATCTTCAACGACATGGGAGATAACGCCTTACGGCGTCACTACGAACGTCGCCCAATCATCCTCCATCCATCATCCATCATCAATGCTCAGAGCGTCCAGCCCTTGCGGTAGTCGCGGCGGAGGAACGCATCGGCCTTGGCGCAGCCGGCGGCCTTGAGGTTCTTGGCATCCCACGTGAGCTTCTCGCCCGAGCGGAGGGCGACGTTGCAGAGCAGTGCCGCTTCGGTCAGGGCGCCGGAGTAGTCGAAATTGCACGTGGTCGGCCCGCCTGTCTTGCAGGCTGCGATCCACTCCTCGTGGTGCCCGATGGAATCGGGAATGAACGGCGCCGGCCGCTGGAAATCGGCGAACTGCGCCTCCGGCAGCAGAAGATGCCGGTTGTAGTCGGAGATGAGCATGCCCTTGGAGCCGATGAACAGGACCGCGCTGTTCCAGGCGGGGATGTTCCGCTCCTTCATGAAGGCCGGATAGGGTCCGCCGTTGTACCAGGTCAGCGCCACCGGCGGCAAGTCGCCGCGGGCGGGGTACTGCTGCTTCGCGATGGTCCATTTCGCAGTGCTCTCGGGATGCAGCGGGCCTTCCGCTTCGACCGTCAGCGGGTGACGCAGCTTCAGCGCCCAGAACGCCAGGTCGCAGAAGTGGCAGAAGAAGTCGCCCAACTGGCCGTTCGCGAAGTTCCACCAGTATCGCCACTGGAACGGTGCGTAAGACGGACTGTAAGGCCGATACGGCGCGGGTCCGAGCCACAGATCCCAATCCAGCGACGCGGGCGCTTCCGGCCGATCCGTCGGCGCGTCGGGCTGCGACCGGTCCGTCGGGACAGCCGGCCTTTCGAGATTGGCGCCCATCCAGACGTGGACCTCGCCGATCGTGCCGATCGCTCCTGTCTGGACAAGTTCCACGACGCGACGGTAGTTCGTGCCCGCGTGGATCTGCGTGCCCATCTGCGTGACGAGCTTCTTCTCGTTCGCGAGCGTCGCCAGCACGCGGGCCTCGTAGACGCTGTGCGTCAGCGGCTTCTCGCAGTAGCAGTGTTTGCCAAGCCTCATGGCCATCGCCGCCGCGGGGGCATGGGTATGGTCCGGCGTCCCGACCACCACCGCGTCGATCTGCCCGTGGATCTCGTCGAGCATCTTGCGGAAGTCCTTGTACTTCTTCGCCGACGGGAACCGCTCGAAGGTCTTGGCGGCATGGGCGTCATCGACGTCGCACAACGCAACGAGGTTCTCGCTCGCAACGCCGTTGACGTCGTCGCCGCCCCGTCCGGCGACACCGATGGCTGCGATGTTCAGCTTGCTGTTGGCCTGCGTCCCGCGCAGCAATCTCGCGTTGGACAGAATGACCAGTCCCGATCCCGCCACCGCCGCCCTACGAAGAAACGCCCGACGTGTCACACTCCGATGCATAGGACACCGCTCCTTTCAATCAATGGAATATTGCGAGCAATGGTCCCACGGTATCATCGCCCGCCCGCGAAGTCAACCGGATCGCTCGCCGCGGATTCCCGCCGGGTGCATAACCGTATCTACTCGCGTGCAACAGGGGTTCGCGGAAACCCCCGATTGTCATTTCCGCGAACGCGGGAATCCACTTCCTGGGATACGTCGCGCCCCGCGGTTCCTGGATTCCTGCTTGGCGCAGGAATGACAGAGGCTGGCCCCCGCGGCGGTCCATCGCCCACGCACAAGCACGGACACGCGCCCAGGCGCACGGGACACCGCGCCGGGCCGTCAGAACGTGAACTGGTCGCGAAAAGCGACCTGGAAGTCGTAGACATCGTTGAAGTCGCCGATGGTGTCCGTGGGCTGGGCGCTCATCCACTCGCTGTCGATGAGGATGTAGACGATCTCGCCGAAGTCGCGTGTGGTTCGGAGCCCCCACGACCCGAGCACCAGCAAGGCCAGACGCCCATACCGCTCGAGGGCCATCCGTCGCAGCCCCTCGCAGAGCGTCTGGCCGCTCACGTGACGGGGCTCCTTCGTGACGTTCTGGATCGTGTAGGCGAGACCCTCGTAGACGAACCGGAATGCGGCCGGACTGTACCGCCCGGCCTGGCGGGCAATCTCTTCGATGCTCTTCTTCATATCTGCTATTTACCATTGACTATCTGCTATCGGGCTGTCGCGACAGCCGCAAATCGCAAATAGAAAATCGTAAATCGACAATCCTAATGGATTTGCTGTCCGGGCACGGCGCCCGCGTCGGGCGACAGGACGAAGATCTCCTTGCCGCCGGAACCGGAAGCGAGAATCATGCCCTCGGACAGGCCGAATTTCATCTTGCGAGGCTTCAGGTTGGCAAAGTAGACCACGTGCCTGCCGACCAGGCTCTCGGGCTCGTAGGCGGTGGCGATGCCGGCCATGACGTTCTTCTGGCCGAGCCCCGTTTCCAAGACCAGGTGGATCAGCCTGTCGGCGCCCGCGACCCGCTCGGCACTGACGACCTTCGCGACGCGCAGGTCGATCTTGGCGAAATCATCGATCGTGCATTCCGGCTTGATCGGCTCGATGCCGCCGACCGGAGCCGGTGCTGCGGCCGCGGGAGCGGCAGCGGACGGAGCCTGGCCTTCTTTGCTTTCTTCTACCATGGCGGTTACCTTGTCCTCGTCAATTCTCTCGAATAATCGCTCGAACGCACCGATCTGGTGGTTCTCCAATGTCTTTCCCACGTCCGCGAACTGCAGCGGACCCACGCCAAGGAACTTCTCCACCTTCTGCGCGAACACCGGCAGAATCGGCTTGAGGTAGATCGTCAGGACCCGCACCGCGTTGAGCACCGCGGTCAGCGTGGTCAGCGTCCTGGCGGGGTCCGTCTTAACGGTCGCCCACGGCTGGTTCTGCTCGACGTAGCGGTTCGCGTCGTCGGCCAACGTGCTGATCGTGCGAACGACGGTCGCGTAGTTCAGACCCTCGTACCCCGCGATGATCTGTTCCTTGACCGCGGTCAGACGCGAGAGCAGTTCCCGACCTTCCGCATCCAACGCTCCGAGCCGGCCTCCGAACTGTCGCGTCAGCATGGGACCCGAACGCGACGCCAGGTTGGCGTACTTGCCCACGAGGTCCGAGTTCGTCTTGCCGATGAAGTCCTGGAACGACAGGTCGATGTCCTCGACCGCGTCCGTCAGCTTGCTGGCGTAGTAGTATCGCAGGCACTCGGGGTCCAGATGCTTCGCGTAGGTGCTGGCTTTGATGAATGTCCCGCGGGACTTGCTCATCTTCTCCCCGTTGACGGTGAGGAACCCGTGAACGAAGAGCTTGTTGGCGGTCTTGAAGCGCGAGCCCATGAGCATGGCCGGCCAGAACAACGCGTGAAAGTACATGATGTCCTTGCCGATGAAGTGGTACAGCTCGTTGGCGGGACTGTTCCACAGATCGTCGAAGCTCAGGCCGTGGCGATCGCAGTGGTTCCGCGCCGAGGCCATGTAGCCGATGGGCGCGTCGAGCCAGACGTAGAAATACTTGTTGTCCTCGCCGGGGATCTTGAACCCGAAGTAGGGTCCGTCCCGCGAGATGTCCCAGTCCTTCAGGCCGGCGGTGAACCACTCGTCGAGCTTGTTCGCGACCGACTTCTGCGTGTACCCCGCTGCAAACAGGTCCTTGAGCTGCTTCTCGTAGTCCGCCAGCTTGAAGAAGTAGTGTTCCGACTCCTGGAAGACGGGCGGATTCCCGCACAGCGAGCAGCGAGGCTGCACCAGGTCGACGGTCCGGTACGTCGCGCCGCAGACCTCGCACGAATCGCCATACTGATCGACGGCGCCGCAGCGGGGACAGGTCCCTCGCACGTACCGGTCGGGCAGCGGCATCTTGTCCGTCTCGCAGTAGGTCTGGCCCACCGGACGCTTGACGATGGAGCCGGCTTCGTTGAGCCGCGTGAAGATCAGCTCGCTGAGCGCCTTGTTCTCCGGCGAGTGCGTCGTGTAGTAGTTGTCGAAGGCCACGTGGAAGCCGGCGAAGTCGGCGGTGTGCTCCTTGTGAATCCCCGCGATGAGCTGTTCCGGCGTGATCCCCGCGTTGCGGGCGCTGATCATGATCGGCGTGCCGTGCGTGTCGTCCGCACAGAAGTAGAAGCAGCGGTTCCCGCACATCCTGTGGAAGCGAATCCAGATATCCGTTTGCACGTATTCGACGAGGTGTCCGATGTGGATGGGCCCGTTGGCATAGGGCAAAGCAGAGGTAACGACGATCGTTCGGGGCATTGTTCTCCTTGTCTCTCACTGCGGCGTGTCGCCGGAAGGGTCGGAAGCTCCCTCGGTGGCCTGGGTCGGTTCGACGCCAGGTTGCGGCTTCTCGTCGCGGGTCGGCGCCGGCTCCTCGGCCCGCGCCGGCTCCCGGTCGGCCGGGGGCGTCTTCTCCGCGCCCTCCTGCTGGACACGGGGCTTGTCATTGCGGCCGGATGGACGCGAATCGCGCGGGGGTCGATCCCGGCCCGGCCGGTCTCGACCCGATCGGCGAGACTCACGCGACGAGGAATCGCGCGGGCCGCCCGCTCGACGGTTCCTGTCGGTCGATCCATCGCCCTGCCGCGACGGCGCCCCATTGCGATTCTGCGGCTCGACGACACAGGGCTCCAGCGGTTCCTCGTCGCCATCGAGGGGCTCTTGCGGGACGCGAGGACGCCCGTTGTGAACGGGCGGACGCGGGTCCCGTCCCGGGCGGTCCCGACCCGGTCGTCGCGCGTCGCGGGCAGGCGGGCCGTCGGAAGCCCCTTCCCGCCGATTCGCGTTGGCGGGCCCTTCCCCCTGCTGCGGCGGCCTTCGTCGGACTGCCGACGGCGGCAGAATCGTGACCTCATCCAAGCGGTAGGAGGCCTTGTCGCCGTTCTCGAACTCGACCACGACGAGCTGCGTGAGGATCTGCCCGTCGATCACCTTGGCCTCGCCCTTGTCCGTCTGGACGAAGACCCCCCTCTTGGGGAGGCTCTGCTTGAGCTGCGTGTACGTCTGGTCCTCGTACCGCAGGCAGCACTTGAGCCGCCCGCAGTATCCCGAGATCTTGGACGGGTCCAGCGTGGCCTTCTGCATCTTGGCCATCCGCATGTTCACTGGCTTGAGCAGTTGAAGGAACTGGAGACAGCAGCACTCTCGGCCGCAGCTCTCGACGTCGCCGAGCAGCTTGGCCTCGTCGCGCGACCCGATCTGGCGCATCTCGATCCGCGTCTGGTACTCCTGGGCCAGCTTGCGGACCAGATCGCGGAAATCCACGCGGCCCTCGGCCATGAAGTAGAAGACGATGCGTTCGCCGCCGAAGATGTGCTCGGCGTCGATGATCTTCATCCGCAGGCCCAGCTCGCGAGCGATCCGTTCGCAGCTCTCGATCTCTTCGCCGGTCGTCTGCTGGAGGTGCTGCTCCTCGCTGACATCGTCCGGCGTCGCGAACCGCACCACCTTGCCCACCGGCTCCGTGTTGAATTGGATCTCGCTGGTCACGTAGTAGCTGGTGAGCTGCTCCTCGCTCAGGCGGAAGCGGCCGTCCTTGTAATGGCTCAACTGGCCCACGAGGTCGCCCATTTCCAGTCCCTTGTCCGTCTTGACGACGACGCGGGCCGGCGTGCGCGGCACAACCGTCTCGCTGTGCTCGAACACCCCGAGTATCTTCATGCGGCCATATCGGACCAGCAGGAACTTCCTGCTCTTCGCCGGCTTGGTCTTGACCGGTGTTTCATCTGTCATCTGTGAGCATCCTATTTTAACACGGTCCGGCCATTATAGCGGCGCGAGACAGGCGGAACAATAGCCGCTCCAGAATTAGCCGCTCGTTGGTGTTGTCCTCGAGCCAGCGGAGCATTTCGCAACCCTCGCGGACGCCCTCGATGGCCTGCTCGGGTCCCAGGCGCCGCGCCAGCGCGGCGATCTGCGCCCCCTGATCCGCGTTGACCAGCGCCCGTTGCGGCGCGACGTGGTGAATCGTCACATCGTACAGCGCGCCGATGAGTATCCGGATCATCGTCTTCTGCGCCCGTCGGGTGAGGTCGCTCTTGCTCGTCGCCTTGTCGAGGCTCCCCCAGGCCGCAGCCAGTTCCTTGATCGCCTCCTGGATTCGCTCGACGATCGCAGGCACGTCCGCCAGGTTGAGGTCCGTCAACGAGACGACCAGTTGTCGCTTGCTCGCGAAGAGTCCCGCGCCGTCGCGTTCGAGGCGGGACCACTGGCAGGCCAGTCCCAGACTGCCCTGCGCCAGGCGGGCGAAGAACGTCGCCTCCGTCGAGCCGAGCCCTTCTGCCTTCAACTGCTCGATGATCCGCCCTTCCTCGACCGGCCCGAACCGGATGAGCTGGCATCGCGACCGGATCGTCGGCAACAGCTCCTCCAGGCGGGTACACAGCAGGATGATCGTGCAGTACGAAGGCGGCTCCTCCAGCACCTTGAGCAAGGCGTTCTGCGAGTTGGCGTTGAGCTTCTCCGCTTCGCTGACGATGTAGACCTTCCGCTTCGAGAGCGTGGGCCGGCCTGCTACCTGCTCGATCAGGAACTCGCGGATCACGTCGATGGCCAGTTCCACCGGCGTCTTCTTGTCCTTGTTCCCTTCCGTGTATTGGAGCAGTTCCTTGTAGACGTGGGCGTAGTCGGGATGCGAGCCCGCGTCCATCAGGGTGCAGGACTGGCACGACCCGCAACTGTCGGCAAAGGGCCCTTCCGCCCCGTGTTGAGATCCCTCAATGTAGCCCAGCCGCCCCCGGCTGGGGCCACCCCCGGGGGCGGGGGTGCTACATATCGGATTCTGACACAGCAGCAGCCTGGCCCATTCACAGGCGGTCTTGTACTTGCCCACGCCGTCCGGTCCGGCGAACAGGTACGCATGGGCCGCACGGTCCGCCGCGAGCCCCCGCTGCAGAAGCCCGATGGCCCGGTCCTGGCAGAAGACGTCCTTCAACGACATATCTCAGGTCTTCAACTGGAGATTGTTGATTTCAGATTCTCATCGACAGCGGCTCATCATAACACGCCGGAGGCGTCATGCACACGGTCTTTTCCCGGGCCGGTTCGTGGTGACGCCGTAAGGCGTTGTCTTCCTCTGACAGGGGACAGATGGTGCGTGGTACGCACCCTACTGCTACTGCTACGAGCGACGCGATCCCGCTCCCAACACCTTCTCCACGATAGCCACAACCGCCCCGTGCACGGTCTCGGGACTGGCGGTCGCGTCGACCACCGCGAAGCCCGGCCTATCCTTCGCCAGGCTCAGGAATCCCTCGCGGACGCGACTGTGATAGTCGTCGCCCTTTCGCTCCATGCGATCCAGCTCGCGATTGAGACGCTGGACCGCGGTCTTGAGGTCCACGTCCAGGATGATCGTCAGGTCCGGCCAGACCCGCTCCAACGCGTCGTTCGCGATGTCGATCACCTTCTCGACGCCGAAACCGCCTGCGTAACCCTGGTAGGCACACGTGCTGGAGAGCCAGCGGTCCATGACCACGCACTGGCCCGCCTGAAGGGCCGGCGCGATCCGCTCCGACCACAGTTGCACCCGTGCGGCCATGTACAGCAGAACCTCGGTGGGCGTCGTCATCGCGTCGTGGGCAGTGCTCAGCAGGATTTCGCGGATCTTCTCGCCGATGGTCGTGGTCCCGGGGTCGCGGAAACCCATAGCCTGCACGCCGCGACCCGCCAGCCAGTCAATCAGCATCCGGGACTGACTGCTCTTGCCGCAGCCGTCGGGACCGTCCAGGACGAGGAAGAAACCCCTCGGATTCTCGATTTGCGATTTACGATTTGCGATTTCGTCACGGCTCACGGTCGCACCGCTCACTCTCTGCCTTGGCCTGCTCCAGCACTTCGATCAACTCGTCGCGAACACCCAGCTCTCCAGCCCACTTCCGGAGGTACCCCAGGTCCAGATTTCCCCATTGTGCGGCGGCCACGCCGACCGCATCGGAATACTGCACGTCGGACTCGCGTCCCTTCATCCATTCGAGCTTACTGAGAATTGCATCCTCGGGCGAGACAACCCAGAGCACCTGGCCCATCGCATCGACCTGACAACGACGCTCGAACTCCTGCCGGCTGAACGGCCTGTCCTTGCGGATAATGAGGTCGGCCTTCCAGCCCCCGTTCAAATCCACGACATTGAACATCGTCCGGCGGCACAACGCTTCGCGTGCTGCATCCCGACTGACGTAGTTGCCCCCTTCCAGAAGATCGAGGAGAGACTCGATTTGACCAGGCGTGGGGTCAATCACGACATCCGCGTCGTGCGTTGCCCGGGGACGCCCGTGAACGCTGCTGCCGACGGAGCCGACCACCATATAGGGAATCCCGGCCTCGTCGAGACGCTGAATCAGCCGCCCGAGAAACTCCTTCTGAGTCGTCATGGCGCAGTCAGCCCATTCCCATAGACCCGGCGGAAGAGCGCATCGCCGATCATCAAGCGAATCGTCTCCCGCTCGATGGTCCGATCGTCCCACTGCGGATGTCGATATCGGATGCCCGCCGCAACCAGCGAGCGAAGGTTGTCGCTCAACTCGAACGTCATCGCCAGCCTGCCGGTAGGCCCAATGCGCCGCAGCACTTGAAGCTGCACCGCCATGGCCTCCGGCGTGGTGTCATCCAGCATCCGATCTCTGCGATTCACCGCTTCTACTCCTCGGCAGGCGAGGGCTGGAAGTACAGCACCAGCCGGGCTTTTTCCATCTCCACTCCCGTGACCTGCTCGAACGCTTGCACCACCTCGTCGTCCGAAAGGTCCGCTTCGAACTCGAAGGTCTCGTCTTCGTCAAGAGACCGCGTCTCGATGATCTTGCCCGACGTCTCTTCGACGAGGTAGACCGTCCCGGCGGTGGGCGCCTCCCAGTCGATGGCAAAACCCCCGCCGACGGCCTTCGCGCCTTGCGGCACACCGGTTCTGCCCGAGAATGCAGTCGTGCTGCACCCCGCGATCATCAGAAGGCTGACGATTCCGACTGTCCTCATGCCCGTGCTCCCTGCCCGCCTGCTCCAAACCGTCATCTTGAACCTTTCGATCCTTGAGAATGCACCATGCAGCCGGACGGCCATTCGCAGTGCGAGAGCTGGCTCGATCCGCAACGACTTCACGGATGCCCCGGCAGCAGGAGTGAGTATATCGTGCGTCCCGCTCCACAGTCAATCCGCCAACGACACACGCAATGTGGTCACTTCGCCAGGGAGAAGTTCTCGTCGCCGACGAGCTGTCGCATCTTGCGGCAGAACTCGATGTCCGGATTGACGCACAGGGTCCGGTCCGCGGTCGCGTGGACCCGGCCCCGGTCCGTCACGATGACCATGGACAAGGGCCGGTTGCCCCGGTGTGACTGGCAGACGCTGCGGATCTCCATCACCTTTTCCTTCGTCACGTCGCGGGCGTCCAGCTTGATCCGGACCCCCTTGGCGAGCTTCTCGCGGGCCTTCTCCAGCGGGATCAGCTCGGAGGCCAGGATGTTCGCACGCTCCCGACGGTAGTCGGTCTTGCCCTTGACGAAAACCACGGAGTCCTCGACGAGCAGCGAGCCGTACTCCGCGAGCGTGTCGGGGAACAGGACGACTTCGACCTGGCCCTGGAGGTCTTCGAGCGTGAAGACCGCCATCTTGGAGCCGGCGTTGCGCCCGTTCTTGGTAATGTTGTAGCGGACCTTCGTGACCATGCCGCCGATGGTGACCTGCTTTTCGCCGCCGGCGCCGCCGTTGCCGTTTCCGGTTCCTTCACCCGGCGTGTGCGTCTGGGCCAGGCGGGCGGTGTTGATCGTCGAGTAATCGTTGATCGCCTCCGCATGCTGGCTGAGCGGATTGCTCGTGACGTAGAAGCCAAGGACCTGCTTCTCGAAGGCGAGCATCTGCAATTCCGGCCACGGCGCCACATCCGGGAGCGACTTGCTGTCTTCGGCATACTGCTTCTCGTCTGCAATCTGACCGAAGAAGTTCATCTGGCCGCGGACCTTGTCCGATTGCAGGCTGGACCCGATCTGCATGGCTTTCTCCAGGCCCTGCGTCATCTGGTTGCGGTTGCCGCCGAGACGGTCGAAGGCGCCGCCCTTGATAAGGGCCTCGATCACTTGCTTGTTCACCGCCCGCAGATCGACGTTCTCGCAGAAGTGGAACAGGCTGCGGAACCGGTCCACCTTCTTGCGGGCGACGATCATCTGCTCGACCGCCCGCTCGCCGACGCCTTTGACCGCGGCCAGACCGAAGCGAATGACGCCCTTGCCGCCCTCCGCGGCCTCGCGATAGAGCGGCGTGAAATCGACGTCGCTCTCGTTGATGTCCGGCGCCATGACTTCGACGCCCATCTCCCGGCACTCGCCAATGTACTCGACGACCTTCTCCGTGTCGCCCATTTCGTAGGTCAGCAGGGCCGCCATGAACTCGACGGGATAGTGGGCCTTGAGATACGCGGTCTGATAGGCGACGAACGCATACCGGGTCGAATGGCTCTTGTTGAAGCCGTAGCCGGCGAACCGCTCGATCAGTGCGAAGATGTCCTCGGCCTCGCCCTTCTTGACGCCCTTGGAGACGCAGCCCGCGAGGAACCTCTCTCTCTCTTTGGAGATGATCTCAATCTTCTTTTTACTGATCGCCTTGATGAGGGCATACGCCTCGCGCAGCGGGATGTCGCCCATGCGGTTGCAGATCCGCATGACCTGCTCTTGGTAACAGTTCTTCACGACGATGCCGTTGGCGACCAGGTTGTGATGGTCGGCCACGGACATCCCGTAGAACTGCTGATCGTAAACGCGCTCGATCTTCGCGATGCGATAGTAGCGAACGCCGCCGAGATCGATCCCCGCCTTGAGAGCGGTGATCGACTTGACGAACGGGAAGTCGTGTTTCATCCCGGCGCGCATGATGCCGGTGCGTTCGGAAAACGCCCGCAAGGACTCGCCGACGGGAACCGCCTCCAGCAGGCGAGATCGCGGAATCCACCCGACGGACTGCCCTCGGGTCAACCGCCCGGTGAACCGACGCACGAGCAGGTACGGTTCCGTGAGACGCGACAACGTCACCAGGTCCCAGAACTGAATCCGCCGCGGGCGAATCGTCGTGGGAATGCCCTCCAACTGACAGAGACGACGAACGTCCTCCAGCAGCGTTCGCGAGCAGGAAGAAAGGAGACAGACCCCCGCGTCCCGAGTCCCCGTCGTCGCGCATCCGTCCGCATCGAGCAGGCCCGCCAGAAACGCCGCCCGCACCCGGCTGCTGCAACGGAAGATCGCCTCGGGAATCCTCTTGCGCCGAGCGGAAACTTTCATCCCGAGCGTCTCCAGCAGGTGGTGCAGACGCGTCTTGCGATTGCCGTGCGAGGGATCGTTCAACAGACGAGGATCCGACAGACTCAGGTACCAGCATCGTCCGTGAAAGTATTCGTGAGCATGCAACGAGGGCAATCGCTCGTGAATCCAGGCCAGAAGTCTGCGATGGTCTTCTTCCCGACCCGTTGCCAGCGACAGGCCTTTGCCGGTCATTGCCCCGTCGCCGACGAGGGAACCGAGCAGGTAGGCCACGTCCTCGTCCGCGCCGAGCCACGGCGCCAGATGCCTGGCGGTCGCCTGCGACTGCGGCAGGTGCCGCCCGACCGCCACCAAGTCCCCGGCAGCGTTGAGTTGACCGGCCTCCTTCATCCCTGCGAACGTGTAGACCATGTGGTCGTCGGTGAGCGTGACGGAGAAGCCGTTCTCCAACGTGATCTTGACGCCCTCGCCACGGCGCGTCGGGCCACAGCCGTGGCACGCCTTCACTTCGAACTGCGACGTCCCTCGGTTCAACGAGTGAACACAGTCTCCCGCCCGCACGTCCCGGATGGGTTTCTCGCTGCCGTCGGCCATCGCGATCCGAGCGTCCTCGTGGATGCACATGATGCCGTAGGTCTCCTCGAGCACCTCGGTCATGATCGGATGGGGACAGGTCCACTTCGCGCCGTGCTTGCGGTCGATGTAGTCGGGGATCAGGGTCATCGGGCCGGGTCGGTACAGCGCGTTGGCCGCGATCAGATCCTCGATCCGGTCCGGACGCATCTTCATCAGCATGTCCTGCATGCCGCCGGATTCGAACTGGAAGATGCCCTTGGTCCGACCCTTCGTAAAGACCTCGAAGACCTTCGGGTCCGTGATGTCGATCTTCTCCAGATCGAGGTCGATCCCGTGCTTGGCCTTGATGAGCTGGCGCGCCCGCTCCAGGACGCTGAGCGTCTTGAGGCCCAGGAAGTCCATCTTCAGCAGGCCGACTTTCTCGACCATGGGCCCTTCGTACTGCGTGATGACGTCGTCCGAGTCGGGGGCCTTGTACAGCGGAACGAAGTTCGTCAGCGGCTCGTCGGCGATCACGACGCCCGCCGCATGGACCGACGCGTGACGCGTAAGGCCCTCGAGCTTGCGCCCGATGTCGATCACCTTGCGGATCACGTCGTTCGTATCGTACGCCTGCTTGAGCTCGGGCTCCGTCTCCAGCGCCTTGTCCAGCGTCATATCGAGCGAGAAGGGAACCAGCTTGGCGAGCCGGTCCGCCTCCGCCACCGCCACCCCCAGCACCCGGCACACATCGCGAATGACCAGCTTGGCCTTCATCGTGCCGAAGGTGATGATCTGGGCGACCTGACCGTACTTCTTGTGGACATAGTCGATCACCTCGGGCCGGTGGACCTGACACATGTCGATGTCGATATCGGGCATCTCATTTCGCGCCGGGTCCATGAACCGCTCGAACAGCAGGTCGTACTTGAGGGGATCGACGTTGCACAGGCCCAGGCAGTAGCCGACGAGGGTGCCGACGCCGCTGCCCCTGGCCCCTACCGGGATGTTCCGCGAGCGCGAGTAGTTGCAGAAGTCCCAGACGATCAGGAAGTAGCTGGAGAAGCCCTTCGATTGAATGACCTGGAGCTCGCGTTCCATCCGCTCCTTGATGCGGTCGGTGATCTCGCCGTAACGTTCCTTGGCCCCGTCGTAGCAGAGCCGGCCGAGATAGTCCTCGGGGGTCGAGCCGTCCGGCGGGCTGAACCGCGGCGCGTGGCGGGTCTTGAGGTCCAACTCGACGTTGCAGCGGGCCGCGATCGCCAGCGTGTTGTCGCACGCCTCGGGGGCCTCGGGGAACATCGCTCGCATCTCGTCGGCGTCCTTGAGGTACACGCCCGGCGGATAGACCATCCGCTCGGGGTCGGTGGCGAGCTTGCCCGTGCTGATGCAGGTCAGACAGTTGTGCGCCTCGTAATCGTCCGCTTCGAGGAAGTGTACGTCGTTGGTCGCGACCAGGCCGACGCCCAGCTTGTGGGCCAGCTCGATGCAGCCGGCGCGGACCTGGGGATTCTCGTCCTTGTGGCACTGGATCTCGATGAAGAACCGCTCGGGCCCGAAGATCTTCAGAAAGCTCTCGGCCGCGGCCTGGGCGGCCTTCATGTCGCCCCGCGCGACGGCCGCGGTGACCTCGCCCTTGATGCAGGCGGTCGAACAGATCAGGCCCTCGTGGCACTGGGCGAGGATCTCCTTGTCGATGCGGGGTCGATAGTAGAACCCGTCGACGTAGCCGGTGCTGGCCAGCTTCAGCAGGTTCTGGTAGCCGGTGAGGTTCTCCGCCAGCAGGACGAGGTGATGCGCCGCGTCCGAGATGGACGTCTTGGACTTGTCGAACCGGCTGCCCGGCGCGACGTAGGCCTCGATCCCGAGGATCGGCTTGATCCCGGCGGCCTTCGCCTTCATGTAGAACTCCACGGCCCCGAACATGCTGCCGTGGTCCGTCACCGCCACCGAATCCATGCCCAGCTTCTTGCACCGCGCGAACAAGGGCTCAAACTGAATCGCTCCATCGAGCAGCGAGTACTGGCTGTGCAAATGGAGGTGTGTAAATCCTTTACCTGCCATAAGTTATCCTATCGTAACACGGGCGTGCCGCCCGTGAAGACTTGGCCGACCGTTTCGTGTATCGCCAGCCATCGTAGGCCGCCGCAAGACCACTGTCAAGACTGTCACGCGAAGCGATGGCGAACGCCGGTGAAACGCGGTATAATGCGAAGGTATCGGTGCGGAAGTCGTGACTCTCTCGAAACTGGACGATCACGAATGCTGGGCGAAAAGGAACACAATGGCGAACGAGTCGAGCCAGCAAAGCCCTGCTTCTCCGGGGCAAGCGAAGATCCTGCAGGCTCAACTGATGGTGTCGTGTCGGCTCCTGGGGATCGAGTCGGGCCGTTCGAGTTGCTTGCCCTCCTGGGCGAAGGCGGTTACGGCGTCGTCTATCTCGCCTCTCAGGAACACCCGATCCGCCGGCGGGTGGCCCTCAAGATCGTCAAGCCAGGCATGGACTCCAGGCAGGTCATCGCCCGCTTCGAAGCAGAGAGGCAGGCATTGGCGTTGCTGGACCACCCGAATATCGCCCAGATCCACGACGCGGGGACCACGCCGCAGGGCCACCCGTACTTTGCCATGGAGTACATCGAAGGTCTGCCCATCACGGAGTACTGCGACCGCGAGAAGCTCAGTATTCGCGACCGGCTGGGCCTGTTCCTGCAGATCTGCGGAGCGATCCAGCACGCCCACCAGAAGGGAATCATCCACCGCGACCTCAAGCCCTCCAACATCCTCGTGACCGCTGCGGACGACAAGCCCTTGGTCAAGGTGATCGACTTCGGGATCGCCAAGGCCCTCAGTCAGCCTTTGACGGAACAGACACTCTACACCGAGCGAGGCCAGTTCCTCGGCACGCCGGACTACATGAGCCCCGAGCAGGCGGAGATGGACCCTCGCGGCGTGGACACCCGCTCCGACGTCTACTCGCTGGGCGTCATGCTGTACGAGCTACTCACGGGTGTGCTGCCCTTCGACCCCGCCGACCTTCGTTCCGGCGGCGTGGACCACATCCGCACCGTCATCCGGGACGAGGAACCCAGGACGCCGAGCACGCGTCTGACGACCCTCGGCGCGAGTCTCGATGAAATCGCCCAGTGCCGTCGGACCAATCCGCAGATCCTGGCCAGAACCCTGCGAAGGGAACTGGAGTGGATTCCGCTCAAGGCGATGCGCAAGGAGCCCGCCCGTCGTTACCAGTCGGCCTCGGAACTGGCCGCGGACATCGAGAACTACCTGAAAGGTACTCCGCTGCTCGCGGGACCAGAATCTGTGGCGTACCGTGCGAGGAAGCTCATTGGCAGATACCGTGTACCTATTGCCGCTGCGGCGGTCGTACTGGTCTCGCTGGTTGTCGGCCTGGCTGTCTCTACTGTCTCGCTCATCCGTGAGCAGCAAGCCCGTCGAGTCGCCGTGGCGGCCCAGGAAAGAGAGATCGCTCAGCGTCAGAGAACTGAAGCGCTTGCCTACGCTTCCGACATGAGTCTCGCCCAGCAAGCGATGGCGATGAACGATCTCGGGCGTGCTCGGCGACTGCTGGAGGATCACCGCCCCAAGGCGGGTGAGGTCGATCTGCGCGGCTGGGAATGGCGTTATCTCTGGCAACAATGCCAAAGCGACGCCCTGGGCGAGCTTTGCCGCTATCCGGGCTCAGTCACCTCAGTGGCGTACTCGCCCGACGGCAGAGTGCTTGCCGTGGCCGGATATGGTCAGAACTTCGTTGACCTGTGGGATGTACCGGGGCGCAAGCGGATTGCCACCCTTGAGCCGAAGGAAGGGCACATCGCGGCATTCTCATCCCGTGGCGATCTGCTGGCGACGGACTCCGGACGGCAGATCCGACTCTGGCGGACCAGCACCTGGGATCCGGTAACCGAGCTTCCCCTTACTGACAACGTCCAGGCACTCAGATTCTCGCCGGATGGAACCTGGCTCGCCAGTCTGAGTGATCCCGGCGAACTCACCGTGTGGGAGGTTGACCGATGGACCATCGTCCGTCAGAAGGGTGGCGTGAAGACCACGATTCCGCATCTGGGTTGGGTGGACTTTTCGCCGGACGGCAAGGCCCTGGCCATCGGGGATGCCGATCATCGAGTTCACGTCGTTGACCTGGCCAGCGGGGACACGGTTCTCGACGTCCCGGAGGCTCACGCGGAATCCATCACCCGCGTGGCCTGGTCGCCGAATGGTTCAGTCATTGCCAGTGGCAGCGGCTATAGAGGCGGTCCGATACGGCTTTGGGATGCCGCCTCCGGCAAACCTGTCGGGGTCCTGGAAGGGCACACGTCGTGGATTTCGCAATTGATCTTCTCTGCCGATAGCCGGCGGCTCTATTCGGCCGGCGCCGATCAAACCATCCGTATTTGGGATGTGGACCAGCAGCGCTGTCTGGCCACTCTGCGTGGCGCCAGTGACGAGGTCTGGGGACTGGCGCTTTCGCCGGACGGTGCCACGTTGGTCAGTTCCAGCAGGGATGGTGTCGTTGCCTTCTGGAGCGCGCTGGTCCAGCCAGAAGAACAAATGCCCAGATTGATCGCGCTCGGTGAATTCGCGCGGCCCGCCTTCGCTCCGGATGGTCAGGTATTGGCGATGCCGCGTGACGGGATCGTCAGCCTGCTTGATCTGACGACGTTTGAAGAAATCGAGCAACTCCCAGCGCTGGGCAGCGACGTATACAGGGTCGTCTATTCAGCGGACGGGACTCTGTTGGTCAGCGGAAGTCGAAGTGGGGAAATTCGGGTCTGGTCTTGCGCCGAACGGCGTTTGTTACAGGAATTGAGGGACGCCAATACCTCAGCCTACCCGCTCGGCTTCGCGGCCGATGGTAGGTGGTTGCTCGCCATAGATGCCAAAGCCAGGGCGGTCTGGTGGGATACCCTCACATGGCAAACCGTCCGAACCTCCCTGCTGGGACCTTCTCACTTCACGGCTGTCTCGCCGGAGGGTCGTCTCCTGGCGTTTGGTGATGCACAGGCCATACACTGGCTCAACGCCGAGACGGGCGAACTACTGGAGACGATGCCAAGCGGTCACCGAGACTGGCTACAAGGAATCGCTTTTTCCAGTGACGGATCGCAGGCCGCCAGTGTCGACACTTGCGGCACGGTGGCTATTTGGGATTTATCCTCGTTCGAACGGATCGCCGCATTCAAAGGTCATATGCACGGCGCTCACGCGGTGGCGTTCTCCCCCGACAACCGCCGGTTGGCAACCAGTGGCGACGGCTCTGATGCCGTCAAGCTCTGGGATCTACTGACTCACCGCGAGCTTATGACACTTCCTGGACACAGTTCCGTATTCGAGTTTGTTGTCCTTTCCCCCGACGGCAGATCGCTGGCCGCGTGCAACAAAGAAGGCCAACTCCACCTCTGGCACGCGCCGTCATGGGAGGAGATTGAGGCCGCAGAGAAGAGACAGCCGAACGGACAATGGCCATGACAGCGTCGAGGTTCTAAGAATGGGCGACATCTCATGTGCCACCGCTCGCCTTTGCCTCCTGGCATGAGGATATCGCCTTCCGGAACAGACCGAAGAGATCGGTCGGCATCCAGGGCCGGCGGGCAAAGAACTCGAAGAACCGAGCGAGGTCCGCGTCGGAGTGCTCTGTGATCCGGTCGGAGTGAAAGAGCCCCGCGGCAGCAATGGCCGCGAGATAGATGGCGAGGAACACGTCCTTCTCCGCTTCCGTCCCGGCCTTCTGCCCCATCGCCTTAGCGTACTCCTTGGTTCTTCGCAACACCGTGACATTGGTCTTGGGGTCCAGGAGCAGTTCCCGTAGCGGTGGGCCCGCGACCGACCGGAAGGCAAGGCACGGAGGGCCGCCGCCCCCAGGGGACAGTCCCTCTCCTTGCCCATCCGGCGGGAGCGGGCGTCGCAAGATGTCGCAGAGCAGGTCGCCCCGCTGCTCGTCCCCGTTGGACATCGCGGCTGGCTGGTCCGCCCCCAGACCCAGGCTCAGCAGCCGGGTCTTCTGCCTGTCGTTCAATTCCTTGTTGTCGTTTTGTCCATCCATCGCTATCCGCCCTCACAGGCCGCAAACACAGTCTACGCACGCAGCGACGCCGAGACACAGAGATCGCGCCAGGCCGACTCCTTCTCCCACCCCGCGTCCCTGCGACTCCGCGTGAGATGCCTTCTCCTGTCTACCGTGGTGTGCACAGCACACCCTACACAATATACGCGAGGACCCTCATTTTCTCGCCGGCCCGGAGGAGAAGACCTCGATGAATCTGCCGATTTCCTCCTCCACCTCGCCTCCAGGACCAGCCAGCGGTTCCAGGTGGTCCCGCAGGATCGCGCGGAATCGCCGTTTCATGTTCTCAACCATGTGATAGGCGGCCGATGCGTCCACAACGCCATGCTTGCGACAGAGGTCGGTCATCTGCCGGCTGTCAACGCCCTCCTGCCCTGGCTCCAGGAGCCAGTCGCGGAACAGATTCCAATGGGTGGTCTTGCCTCGCGCCGAGCACTCCCGTTCCAGCTCCCTGAGAACCTCCTGAAGGAGCTGATCCGCCCAGGCCCGGTCGAACGCCGCCTCCGGATCGCCGTCCGGACTTGCAGATTCCCGATCCTCATCGAGCGGCACGCAGGGTTTCTCGGCCCGTTGCACGCTGATCGCGTAGTTGTGCACGGCCCGCAGCAGGAAGCTGCGGAACCTGCCTCGCTCGGGGTCCGCCTTCTCGACGAGTTCGTAGCCAAGCACCTTTTCGCTGAAGAAGCCCTGCACAAGGTCCTTCGCCTGCTCGTTGCCGAAGCCTCTGGCCCGCAGATAGCAGTAGATGGGGTGCCAGTACGCCTGGCACAATTCCGCGAGGAGTGCTTCGCGACGTTCGCCGCTGAGAATCCAGGTCCACTGCGTGGGCGGAAACTCCCTTCCCGCGCCACCCATGGAAGTATGATCATATGGCCTTGCCATTTGCTCGTTCCCTCGTCTTGAACCTTCTCGGGGAGTATCCGAGAAGTCGGTTCGTCGTAGCATGGGCATCCTGCCCATGAATCGCAGGACCATCCCCGATGCGCAGCGACGCTGCAGGGCTTGGCCCCGTCCGCCAGAAACCCTTGCCCGGGGTGTGAGGCCCAGGAGGACTCACGGGCAGGATGCCCGTGCTGCTTTCTCGGTCTCTGGACCCATCGTCATCCCTGGCACTCCATCGTCCCAACCATTCTACCCGGCAACAGCGGCGTGTTGAAGAGATTCGATGACTTTTCAAGATTCTGCATCGTTCGCGGCGAGATTCTCCATCCCCGCGCGTATTTCAAATCGGGAACAGTGTGGGAACTCGTTCGTCAACAGCGAAGTTGCAGGAAGAAAGGAGAAGTGTGAGATGTACAAGAAAACGGTCGGGTTGAGTGTGTGTTTAATCCTGACGATGGTCGCCCCTGGGGCCCTAGCACAGAACCCCAATGTGGAGGTCTCCGCGCTGAACTCGGTGGCGGACTTGGACCTGTCCGGCGAGATCGTCTATGCCATCAATTTCGGCGACACCGGAAACCCGAAACTGGGCGATGTGGTCTTCACTCAAGAGGAAGATCATCCCAACGTGACCTGCGCCATCTCCGCGGAGGGGCGCATTTCCGCCTGGGGCGGCGTGTATCCCAACACGGGAGACTCCCATCTGGATGCGCTGCTCGGCGGTCTCATCTGGACGAATGACGGACCGGGACGATGCACGACCGCCGTTGCTGTCGGCGGTTTGCTTGTCGGGGCGTCGTACAGACTCCAGATCATATCCTATGATGGCCTCGGCCACAGTCGGTCTGGTGACATCATCGTTGAAGGCGATAAGATCCTGGAAAACTGGGATGTGTTCGCCGCACAGGGCAGCATCTCGGGAAAAGGCGGCAGCGTGGTGATATACATCTTCACGGCCGGCGACTCCACCCTCAATATTGCCGGGACACCGATACCTGATGATGGCTCCATGGCCTCTGGCTTCAGTGGTCTGATCCTGACCAAACTCAGCGGGCCGACATTTGCCGACTATGGATCGGGCACGACGACCGAACTGGTCAGCGGCAAGGGGACCTGGCAGATCAACTGGGGTCAAGGGCCCTGGACGTGGAGCACAAACGAGGGCGACGCACTGTTCGGTTCGAACGTGTCGAGCGTCCTGGCACTCCACACCACGGCTGCCGCCGCCGTCAGCGCCGACCTGGTTGCCACCCTGCCGGTCCAGGGCGACCTGACCCTGACCGCCCGCGACAAGAGCAACGGCAACGTCGTCATCGGGACCATGAGCTTGAGCGGCACGGGCGTCAATATCATCGACATCAATGCCTCCCGCGTCCTCGTGGACGAGGGCAGCGGCATGGGGATGGGCACGTTCCATCCGCCGGGACCCGAACTGGCGATGACCTTGAACGAAGCCACCGGCGTCTTCGCCTACATCCGCCAATCGGGAGACTGGCGACTGGAGCTGGCGGGCCTGTACGCGATGCCCCTGATAACGGGCAGCACGCTCCAGAACAGTATCCTTGCAGCCCTCGGCGGGAAGGTCCCGCTCATCGGCGGTCTCGCGACGTTCGCCCTCAGCGGCGAGTATGACCCCGTCGAGAGCATGAAACCCCAGTCCTTCTGTGAGTACGGGACGGGGGTCGCGGCGAGCTTCGGCGCCGCCGGGGGCCTGTGGGAGCAGACCTGGAGCGGCGGGCCCTGGTCGTGGCACACCTGTCCCGCGACTGTCAACGCCCAGTTCCTCGGCGACAACGTCTCCGGCCAACTGGAGACCACGACCACCAGTTCGCCTACCATCGGCGCGGACATGGTCCTGAGGTCCGGTTTCATCGGTACGATCACCCTGACGGCCGGCGATGGGGCGACACGCGAGGAAGTCGACGGTCAGATCAAGGGCGATGTCACAGGCTCCTTCGTCGGCGATGTCAACGCAGCCAATGCGACCTTCGACGCGGACGGCAACATCGTGTGTTCCTTCGGCGTTTCCGTGAACGACGCTCCCGACGCCCTGATCACTGTGACCGAAGCAACCGGGAAGTACGCCGACATCCGCCAGGCGGGCCAATGGGGTTGGTACGTCAACGGGAAGATGACCATCGCCAGGGTCCCGGACCTGCCGATCCAGCAGAACATCCTGGCCGCCCTGCAGAAGCCCGAACTGCTGCTCGGCGCGCAGGAGGAATTCGTCCTGACCGGCTGGTACTATCGGCAGACCCAGTGACCAGCAGGCAACACCCTTGCTGCCTGTTGGGGTGCAGGCAGAAACACACACGGGAAGGACTGCGAGCCACGTGCTCGCAGTCCCTTTTTACGGCTCAGTCGTCCTGTGCGGATTGATAGTAGCCTAGGTCGGGCAGGTTGCTGTCCGGGCTGGCTGCGCCGAGACAGGGCGAGTTCGGATCGAGGCGGTAGTCGCCGTGTTCCGGATCGACGAACCGCGGGTCGTCTGCGAGGTTGCCCACGCCGGGCCACTCGACGCCGACAGTATCGCAGTAGCTGATGTGGATATCGGATGCGAGGTAGGGAGCCTGCACGTAGACCGGCTCCGTGGCATCGATGATGGAATTGGTCACGTTGTAGCGGATCGTCCCGCTTTCGACGCCGTACTTGTTGTGCGACTGAATCGCGACATCCAGGCAGCCCGGCGTCCTCGTCGTGACGAGCGTCGTGTGATCGATGTTGACCACCGCGGTCGAGCCCTCGAAGGTCTTGGCCGCAAGGCTTGCGTTCGTCGTGTCCTCGGGAGCCAGGTTGTTCTGCACGAGCAGACAGCGAGAGATCGTCGTCTCGCCGCCGTAGACGCTGACCGCCTTGTCCTTGCAGCCTCGCACGATGCAGTCCTCGATCTCGACGTCCGAACCGAGGGTGTCGATCCCGTCGTCGTCCACGCCGGCGATCACGCTGCGAACCAGGCGGCACAACTGCCCCGAATGCTGGCTGTGGATGTAGATGCCGTCGGCGTCGTCCCTGGCCCGCATCTCCGTGATCCAGCCATCCTCGAACGACAGCGACGTGCCCGAGATCTCCGGCCCCATGACCGACCGGGCGAACAGCGTGTTGCGGAACGCCAGTTCCGTACCGTCCGACGCCTGCATGATCTTGCCCGCGTTGTCCGTCAGGGAGGCATGGTCGAACGTGAGGGCGGAATTCGACGCTCGCACCGCGGGCCCGGAATTGGAATGGCCCACCCTCGGCGAGCGTCCGGCCTGCAGGATCTCCGTGTAGCGATACATGGAGGGCTGCGCGTTAGCATGGTGCAGTTCGCCCCAGTGGGAGCCGGGCGTGAAAGCCGTGAACGTGACCGGGGAGTTCGCGGTGCCGAGCGACTCGATCGCGCCCTGCACGTCGATGTCCGAGCCGTCCGTCCCCAAGACGGCGCCGTCGATCAGGACGAGCGTCCCCGGCGACAGCGTGAGCGTGACGCCCGCGGGGATTGTGAGATCGCCTGCCGTGACATGATACACGCCGCTCCAGGTTTGCGAGTCGGCCAGCGTACCCGAGGCAACATGGACCGGCTCATCGCTCCAGTCCGCGAGCCGGACGGTCTTCTCCAAACTTCCCACCGAGACGGTCAGATCGAAATCGCCGCCACCCGTGAACGTGACAAGCCCGCTGCCCAAGCCGTTGCACAGAGCCACGCGATCCGTCGAGGGCTCGACAGCCGAGTCGCCCGACACGGACAGGACCGCGTTGGCGTCCCAGACATCCCGGTCCACGGTACCGTTCGCATCGACGATCTGGACCCGCACCAGCACCGGGACGCCCGGCAGGTAGCCATCCCGAACGATCAGATCGATCCGCGGCGCGTTGGCATCGACAGGCGGCACCTCCGCAAGAACGCGACAAGGCAAGGACAGACCCAGGAATGCGATCCCAAAGACGACGATGACGACAACGCAGGTTTTCAACCACATCCTCCCGGTTTCTGATGAATAAACCCACCTCGTGATGGTCCTTGCATATAGACAACTCTATAATACCATGAACATCCCAGAAGTCAACCTTCGCGGCGGCCGGCCCCGGACGCTCGCGGCCTGAATGCAGGACGGAAAGGTGCGATCATGTCAGAACTGGTGACCGTTCACAAAGCGATTGAGGCGGATGCCTCCAAGGTCGTCGCCTATCTGGAGAATCGTTGCCTGCATCCGGTCGTGCTCGACGACGTCGAGAAGATGGGTCCCTACCGCAGCCAGGCCCACGAGGTCCGCATTGCCGTGCCCGAAACGGAACGCGACATGGCGATTCACATCCTGGAGCAAATGCAACAGCAGGAGGAAGCCCGCCTGTCTCCCCTCATCAAGAAGGCCGACGCCGTCGTCGTTGCACTCATCGCCGTGTTGGGTGTCTTCGCCGTCGTGGGCTTGCTCGACACACGAGGCATTTGGTCCTTCGGACTCGCCGTCCTGGCGGTCGTGCTCGCCGCGTTGGCTCTGGTTCGCTGGGCTTGGAGAAGAGAGCCGGACGCCTCCTCTGACAACCAACCAAATCACCGATGACGCATCCGGACAGGACGTTGCCTCGGGACCCGCCGTATGGTAGTCTGGCATCGTCTCGCCTGGCCCAAGTGGTCGGCGACCGGCGGGCGAGGGCGACGTGGACGGACTACCGGGACATGGGAACAATGAGGATCGAGCGATGAAGATTGGATTTCACACGGATGCGTTCAACAGTTCCTATTTCAGCTTCGAGAAGTGCCTGCAATGGGCCCAGAAGAACCAGGTCCACTACATCGAGTGCGGCCTGATCGACGGCGTGAGCTGGATTCACGGCCTGGGCTACCAGCCGCACGTCGCGCTCTACGAGGACCCGGTCCTGCTGCGGCGCAAGATGGCCTCCTACGGCCTGCAATTCTCGCAGGTGGACGCCGCCTACCCCCTCTCGGGCAAGGACGGCCCGATTCGCGGCGTGCCCTACGTGATGAAATCGATCCAGTGGGCGCACCTGATCGGCTGCCCGAACGTGGACACCACCGACGGGATGCACCAGCCGGAAGGACTCACCGACGCCGAGGCCATGGAACTGATGAAACGCAGCTACGAGCAGATCATTGAGGTCGCGGAGGCCCACGAGATCATCGTGAACATCGAGCCGCACGGCTACTTCACCACCAAGCCCGACATGATGTCGCGAATGCTCGAATTCTGCGACAGCAAGTACCTCCGCATGAACATGGACACGGGCAACACCTTCATCGCAGGCCAGGACCCGGTCGCGTTCCTCAAGCGATTCATCGACCGAGTCAGCCACGTGCACATCAAGGACGTCTCCGAGTCGCTCGCAGCGGCGGTCCGGGGCAATCAGACGGGTATCGCAGTCAGCCAATGCGCCATCGGCGACGGCGTCAACGCGGACAACATCCGCAAGTGCCTGGAGCTACTCCGCGATCACGGCTACAAAGGGGTCCTGAGCATGGAATGCGAAGGCCAGGGCGGCCCGATGATCGAAAAATCCCTCGCCTGGCTCCGAAAGACGCTCG